>NZ_CP008941.1:0-600000 GCF_000742835.1 Candidatus Paracaedibacter acanthamoebae | reverse complement strand
GGTGAAACTCCCTATATTGTAGATTTAATTTTCTTTAGCCAAGCTGCTCAACTCTCTTATTGCTAGATAAATCCTTTTCTCGATTACGTAGTTTAAAAGCTAAAAGCAATAACGTAATGCCTGATGCTACAAAGTTAGACCCTATCACCAAACCTAACGCTATCAAGCTAATGAAAGGATTAATCCACAGCAACACCTGAATTATGATACCTAAAACTACGGAAATAAGACCATTTAAAGCCAGTAACCACTCATTCTGAATTTCTTGTCGTAATCGTACTGCTGCGTTAATTTCAACAATGCCTGTTGCGATGGACCAAATTGAAATTATTGTCCATAAAAAAACAGCAAGACCCACATAGGCAAGCTGGGGCATAATGAGGGCTACCAAGCCAGCTCCAATGCCGATCAATCCATTCAGGACGAATGTTCCCCACCTCTTTCCCCTGGACAGGCGGTTGATACCCGAAACAAGAGAGAATACACCATCAACTATTGAATAGGTACCGAAGATAATAGTCAGAGTGAGGACAGTAGTGGCGGGCATGCAAATAGCCACCCCACCAAAAAGGATGGAAAGAATACCGCGTAAGGCGAATGCCCACCAGTTAGATTCCAGGGAAGAAAGGTCAACTGAATAAGAAGTATCTTTTAAATTTTTTTCATATTACACCTTCCACTCTAAATTGTAATGGCGTTAGTTATCACTGTCATTGCAGGTATTAGAGAAAGCTACCAACTTTGTTGCTTCTATTTTAGAAAAGTCTCTTATTTTTCTTCAGAAATATTTATATTTGAGTCATTAAGACTAAGTACACAACTTTTAATTTTACCATAAGGGAGCTCTCTTCTAAGCCCTGAAAACTAAAACTTAAAATTATAAATTTTAAATCTATAATTTTAATAAATATAACCAACTCCACATCAGTCTCTCCACGTAAAACTTGGTCTTGTTTTATCGCGTTCTAATTGGGCACAAATTCGATTCCTTGTAAAATCTATTAATAATTATTCGTAGTACTTATTTAGGCTCCTTTTTTTTCCTAAAAGTTCCCTCTTCCATTATGCGTTTAGAAAGATTTCTTCCAAAATAGTAGGTTGAAATTGAGTGACTTCCCATTTTGCTCGCTAGTGGGTCTTGAGTATTGATGGTTAAAGGCGTTTGATAAATAGAATTTCCCCTACCGATTATAACGGTAAAATCAAAAATTTTATTTATATCTTCTAAAAAGCCATCTTCCGGCTTTAAGTCTAACACTTTGTAAAGATGTTCTTTATATTCCTCGTTGAACGCATCCGTTAACAGAGGTTTATAAGGTTCTTTAACAATAATGGACAAGGCATTTTGCAAATGGGCTCGTGTCTCATTGTCTATAATCCTCGCCTCTTCGCCTGCTTTTCGCCGATAATAATGATCTTTTAGCAAATCTTGAAAGGCTTTTAAAAGGTGACCTAAACACCATTTTGTAGTCATTTGGTTCGTGTCAAGGTGATATCCATTTCCTTGGTAATTTTTCGACTCATGGAGAAAAACCTTATTCAAACGATGTTTAGAAATTGCAGATGAAATCTAATCTTTTACAAGAAAATGATTTTGGTATGGCCGACTATTATGAATATTATAGAAAGATTCGACAAGATGAGTACAATTTAATTCTTGATGAATTGAGTAAGTAACTACTGTAAAATAAAAAAGAGAGACAGAAATTTCTGTCTCTCTTTTTTATTTTCGTTAACCTTTTAAGTTATACCAACCTATGGTTAAACCTCTTCGTCGGCATCATTCGGCTTTTTGTTAAGAGTAAAGAAAATCGTAATCCCATTGTCAGGATTATTTTTAATCCATATTTCCCCATCATGTTTTTCTACCACTCTTTTCACAATGGATAGGCCTACCCCACTTCCTCGCTGATACTTCTTTTCTGAATTTAGACGTTTAAAAATTTGAAAGACAAAAGTGTGATATTGGGGCTGTATACCAATTCCATTATCACGAATGAAATACGCCTCTCCCTTTTCCGTAAGCGTTGTGCCGATTTCTATCTTGATTTCCTCAACATTGGTATATTTTAACGCATTCGAAATTAAATTAGTCCAAAGCTCTCTTAAGCGCGCTGCATCGCCATAGACGGGGGGAAAGACTTCTTGAATAAGGATTAAAGGCTTTTTTTCTTCAATGCGCCTGCGTAGGGTATCCATAGCTTCTTGAAGAAGAGTTCTCATATCCAGGTGTGTAAAATTTTGAGTGGTATGCTCTAAACGTGAAAAATCAAGCAAAGATTCAATAAGGTTTTTCATTCTTTCACTAAGACGTATAATGTTATTAGTTTGTTGTAAAATATTATTATTATCCTTATTCTCTATTTCATCTTTTATCATATGGGCATAGAAATTGATTCCTCTTAATGGTTCTTGCAAATCATGGGAAGCCATATACGCAAAAGATTCTAATTCTCGATTGCTGATTGATAAACTAGCATTTAATTCTTTAATAGCCTGTGTTCGCGCAACTAAGACCTCCATTAAGCTATGTCTTAGTTCTTCTACCGCCTTAATTTCAATTTTTTCCCACTCTTCAGAATGGTTTTTTACAGATTCTTGCCATGAAATAAAAGAAGTGCGCGGTACTAAATGCGGTCCCTGGGGACTATTTTCAATCGGGCTATTAGGATAACCAGCCCAATTTACCACCTGAACTAATTCTGGTCTAAACCATAAAATCATATGGTCATGGATAGGGGAAATAGACATTGCTAAGACACCACTTGCTATTGAAGAGTATTCATTAGCTGGTTCAAAAATCTTACTTAAAAAGTGGGTATACCAAATATGGTGTTGTGAGTCATTATGTGAAATTTCATCTTTTATGAAATCGGCCAATTCATCTAACTGATCACTTGTTGGAACAACCCCATGGATAAACCATTGTCCATCTTCTAAAATTGCAACTCCTGAGCTATTAACAAAATGGTATAAATCTTTTTCGTTTACTACCTCTGAAATAAGTTTGTTGGATTCCAATAATTTTTCAACAAGATTAGAAGTTTTTTTTTCTGATTGTTGAATATAAAGATCCGCTTCTATCTTTTGAACTTCTTTTAGCTGTAAAGAGCTTATTTGCGCCAGCACTTCACATCTCGTCCGAATAGGCCACGGAATAATTTTGGGTGTCGGATGATGACAGCTAATTAAGCCCCATAGTTTACCATCAATTATTATGGATAATGTTAACATCATTCCAACCGACATATTCCTTAAATAATCGACGTGCGTAATTGAGACGCCCCGTAAAAAGGCGTGTGTCTGGTCCAACGGTTTTTGAGTATAAGGATTAATGGTGGGCACTATCTCTGATTGTTGAGAAAACAGGTTTGGAATATACCGCACCCAATTTTTCCTAAAAGCTTCCCGAATAGGATGAGGGGTATCTTCGGCGGGGTATCTTAAATGTAAATAGGAAGGCAGGTCATCTCGTTTTACCTCAGCAAAAATCTCGCCTGTGTAATCTTTATGAAATTTAAAGATCATAACTCTGTCAACGCCTGTTAAACTGCGTATTTCAGTCATTAATGTCTGACAAAATGATTTTAATTGATTCTCTTTTAAGATTCGAGTGAAAATACTGTTGACCGTATTAACAATATTTTTTGCCTCTAAGACAAAAGTCTCTTCGGCTTCTAAAATTATTAAATTATCATGATAGTGAGCTAGGAAATCTAAGGAACGACCAGCGAAAAGCATTGTAAAGACATACCGAGGGAATGATTCTATTTTCTTGTCTGAAATAAAATTATAAAGAGATTCAAAATTATTATTTCCTATAACTGTTTGCAAATGGCGTCCGTGTAAAGCGTATGGATCTTCCTCTAACCATTCTTGTGAGTTATTACTAACTTGTAAAATTTCATATGTGTGGGGGTGAATAGCTAATAAGACACCTAAAGGCTGGATATAGCCTAGGGCATGCACCGGTTTAGGATCATCAGTTGTAAGGATAACTTCATTACTTTTGAGTGAATAAGTCGATGAAAAATTCATGTTATACTTTCCTTAAAACAGTTAAACATCCCATTTGCTGCTGATATACAAATATTTTGACCTTACATTTCTCGTGTCAATTCTAAGTTTTAGCAATATTTCTGCCTAAACACTTCATAAACTGATGGTCTCTATCAATAAGCGAGACTAACGAATTCCTTTTATAATTTGTAAATGTAAGAAATTGTTTTAGTTTTGTAAATAGGGATACATAGTACCATAATGGACGTGAATTTCAACCCACGATTTATATTAAATTTTTAATCAGAAATAAAATAAAAAAGCTCCAATAATGGAGCTTTTTAAAATTGTGATAAAAGTGTAGGATTTCTTATACTTGAATAATATGAATTTCTGTCGGGGCTTTTTTACCAATCCAACTATTGGTAGCACGACGAATATTAATTCGAATTTCCTCTTGTAGCGTTTCTAGATTTTGATAACCGTTATGAATGCAAGATTTAATACAGCGCAGGATATCTCGTTCCATACGTTCTTGTTCTTCTCCACCCACGGTTAACCCCAACAGAGTGAGGGTTGGCTCACATTCTAACCCCCCTTCTCTATCAAGAACAAGACTGACAAAAATAGCACCATTCGAAGCTAATTTCCCGCGTTCGCTCAACATGGTACTGACCATAGGGACCATGCGCGAACCATCATATCCTAGACGCCCCGCAGTCACGTAATCCATGATAGTTGGATTATGTTCATCCAGTCGAATGAGCGAGCCATTTTCCGGTACAACAGCCTTCGGTATCCCGCAAGAAAGACCTAGTTTTGCGTGCTCGGTCATGTGACGCAATTCACCATGGACCGGGATTAAAACTTTAGGTTTGATCCATTCGTACATTTGCATAAGCTCATCCCTGGCTGGGTGGCCTGAGACGTGAATATCTTCATCATGAGACGTAATAATACCAACACCTTTGCGGGTGAGATTATTTTGTAGCAAGTTTATTGACCGTTCATTACCGGGAATAACGCGGGATGAAAAGAAGACAACATCCCGATGGTCTAATTTAATAAAGGGATGAGCATCAGCAGCTATTCGTGATAGAGCAGCCCGCGGTTCTCCTTGGGATCCTGTACTGATAATCATTACCTCTTCGGGCGGCAACTTCATTGCTGTATCTTCATCAATAAATGGTGGGATATCTTTTAGGTAACCAACTTTCTGAGCGGCATCAACCATTTTATGCAACGATCGACCAACCAAGCAAACCTTACGACCATGGCTTTTGGCCGTCAGAATGGATGTCTCGACGCGCGCTAGATTTGAGGCAAAGCAAGCTACAATGATGCGCCGGCCTTTTTGAGCGCCGATTTGTTTGAATAATTCATCACGCACAGTTTCTTCTGATCCTGCGGTTCCTTTTGTAAAGACATTGGTGGAATCACAAACGAGGGCTAAAATCCCCTGCTCTCCCCAATCCATTAGACGGTCTGTATCTGTCGCTTCGCCGACGAGGGGGGCGGGATCAATTTTCCAATCCCCTGTATGCATCACAGTTCCCAGTGGTGTGGCAATGGCTAAGGCATTTGGCTCGGGAATTGAATGGGTAAGCGTAATATATTCGACTAAGAATTTTCCAATCTTTAATTCCCCTGATAAGGGTACTTCAATGATTTTAACTTCTTTGCTCCAGGGGAGTTCTTTAATTTTCTGACGGACAATTTCAGCCGTAAATTTTGTTGCATAAATAGGGCATCTTAATAACGGCCATAAATAAGGAATCGCCCCAATATGGTCTTCATGGGCATGGGTTAGAACAAGTCCAACTAAATGTTCGCGATGGGTTACGATAAATTCGGGATCAGGGGTAATGACGTCAATACCAAAGCGATCTCCAAAGGTAACCCCCAAATCCACCATCAGCCATTGACCATCATGGCCGTACAGGTTTAGGTTCATCCCGATTTCACCGGAGCCCCCAAGTGGTAAAAACCAAAAATCATTTTTTCCAGGTATATGAGTCATTCTAAATTCAATCTAAACATTCTTTTTTATAAATATAGTGTGATTATGACAATAATGAAAGGATTGAGTTAAGTTATCTAACATACTTCTGCATAAGCTAGCCTAGCAGATGGGATAGAATTAGATGATTAATAGTTATTTAAGCTTTATGTCCTATATTTTTTAGTGAAAAACTTCTGGAGGTAATAATGTTAAAGATTACAATAGCATCCTTTTTGGCAATAGTACTTCTTTCCGGGTGCGCTAATCAAGCAGGGGGTATTACGAAGCAGCAAGGTGGCACTTTCTTGGGGGGTGCAACTGGGGCTTTGATTGGTTCTCAATTTGGTAGTGGTTCGGGGCGAATTGTCGGTGCCGGTATTGGTGGGGTTATTGGTGCGCTTGCAGGATCCGAGATTGGAAAATCTATGGATCAGAAAGATTATAATGAACCCCGCTATCGCGAAAGACGCTATGAGGGCGATGGCTACCCTGAAGATCGTTACGTCGAGCGTCGCGAATCACGGCCCTATTATTATTACGCAGACTAGCCTTACTTCCAAGCTTAACACTTTTGAGAAGTACTCTTTACTGATAAAATAAACAGGACACCTATAAAGGTGCCCTGTTCGTTAATTCTATTGAAAGCTTGAGAATTAATAGCCTTCGCGTTCCAAACGTTTACGCATTAACTTGCGAAAACGGCGGACAGCTTCAGCTTTCTCACGTGCTTTTTTAATGGATGGCTTTTCAAAGTGACGGCGCATCTTCATCTCGCGATAAATGCCTTCACGTTGCATCTTCTTTTTTAGAACACGCAAAGCTTGATCCACGTTATTTTCACGAACTGTAACTTCCACTAAAATCAACTCCTTTCTATTTTAAAATATGCAATTACTTGCATTATACAATATATACTCATTAGGCGTTAAAAACCAGGAATTTTAAGCCAAAAATTTAAGCAAAATATTGATCGCAAAATTGTGGTTTTTATCTCGCTCGATAGCCAAAAACCAGGGAAACCACGAATAAAACCAAAAAAACTAGGAACAATATTTTTGCAATATCGACGGCTGCACCTGCAATACCGGTGAATCCGAGAACACCTGCAACCATTGCTATAATGAAAAAGATGACCGCATAGTTTAACATTTTTTCCTCCTCCTGATAGGTGGGCCATTAAAAAATATAGATCGATAACATAATAAACCAAAGATTTGAGGAGGAATAATAGAAATATTCATCCTATTTATCTTAATTTAATAAATCCTTCGGTATGATGCACTCTATTACAACCTAGGAGAAAGCATTGTTATGAAGTTACCTTTATTGTTCGTCATGGTAATATCAAGTAATTTATGGGCCCAAGATCTTCCCATAACTGAGGTGTTACCATCTCAAGCCAAACAAGTGGATTATATTCAAAGTTCAAAGGAGGAATTTGTCGCTCAGCAAAAGGAAATGATTGAGGGCAAAAAGTTAAAATTATGGGGTATTGCTCTATTTTCAGGGACTGATCTTTTCAGTTATGGCATTAAGATTGTGACGGAAAGTAAATGGTCGCATGTGGGAATGGTTTTAATTGATGAAGCAGAGCAAAAGTACTCATATGAATCGACGGGGTCGGCTGAAGAGATTTTATATCAAGGTGTGTTGCCGCAAGTACAGATTCGTTTATGGGAAGATGTTGTTAAGGGATATGAAGGCAAAATCTCAACCCGGCAGTTTAAGTTTACCGATGCGATGCGCAATGACCTGAGCATGACCCAACCCTATGTTTATAATAGGATTGGGCTATCTTATGAAAAAAAATTGGATGAATTGCTAAAAGCTGTTGTCAGAGCTAATAAGAAAGCTGGTGTTAACTCTGTTTTCTGTTCGGAAGAAGTTGCCCATTTTCTAATTCACCTTAATTATCTAACCCAGGAGCGCCTTGAGGATAATTATCTCCCTAAGGATTTCTCGCAAAAAGAATTTATTCCTTTGGTCGGATGCAGCTTGAATAAAGAAGTTAGTATTAAAACATCCGATAAGAGTAATTGCTGTATTATTTTTTAAGCCAAAAATTTTAAAGGATCAACCAGCATAAAGGGAGGAATGATTCGGCCGAAACCAAGGACTTTTTCGGTTGGTTCATCCTCTTCCATAACTACATTGAGATCAATTTTGATTTCTTTAATGGTATGCTTTATCAACGATTCAATACGTTTTAGCTTTTTATCTTCCGTTTTTGTCACAAACATAATAGCATTACCATTTTTACCGGCGCGACCGGTACGACCAATCCGATGAACATAGTCTTCCTCATGAATTGGAACATCAAAGTTCACAACCAAAGTAATGCCTGAAACATCGATACCTCTGGCCGCTACATCTGTGGTGACCAAAATTCTATAGTTACCTTTTCTAAAGTTCTCTAAGGTTTCATTTCTTGAGCGTTGATCCATATCGCCATGCAACGCTTGGGCAGAAAATTTGTGACGCTGGAGTGATTTTGTTAAAATATCGACATCCTTTTTGCGGTTACAAAAAACGACGGTTGGGTCAATGGAAGGGTTGCTTTTCAATACTTTACGTAAAGCTATTCGCTTTTCCATCTCATTCAACCGAACAATAGATTGTTCAATGGTTTCTGCTGTTTTTGCTGATCTGGAAATTTTAATTTCACACGGCTGGAGCTGATAAGACTGAGAAATCCGCTTAACTTCTGGAGATAATGTCGCACTAAACATCAATGTTTGGCGTAATTTAGGCATATAAGCTAAGATTTTATCTACATCCGGCATAAAGCCCATATCGAGCATACGATCAGCTTCATCAATAACAACAACTTTAATGTTGGTGAGAATCAATTTGCCGCGCTCAAATAAATCAATTAAGCGTCCCGGTGTTGCAATCAGGATATCAACACCCCGCTTTAAAATACGTTCTTGAATAGAAATAATCTCACCCCCAACAATGGAGATCGCTTTTAAACCAGTTCCGGCACTATAGCTAACAAAATTATCATAAACTTGGGTTGCAAGTTCCCGAGTGGGAATCAAAATTACAGCCGAAGGCATACGATGCCGTGCTCTTGAATGCTTAAGGGTTTCAATTGTGGGCAAGAGAAAAGCTGCAGTCTTCCCTGTTCCAGTTTGGGCACAGGCCAAAATATCTTTTCCTTGAAGAGCCAGGGGAATAGCTTGACTTTGAATAGGTGTTGGTACGTCGTATCCTAGTTTAGCAACAGTGTCGGCTAATTCTTGCGTCAGCCCGATTTCAGAAAAACTCATACAGTAAACTCATTAAAATTAAACGCTGCTCATGGCATACATACACCTCAGCGTTATCATATACTTAGTTATTTTTTGTCAATTATCAAGGAAATAACACAAAGATGAAAGAGAAAAATTTATAATGTATGCATTACCGCCCTTTTTATTGACCGGAATACCAGGTATGCTGTCTAAAAAGATTTGAAGAAAACAGGCTTATTCCATGAAAGTTTTTATTTCTGCAGCAGAACCATCTGGCGACATTATTGCTGCTGAGGTTATGGATTATTTACCACAAGGAATCACTTATATTGGCATTGGTGGTATAGAAATGCAGAAACGGGAGCTGGAAAGCTTGTTCCCCATGGAAGAGCTTAGCGTTATGGGCTTTCTAGAGATCATTCCGCGCTTATTCACTATCTTAAAGAGAATTCGTGAAACCGCAGACTTTATTATTAAAGAACAACCCGATGTTATTCTAACCGTTGATGCTTATAGTTTTCACAGTCGGCTTGCAACTCGGTTAAGAAAAATGGGCTATAAAGGTCGGCTATGTCATTATGTTCCACCCGCGGTGTGGGCCTGGAAAGAAAAGCGCGCTCAAACTTTAGCACAACTCTATAATGAGGTGTATTGTATTTTCCCTTTTGAGCCACCCTATTTCCAATCTCACGGAATTCATGCAGAATTTGTTGGTCATCCAGCCGCCTTTCGAGTATATCAAAAAGACCCAACGCTCAGAGAACGCTATAATTTATCTGCTGCGCCTATTTTTATGCTATTGCCCGGCAGTAGGATCCAAGAAATTGATAAACTTTATGAGGTATTCTTAAAAACATGCCAAATTCTCAAAGAAACCCATCCAAATTTACAGCTAGTCGTTCCAACTTTGCCCCACCTTGCAAGTAAAATTGAAAAAATTAGCAGCCATCATGATCTCAACGTTACGGTCATGACAGACACTCAAGACCGATTTGCCTGTTTTCAGGAAGCTCAGGCTGCACTTGCGGCAAGCGGCACGGTGGCAATGGAGCTTGCCTTAAACAAAGTTCCCTGCGTGATCGGTTATAAAACCTCTGCCCTCACCTGCTTCCTTGTCCGACAATTTGTGAAAGTCAAATATGCAACCGTTTTGAATATTATGGCAGATAGAGAAGTGATTTTAGAGTTTCTTCAAGATCGGTGCACCCCTGAAAATCTTGCCGCAGCCCTTATTCCATGCCTTGAAAAACAAGATCGCGCTCGGTTAGTGGCTGAAATAGAAACTTATACCAATACTCTAAAAGATCCGAGGGGGCAAAAACCTCAAGAAATTGTTGCAAAACGTTTAGAATTTGGCCCTTAAGGGGGGATTAAACCATAGATGATTAAGCCGCTGGATTGGACCGGGCGTATTTCAAAATAATAATACCCACGATGGCGGAGAGAAAAGATCCAAGCATCACGCCTAATTTCATTTGATTAATATGGGTATTATCCTCAAAAGATAAGACGCCGATGAACAAACTAAAAGTAAAGCCGATACCTGTAAGCACTGAAATTCCATAAAACATTTTCCAGCTGATATTAAAAGGCAGTTTGCATAGATTAAGTTTTGCTCCAATATAAGCAAACGTCATCACACCAAGTTGCTTACCAATAAATAATCCAAACAAAATCCCTGTCGTAATGGGCGCAAAAAAATCACCCAGAGAAATTTCATGAAAAGCAATTTCACTATTGAGAAACGCAAAGAGCGGCAAAACAGTGAGAGCTACGAAAGGGTGTAAATGGTGCTCTAGACGTTTTAAAGGTGATTGAGATTCCTCGGCTTCAGGGTGTGTGCGTACAGGAATAAAGCTTCCCAAAATAACGCCTGCAAGGGTGCCATGAATGCCCGTTTCTGTTAACCCTACCCATAAAATTATACCTATCATACTGTAAGGCCAAAGTTTGGCAAAATTACTCTTATTTAGGACAGCGAGAGCAAGTACGCAAATAATTGAAATGAGTAAGGGAACTAATTGGATGAAGGGTGTATAAAACAATGCTAAAATTAAAACGGCTATAACATCATCTATAATTGAAAAGGCCACCACAAATAAGCGAACTGAGGCAGCAACATTCGGAATAAAGATGGCCAATATTGCTAAAATAAAAGCTGTATCCGTTGCAATGGGGACAGCCCACCCCCTCATAAAATTTTCATTTGGCGTTGCGATTAGCAAATAAATAGCAATAGGAACGATAACACCACCAATAGCGCAAATGAGAGGTAATCTTAAGGATTTAAGAGAGCTATAGTCCCCTTCTGTGCAATGATATTTTGCTTCTAACGTTAAAATAAGAAAAAATAAGGCCATTAAGCCATCATTAACCCATTTCAGTAAAGATTTAGATAATGTAAACTTTCCAATCGACAGCCCGATTGGGAGTTTTGCAAGCGCTTGATACTCATCATAGAGATCAGTGTTGCTTACCCATAAGGCTAAAACCATGCTAATGAATAATAGAATTCCTGATAGAACTTCTAGATTAATAAAGGAGTCAATCCGTTTTTTCACCCCAAAATACCACAGTATAAATAATTGATATTTCTAATGGTATCACAATGACAAAGAGATATAAAAAATTTTATGCAAATTTTTATGTCTTTTCAGGATGGGGGTGGGATGAGACGGGGTATGGATTACCAGCGGACTAAAGCTGATCCCCAGGTTAATCCCCCACCCATTGCTTCGAATACTAAAAGGTCGCCCTTTTTGATGCGCCCATCTGTTACAGCTGTGTGCAAAGCCAGTGGAATTGAAGCAGCCGATGTATTGCCGTGAGTATCTATTGTGATGACAACCTTTTCAGAAGGAAGCTTTAAATGGTCTGCTAGGGACGATATAATCCGATAGTTCGCTTGATGCGGTACAAACCAATCAATATCTTCCTTGGATAAGTTATTATGGGTTAATGCTTCCTGAATAGCGGCGCCCAGTTTTTCAACGGCAAGCTTAAAAATCTCACGACCAGCCATGTACATATAGCCAAACTCGCCGGAGCCAGGTCCACCTTTAACATACAATAGGTCCTTATAACTACCATCAGAGAATAAATGGGTGGATAAGATGCCTCGCCCGTCTTGTTCAGTAGCAGCTGTTAAAATTACTGCCCCTGCCCCGTCACCAAAAATAACAGCCGTACTGCGATCTTGAGGATCAACAAGACGGGACATGGTTTCTGCACCCACCACCAGGGCTGTTTTTACTTGGCCTGATTTAATCATGCTGTCAGCGACAGACAATGCATACAGAAAACCACTACAAACTGCCTGAACATCAAAGGCAAAAGCTTTGGTCGCCCCGATTTTATGTTGAATAATAGTTGCTGTTGAAGGAAATGTGTGGTCGGCTGTTGTAGTGGCCACGACAATAAGGTCAATTTCATCAGCAGCCATGTTGGCTGTTTTTAAGGCATCCTTGCAGGCCTTTGCCCCTAAATCAGAGGTCATCTCACCCTCAACAACAAACCGCCGTTCTTTGATGCCTACTCTTGTTGTAATCCATTCATCTGTGGTTGAGATTTGCTGTGCCAAATCTGCATTTGTTACCACACGTTCAGGTAGATAACCACCTGTACTGACAATAATTGAATGGGGAGACATTGAGTATCCTATATTTCTTTGATTTTTGCTTCAATTTCTTCACCAAAGTTTAAGCTATGCGACTCTTTGGCAAGATTGAAAGCGACATTGATAGCGTTGGCAAATGCAATAGCATCAGCCCCACCGTGACTTTTAACAGCAATTCCCCGTAAACCTAAAAATACCGCACCATTGTATTTACGAGGATCTAGACGAGACTTAATATCCTTGAATGTAGATCGGCCCACAAGGTAACTTAATTTGCCAAGGAGTGATGAACGCATTGTCTCTTTGATTATCCCAAAGATAAAATGAGCTGCTCCCTCCAAGGTTTTTAAAGCGACATTGCCCGTGAATCCATCGGTTACAATAACATCGGCAATGCCGTGATTAACGTCATCCCCTTCAATAAAACCAATATAATTCATGCTTGGGACTTCTTTTAATAACATAGAGGCTTGCTGGACAATTGCATGGCCTTTAACTTCTTCTGTACCGACATTTAATAGACCAATTTTGGGATGTTTTATGTCGAGCACGCGCTGCGCCATGACTTCTCCCATGATGGCAAACTGAACCAGGTTCTCTGTGGTACACTCAAGGTTTGCACCCATATCTAAGGCAATGCACAATCCATTAATGGTGGGAAGTAAGGCTGAAATTGCAGGACGGTCAATACCTTCAAGAGTCCGCAATATAATCTTAGACAAAGCCATATAAGCACCAGTATTGCCTGCCGAAACAACAGCATCAGCTTGGCCATTAGCCACAGCCTCAATGGCTTTACGCATGCTTGAATCTTTTAAACCTCTGATGGCATTGACAGGCTTCGTGTCATTCGTCACAACTTCTGAACAATGATGAATGTGAGATCTTTTTTCAAGAAGAGGAAAATTCCGGAGATGATCAAGAATGATAGACTTGTCGCCAAACAGAAGGAATTCTATGTCCGGTGCTGAGGCAAGAATTTGCGCCGCACCTTCAATAACTATTAGAGGGGCGTTATCGCCCCCCATAACATCCAGGGAAAGTCTAGTTGTCATCGATCACTCCCGTGAGACAGGAATTATTCAGCTGATTGATTGTCTTCGACAGCGGCTGCTTGGCTGATGACTTGACGACCATTATAGTGTCCACAGGATGGGCAAATGTGATGGGGAAGTTTACGGGACCCGCAACTAGAGCATTCGTTAACATTCACAGGCGTAAGAGCATGATGTGAACGACGCATGTTACGACGTGATTGGGATGTTTTTTTCTTTGGAACTGCCATTTTAAATAGACCTCAAATTTATTCGCACAAAAAATACCTTACCAATTTTCTATCTTATTTTAGTTAAAAGAGCAAGCATAAAACAAAAACTTATAAAAAAAACTCTGGGTGGGGTCAGCGTTTTCTGCCCTCTGCCGACTTAGTCTGATTCTGTAAGATCTTGATCTTGTGTGGATTCTGCTGGAGGCGTTGGTTTTTGATCATGATCTGGGCACGCAACAGCCGCCGACAAAAGAGCAAATAATGAAAGAATTGATAGAAAAATGTTCTTCATTTTTTTTCTCCAAAAATTATTGTCTAGAGTTATTTCTAGTTACCATCATATCTTTTCTATTTTTTTTAGCAATAAAGATTCTAAGTTCTGTAGAAAGAAGTGGGGAAACCTTCATTTATTAACTCTTGAATAATTTGCTGAGAATGGTCTCGGCCTCGAGTTTCGATCGTGACTTCCAACACTGTCATCTTAGAGGAATAGTTTGTAAAATGCCGCTGATGGATCAGCTCAAAAATATTACCGCCTAGATGGCCGATAATTCCGGTAACCTTAGCGAGAGTGCCGGCGGTATCAGGAATTTTAATTTTGATGCGAATAAATTTTTCTTGCCGGACCAAGCTATGCATAATAAGCGATGAAAAAACTCGAGAATCAATATTGCCGCCGCAGACAATAATTCCAACTGTTTTGCCGTAAAATAAATCGGGATTCTTGATCAAAGCCGCAACAGCCGCCGCCCCTGCCCCCTCTGCCACAACCTTGGCACCCATGGCAAGTGCATCGACGGCATCCTCAATTTCCGTATCCTCTACGGCTAAAATATCGGTCAAATGAGTCTTTAATATCTCACGAGTAATCATGCCGGGGTTTTTGACTGCAATCCCTTCCGCTAAGGGCAGGCTACTGGAATCAGGCGGCATGAACCACCGTTCGGGATAAAGGGTATGGATCATGGCGGGACAAGCTGTGGATTGTACGCCGTAAATTTTTATATTGGGATTTAAGGCCTTAGCGGCAATAGAACAGCCTGAGGCTAACCCCCCACCCCCTACGGGAATAATTAATGTATCGATATCAGGGCGATCTTCTAGCATTTCCAGTGCAACCGTGCCCTGCCCGGTGATAATGTCTTCATCGTCATAAGGATGAATAAGAGTCAGGCCTTTTTCTACAAATTCAAGGGCCGTCAGTTCTGACTCGGCCAAATTGGATCCTGAGAGAACGACGATAGCACCTAAATTTCGTGTTCTTTCAACTTTGGCAATAGGTGTGGATTCGGGCATAATGATTGTTGCTGGAATTCCCATTCGTTGAGCATGAAATGCCACGCCTTGAGCATGATTACCCGCAGACATAGCGACAATGCCTTTATCCTTTTGTTCAGGCGTCAGATTAAGCATTTTAATCAAAGCACCCCGTGGCTTGAAGGAAGACGTATATTGAAGATTTTCAAGCTTTAGATAGACAGTCCCTCTAATTTTCTTGCTTAGCCAAGGTGCTGGAACAATTGGAGTGCGAAAAAGAACGTCCTGCATTTTTTGGGCGGCGAGTTTAATATTGTTAATATTCATTCAGGGTGGCCAAATTTAATTCTATATCCTAGAATTATAATATGAGTTTAATTGACAAATTGTTACAAAAAAGCAGATTTATCCATGACCGATTTAATTCCCCAAGCCCGAACCCTACAATGTTTATCCAGTACCGGATTCCATAATATACACTATACAGAATGGGGAAATCCAATCTCTGATAAGGTTGCCATTTGTGTACATGGGTTTTCACGCAATGGTCGAGATTTTGATTATTTAGCCAAGGCTTTGGTGGGGATTGGCTATCGCGTCATCTGCCCGGATATGCCTGGCCGAGGAAAAAGTGATTGGCACCGTAATCTAAGTGATTATAATATTTATAAACACATGAATGAGTTAGTTGAATTAATTGCCAGGCTCAATGTAGATCGCGTGGACTGGATTGGCACTTCCATGGGCGGCATTATTGGCATGGGTTTGGCAAGCTTTGAAAATACTCCCATTCGCAACCTTATCTTGAATGACATTGGTCCTTTTATTCCTGCCCCTCCGTTGGCACGCATAAAACAATATCTCGGTTTAATGCCAACCTTTAAAACCAGAGAAACAGCCCAGAATTTTTTAAGGCAATTGCTGTTACCCTTTGGCCGTATGAGCCAGGATCAATTGAATCACATGACCGATTATAGCTTTATTGAAAACGAAAACAACGAACTAGTTCTAAGCTATGACCCCAAAATTGTTGATTGCTTTGATGTGAAAGAAACGGATCTTTGGTATGTTTGGGAAACAATTGCTGCACCCATCCTTGTAATTCGGGGTGCTGAATCTGAGGTCCTAAGTAAGGACACCGTTAATAAAATGTTGGAACGGGAAGATGTAAAATATGCGGAGTTTCAAGAAGTGGCCCATGCCCCTGCCCTTATGGCGGAGGATCAAATCGAGACCATTATTAGGTGGCTACAAAGTCAGCGCTAAAACTGGAAGAATTTCAAACATAACTTTCATCCGTAAAATTGGAAATGAAAGAATCTCTTCTTCCCTTTCCAAGCAATTTTACCATTAAGAGAATGAATAATTGGCTATAAAGCATCAATAAGAGTCGTGGCACTGGAAATGCTGCAAACTCCGGGAGACTCTTCAATGTCAAGTTTTTTAATGATACCATTGTTAACAACCATGACATACCGCTTAGATCGGATGCCCATGCCATAATCGGATAAGTCAATATCTAATCCCATGCGTTTTGTAAGAGCAGCACTTCCATCTGCTAAGAATATGATGGCTGTGGCGTGATGCTGCTCTGCCCAAGCCTTTAGAACTGCAATATCATTGACAGCCAAGCAAATCACTTGATCAATACCCTTGGCTTTTAAAGCCGCCAGTTGATTAACATAGCTGGGAAGATGATCATTCGAACAGGTTGCTGTGAAGGCGCCTGGAACTGCAAAAATCACGGATTTTTTATGTTCTAATAGGCTCTGAACACCTATTTCTTTGATCTCTCCATTAACAAGGGCTTTTAATTCTGCACTTGGGATGTGGCTGCCGATGGTTATAGTCATATTTTCCTCTTATAAATTATAATATTTATTGCCTACAGCATATCCTGCTCATGGGGTGCCTGACAACGGGATTAATAAATTTAGATATAAAATTTTTTAAAATCACAGTAAGGAACAGGCTGTGCCTTTGTTTTATACTCTTTACAGGAAAGCGAATTCAATTATTATTACCGTAAAGGAAGTGCAATTTTTTTAGGGAGACAACCACAAATAGTTACCCTTTTTTATCCAAAGAAGTCCTTTAAAAGGCTAGCTTATTTAACAACATTAAATTCCATAATTTCATATTCCGCAATTTGTTCAAGACTGAAGGGGTCTTGCTGCATAATGTTATCTAATTCTTACTTATCCTTTGCTTTAGCAATGATAACACCGCCTGTACGGGGGACAAGCGGACCTGAGGCCAGAAAATGGCCTGATTTATAATATAAATCTAAGTATTCCCGATGAGGAACAATGCTTTGTTCTGTGCGATCAAAAGGGGCTGTACATTTTAAAATTATGATGAAAAGGTGAGGAGTCATTTTAGGCATGCTCTAAATAGTCGGCGACTACAGTTTTGATTCCTGATGTTTCAAATTCAACTTTAATATTATCCATATCTATATCATGAACGAAACCATAACCAAATTTTAAGTGAAAGACGCGCCCACCCTTTTTAAAAGTATGGGTGGGTTCGACAGAAAACTCAGCCTCAAAAATATCCATTTTTGAGTAAGAACTTTTGTTAGGGTGCTGACCCGATAAGGTCCTTGTTCCATGTAAAGCTTCGGAACCACTGGCTTGGATAAGATGGACATGTTCCTTGGGAAGTTCCCCAATAAATCGAGAGGGCGTTGAATACTGCCATCCTTGGAAGGTTTTGCGATTGTGGGCATACGTTATAATGGCTTGTTGACGCGCTCGAGTGATTCCCACATAAGCCAATCGGCGCTCTTCTTCTAATCCTTCAAGACCATTTTCATCCAGTGCCCGTGCGTTAGGGAATATAGATTCTTCCCACCCAGGAAGAAAAACAGTCTCAAATTCTAAACCTTTTGCGGCATGAAGAGTCATTAAATTGACCATATCGTTGTTCACTGTTGAGGTTGTATCCATCACAAGGCTGACGTGTTCAAGAAAAGCCTGAATGGTGTCAAATTCCTTAATAGCATTAATCAGTTCCTTCAAGTTTTCCAAACGTCCAGGAGAATCCGCGGACTTATCTTGGCGCCACATTTCCGTATAGCCTGATTCATCCAGAATCATTTTAGCAAACTCGCCCGGCCCCATATCAGGCAAACGATCGCGCCAGATTTCTAGCTGTTTAATAAATTGATGCAATGCATTTTTAGCGCTCCCTTTGATCATTCCTTCTTCTAAAAGCCTCTTGGTTGCTTCGAGCAAAGGTAACCCAGCAGCCCGAGATTCCGTATGAATAATCTGCAGAGAACTTGCTCCGACGCCACGGCGTGGCGTGTTAATGATACGCTCAAAAGCCAGTCCGTCCTGGGGTTGCACAATAATGCGCAAGTAGGCTAAGGCATCACGAATTTCCATACGTTCATAGAACTTTTGCCCACCGATAACACGATAAGGGACTCCTAAAACGAGTAATCTATCTTCAAATTCGCGGGTCTGATAGCCTGCTCGTACCAAAATAGCCATTTGTGACAAAGCTTGGCCATGCCGCTGACGGTCTTCAATTTCATCACCAATAAAGCGGGCTTCCTGGATACTGTCATAGGTTCCCCGTACAGTAACTTTTTCACCTTGATCCACATCTGTCCAAAGTGTCTTATCAAAACGACCCGAATTATTGCTAATTAAGCCAGCTGCTGCCCCCAAGATATGAGGGGTAGAGCGATAATTTTGCTCAAGTCGAATTACCATTGCTCCTGCAAAATCCTCTTCAAATCTGAGAATATTGCCAACTTCAGCCCCGCGCCAAGCATAGATTGACTGATCGTCATCTCCGACGCAACAGATATTGCCATGCCCCATTGCTAAAAGCCGAAGCCATAAATATTGGGCAATGTTCGTATCTTGATACTCATCCACCAAAATATATCTGAATTGGGATTGATAAGATTGCAAAATTGCCGGCTG
The DNA here is from genome assembly GCF_000742835.1 of Candidatus Paracaedibacter acanthamoebae. Taxonomy (GTDB): domain Bacteria; phylum Pseudomonadota; class Alphaproteobacteria; order Paracaedibacterales; family Paracaedibacteraceae; genus Paracaedibacter; species Paracaedibacter acanthamoebae. The sequence continues at coordinate 580,682 of NZ_CP008941.1, read as the reverse complement.
CGTTTGAAAAATAGTTAAATTGTGCAACAACAAATCGCCAAAGTCTGCTGCATTTAGAATACGTAGGCGTTCTTGGTATTCCTGGTAAATTGCAAGCAGCATTTGGCTGCCGCGTCCTTCGGAGGGGCTGACTTTATTGGGTAACAATCCACGGTCTTTCCAACGATTGATAACGGCTGCTACCATTTTGGGTGGGTTCTTCTTATCATCAATGCCTTGAGCTTGAATGATTTGTTTTAATAACCGTTGTTGGTCATCGGAATCTAAAATCGTAAAGTCACTCGTCAGTCCTACTACTTCTGCATGACGGCGGAGAATGCGAACGGCTAAAGAGTGAAATGTTCCGAGCCAAAAACCTTCGGTTGCTCGTCCTACCAAAGTGGCTACGCGCTCACGCATTTCCGCTGCCGCTTTATTCGTAAAGGTTACAGATAGAATATGATTGGGAAAGGCCAAGCCTTTTTCTATAATATAAGCCAGTCGTGTTGTGAGAACTCGAGTTTTCCCTGTTCCAGCCCCTGCAAGGACAAGCACAGGCCCCTCAGTGGTTTCGATAGCGCGACGTTGAGGCGAGTTTAAATTATCAAAGGTAAGGGAATCACTGATTTTTTGAGGCAACACGTGAACACTCTTTCTGAATTAGTTTTCTTGAGTGTACACGAATTATAATTATAAATTAAGAAGGATTAAACGTTGACATAAAATGAACCTGCTGATGAGCATTCGCTTGGGTCCACCATTGATACGGATCAAGCTCATCACCCTCTGTTTTACGTTTCTTTGTATTCTTCTTTTTATCATAAATGTCGTTATTAAAATCCTCATTACCAGAATCAGAGTCAGCCGCATCAGCACCACCCTGCCCACTTTCTGTCATAACAATTCCTGAATGAGCCGTTAAACTTTCCCCGCTATTTGAAACAACAAGATCATCTTTAATCTTCGGACTGATAGAAAATTCACCGACAAGGCTGTCAGATCCTCTCTCGCTACCCTCAAATGAAATCAGGGCGCTTTCTTCAGATGCGAATCCAGAACTGCTTGCTAGTGCTAATAGCATAACTGCCTGTATCATCACCCACCTCTTAACAATATTCTTCCTAATTCTAGTTTAGGAGAAATATGTTAATAGTTGGTTACCAGGCTAAATTATCGTAATTTTAAGGTGGATAGACCGATAAGCGCTAGGATCATAGCTATAATCCAAAAGCGAATCACAATGGTTGCTTCCGCCCATCCCTTTTTTTCAAAATGATGATGGATAGGCGCCATTAAAAAAATCCGTCGTTTGGTTAATTTGTAATACCCAACCTGCAGGATAACAGAAATGGCTTCCAGAACGAATAATCCACCAATAATAGCTAAGACAATTTCGTGCTTAGTAATGACAGATGTAACCCCTAATGCACCGCCGGCAGCAAGAGACCCTGTGTCGCCCATAAAAACCTTAGCCGGCGGAGCATTGTACCATAAGAATCCAAGACCAGCCCCAATCATAGCCCCGCAAAATACTGACAGCTCACCGACATCGGGAACGTGCTGAATTTGTAGATAATTGGCGAATACTGAGTTACCAACTAAATACGAAATTAAAGCAAAGCAGGAGCAAGCTAAGACGATGGGCACAATGGCTAATCCATCTAAACCATCCGTTAAGTTGACAGCGTTTGAAGCCCCTACAATGACAAAGAAACTGAAAACGTAGAAAAATACTCCTAAATCCAAGAGATAGTCCTTAATAAAGGGAAAGGCAACGCTTGTGGAAAAACCAGATTTTCCTTGATTAACAATAAAATATGTTGCGATTAAAGTCATAAGCCCTTGGAGAATGAGCTTGTGTTTTCCAGATAATCCGTTTGAACTTTGTTTAGTTAATTTTAAATAGTCATCATATGCCCCAATAAGCCCAAATCCAAGCGTAATGAAGAGGACGGTCCACAGATAAACATTCGTAAGATTGCCCCATAATAATGTACTGATGGTCAAGGATATCAGAACTAAAACTCCCCCCATAGTAGGGGTTCCTTTTTTAGTGAGTAAATGGCCTTCAGGCCCATTTTCCCGAATGGGTTGACCGTTTTTTTGTATAGATTTTAGCCAATTAATAAAGGAAGATCCGAAAATAAAGCTGATAAGGAGGGATGTTAGAATGGCACCACCGGTTCGAAATGTCAGGTATTTAAAGACATTTAAAAAACCTATCTGATTCGATAACCCCGGCAGTAAATGAAAAAGCATTCTTTATTCCTCTTGTTTGCTTGCTGTGATTAAAGCCTCTGCCACAAGGCTGACTCGGCTTCCCTTTGACCCTTTGACTAAAACGATATCATGGGCCTGAATTTCATTGAGGATGGGATCAATTAACTCCTGAGCGCTTGATACAAATCTTCCCTTATGGATGTCAGGCAATAGCTCAAAGGCCTGCTTCATAGCTGCTCCGCCACAAAAATAGATTCGATCAATACCTTTTTCGATGCATGCTTTGGCAACTTGTTGATGGTGATCAATAGCATAACTGCCCAACTCAAGCATTTCGCCTAAAATTGCAATCCGTTTTCCCTGATTTATAATTTTAAGGTTTGCTAATGTATCAACAGCCGCAAGGGTCGACAGTAAATTTGCATTATAAGAGTCATCCATTAACTTTATCGGCTGGCCCTTCAGGGTAATTGAATGGAGCTTACCTCGACCACTAACAGGTTTCATTGTTTCAAGACGTTTAATTACTGTTTTTAAATCTAGTTTCAAGGTTTTGGCTGCAGCAATAGCAATCAACGCTGCATTCGTTAAATGGCGACCAATGAGAGAGTAAGTAAACGTTTGGCGTTCTCTTGCCCCTATGGCAAATGTAACCCTTGCTTCTGATTCATCCGAGTTATAATCAACCAATTTAACATCGGCAGCAACAGATTCCCCAAAGGTGAGAAGTTGATCAGGATGGTGTTGTAAAGCTTTTGTTTTTAAAAAGGCAGAAAAATCTGAATCAGCTGGCAAAATTGCAATACCGTTGGGAAGGAGTCCCTCAAATATACAAGCCTTTTCTTTAGCGATATTATCAAGAGTCCCCATTTGCCCAATATGAGCGGGGGCAATAGCTGTAATGATCGCGAGATGAGGGGTGATCATTTCTGATAAGGGAGTGGTTTCACCTGGGTTATTCATGCCAACCTCAAAAATGCCAAACTTAGCATCTTTTTGAAGGCGTGCCAGGCTCAAAGGAACGCCCCAGTGATTGTTATAGCTAGCAACTGAGGCAGAAACTGTGCCATACCCCTCGAGGACATGACGCAAAACTTCCTTCGTGGTGGTTTTTCCGACACTACCGGTAATTGCAATGATTTTGGCCTTGGATCTTATACGGCCATAGCGCCCTAATTCTTGCAGGGCTTTAAATGGACTATCGACCATAATTTGTGGACAACTGCACCCCACTGTTTGGTTGGAAACGATGACAGCAGCGGCACCCTTTTGAGCGGCGTCAAGGACGTAATGGTGACCATCAGATTGTGGTGTTTTTAAGGCAAAAAATAGATCGCCGGGCTGTAGTGTTCTTGTATCAATCGAGATGCCGGTAACCTTAAAATCTGCCGGAACACGGCAATTAAAAATTTCTTCTATTTCTTTGGATGTCCACAGAGCCATATTAACCTACATATAATATATACCTTTTTTAGTATGTCATATCCCCCACACAACAACAATTTTTTTATAGAGTGAGATGTATATTTTATTTGCAGCCACCATAGAGATTGGTGTATCGTGGCTAAAAGTGTCACAGATTCGCCTTGTCTGAAACAATATCAATTGCAATTAACGCAAAAAGATAGTATAAATCGGGCAAGGTTATTGTTTATTCCATATGGAGACTATTTAATGAGTTCAGTTGTAACTATCGAAGCTCAAACACGCCAAGCAACCGGTACAGGTGGTGCCCGCGCAATTCGCCGTGAAGGCGTTGTGCCGGGCGTTGTTTACGGCCAAAACAAAGAAAATCAATTTATTTCTATTGACCCACGTTCAATCTCTAAAGAGCTTTATACACCCGGCTTCTTTAGCCGTTTGTTCGCTCTTTCTATTGATGGCAAGACACAACACGTTTTGGCTAAAGACATTCAGTTACATCCCGTAACAGATGCACCGTTACATATCGATTTTATGCGTGTTGCGAAAGATTCAAAGATTCACGTTAACATTCCGGTTCACATCATCAATGATGATAAAGCGCCTGGTGTTAAAAAGGGTGGTATCGTTAACGTTGTCCATCACACCTTAGAAGTTATCTGCCCAGCAGATTCTATCCCATCTGAAATTGTTGTTGACCTTGCTGGTGTTGAGGCCGGACATGCAATTCACTTGACAGATATTCAATTGCCTAAGGGTGTTGTTGCGGCTCATCCAGAACGCGATAATACACTTGTTTCTATCGTTGCTCCTGGTGGCGGTGCTAAAGCTGAGGCCGAAACAGCAGAGTAAATATGGCTGTGGACTCCACAACCTATTTAATAGTTGGCTTAGGGAATCCTGGAACTCAGTATTCCCTAAATCGCCACAATATCGGTTTTATGGCTCTGGATGTCATTGCTGATATACAAAATTTTCCTTCCTTTAAATCTAAATTTTCTGCTCAAGTAAGTGAGGGCCGTCTCGGTCAGCACAAGGTTATTCTTTTAAAGCCACAAACGTATATGAATTTGTCGGGCAGATCCGTTGCCGAAGCATCTAAATTTTACAAAATTCCCCTTGATAATATTTATGTGTTCCACGATGATCTTGATCTTCAACCTGGCCACGTCAAACTCAAATTAGGCGGCGGGGCTGGCGGCCATAATGGATTGAAAAGTTTAGATCAATATATAGGACAAAGTTATTGGCGTATCCGGTTAGGTATTGGTCATCCGGGGTTTAAGGATGCAGTAAATGGGTATGTTTTAGGTAATTTTCATAAAGATGATGAGGATTGGCTAACGACCCTTTTATCTAAAATTGGTAAGACAATCCCTGATTTGTTTGTGGATACGCAAGCTAACTGGCTTAATAAAATTTACCAATAACTGTCGTTCCTTTATAATTGATTTAACACCAATTCGAAGCAAGAATTTACCAATATTTTTAATTTAACATCTCTTTTTATTAAATTGATACTGGTTTTGTATAAGCTCTCTTTTTCTACATTGTTTAAAAAAACAAAATTCGAGGTTTTGCACAAGATCTAATATTGAGGATTGCAAACAAAACACTGATTGATTAAATTATGTATAAGAAAATTATATAAAACAAAGAGAAACTAATGTTTAAAGTTGCCGCTCTCTATCAATTTGCACCTTTATCTGATTGCTATAAGGCTATTCAAGCACCTTTACAACAATTGTGTGATACTCATGGTGTCAAGGGAACGTTACTTCTAGCTGAAGAAGGGATTAACGGGACTATTGCAGGAATCGGGGAAGGAATTGATGCTGTAGTCGGCTTTATTCGTTCTAACCCACTTCTTAATAACTTAGAATATAAAGAATCCTTTGCGAAGACCATGCCCTTTCATCGCATGAAAGTTCGTTTAAAAAAGGAAATTGTTACATTAGGTGTTCCTGGTATTAGTCCCACTAAAAAGGTTGGGACCTATGTTAATGCAAAAGACTGGAATGACTTGATTCAGGACCCTGAGGTTATCGTCATTGATACCCGAAATGATTATGAATGTCGTATGGGGTCTTTTGAGGGTGCAATTAACCCGAAAACTGATACTTTTACTCAATTCCCAAAATTTGTTCAAGAAAATTGCGATGTGACACGTCACAAGAAGGTGGCTATGTTCTGTACGGGAGGAATTCGCTGTGAAAAGGCTAGTTCTTATATGTTAGAACAGGGATTTGAAGAGGTTTACCATCTAAAGGGTGGTATTTTGAAGTATCTGGAAGATGTGAAAGAAGAGTCTTCGCTATGGAATGGTGAATGTTTTGTCTTCGACGAGCGCGTTGGTGTGAAACATGGCTTGCAGTTAGGCGAACATGAATATTGTCGTTCTTGTAGGTTACCTGTTTCTCCAGACGATAAGCTATCTGCTAAATATGAGGAAGGCATTACTTGTCCTAATTGTTATGATGCCATGACTGAGAAAAAGAGAAAGAGAGCGCAAGCTCGTCATTTTCAGGTCACGTTAGCAAAATCCCGAGGGCTTAAGCATATTGGTCGCTAATCCCCTGCAGATTGTTTTATTTTGCCGTTCATTAAACCGGGGGGGTGCAGAACGGCAAATAATTTATCTGGCCCATGGTTTACAAAAAGCTGGTCATAAAGTTACTATTCTGAGTTTATACCCACCTTCTTCCTTGTGGTATGAGACCACGAGCTTAACTGTTATTGACCTTAAGAAAAAGTCCCGTTGGGATATTATTGGTTTTGTTCGATCCTACATAAAGTTCTTAAAAACAGAACAACCGGATATTGTTTATAGCTTCCTAACAGTGCAGAATATTATCGCGGCTATAACGTCGTTGTTTAGCGATGTTAAAATTATTTGTGGTGTTAGAACATCCTTTATGGATTTATCGCACTATACGCGGATGGATTTATTGTTAAATTGGCTAGAACGTCAGTTATTTCGCCTTAATGTCAAGATTATCGCTAATTCTCATGCCGGTAAGGATCTTCTGCTAAAAAATGCACCTTTTGTTGCCAATAAAATTGCAGTTGTAACAAATGGATTAGATTTTGAAACGAATAAATTTTCCCTCAATGCTCGTCAGCAATTTCGCGCAAAGCTCGGCCTTTCTGATAAGGATATCCTAATTGGTCACGTTGGGCGTTATGATCCGATGAAGGATCATAAGACTTTTATCGATGCAGCAGCTTTGCTTATAAAAGAATCATTTAGATGTAATTTTATATGTTGGGGGCATGGCGATCCAGCTTATACGCAGATGTTAAAAGACTATGCTAAAAGTAAGAATGTTAATGTCACATGGTACTTTGAAGACGGCAATCCTTGCTACAGTGCCTTTGATGTTTACTGTTTAACATCAATTGGCGAAGGATACAGCAATACATTAGTAGAAGCCATGGCGCATGGTATTCCTTGTATAACAACCGATGTAGGTGATTGTAGCAAAATTGTGGGCCCCTATGGCCTGATCATTCCGCCAGCCAAGCCCTCTGAATTAGCAGCAGCCATTATCAAGGTAATCGCCAAAAATATTTCAATTCCCATTCAGGAACAAATAGTGTATTCACAACAACATTTTGGCTTGCAAAAATTAACTCAAGACACTCTGACAGAGTTTACCTGCTGATTGATGACCCTTCGCCAGGTCCCAATCTTAGTTACTTATAATTATATAAAAAATCGTTATCATTACATTTTAATTATAGAAAGCCCGAGTATGAAAATATTATTATAAAATTTACTTATTCCTGTCAGTATAACTTTTATTTCAACGACTCCCCTTTTAGCGTTAGACCGTGAACATTATGGTGATCGTCAAGACAGCCGTAAGAAAGATATTTGGTTGTTACAGAAAGCAGCCGAGCAAGGTCATGCAGGGGCTCAATCTAATTTAGGAGGGATGTATTATAAAGGTGAAGGAGTTGAAAAAAATGCGGAAAAGGCTGTTGAATGGTATCAAAAAGCGGCCGAGAAAGGTAATGCACTGGCTCAAAATTTTCTAAAAAATTTTTTGTGAAAGTTCCCGCTAATCTTAACTCTCAAACCTCTCTTTCTCAAGAAGCAAAAGACCAGATAACCGACCTAAAAGATCAACTGCAAAAGTTAGAAGCTTTATATCTTTTGCATGCCACCCATGCTCAGCACAGTAATTTTGAGGATAGCTTGGGGGAAAATCTTTGCTTAGCCCAATTGTGTAGCAACGTCGTTGCTTCTGTTAAGAATTATGAGGAATTTCTAGACAATATTGATAAACCCGGCTTTCTTATTTCTTCTATTATTCCCAAAAAAAATATCTTTCATCTCTGCAAGGTCGGATTGGTGATAGTTCTAAAGCCTTTGTTTGTTGGAGAGGACATGAAGTTCTAGAAAAAATTAAAACACGTCAGTTGCATAAAGATATTCAAAAATTAAACCAGCTTAATAGTAATGTATTAAAACTTCTAGAAAGGTGTAACAGAGACCCTGCAAGGAGCTAAAGATAGAGACCGAAGGTTATCGCAATACTTTATTTGAACAAGCTTATCCGTGGTTTTTTGAATAAATATTGTATCCTTATACCCCCCTGTAGCTATTTAAAAAGGAAGCTTACAGGGGCTTCTCTACCCCAAGCTACTAAGGTGAGTTATGGCAGGAAGCAATGGATAAGAAATTGATACCTCGCGTGGCATAATGATGCTCTGAAAGATCCTAAGATTTTTATTGATGCTCCCCCTTTTCTCTTATAATAATTTTTTGAATGCCGTTTTATGGGAGATCTGGCTCTCTCGTCTAAAGACGACAGCAATTATCAAGATAATGGCCAAAAATATTTCAATTCCTGTTCAGGAACAAATATTGTTTTCACAACAACATTTCGGCCTGTAAAAAAATAACCCACAACACCTTAAAAAATTTACTTAAAATATTGTTTTTACTTCTTTAAATAAAACGGTTTACCCTAAAATAGTGCCCTTTATTTTATTTCAAGGGGGGGTATTAATGTTTAATCGGCAACAATACTGTTGGGTGAAAGTAATTTTACTTTGTTCTGCTATGACGCTTAGCCGGGGGCATTCCAGTGATTTACAAGAGACTCAAGGAGATGGTATTTTCCTGCAAGAATCAACTCAGTTTCAGCAGGATTATCCTCGTGGGAGTGATGAAAAAAATGGCAGTAAGAATCTAGCGGATCTTTTGCAACGGATTTTAGGCAAAGGTAACCTGGGGTTATCCCCAACGGATGAGTTGATTAAAAATATTGAGCCGAGCATCCCTTATATCTATAAAATTAATTTTCAAGGGTCTTGTGCAGTTCAAAATTTTGCCCATATGGGGACAGGATTCCTGCTCGATGCGCAAAACGGAGTTATTGCCAATAATTATCACGTTGTTCCTGGCAACTTGGCTGGTATTGTGACAGTTGTAACAGATAAAGGTGAAGAATATACATCACCGGCTGTGAAAATATGGCAAACATCGGTCGGATGTCAATTCGGGGATTTCACCCTCTTGCACGTGGGGGAATTGGCAACAATTGATCCTCAAGCTCAAATACCAATAGCTAAAGAATTTAATGTCAAAAAACATAGCATCCTTGGGTTCATGGGAAATTCATCGGGTAGTTTTACTGTCGAGGTTGGTAGAGTTAATGACCGTTACTACTACTGGGATAGCACACTTACACGAGGTTGTATGTCTGTATCGGTCGCTTTGAGGGCTCATGGGGGTGCAAGTGGCTCTCCCGTTTTTAATGAGAATGGCCAAATAATTGGCATCCTTTTTGCCGGTGATGATGTTCACAATATAATTTTGCCAATTTCATATGTTACGGATGCGTATGAGCAACTTAAAGCAGGTAAACGTATTACAGCCGTATCTTTAGGAACCCCCATGGTATCACAAAATATTTACACCCTAAACCTATTCCATCATATTCCTCTTGATACCTTAAAAGGATATGTAGGATCTGAAGACCAAGAATTTAAGTTGATGGTAGCACAGCCACTTATCCCCCTATTTACAGATAAAATTCAGTTTAATGATATTATTTTGACGGTGGATGGGGAAAAATTGGAACAGATCAAGTTCGATTAAATAAGTTATTAAAGTCATCTGAAACTCATGAGGTCACAGTTTTCCGCGAAGGTGAATTAATAGAATTAACAGTTCCTACGATCACTTATGAACAAAGCTTTGCTCGCTATATTGATATTAATGGTATAATACTTGCTCTGCCGATTCTCCTCTCTTGGATCGTTATGGTTTTCCGCCACACGCAGCATTAATCAAAGTAGAGCAGATTAATTGCTATGCCCAGGTTACCAAAAGTTCACAGAACTAAAGTAACAACCTTTAACGATTTTATTCATGCGTTATTTGATACATTTGCAAGAAAGAAAATTGAAACTTTTCTTATTTTTATTAAAGGTTTTTTAGAAGATGTATCCACCGATATACAAATTGACCTACGGGGTATCCGAGGTAAAACCATGTACGTTACGAAAATGAACGAGGAAACTCACCAATGGGAAAATATTGATTACAAAGATTATGTTAAAGATCCAAGTCATTCCCCTAACAATATAAATTGAAACAGAAATGATAAAAGCCGGAGGTTTTTCCGGTTGGTTTATTTCTGTTTATTTTGTTTTAAGTGATCAATTGTCGTCGAGGGGGGAAGCGCAGTCCCCCAGATTCCTTTTAATTCCTCATATCGTCGAACCATTTTGATCAAGGTGGTTCTATCCCGAGTTTTGTAAAAAGCAATTGTTACCACTGGCACGGCAAAAAAAATCCCCCATCCTATCGCTGAGGCACATAAGACGAGCAACAAATTAACATCATTGTGAATAATTCCATAGGCAGCTTGAAGCTTAAATTTATCACCGTATAGCTCATGAATCATGGGAACGAGTCCTGCCATATTACACACCCCAACACAAAATGCTTGGGCTCGTGTTTTTGTTGGGTCTGAAATTAGCGCTCCTAGAGTTGGTAATAACCCAATAAATAAAATCAGGGCTAGACCTGGAAGAAATATCATTAACCCTAAAGAGATAATAAGAAAAAAGATCATCCCTTTAAAACTAATCTGTTTTTTTGGTAAAGAAGATTTTTCTGTGTCTGTACTCATAAGGTTGCCTTTATAAAAATATAAATTCCTGAAACGGCAAATGATAAGGCAGCGGCAATCATCATGGCATTATTCTGGCCAATTCGTTCTGAATAATGATTAGGCATATCCGATAGGTGAATAATGGCTTTGACAGTTTTTTCAATATGTCTAACCTCAGAAGTGGCTGCCTTTAATCCATTTGCATCCATCTCTATTGCTTTTTTATTATCTAATAGTTTAATAAGACCAGAAAGGTCCCCACTATCAATAGATGCCTGAAGTTTTTTCCTTAAAATCTCTTGGTATTTTATATTTTTAAATCCGTCAATAACTGATTCTGATAAATCACCAAACCACTTGCATAACCCCGTAAGGGTTTTAATTCGATTTTTTGTTTGTAATTCTGCGAATAATCTTAAGGCGCCCCGAATTTTTTTATGCTTTGATGGTGAGGATAGGTTTTGTAAAATGCTCTGTTTTAAGGCGCTTTCTTTGCTGAAAATATAAGAAATAATGTGGTTATCAAGGGGGAGCTCTGGTTTATTGCTTCGTCGGCCAACATCATCCAAGGCATATAGTAATTCCGTAATGGATATCACATTATGGTTCCTAATAATTGGACTTAAACAAGGAAGAGACGGGCACATGTAATACATTGCTCGCTCGACACCCCCTCCCACGCCAGGATAATTTATAAATGATTTTGCAGATAGCATGGCCTTGTTCTGGTTGCTGGAATGGGAATCATCATTATTTGAAGTGTCGGCGGGAGAGTCAGTATTTAAATAATATGGTAAAATGGATGATGATAATAGCAAAGAAAGAGATTCCACATTATCATTGCGGAAAACTGCATCGGCAAACGCAATTCCTAAGCCATTTGGTGTATAAAATTTACCTTGCCAAAAAAATGGTGTTCCTGGGATTAATATTTGGAAAACGCCCATTAGCCTTTCTGCGCCAGATGCTTCACTACCCAAAACGGTATTCAAATCATCCAATTGATGAATTCGGTGGTTATCACTTAAACCATTTTTTAACCACATGGATAATTCGTTTTTATGGATCATCTCCAAGGCATTCATCGGTGAATTATACATTTCAACGAATAACGAATTAATAGTATAAATATCATCTTTGCCGTTAAAAGATAACGGCCTGCTGGCTCGTCTGGGAGGATGAGACATGGGTGATGCTTGGCGGCCTGAGGTCAGCCATTGACCCACTTCATGAATAGCCCAACGGTGTTCTTCATTATCATGCAGTAACCCCCGCAAAAGTTCATAGAGACGACCGTTTTGAAGGCCTCTCGGCAGATAAAGGGCCAAGGTTCCGTGGTCTAAGCGTTGAGCCATTATTTTTGATAAGTCCATCTGTGCGGGAAAACCACCATTAAGCATGTAAGCAACTGAAGCTCCCAATGCAAACAGATCATTCGTTGGAGTCGCCTCTCCCTTACCAATAGGCTCCGTCATGGCATAGTTGAGGGGCTCAAAAAAAGGATGCTGGTATAGGCCCGCCGGTACTGCCAAGCAATCACCAATTTTAACGCGCTGCATTTTCTCGTCAGAACTAATGTACATATTAAGAGGTGAAATTGATTGATGGGTGAGTCCTTTGTATTGGAGGGCATTAACAACCTCATAGACAGGCTTTATTAATTTGTCTATGACTTCCTCTTCACTCCAGGGCGTAAATTTTTCTCCTAGATTTTGAACCAACCGCCCCCCTTTTGGGCGTTGATAAATTAAGATAATTGATTTGGAATCTTTGGCAGAGGATAAGTAATCGTTGCCATAATACTGCAGATTCATAAAGGGAACACTTGGCATTGCCCGAGACAAGGAGTGAAACTTTTCCAGGAGTTGCATCCGGGGTTGAGGAAATACGCAAGCTTTAAGGCACACAAGCGGAAGTTCTGGCTGGCGATTGTCTCGGCAGACATAAGCACGAACGCTTTCATTCTCAAAATCCTTGAGAGGTTGATCTAAGAAAACTTCATAACAATCTGCAATCGTATATCGAGACATTAACCCTCACCCGTATGGCAATTTCTATTTTCCTTATAGATCGCAAAAATTTATCGCCATTCTAATTCCAGATTACAAAATGTACGTTAAATTTTTGTTAAAATAGAGTGTTTAATATTTTATCTAAGAGAGTTGGTTTGGGCCAAGATTGTCCAGATTTTTCTGAATGAATCAATTTACTATAATAGGTAATCTCAGCTTCGCTAATTTGATGATGTTTGTAGGCTAAATTTAAAAAGTATTTTGCTCTATTAACTCTAACGGGTAATATTTTTCCCACCATATAGGCTTCTGCTAATTTAAGGTAATGTTGATTAGTATAAAGTTGTACGGCTGAGCTTTTCTGCAAATAGATGGCAAGAATTCTGGCTCGGTTATCTATTTCTACCCTTTTAATGACTAATTCATAGGCATGGACGGGGTCTGGCTTAGCAAATATACGGGTGCTGTTCAGCAAGACAGCTGATTGAGTAATGCCAATATCAAAATTATTGGTTGCACTTTGGTAAAAGAGATTTAAAGCCTTCTGTGGATTAGAAGGGCTAAATGTACCATCTAAATAATGTTGAGCTAAGGCACAACGGCAAACATCATCATTAAGGTCTGTTCCTAATAAGAGAAGATTATGAGCTAGATTTATATCTTTATAGCTATCCATTAAATATATTTTGGATAGTTTAAACATAGCACGCGTCTTATTCTGGCGAACGGCAGAATTATAAAGGGGAATAGCTCGCTCAATCGTCCCTTCTCCCTCACAAAAATAATCAGCCAATGCCATGATTGCATCACTGTCTTGGGCAGTAAGAGCCAGGTTGGTCAAAAAATTAATAGAATTATCTTTTGAACTTTCATTGTATAAACCACTAATGGCAGCTTCGCGTAATTTGGCAAGAGACTCGTTTGAATCAGAAGAGTTTGTAGATATAAAATTTTTTAAAACGCCTGCTTGAATTGTATGGGCTAAGGTCGATGGATTTATAGGGTGATCCACAGCATTGCTTACAACTATTAGGTTTATCGTCAGACTTAGACACGAAAGTAATTTCATTCTCAATATTCCCACTTATTAAGAAATTATAAAACAATAATACAGTGTAAATGATAATTTTACATTAACTTATAGTAGGTTAAATAAAAAAGACACCAACCATAATGGTGATGTCTTTTAATTTGAAATATCTAGAAATTTATATTAAAGGTATTTAGCCTTCAACTGAAATTAATTCAACATCAAATTCTAAAGTTGCATTAGGCGGAATTGCTGCACCTGCGCCTCGGGCGCCATATCCCTTTTCTGCAGGGATGACCAATTTACGCTGACCACCAATTTTCATGCCAACAACCCCTTCATCCCAACCTTTAATAACTTGACCAACGCCAAGCATAAAGCGGAATGGTTGATTGCGGTCCACGGATGAATCGAATTTCGTTCCATCAGTTAAACGACCTGTGTAATGCACGGTTACCAATTGGCCTGCTTTTGCTTCTGCGCCGTCGCCAATTTTTTCATCTGTAATTACTAATTTATCGGACACTTTTCTCTCCTGTTCTGATGGTGCTTCTGACGTTGCATTTGACATATTTGATGCCTCTGCACACGCAACCGCGACCATAGCAACCATAGTTGCATATTTTAACATATCTTCTCCTCATCACATCACAATGATATAGTCTTATTAAGACTTACGGAGATCTTAATAAAAATGCAACTGAAAATTATCACTTATCCATTTGATAATTCTATTGCCTTACCAGGGTGTATACTGGTTGGAGGATGCTTTGACCTTCTTCATTACGGTCACTTAAATTTTTTAAAAGCATCAGCAAAGTTGGGCGCACTGGTGGTGGCTCTTGAAAGCGATATTGCTATCCAACTTAGGAAGGGCAGCGCCCCTATTCACACTCAAAGGCAGCGGGCTGAAATTTTAGCAGAATTACAGTGTGTAGATACTGTTATTTTGTTACCGATGCTTAAGACTTATGAAGATTATCTTACTTTAGTGCAGGCAGTGCAGCCGGCAATTTTAGCAATAACACTGGCAGATCCTCAAACGGACAATAAGAAAAAGCAAGCCGCAACAATCAACGCTAAATTGGTCGAAGTTAATAACTTGATAGAAGGCCTGTCGAGCACTCTTATAAAAGCGAACCATCTATAATGCCCCCTCCTCCTTCCTCAATTTTTATTTACAACTAGAACTAGTTTGTAATAGAGAGAGTATTAAATTTTGATGTTGATCAAAATGCTTGCAAAAAAACTCAATTAAGCCAATATTTCTTCAAGAAGGATCATAAAAAAAACCTGCTTTTAAATGAAGGTTTAATCAGATTTTAACACCCCTTATTAAAAAACAAGGACTAGGTATTATTTCTAGTACTGCCATGCCCAGTCACGAAAGCAAATCCTTAAAATACACTATGTAGGAGGATCTCGATGCAATATATATTTATACTCAAACGAGCTGCAGCTGTCGGTTTCTGTCATTCATATTTTCGCCATCTTGATTTTCACTGTTTATCCTTCGGTAAGGCCATTTACCGGTGTTGGAACATCATTAAAAACCTGACTAAATCGGAAAGTCAAAATTTCGGTAATTTCAGGCTGTTTGGCCACCTTGGACGGAAAAAAATATTTATCTCAAGCCTAGTAATAATCTTGCATGCCTCTTCAGCAGCCGATTATACTCAAATTATTTTTGATGAGAAGGAATCCCCTCTCATTATAAAAAAACTAACTCAGCACGATACAACTCAACAAACGCTTAGTGTATTTGAAGAAACAGGCAGACTTGAGAGCCATCAAGATGAATTAAGCTATCGACTTGAGAGCCCATTTGGTGTTTATGTTGCCTATGACCGTACAAGCGAACGCCCTGTCGCTATCCAAACCTTTTCTCAATGGATAAAATATGGTTATCTGATAGCAGAGGGAATGACAGATGTCTTAGAGGCATTTCAGGGAAAAGGCTATGGGGGTAAGCTGCGAACTGAAACGGCCAAGTGGTTAAGTCAATTCCTCGACAGTAAAGTTGAATGTGGCCGTGGAGAAGAATCCCGCACCAGCCAATTGCCATTAGCTTTTTTGTATTCTGACAATGAATGGATGTGGGGGGTCAATTACCCATCATTAAAATCATCTCTAACAGCTGGTTATGGCATAGCTTGTATTGCTAAGTATCCCACTATTCAGCTGCTCTATTCAAAAAACGAGTCTATGATGAAGGCCTTATGGCAAGAAGATAGGGTATCTCGAATTTTAAGTCTTTCTAAATTCATGATGGGTCCAGCGGCAGCGCCGTCTGAGATTTCAATAGAATCTATCGGCAACGATTTTACGTATATTCTAAATGATCTCGATTTAACCCAAGAAACAGATATTGTAACTTTTTTGACAACCTATCAAAGAGTGATAGATGTTCTTAAAGACGACCCTCGCAACTACCATAAAGAGGTGTTGCTTGCTTATAGATCCTTAGACAAAGCTCTTTCAACTTTTTTAAGCACCTTAGACAAAGTAAAAATGGTAAACATTAAACGCTCTGCAGAAGGGCACAGACTTCAAGAAGAACAGAAGATACCTATCGATTTACTAAACTATTGCCTAAATTCATATAGTGATTGTGATGTCTATCATCTTTTAGAAGAATGAATATTTCTCATAGAGGGGAAGTCGGACTTTAACTTGTAAATTGCAGAAGAAAACATGCAAAGTCAGACTACCCTTTGTTTGCTTAGGCTGTTAGCCCTTTAAACTTTTTAATAATAGAGGCGACAATGGATAGGGATCATGCTCGGGTATAGTAAAATAGTCAGAAGCAAGGATCATGGTGAAAAAGCAAAAATGGGTTGATAGAATAAAGAAAAATCGACGGATGCACAGATGCTTTTAATAATCTACCAACAACTAGTATTCCTTTTTCATCTACGATTTAAAAGATCATAGATTGTAAAGGCAAGATTATAATTTTTAGCCGCGTGGCCGATCGTGGCGAAAATTGTCAGCGTAAGAACGTTTTTGAATTTTACGGACTTGAAGGGATTCAATGACGGGCCCTAATCCTAAGGATTCAGCAAAATTTTTTGCTGCTTCTAGGCTTTTAAAGGTAAGAGAAATCTGATGGTCGGTAGAATTGCTGCCTGTCCAGCCCATAATAGGATCGTAGAACTTAGTATCGCAATTATTATATTCTAAAACCCAATAACCAGTTTTAGCTTTACCTTGCTGCATTGCAGTTTTTGATGGGGAATAAATTCGTGCGTATGGCATGGACCCTCTCCGAGCCGTTAAATACAAATGGTCGGGAAGAGAGGATTTGAACCTCCGACATCCTGCTCCCAAAGCAGGCGCGCTACCAGGCTGCGCTACTTCCCGACTGATTTGATAAGTTATTTATTGCATACTCACAGGGGCTTTTTCAATATAATTTTTTACAAATCTGCAAAATAAGAAAAAACGTTTCTTCCAAGTTTTAACTATAATAAGAACGCTTGGCTAATTTTATCCCGACTATATCAGCAAAATTAGTTATGAGCCTAATGGGCGGCCGGTATAGTTTGGGTAACTGGCCGGTTTGCAGGTAGCACCAACAAAGCAAAAAATATTAAAGTGCACATAATGTATCCTAAAAGCTCAAAGGTATCGATATAGGCACACAAAGCCGCTTGTTTTTGCAGCATTTGATAAATTTTTCCCATGCTGACACTCATATCACCTGTAGAATTCAGGGTACGGTTGAGTAATTCTTGATAAGGTAGTTGGCCGGGAACTAAATGCTCAGAGAGGTAATGTTGATGAACTTGCTGTTGGCGGACCGCAAAGGTGGTGACAACCGCAATCCCCACACTGCCGCCGATATTCCGGAATAAGGAGAACAAGGCTGAGGCTTTATTGCTTTTTTCCTTAGGAATCTTAGAAAATGCCAGCGTACTGATTGAAATAAAGAGAAATGGCAGACCGAGTATTTGCGCCACACGTATCCATTGGAAAGTGTGAAAATCAGTTTGCGGTGTAAAGTTCATTGAATGATACATCCCCAGCGCCGACAGAGCAAATCCTGTCATAATCATAAAGCGAGCTTGTATTCTGCCGATAAGCTTGCCGCATAAGGGCATTAAAAACAGTAAGGCTAAGCCCCCGGGCGATAAGACAAGGCCCGCCAATGTCGCATCGTAGCCAAATTGAGTTTGGAGCATGAGTGGAAGAATGACATTTGTGCCATATAAAACGAACCCAGTCAAAAATATCAATATACAAGAGGAAGCAAACGCCCAATCTTTAAATAAGGATAAGTCAATAATAGGATCTTTTTGTCCCCATAGCCAAATTATTGCAACCCCAATTGAAGCAAAGCAGATTAAAGCACAGGCGGTGATAAAGCTACTGCTAAACCAATCATCCTGCTGTCCTTTATCAAGGACAATTTGAAGAGCTGCTAATCCTAACGTTACCAGTCCAAGCCCAAAGACATCAAGGTTATGGAAACCGCGAGGTTTTTGCTGGGAAGATTCATCTAATAAGCGCCAAACCATAAAAGCTGCCATTAATCCGACAGGAACATTAATATAAAAAATCCATCGCCATGAAAAGTTGTCAGTAATGAGGCCGCCCAGTGTTGGCCCCAGAATCGGAGCAATAATAATGGTGATGCCGGTGATGGCAAAGACAGTGCCTCGCTTTTCCACAGGAAATGAGTCTAAAATAATGGCCTGTTGCGTGGGCTGTAATCCCCCACCGAAGAGGCCTTGTAGAATGCGAAAGATAATGATCTCTGTCAAAGAAGAAGCAGCGCCACATAAAAATGAAGCAGCGGTAAAGCCGAGAATACAGCCAATGAAGAAACGTTTACGCCCCACGGCATCTGAAAGCCAGCCGGATAAGGGCAAAATGATCCCATTAGCCACCAAATAAGAGGTTAATACCCAGGTGCTTTCGTCTTCTCCTGCCCCCAGTGACCCCGCAATATGGCGTAAAGACACATTCGTAATTGTCGTATCTAGCACTTCCATAAAGGTAGCAAGACTTGCGACGGCAGCAATTATCCAGGGATTAGTTTTTGATGAAGTCATTACTTAGATTTTTTAGTATAGACGGTTGGATAGACAGAAAGACCTGGACCTAATGTTATTCCTTCAAGCTCTGGCTGTTTAAAGGTAATTTTTACAGGGACACGCTGAACAATTTTCACAAAATTGCCAGTCGCATTTTCGGGAGGAAAAGCTGAAAAACGAGCGCCTGTACCATTTTGAATACTATCGACAAGGCCTTCAAGTTTTAAATCAGGATAGGCATCAATCTCAATGTTGACTTTTTGCCCTGCCCGCATATCAGTTAGTTGTGTTTCTTTAAAGTTTGCCACAACCCACCGCTCTCTACCGACAATCATAAACAATTGTTTGCCGGTGGTGACATAGGCGCCCTGTTCTGCTGTTCGCATAGTAACGACACCATCTTCTGGCGCAATAATCTGAGTATCAGCAAGATCTTTTTCAGCAATAGAAAGTTGAGCTTTAACGCTATCAACAGCTGCTTTTGCCGTGGCCTCAGCTGTTAAGGCATTATCAATTTCTTTTTGTGTACCCGCAGCTTTACCAATGGCAAGCTGGCGCTTAGCATTCACCACTGCATTCTTTGCTGAGACCTCAGCTGAGGCTAAATTAGCTTTAGCAGATTCAACTCGCAGTTGATAATCAAGCGGGTCTATTTCAACTAATAGATCGCCTTTTTTAACGTGTTGATTGTCTTTCACATGCAGGGTGGCAATATACCCCGGTACTTTTGGGCAAATTGGAATCGTATGGGCTTCGAGCGTGGCATCATCCGTGCTTTCCTTGCCTAACTGAACATACCATGCTACAACAACAATAAGGGCTAAAGCCCCTATAAAACCGGCTATCATTTTTGTTTTTTTTGCTGCTCCATAGCATCTTCCTTATTAATATTGTCCAAGGGCTTTATAAAGAGCCACAATAGCGATTACATAACTGTTTTCAACCTCAATCAAAGCTTGATCTGTTTCAATAAGATGGCGCTGCGCATCAAGCACATCCAAAAGAGAATTATCTCCCTGGCGGTACCGCGTTTGCGACAGACTGACAGCTTTAGCTGCATTAATCTTTGCCAAATTAAGGGCATGCCTTTGTTCCTCATACCGAGCTGTATTTGTTAAAGCGGTTTCTACATCCTGAAGACCTTGCAGAATTGCTTTACGCCAGGCTTCATAAGCAGTAACCTCGCGGGCTGACGCTGCATCAATTTGTCCTTGAATGCGACCAAAATCCAGTAAAGAAACAGCTGTCTTGCCGCCGATATTCCAGACTGTTGTGGAAGGAACTAACACTGTTTGGGAAAGACCAAACAAACTGCTAAGGCTTAGGGTGGGGAAAAAAGCAGCAAGTTGTGATTGCCTGAGCGATGTTGCCTCGATGAAACGAAGGTTGGCAGCGGTAATATCAGGTCGGCGAGCAATAACTGAGGCAGGCGCATCTGCAATTGCTTTTAAATCGATACCGGGTATTTCTTTGCAAGTTGTTAGATGCGCTTTAATCAATTCAGCTGTTAGTCCCGTTAATGTCAAAAGAGACAGCATATAAACTTCTTTTTGACGGTTGTAATCCGCAATCCTTGCTGTCGATTGATGAACTTGTAAGGCTGTCCTTTTTACGTCAAATTCACTGGCGCTACCTGCCTTAAATTGACGTTCTACCAATGCTAAAGTATCTTTTTGAATTTCCAAATTGTGTTGTGCCAAAACAATCTGTTTTTCCGCTGCCCGCATGGAGATATAGGTGCGTATCACTTCTGCAATAATGCTGAGCTTAATCCAATCATAATCTTGCAGAGTGGCAAGTAGTTCATTCTCAGCAGCCTTAAAGGCTTCCCGGTTCTTTCCAAATAGATCAAATTCGTAGCTTGCATCAAAGGAAGCATCATAGCTATCCCCTGTAATAGGCTTTAAAAATAATTGTTTTCCTCGATTGACATCTGCTGATCCGCTTATCGCTGGTAAAAGGCTACCAAATGCGGTTTTCTGCAATCCGCGCGCTTCGTCAATTCGGGCTGCTGCTTGATGGATGTCCGGGCTTTCTTTGAGGGTCTGCTCAATTAGCCAATTTAAGTTTTCATCCTCAAACTGCTTCCACCATTCCTTAAGCTTAGATTTATCGATAGATTCTAATTTTTTTCTTTATTTCCAGACCAAGTTTTTGGAATAGAAGGTAAATTTTTTTCAATAGGAGGAGCATTACATGCTGTTATGCCTAGGAAAACTAACGGCATATATTTCTTATACATACTGGGTTTTTCTTCTAAAATTAAAGAACATTGACGGGATGTTTGTGACAAAATATATATAAACTTTATATAAAATGATAGCAATGAAATTTCGTTAATTCAATCCCCTGTTTTTAATTTTTTTCTATGTCCTCTAGTCGCCTTTTCTCGGCCGCAGAGCCGGGAACTTGAGATGGCGAGCGATGACTCATGTGGTTGGGAGACCCCGGGTCTGTCCTCAACTAGATGGGGGATCAAGCCCGGGGGTGCATTTATTGTTTGCCCTTGGGATATTGAGTTTCGGGATTGTGCTTATGCTTACCCAAAATAAGGTGTATATGGTGAAAAACTACCTTAAAGATTTTTTACTGCTTGGCCAAAAACTTCTAGGCGCCATCCTTTTAAAAAGGGGCTATCCTGATTGCCGCGTACATAGGATTTCAAATCGTCTGTGGTAGCAATAAGTTTGGGGGATATATGAAGCTCAGTTGCGACTTTTTCAAGCAGAATTCGCAGACGTTCAAGATGCTCTTGTTCCTGTAATGTCATAGGTTTGCGCTTTAAGCGAGGCGGCCATTTGTCTTCAGGTGTAGCAGAAATTTGTTCCCACAGTGTTGCAAAAGCTGCTTGATAAGCAGCAGGAATATTTACGTCCGGCTTTTCTAACAAATCTCCTTTTTCAGAAATTTGCAAAATGACCTCATCGGGCAGAACTCTTTTGCGGTTGTAATTCAATTCTTGTGCTATAATTTCTCGCCAATCACACAGAGATTTTAAAATATGAAGCTGACGCGACTTATGATTTCCGCGCTTTGCTAGCCGTATCCAATAACTTGTCGTTGGAGCAAATGTTCGGAGCACGAATTGAGCTGCCTGTTCTTCCATGAACCAATTATACCGGCCAAGACTTTTGAGCTTGTTGCTTAATAGATCTTTGGTTTCCGGGAGGTGAAAAACATCATTAGCGGCATAAACCAGCTGGGACGGTGATAATGGTCGACGCATCCAGTTTGTATTTTGCTTTGATTTATTAAGGACTACCCCCATTTGTTCTTCTAGCATTCTTGCCAAACTAACCTCTTCCAGCGGATGTAAGAACGTATAAGCTAACTGAGTATCAAAGATATTAGTGGGAAGTTCCCCAAAAACTTTTAGCAATAATTCGAGATCTTGTCGGCATGAATGAAAGATTTTGACGGTACAGGGATTTGCTAACAAGTCACGGATGGGCGATAAATCTATGCCTTTAGCTAAAGGGTCAACTAAAACCGTCTCACAGCCGTCCGATAATTGTATAAGGGCAAGTTTAGGCCAATACGTATTAACACGGCAAAATTCTGTATCAACGGCAACAGCAGACACCTTAGTGAAATAGTCACACCAGTGTTTAAGGTCAGATGGTTTGGAAAGAATAAAATTCATACATACTTGAAAGAAATGGTGCCCTCGGGGAGACTCGAACTCCCACGTATCTACATACAACAGATTTTGAGTCTGCCGCGTCTACCAATTCCGCCACAAGGGCGCACCAATAAGATATATCTAACGGTATAGTGAACTTTTATGCTATAAGTCAATAGAAATCTATAAATTTTTTGTTTTACATAGGAAAATCATGAGTGTGGCAACGCAAACTGAAAATAAATCAAAACTTTATCAATGGTTAATGCAACAAGCGACCAGACCGTCAGCAAAGTTCGTATTGGCAGCTGTTGCGTTTGCTGAAAGCTCATTTTTCCCCCTCCCCCCCGATTTTATGCTAATTCCTATGGCCATTGCGAATAGAGCCAAGGCTTTCGTTTTAGCAGGGATTTGTGCAATTTCTTCAGTTTTAGGCGGCATTTTAGGTTACGCCATTGGTTTTTATTTTATGAGCACTTTGGGGCAATGGGTTATTGATACGTATGGTTTGGAACAAGCTTTTTCTGGCTTTCAGGAAACCTTTCAGAGTTATGGGTTTTGGATTATCGCTTTGAAAGGGTTGACACCAATTCCTTATAAACTTGTTACCATTGCTAGTGGGGCTTCTAAGTTAGATCTAGGTATGTTTATCTTGGCTTCTCTGATCAGTCGAACAGCCAGGTTCATGATGTTATCTGCTATTATATGGTATTTTGGTGAAGACGCTAAACAATTGTTTGAAAAGCACTTTAAGTGGTTTACGATAGGTACTATACTGGCTTTAGTGGTTGGTTTCTTTCTGGTGAAGGCATTTTTATGAGATTAGAGGATCTGTTGACTCAACGAAATTTTTTATTTTTTTCAGGGTTAATGGCCCTTTTCTCCCTCGCCTGTGCCTTTACTGCACAATATTTCTTTGATATTGCGCCTTGTGTTTTATGTTTATATGAGCGCTATATTTACGGTGGAATTCTTCTCTGTGGTATTGTTGCCGCTATTAATTTTTATCCTCAATTAGTATACAAGCTATCTGGTGTTATCCTTGTGGGAGGAATAGCTCTGGCAATCTATCATATGGGGGTAGAACGCCACTGGTGGCAAGGAACCGCCGCCTGCCATGGTATTGCGGCCAAAGCTAAGTCAATTGAGGAATTAAGAACTCTCCTTTATGCAAAGCCAATGGGACGATGTGATCAAGCATCTTGGTCTATTCTAGGAATATCAGCAACTTACATTAATTTATTGTGGTTTGTTGGGTTTTTAGGATTGTGGGAGGTTGTGCGTCGCAAAAATAAGTGATAAGAATCATTTATTAATCCACTTAAAATTTCAATTTTTATAAATGAAAAAATGGCACCTTGAAGAGGTTCTAGAGTTGTTTGATATGCCTTTTAATGATCTTTTATTTAAGGCTCACACAATCCATCGCGAAAACTTTGATCCTAATGAAATTCAACTTTCGACCTTATATAATATTAAAACTGGCAGTTGCCCTGAGAATTGTTCTTATTGTTCTCAATCCGCCCATTTTAACACAGGGTTAAAAAAAGAACCTTTAAAGGAGATTAAAGACGTCCTAGAAAAAGCCCAAGCCGCCAAAGCAAATGGTTCGAGCCGCTTTTGTATTGGCGCGGCCTGGCGTGGGCCAAAAGACGGTGATCTGGATCGGGTCATTGAAATGGTAAAGGAAGTTAAAAAGATGGGGCTTGAAACCTGTGTAACACTTGGGCTTTTAAAAAAGGAGCAAGCAGAAAAGCTGAAAGAAGCCGGGTTAGATTACTATAACCATAATATTGATACCTCTGAAAGCCATTACGATAAAATCATTACCACCCGAACCTTTGCAGACCGCCTTGAGACGATTCAGCATGTGTCGGATGCGGGAATTAATGTTTGTTGCGGTGGAATTTTAGGACTAGGAGAAACAGTTAAGGATCGAGCGGAGATGCTCTTGACCTTAGCCAATATGGAAACACCACCTAAAAGTGTTCCTATCAACCAGCTAATGCAAGTGCCAGGGACGCCGTTATATGGAGCAGACAGTGTTGACCCTATTGACTTTATCCGTACAATTGCTGTTGCCAGAATTTTGATGCCAACGTCTTATGTGCGTTTGTCGGCTGGTCGGACAGAAATGTCTAAAGAAGTGCAGGCATTGTGCTTTTTTGCCGGCGCCAATTCTACATTTTCAGGCGATCAACTTTTAACAGCGGATAATCCTGGTCTTAATGAAGATGCCTTAATGTTTGAAAAACTAGGAATGGTCCGCATTTAATAGACGGCTTTTAATTTAATGGCAGGGGGTAGTAAAACCCTCCTTTCTTTTTTAAGAGACTATATGGTTCCTCTCTCTTTTATCTTTATATTAAAAAGAAAAAGTAATGTTAATTTTTTTAGAGAGTCATTGACCAAAATCAGAATCCTTGTAACTATGAAGTATACTAATCGCATACGGGAAGAAATAAATGATAATTAAGACGCCGAAGGATATTGGAAAATTGATCCGCCAAAAGCGCAAAGAGCAGGAATTGACCCAGGTTGAGTTGGCGGGGCTATCCGATGTGGGAAGTCGGTTTCTTGTGGAACTTGAGCAAGGCAAAGCAACCATTGAAATTGGCAAAGCTTTACAAGTGATGCGCATGTTGGGGCTTTCGTTGGGGCCGATTTCAAAGAGTGAGGCTGGGCAATGATCATTTACCTTAATAATCTACCGGCCGGGAAAATTGAAACCATTGAGGAAGAACGACAATTTACTTATCATTCAGCTTATTTAGGCCGTCCCGGTGCCCTTCCCTTAAGCTTATCCTTACCGTTAGATGCGGAACCCTATTCGGAAAAATTTAGCAAACCTTTTTTTGACCTTATTTCACCAGATATTTGGAATAGTGAAACGGACTTAGAGCTTTCTTGCACAGGGGCTCTCTCTTTTAAGAAAGCTGAACTCTCTGCTGCGGTGTTTGCAGAGCTAGATGTCACAGATTGTGAGGCACAGCTCAATGGCCATTTAGTTGCAATACCTGACGATCGTCTTATCTCTATCGCTGATCTTCAACCCATGCTGCCAATCAGTATTATAGATGGTGAACTGTTTCAAGCTAACCATGATACCCATAACACTCATATTCTAAAAGGTAATATAGGTGATTTAGACGATTTGGTCGGCAATGAAATTTTTGTTTCGCTTATTGCCTATAATTTAGGGATTTCTGTGCCGATGATTTCTCGTATCCATCTGGGCGATACACCAGCTCTCGTTATGGATCGGCCTGACCGTCATGCTCCTGACACGCCTAAGCAGTTAGGGGAAAAGATTCATCATGAATCATTCATCAGTGCATTAAGCAATCAATTCTTGGGAAGCCGCAAAAATCATCAAGTATCGGTAGAAGGACAATTTGAATTGATGCGCCATCACGCCGTAACCCCTGCCCTTGACTGCAGAGCTCTGATTCGAGTCATTGCTTTATGCTTAATTAGCGGGTGTGATGATTTTTCTTTAGAGAATCAGTTAGTTGAAATTTTACCCTACAATGCCTGCAAACTTGCCCCTATAGCTGGCTTTATTTCATCGGAAATTTACCCTAATACAGTCAAAAATCTGCTCGATTACTTGTTTAGTATTCAGCATTTTTCAGCTTTGAAAAAATCTCATCTTAATGATTTGGCCCGAAAAGTCAGGGTGAATGACAAGTATCTAAACGGTGTTATTTCTGAGCTTTGTAACCTCGTTCCAAAAATCTCTAAGGAAATATTTGAATCCTTTCCTTCCTTAAAATCGCCGATTACCCTTAAGATTGCAAAACTCATAGAGCAGCGATCAATGGTTTTGAAAACTTTAATCTCTAGTAAAGGACAAGCGACACGCAAAGTTGCTCTGGATCAAGCTGTTTAGCAGAAAAAATAGAAGTTGGCTATATATGAATCCTCTGCAGATAAAGACATAGTCTTCTTCTAACAAATACTAAGATTTAATTCTTAAAAAAAGGGTAAAAATTTATTGATAAGTATATCAATTAATTATTTAAATAGTAATAAAAAATTAATTTTCCTTCCCCTTTATATTCCCCCTTACGGCGCAGAGTATTGACTTTTATATTGGTAAAAAGGTATTAAATAAACGTTTAGTTTAATAAAAACCAATAAATCAACTTATAGTTGCAAAAAAATAAGGAGGAAATTATGCGAAACTTGAGGTTAGAAAATATATATTCTGTCCCCACCTTTACCGTATGTGTTTGTAAATAAATTAATTTCTGAACCAAAGAAGCATTCTATTAATTATCTTTGGAATTAAATTTTTGGAATAGATAATTATAGAGTGCTTTAATTTTTTTAGAATTTTTTCTGTTTTCATGAAAAATGTAATACATAGGTATGGTTTCTCCCTTAATTTGGGGAAGAATAATTTTTAATCCAGAGTTTAGAACTTGTGGAAAATCTGGTAATTCTACAATTCCATATCCTTCAAGAGCTGCGTTTAGCATCCCATGCAAAGAATCTACTTGAAAGTAAGGTCGTCGGGGAAAATTTGCAGAACGAGCGATATTTGTTAGTCGATTCGTACTGCGAGAGGGAGAGTAGTAATCTTCTCTGTAAGTAATTAAACGATGAAAATCTAATTCTTCAGGAACCTGAGGGTTCCCAAAGTTTGATATATATTCTTTACTGGCATAAAATTGATGATTAACATCAAACAATTTTTTTTGTATAAGAAAATCTTGGTGCGGGATATAAGGGCAAATTGCGACATCAGCTTTCAGAGGGCTAATATCATCAGGTTCTAAATGGATTTTTGCGTAAACTTTAGGGTGGCGCTTTAGGAAGTCTTTAAGAAGGGGAACAAGCCATTCCGCTCCTACATAGGGGTAAGTAATAATATCAAATCGCCGCTTATCTCCTCTGTTCTCTCTAAAAAATCTCGTTGAAAAATTTCGTGTTTTTCAAGAACTTCCTTAGCATATAGGTATAATCTTTCTCCTTGGGGAGTAAGGCGCATTCCGCTGGGTACTCTATCAAAAAGCTGTGTTTGAATCCGATCTTCCAGTGTAAGAAGCGCTTTACTAGCAGCTGGTTGAGTGAGGTTTAATTTTTGAGAGGCTCTGGTCATATTTCCTTCTTTAGCAATTTCATAGAATAGCCTTAACTTTGAGAGATCTATTGCTCTTATTGATAAATCTATTTCGCTCATTTAAATTTTCTCAGCAAATTATATAAAGTATATATCTACGTTAATTCAGTATAATTAATATTATAATAATATTACTATAAAAATTCATAATATGTGGATAAGAGTTTTGCTAATATTAAAATTTAGCCATCTTAACGGTGGCTTTTTTATTTAAAAATATTGCTTTTTCAACTTCATGACAAAGCGAATAACTTCTGCAACCGCTTGATAATGTTCAGACGGAATTTCCTGTTCTAACTCAACACTTGCATATAAAGCACGGGCTAACGGTGGGTTTTCATAAATGGGTATGTCTTTTTCCTTGGCTAACTCTCGCATCTTAAGGGCGATCGTATCAACACCTTTGGCGATAACGATAGGCGCATTCATTTCATCTGGATTGTACTCAATAGCAACAGCAAAGTGGGTTGGGTTGGTTATAATTGCTGTAGCGCGGCCCACCGCTTCTTTTAGATTCATTTTAATTCGTTGTTGGGCAATTTGGCGGCGCTTATGTTTAATTTGGGGATCACCATCTAAGTTTTTATGCTCGCGTTTAACTTCATCTTTTGTCATCCGTAAAGACTTTAGTAATTCAAATTTTTGGAATAAATAGTCCATGATGGAAATGATCGCCATAGCGGAAATAACTATAATAATCGCTTTAATGATATATCCCGACAGTATGCCTATGATTTTATCGGCTGGTACAAAAATCAAACCTTCAATTTGATCAAGCTTAGATCGGAAAAAAATATATAAAGCCAAACCTACAATAAAAATTTTAAATAAGCCCTTGACGAACTCTACGAGAGACTTCTTTGAAAAGATACGTTGGAGTCCTTTCATGGGGGATAAGCGATCAAATTTTAATTGGAGTGCTTCTGTCGATATGGCAAATTTTGTTTGTAAAAATCCACCGGTTAAGGCTGCTGCCATATAGAATCCCAATAAAGGTAGCGTTAGTAAGAAGAAATCAAAAATGATGCGCCATAACAGCTCAGCAGTGGTTTCAGAATCAATAAAAAATTGTTCGGGATGGATTAAATAAACTGAGAAGCTTTGACGGAACTTATGGCCAATAAACCAAGAAAACATCATTATCGTTAGTCCCGCCGTTCCCAGCATCATCCAATGTAATACTTCCTTAGAATAGGCGATTTGCCCTTTTTTAAAGGCTTCATCAAGGCGATGCTGCGTTGGTTCTTCTGTTTTGGAGCTTTCGTCTTCGTCGCTGCCTTCAGCCATTAGCTACCCCCACTAAAAACTCACGAAAATGATCTATAAAAATAGAAATAACAGTGCTAATCGTGACAGCTAACAGCAAAAACCCTAAAAAAATTTGTATAGGAGTAAACATAAAGTAGACCTGCATTTGCGGCATTAATCTATTGACCAAACCTGTACAAATATTCAGTAATGTTCCCACAATCATCACTGGAAAGGATAATTTAACACCTAACCAAAAGCTTTTAGAAATCATTTGAATTATGGCTTGGCTAAAATCCCCTATCACAATAGGCTCTAGGACAGGAAATGTTTCATAAGATGTTACAAGAGCTGCGATCAGCAAATAATGACAATCAGTTGCAAACATAAGAGTTGTGGCCCCAAACATCAAGATGGTCCCAATAGCAGTATCTTGCATGCCAAGGCTAGGGTTTAGCATGGCAGCACCTGATAAAGAGGTTTGCATTCCTATAATAGTTCCTGTTACCTGCAAGGCGTTCAATAAGAGTTTGGCTAAAATCCCCAAAAATGCTCCAAAAAGGGTTTCTCTTACTATAAAGATTAGTGTTTGAGTGGTTAACAGATCACTGCTCGGTAATTCAATCGCCACAATGGGTGTGATAATTAAGGTTAAAACAAAAGCAAAAAGCAGACGGATGCGAGCTGGTATAAAAGTTTCACCAATGCCTGGAAAAAACATTAATAAGGCGCTAAGCCTAAGAAATACAAAGAAATAGTCATAAAGATCATCAAAATAAAATGTATGAGTCATTGCCGATCAACTATATGACTGTAGAGTTCCATTGTTAAAGATGACAATGTAGCCCCAATGAAGGGCATGCAAAATGCTAAAACAATAAATAAAGCAATCATTTTGGGAACAAATGTTAATGTCGTTTCTTGAATTTGGGTTAAGGCTTGGAAAATAGAAATAACAATACCAACAACCAAACCTGTGAGGAGCATTGGCAATGATAGTTTGACAAGGGCAATCATTGAATGGTCTAAAATTTCAAGCACAAGCTCTGGCGTCATGGACTTAACCTTAATATAAGCCTATCTTCATTAAAATCTTGACATATCTAGGACAAAAACGATAGATATAGTAAGATAATTAACACGGATTTATCCGTGATCTTTTTGTGTTTCCTTTTTAACCAGAGAGTTAGAGAATATGTTTGCAATAATTAAGACCGGTGGTAAGCAATATAAGGTCGCTGAGGGAGACGTCGTGCGCGTCGAAAAACTCAACGCCGAAGCCGGCAGCACAGTTGATTTAAGTGATATCCTTCTTGTTAATGATGGCAAGAAAGATCATATCGGTGGATCAAGTGTCGCTGGCGCCACAGTAACAGCAACTGTTGTAGAACAGATGCGCGATCGTAAAGTGATTATTTTTAAGAAGACCCGTCGTCACAATTACCGACGTAAAAATGGTCATCGTCAGCACTTAACAGTATTGAAGATTACTAAAGTGGCCCTTGGTAAGTAATCGGGAATTAAAGGAGTAATTTAATGGCACAAAAAAAGCTGGTGGTAGTTCCCGTAACGGTCGCGATTCAATGGGTCGCCGCCTTGGTGTAAAAAAATTTGGTAACGAGTTCGCGATTGCTGGCAACATTATTGTTCGTCAACGCGGAACAAAATTCCACCCTGGCCAAAATGTTGGCATGGGTAAGGATCACACACTGTTCGCCCTTATTGATGGTACAGTGACTTTCCATACAGGAATTAAAAAACGTTCCTATGTTTCGGTTGTTCCAACCGTATAATTAATTTTGAGAAAACACAAAAAGCAACTCTGAGCCGCCTTATGTAAGGCGGTTTTTTTTATGGACAAATATGGATTAAGTGTAATCATTCTCATTGTAAGCGTCCTCTACACTCTAAACCCTCACTAAATAAAGCTTTAGAATGCTTTCGTATAGCAGCCCTAAATAAGAAGAGATCGATCCTTTTTCTAGGAACCGATCTCTTGATAATTAATTTTATTACTTAATGAACTTTGGCGGGTGCATAGTAAGCTTCAACTTTTTTAATTCTAGGATTTTCAGTTATAATGTTTCCTTGATTATCTATAGGATCAGCGGCTTGAAAATTTTTATTAGGACTAGATTGTTGTAATTTCTTTTTATTTAAAAAAGATTGCCTTAATTCCATATCATCAAAATATTCTTTTAAGCTCTCCGTTACTTCATATACAAGCATATGAACAGATTGTCTGACTTTAGTATCATTTTTATCGGATTCATAAATTATTTCACAATTTTTAATAAAGCTCTCTAGAAAATTATTAGAAGGAGATAAATCTAAGCTTCTTTGCATGAGTGACTCAAAATTTTCCTCTTTGTACTCTTGCGTAATATTATCTTTTTCAGAGTTATCTATTAAGAAATTCAAATCTTCCTTAATACTATCTACAGAAGAATTAATAGATTGAGTGATTTTTCCAGAATAAGTTTCTGTGTGCGCTGTAAGTATATTATAGTTACAGTCAAAACTATAAGCTTGCCCTTGCAAACTTATTAACCCTATTAACCCTATTATTTTAAACATTTGTGATCTCCTTAATAAAATTTCTTCTTTATAACATGTTAGAGAAATATTACATATTCTTTTCCAATACTTTTCTACTAGTAGTCAAAATAAAATCATGTTTTAAAATCGATAGTAAGCTGAACACATCTTCTTCTAAAGATCTTTTTGCCCCTGTTAAAAAAGTACCACTATGGTCTTGCAATATATTCATGGAGTGAAGAGTATCTTTACTAATATCTTTAATAGAACGCATCTCTACTATAGCTTCACCATATAACTCATCAAAATTTTTTTTATCTTGATAAGCTCCCATGGAATTATCTGGGTCGAGAAACCAAGGGGGAGATAAAGCATCAACGTCAGAGGCCACCCAAACAGCTTCATTAGTATTTAAATCAAACATATAGCGCCCTTGGGGTTGATCTATGCTTAGAATCGTGTGATTTAAATAGTCAGCAAATACTTCAGGCCATAAATATTGGATTAATGCTGTAGCTATAATGCCATTATTTAATAAAAAGCTAAGAGGTTCAGTAGGAAAATTTTCCAACTTTTCTCTCAATACGTCTTTAAGATAAGAAAGATCTCTCCTACCAGACAAATCTGTTAGGTAAAATTCTTCTGCATAATTAACAAATTTAAAATTAGGAACTACTTTGTTGTTAAAGAAATAATTTCCTTCAATAATTCTCTCATTGTACAAGTGTTGGAAAGTAGAATGGATCTGTTTTTTTTCTTTGATATCAGCCCACATGGAAGAGAAAGGCCGCCGTGATAGAAATGAAGCATTTACTTTTGCATCCACCTGTCGATAATGCTCAAAATTTCTTTTGATCTCATGTAGAGAATTAATAAGACCTTGTTGAGAATCTGACTTACTAGATTGAATACTTGCACATGTTAAAGTATGTAAGAAAAGTAATCCATTTTCTTCGCTTAAATAGCTACTCTCCATTAATTTACTGCTATCATTAATAAATGGAAGTGCTTGAATCAATTTATTTTCAATTTTGGTGGGTTGTTCTGAGAGAGAGCCAAATAAACTCATAAGTAACGGTATAGTATCTTTTAAAGAATGTTGAATTGTGACTTGAGGCATAAATTTTGGAACCCAGCTCCTATTAATTATAAGGTACATATCCGCAATTTTATCATATGTCTTGTCTTCATGATCTGTTACTAATTCAATTCCCCTTTCTACAAATATTTTTTTTAAGCCCGGTAAGGATTGTTCTTGTTTCTTTAGAAGTTCAGCATGTCTATTTTTTAGGACTTCATTATTTAATAATAAATTTGGGCGTAATTCTACTTGCTTTAATAGTGTTTGCTCCTGAGAAGTGAGTTCGATATTTGTACCTTCTATCCATTCCCGAAATGATATTTTATCAATTTTGTTTTCCATTAAATTCTTTAAAGTGTTACAAGCTTCAGTAATAGACTGTATACTGACAAGTAAATCTTCTGTGTCATGAGGTAAAAAAGGAGGCGTTACAAACTCTATATCACTTCCGTCAATTTCTAAATGCCATAATTCCTTATTGTCTTTCACAGCAGTAAAGATAGTTTTTTTCTGAATAGAGAAGTTATTTTCACCCGCTGGAAACAAATGATTTGCTTCCTGAAATTCAAATCCAATTTTAAATTTAAAGGGATCCAGATTTTCTTCCATCGCCTGTAAATAGTTAGTACCAAGAAGAATGGCTATAAATAAGGAAAATTTTTTAAAATACTTAAAAACTATCATTAAACTATACCTACCATTTATATTATCCAAGGAGATATGGTATTTCCCTTTGGTTTAATAAATCGTAACCAGCACTAAAAAATATAGTTGGGTTAGCTTTTTAGTTTTTCAAGCACAACATTTCGATAGGCTTGGATAAAAATGAGCCCTCTCTTTTCCTTTCTATTAAGAATTAGGAAAATAGAGGGGTGTAACAGAGTATTCTGTAAGGTGAGCAAACAGATAAATTATGCCAATAAGAAAAACGTGGATTGGCAAACCTTAAGGCAGGTATTAAATCTATCTAATCTTAAAGATCAGATAGATTAATTAGCTCCTAAGATTGCCCCAGCAAATTTACTGTGAATGAAATCTTTAATTTCTTGTGATTGGTAAGCCTTAACCAATTTTTTCACATCATCGTTCTCTTGGTCCGCTATTCTAACGGCTATCACATTCGTATAGGGAGACTCGATAGACTCTGATATTAAAGCTGACTTTGGATTGAGCTTTGCTAAAATAACCCAGTCCGTGTTAATCACCGCTAAGTCCAAGTCATCTAATGATCGGGGGAGCAGCGGCGCATCTAATTCTTTTATATTTAGTTTTTTAGAGTTTTCCGAAATATCAAAAACACTCGGTAGGTCTTTTTTCTTTAGAGTGATAAGGCCAGCTTTTTCAAGAAGCAATAAGGCACGTCCACCATTGGTGGGATCGTTTGGAATGCCAATGGTTGCGCCTTCTTTTACTTCATTAAGGTTCTTAATTCTTTTAGAATAAATGCCAAGTGGCATCAAAACTGTCTTACCGACAGAAGTCAGCTTAAAGCCGCGATCTTTAATCTGATTATCCAAAAATGGTTGATGCTGATAACTGTTCGCATCCAGATCACCTTGATTTAAAGCAATGTTAGGTAGGATAAAGTCACTGAATTCAATAACTTCAATCTTTAGCCCATCTTTCTTTGCGATCGTGACAACTTCTTCGGCGATGATGGCATGCGGTCCAGCTGTCACCCCGAGTTTAAAAGCGAATGCATTGGTTACAGACAACAAAACCATAAGAGTAAACTTTTTCATTTTAGACCTATTTCATAAATTTCTTAACCAGGTAATTCCCTGTTATCTGAACAATTTGCACCATCATAACTAAAATCACAACTATATAACATAGCAGTTCTAGTTCATAACGTTGATAACCATACCGAATGGCTAAGTCCCCTAACCCACCACCACCCACCGCGCCTGCCATAGCTGAGAAGCCAATTAAGTTGACGATAACTGTTGTGAGACTGCTGATAATCATCGGCAAAGCTTCGGGCAACATTATAGTTGTGACGATTTGAGAGGTTGTGGCGCCGGAGGCTAATCCAACTTCAATCAATCCATAATTGGTCTGTCGCAAGGCATCTTCAACCAAGCGAGCCACCAACAAGATACCTGCTATGGCAAGGGGAACTGTGGCTGCGCCAACGCCAATGGTTGTCCCTACCAGCAAGCGGGTTACTGGCATCATTAAAACTATCAAAATAATATAGGGTATTGACCGCGTTGCATTCACCAAGAAACCCGCAATGCTATAAAGCCACTGATTAGCTTTTAGCCCGTTGTGTGACGTCACTGCCAAATAGACAGCAAGGGGCAACCCTATTAAAATAGAAATAATAGTGGACACACCGACCATCCATACAGTTTCCCATAAACTTTTGATAAGAAGATCAATCATGGGTGCCTCCGACGGGGAGATATCCTAATACTTCAGCTGAAATACCGTTCTTGGAGAAGTGTGCCATCATCATATCATGCGTAACCTTGTCATAGGGGGCTGAAATCAATAATGTTCCAAAGACCGTGGCTCTTAAATGATCCATACTCCCAGCTAAAATATTGATGGGAATTTGATGGTGTTGAATGAGTTCTGCAATCACTGGATTTTGAGATGATTTGCTGGAAAATATGAGTCGAACAATAATCTGCCCCTCGCCCGGCGTCGCTATTAAAGACTGCTGCAAATGGTGTGGTAAGTCCCGCACAAATAATCCAGTCAATAAGCTTTGAGTGGTCGCATGTTGGGGGTGTAACAATAACTGTTCTACATCACTTTGCTCTACAATTTTACCATTATCCATGACGTAGACAAAATCACTGATCTCTCGGACGACGTTCATATCATGGGTGATCAGGATAATTGTAACGCCCAGGTCTTTATTAAGTTGGCGCAGTAAGGCAAGAATTTCTAATGAAGTTTCTGGATCAAGGGCAGAAGTAAACTCATCGCATAGCAAGATCTTCGCCTCATTGGCGAGAGCCCGCGCAATGGCAACTCGTTGGCATTGACCACCACTTAGCTGAGCGGGATAGCGGTCTTCAAAGCCAGACAAACCAACTTTTGCCAATAATTCTTTGGCTTTAAGTTTTGCTGATTCGTTAGTGACCCCTTGCCATTCTTGAGGAAGCATAACATTTTCAAGGGCTGTTCTACGGCTTAAAAGATTAACTTTCTGAAAGATGCTGCCAATTTCTTTGAGGGCTTGGCGTCGCTGTTCCTTTGACATGAATTGGGTATTTTGTCCCAGGATGTTGAGTTGCCCCGAATCAAAGGATTCAAGAAAATTCAAACAGCGGATTAAAGTACTTTTACCTGCGCCACTACGGCCAATGATGCTGTGAATCTTGCCGCTAGAAAAGGATACAGTAATATCTTCCAGAGCGTAAATAGGCGCATCAGGATATTTTTTCGATACAGATGTTAATGTAATTGCGGCTGTAATAGGACGTACTCCAGAATATTTACTTGCTTATTATGGTTGCTTTATAAAACAAAATCAAGAAAATGGGCCCGAAATTAATGGAATATTATAATATTGCATTCTCTAATTCCTCGAACTGATTTAACAAAGCCAGCATGTGAGAGGGTACAGGAGCGATAACCCGAATAGGATTCTTCTTCGATGATAGGGGGATTTCAATGGACCGAGCGAGCAAATGTAAATTGTCATCGTCAAGATCGGGAACTTCTCTGCCATAAACTGGGTCTCCGACAATAGGACATCCGAGGGCATCTAGATGTACACGTAGTTGATGCGTTCGCCCCGTTATGGGACTCAGCTCAACAAAAGAATAATCATCTATTTCCCCTAATACCTTATACTCTGTTATGGCTTTTTGGCCCTGAGGATCCACCTTCATCCACCAGCTACTCTTGCGATCATTCATCTTAGCCAATGGTAAGTCGATTCTACCCTGTTTTTGAGGCAAATGGCCCCGCACGATAGCCCAATAGGTCTTTTTAATTTGTCCACTGCTGAATAAAATACCTAAACGACGCAATGCTTTTGCATGTCGGCCCAATACCAAACAGCCACTTGTTGAAGCATCCAAACGGTGTCCCAGTCCCGGAACAGTTGGTAACCCAAACTGAAGCTGGTGAAAATAATCTTCAAGATTAGGCTTACGTCCCTTTCCTTTATGAACAGCATATCCTTTTGGTTTATTAATAACCAAAATCATGGCATCGCGGTATAATAATAGGTCTTCTAAACTGAGCTGATGGGATATCATTGTTTATTCTTTTTAGTGTTAAAGAGATTAATTAAAACAGGCATAGTCACTAAGAAACTATGCCTGTTCATTTATTAAAGTCAACAAGCTCTTATCGTGTCAGAAGATTATTGATGACGTCCTGGCGAATCTCTGGTTTGTTAACTTCTTTCAGAGCCATAATATATGAATCTTGAAAGTCGCGTTGTACCATCAATTGTAAAGCCTTATCAAAATTATCACGCTTATCCTTCATTTTTGACGTATCGACCGGCATCACTTTCACAGGCATCGCCACAACATAACCGTCTTTAAGAGGGGCGGCTGTGGCTTGACTTGTGGAGAGTGCAAAAGCAGCACGGAGTGCTTGTGGCGTTACCTTCTCATCAATCAATTTGCCTTCCTCTAAGTCGACACGGCTAATCGGTTGAAGTGTGCGAACGCTGAGATTATAGTGCTTAGCTTGCATTACCAAGTCTTGATGACTCTTCACAGCTGCAGCCATA
Organism: Candidatus Paracaedibacter acanthamoebae; assembly: GCF_000742835.1. GTDB lineage: Bacteria > Pseudomonadota > Alphaproteobacteria > Paracaedibacterales > Paracaedibacteraceae > Paracaedibacter > Paracaedibacter acanthamoebae. The sequence continues at coordinate 543,522 of NZ_CP008941.1, read as the reverse complement.
TCCTGAGCCATTTTAGAGGCTGCTTCACGCTGTTTGGTTTGACGCCAAGTTTTTGCAACTTCATCCCGAATATCAGATAGTGGCGGCAGAGTTTTTGACGTGATCTTTGTGACAAGCACAGCAATACTACGGCCATCCGCGATATTAATGAGCGAACTTGCTATACCTTCGTCTTGGTTAAAGGCATTTTCCAAAACAACTTCTTTAAGCTCTGCTGGGATCGCAGATTTACCTTCTTTGTCCAGTCCCCCTATAGTCATCGGTGGCAGGTTTATTTCGGATAGATTATACTGTTGAGCCAATTCTTTCATCGGCGTTCCACCACCCAATCCATCTTCAATTTTATTCTGGAGCTCATTCATTTGAGCGCTATAAAGTTGAGATTTCAAATCTGCTCCAATTTTACCTTTTACCTCGTCCAGGCTTTTGGTCTTTGGAGACAAAATATTGGTGATCTTAAAGATTGTTGCCCCAAATGCTGAGGACATAACGTCTGTTATACCATCATTATTAAGAGCAAAAATCGCCTTAGAATGCTCATCAGAGAACTTATCTTTATTGGCAGCTGAATAAGTCCTCACATCACCTTTAAACTCCTTTGAAACTGCAGCCAAAGATTTACCCTCAGCTAAGGCTGTATGAGCTTTTTTCGCATTCTCTTTTGATGAGAATGTTAATTGCGTTACATCTCTGAGTTCTGGTGTTGTAAATTCAACCTGGCGATTTTCATACTCTTCTTTAATTTGTTCCGCTGTGACTGTAATTGCTTCTTGCAGTTTCTTAGGGTCTACCACAAGTAGAGATACTGTACGATATTCCGGTTGCACAAAAAGATCTTGGTGGGTCTGATATAACTGATCTAAATCGGCATCCGTTGGCTCTGCATTAGTCTTTGCAGCGCTCAAAGGAATATAAACAACATTGAAAACTTTTTGCTGTTCTTGGGAATCAAACATTAAATGACGGTATTTGGTGGGCAAATGAATACCAGCGGAAAGAGTCCCGACTAACTGCTGTTTTAGCAAGCTTTCACGGCTTTGCTGAATGAAGCCAGCTTCAGACATCTCGTTATTATAGAGCAAATAACGAAACTGATTTCGGTCGAATTGACCTTGTGGATTCTGGAACGCTTGCACAGATTTAATAAAACTTTCGAGAGCAGCATTGCTAACCATCAACCCAAGACGACGAATTTCATTATCCAAGACAGCATTGTTGACCAAATCATCGATCACGCGCTTTTCGACACCGAGGTTACGAATATCGTCTGGCTTGAGTTTGCCCTTAGCAATTGTTTGCAACCGAGTAACAATTTTTTGATAGGAATGCAAGAATTCTTCTTGTGAAATTGAGATGCTGCCTACCTTTGCGACGGGTTGCATTGCTGTATAGCTGCGGAACATATCGCCTACGCCAAAGAACGCAAAGCTTGCAACCAATAAACCAAACAAGATTTTGGCAAAAATACTGCCAGAGTGTTTTCTGAATGTTTGTAACATTGACCGATCTTAATCTTATAAATAAACTAATATCAGTTTATGGGGATTGCCCAAACAAATCAATATCTATCAAAAGGCGTGTGCATGACAAAAATTATCGTCGCAAACTGGAAAATGAACGGCTCTGGGCCCTTTATCATTGAATTTTTTAAGAATTTTTCACCTAACTCCCAAAATCGCATCATATTTTGCCCTCCTTCACTTTACTTAAAGGATGTCTTTTTTCATGCGCCAATGATCGGTGGCCAGGATTGTTCGCCTTATTCATCGGGCGCTTATACCGGTGACACAAGTGCTGTAATGGTAAAGGATGCGGGGTGTCAGTACGTTATTATTGGCCACTCTGAGCGCCGTCAGTACCATAAGGAAACCAGTGAAACTGTGCGCCAAAAGGCAGAGCAAGCTCTTAAAGTAGGCTTAACACCCCTTATTTGCATTGGAGAATCAAAGGAAATCAGAGACTCCGGGAAAGCCATAGAGTTTGTTTTGGAACAACTGTCACAATCTTTACCTGCTGGGACTGATAAGACTTACTATATTGCCTATGAACCAGTTTGGGCCATTGGCACCGGCTTGACCGCAACTGAGCATGATATTGTTCAGATGCATCAGGCAATCCGCCAGGCTCTTCCAACACAAGGCACCCCAATTTTATATGGAGGATCTGTCAATAAAGATAACGCTCATGCCATCTTATCTTTACCTAATGTAGACGGGGTTTTAGTGGGGGGCGCTAGCCTGAAATATGAAGATTTTAATCATATCGTTGCTTTCTCAGAACAGGCTATGATATAAGTTTCATAAGTATTTATTTCATAAGGTATCTCTATGACCATTTTATTGTTTATTCATGTTATTATAACTTTGACCTTAATTGGCACCATTTTAATGCAAAAAAGTGATGGAAGCGGTATGGGACTTGGGGGCAATCCAACCAGCAGTATGTTTTCTGCTCGAGGAGCTGCTAATCTTTTGACGCGTGCAACGGCGGTTTTAGCTACTCTATTTTTTATAAATTCATTGCTGATGGCTGCGGTTTCCCGTCATCAATCAGGGACTGTTGATAAGATCCTGGGAGAGGCACCAGCGCAGCCCACCATACCTGAAGATAAACCTAACTAAAAATAACGAGGGGGCAAAAGCCCCCTAAATCTTTTATGCACGAGACAATCATGACGAAATTTATTTTTGTAACGGGTGGAGTTGTTTCCTCGTTGGGGAAAGGGCTTGCAGCATCTTCTTTAGCGGCAGTTTTGCAAGCAAGAGGTTTTAAGGTTCGCTTACGTAAACTTGATCCTTATTTAAACGTTGATCCCGGTACAATGAGCCCCTATCAACACGGTGAAGTTTTCGTCACGGATGATGGAACTGAGGCGGACTTAGATCTTGGCCATTATGAACGTTTCACCGGCGTTAGTTCGACCCACTCAGATAGTATAACCACAGGAAAGATTTATTCTACTGTTTTGGCCAAAGAACGCCGCGGAGATTATCTTGGCGCCACTGTCCAAGTCGTACCGCACATTATTGACGAGATTAAATCCTTTGTGACAAACGATATTACAGATGAAGATTTTATCATCTGTGAGATCGGTGGGACTGTGGGCGACATTGAAAGTCTCCCCTTTCTAGAAACTATTCGCCAACTCGGCAATGATTTAGGTCGTGATAATGTTCTATATATCCATGTGACTCTTTTGCCGTATATTGCAGCAGCGGGTGAAATAAAAACTAAGCCAACGCAACATTCGGTTAAAGAATTGCTCAGTGTGGGCATTCAACCCGATATCCTGTTGTGCCGTTCAGAGCGCCCCATCCCCGAGGAGGCTCGTCGGAAATTAGGGTTGTTTTGTAACGTGAAAGCTGAACGCGTCATTGAGGCAAGTGACCTGAAGTCAATTTATGAGGCTCCCCTAGTTTACCATGCTAATGGACTGGATGGAGAGGTTTGCAAATACTTCAAGATTGAGGCAAAACAGCCAGATCTTACTGTTTGGACAGAAATTGTTCATCGAATATACGAGCCCGCGGGAATGGTAACAATTGCGATTGTTGGTAAGTATGTTCAATTACTGGATGCCTATAAGTCTTTAATCCAATCCCTTATCCACGCTGGTATTGCCAATAATGTCAAAGCTAATTTAAAGTGGGTGGATTCGGAACAAGCAGACTCTGTCTCTGACCAATTAAAAGGAGCTCAAGCTATTTTAGTTCCAGGTGGATTTGGTGAACGGGGCGTCAACGGCAAATTAGAAGCCATCAAATTTGCTCGGGAAAATAAAATTCCTTATTTTGGGATCTGTTTTGGTATGCAATTAGCTGTGTTAGAAACCGTTCGGAATGTACTAGGCTTAACAGAAGCAAATTCGACTGAATTGGGCCAGCATACGCCGGAGCCCGTTATTGGGTTAATGACTGAATGGATGGATGGCCAGACACTACAAAAACGTCAACTAAACGGTGATATGGGTGGCACCATGCGCTTAGGCGCCTATGACTGTAATTTGGATAAAGATTCTAAGGTTGCTGAGATTTATGGAATGACAACCATCTCTGAACGTCACCGTCATCGCTATGAGGTTAATCCAGCTTATATTGACCGTATTGAAGCAGCTGGATTAAAATTTGTCGGGATGTCCCCTGAGGGCGATTTGCCAGAAATTATTGAACTTCAAGACCATCCGTGGTTTATTGGTGTTCAGTTCCATCCAGAATTTAAATCACGTCCCTTCTCGCCACATCCGTTGTTTGTAGATTTTGTCAAAGCAGCGTTGGATCAATTTTCTAAAAAAGGATAATTTTATGACGACACATCACGTTTCTGTTGGAAATATAACTTTTGGTAATGACTTACCATTTGTTCTCCTGGCTGGGCCCTGTGTCATGGAAAGCCGTGAGCATGCTCTTATGATGGCAGAATCTTTAAAAGATATCACCGATAGGCTTGGGATTAAATTTGTTTACAAGACATCTTTTGATAAAGCGAATCGTACTAGTATTGATGGAATTCGGGGTATTGGATTAGAATCCGCTTTGCCAATTTTCAAAGAAATAAAAGAACGTTTTGGCTGTCCCGTTATTACGGACGTTCACTCACCAGAACATTGTACAGCTGTTGCGGGGGTGATAGATATCCTTCAGATTCCAGCATTCTTGTGCCGACAAACAGACCTATTAAAAGCCGCTGCAGAAACTGGTAAAACTTTGAATATTAAAAAAGGTCAGTTTTTGGCACCTTGGGATATGATTAATGTTGTTAAAAAAGTTGAATCTTTTGGCAATTTCAATATTCTGCAATGCGAACGCGGCGTGTCTTTTGGCTATAATACTCTTGTATCTGACATGCGTTCCTTGGCAATTATGGCTTGCAACAACTATCCAGTTGTGTATGATGCCACCCATTCTGTTCAGCAACCCGGCGGCGCAGGTGCCTCCTCTGGTGGCGATCGTGATTTTGTCCCCGTCCTCGCAAAGGCTGCCGTCTCGGTCGGCGTCGCGTCATTATTTATGGAAGTCCATCAAGACCCCGATAATGCCCCAAGTGATGGCCCTAACATGGTTAAATTGCACGAATTGGAAAAACTACTTGCAACACTGAAAAAGTTTGATGCAATCGCCAAAGAACAATAGTTTTAACTATAAGAGGAAGGCGTTCAATAACGGACGTATAGTTCAACATGCATAGATGAGCTTTACGATCAACAACTGAGATACCTTCTTCTTTCTCTGTACCTTGACCGAAGTGTGTGAATTAGAGCCTTGCATGCGTTTTCAGGACAGACAGTTGGATTCCTCTCTATCAGTTCCGCCCGTATGGTTCTCACGAGGGGCCTGAGCTGGTGACAGGCAGGTCTACTCAACCTTACCCCAAAGAGGACTTCTTAATACATTCTTTAGGACCTCTTTGCAAACAGACTAGAAAAACCATTACCTTAAATAATAGCAGGAATGGTGCTCTAAAGCATACTTTTGCTTGAAGAATTAAGGCTGTGTTCTTACTTTTATGCTCTCTAAACCATGTGGAAAAGGGGGGGATGGAAAATATCAACTTTCTATAAAAACTAGATATAATATTTGCTCTCTTTATAAGTATACAGTATATATAATTAATAAACTTTTAGAGATAATTGTTAATGCTAAGATTTTCAATAATATTTATACTTAATATAGTATGCGCCTCTTTTATGTGGGCGAATGACACCTTTTTATTTCAAGCAGAAAAGGAAGGGGATAAGATAAAAATTTTTGGGACACTGCATGACCTACCTCTACAAGCCTTGCCGCCCGCTATCATGGATTATATTCAAAATCATGAGGTACTAATTACTGAAAATACCCAAGCTTTAGAACCCCTTACCCTCAATATTTGTGAAAAGATGGGCCTCCTTCGAAACAGTGAAGAACCTAACTATTACGATTGCCTTATAGAGGCGGAGAAGGAAGAGCTTGAAGCTTACGCTATACCCTTCTTGAAACATAAGCAGGCTACTAATCTGGGTCTTGATCAGTTAAATACGAACGGTCTTTACCAAGCTTATCTAATGGGACACTTTGTAACCGGCATGGATTATGCGTTACTCCATCACTATAAAAACCATAAGCTTATATTAGGTTTAGAAGATCTACAGGAAATCTCCCAGTCTTTTGAACAATTGACTATCCACGACCTTAAGTGTGAGTTGTACAACCATGCAGGTTTCGGTTCTGAAGAGCATAAAAGATCTGAGAATTTGTATCTATCTGGGGATATACCAGCATTAGAGGAAAATGACCTTATGGTACAGAGAAGAAATTTAGACTGGCTACCTACCTTACTTAATTACCATAGACAGTATGGGGAAAAGGCCATTGTGTGTGTTGGGTACCAACATCTTTTTGGTGAATTTGGCATTTTACGGCTCTTGGAAGAAGCCGGGTATAAGATTATGCGTGCTAATCAAGCTATTGAGTTCTCAGACTTTTCATCCTTTCTGTAGTAGGCCTGGTATAAAAGGTCGCGCGCAGAAACCGCCTTCAATTACTTGAAAAACAAACTACAAATGGAAGATACAGGGCACCGTTCTCCCTTTAACTTTCTCTTACATATTGTGGCCACTCTCATTGTTTATCAAAATAAACCATTGAAGTAGCAGGTTTTGATGGTTTATTTTGTTCCTAATCCATAATTCAGGTTAAAAGGAGTATATATTTATACTCAAAAATGGATAAATCATATATTTGATCTGCAAGTGATTAGCTCCCCTATTTTTGAAAATAAAGAAGCTGAAAGCAGACTTAAAGAATTATTCCATCAATTTACAGATGAAATATTCAGTAGAGGGGAAAAATCTTAGAGAGGCTTAGATAATATTAGTCATTCTTCTTATTCAAATGGCTAGTCTTTAAAATCAAAAGATCTCTTATGGAGAAAATTCTTATTCACCGTCATTTGAGGAAAGGTAGTAACGGCCTGCCCTTTCTATAATTCTCCATTAACATGCTTGAGCAGATGGTTAATGCCTTGCGTTATTGACCGCCTTTGCTACCTGCCATAAGAATATGGTTCGCTGGGCAACGCTAGGGATGCCCCCTTGCCTTTGATCGACTGCTTTTTGATGGGTGTGCAGAGGATGAGGTAGTGCTTTTTTCATTAGCATTTTCTACAGAACCGCGATGAGCATCATGTTTACCATGAGGCGGATGAACTATCTCTTTCTCAGAGATAACAGGTCCCTTATATTTTTTCGGCTGTGCGTGAGGTAAATTGTCAGCCTCTTTCCTGCGTGTTTTTCTAGTATAGTGATGAGAATCATGTTTACCATGAGGCGGATGAACTATCTCTTTCTCAGAGATAACAGGTCCCTTATATTTTTTCGGCTGTGCGTGAGGTAAGTTGTCAGCCCCTTCATCGACAGTTTTTCTAGTATAGTGATGAGCATCATGTTTACCATGAGGCGGTTGGGCTACTTCAGTGCCCATTGCAACGCAGGGGGTCATTAACACCGTACAAGCAACTGATAAATGTAAGTATTTTATCATAGTCCATTCCCTTTATTATATTTTGAATATCATCATATTGCCGCCCTTCCTTGTCTCGTAAAAGATTAAATAAATTATAAATATCCCGTAGCCGGCAAATTTTACCCCTTACGCTGAATTAAATGCCATTTAATTTACGATTTTTTTACCGTACCTAGGGCAAAATTAGTTAACTGAATTTACCAAGGGTACGCCCATGTTATTTATTGTCGGTATGGTTGTCGTGTTTTCCTGTGTTCTAGGGGCTTATGCCGCCCACGGTGGCCACCTTGGTGTTTTATGGCAACCACTTGAATTTGTTATTATCTTTGGAGCTGCAACAGGTGCCTTCATCATTTCATGTCCAAAGCATGTCCTTGGGCGTGTGGGCGCTGCATATAGTCTAGCATTTAAGGGGAACAGATATACAAAAGCTGACTATCTTGAGCTCTTGACCATGCAATTTACTGTTTTCAAGTTGATAAAAACTAAAGGGATGTTGGAACTTGAAGCGCATCTTGATAATCCCCATGAGAGCTCTTTATTCAGCCGGTTCCCGGCCTTTGTCAATGATCATCATGCTTGTGAATTCTTTTGTGATTATTTGCGGATGATGACCATGGGTGCCGAAAATGTTCATCAGCTAGAAGATTTAATGAATGAACAACTGGAAGTCCACCATGCCGAAAACCATGCTGTAACCCATGCTTTAACATTGTATGGTGACTCATTTCCGGCAATTGGAATCGTGGCAGCGGTGTTAGGCGTTATTCATACGATGGGATCTATTAATCAGCCACCAGAAGTTCTTGGTCACTTAATTGGGGCCGCACTGGTTGGTACCTTTGCAGGTATTTTGATTTCTTATGGCTTTATGGCGCCCTTGGCTAATTGCGTCACAGTTTTATATGACAATGAATCCAAATATTTTCAATGTATGAAAGCGGGCATTATTGCGTGCATGAATGGTTATGCGCCTGCGATTGCAGTCGAGTTTTCCCGTAAAAGTATTGAAAGCGATTTTCGCCCCAGTTTTGCTGAGTTAGAAGAAGCGATCCAGAATGCACCGGCAGGTTAAAAATGAGCGAAAAATCTCAACAACCCATCATCAAAAAAATTAAAAAAGTCTCAGGCAATTCCCACCATGGAGGCGCCTGGAAAATTGCCTACGCTGACTTTGTGACCGCCATGATGGCGTTTTTCTTGTTAATGTGGTTGTTGAATGCGACCTCTGAGGAACAGCGCCGCGGTATTGCCAATTACTTTGACCCCTTTGCCACAACGTCTAAGGGTGGGGGTAATTTGGGTGTTATGGGTGGCACCTCTATTAAAGAGACCACAGGCAGTCTGAATGAAACAGAACAAAATAAGATCACCGTAAAACCAACGCCACCGACTGAAAAAGGCGCTGGCGGACAAGCAGCTGGTGAGGTTGAAAATATCGATCCAGATGCTAATGATAATGGTGGAAAGACCGAAGAAGAGCGTAAGAAAGATGAAGCCAAAAAGGAAATTGAAGATAAACTGCATAAGGCTCCATCCGATAAAGGCTATGCCTCGAAAAAAGAAGAGGAGAATAAGCTGAATGAAGTGTCCGAACTCATCAAACAAAATCTCAATAAAATGCCTGAACTAAAAGACCTCCATAATAATATTAAAATTGTGATGACCGATGAGGGCCTTAATATCGAAATTATAGATCAGATTAAAAATGCCATGTTCCCGAGTGGTTCTAGCCGTATGTATAAACAGATGGAAGATATTTTAAAGGTAATTGCATCGGCCATTAAGGATGTTCCCAATAAAATAAAAATTTCTGGGCATACGGATGCTAATCAATATAGTCAACGATCACTCTTAACAAATTGGGAGTTGTCAACAGAACGAGCCAACGCTAGTCGGCGTGTCTTGGTGGGTGCAGGTGTTAATGAAAGTAGAATCGAATCTGTCAATGGTAAAGCTGACAGAGACCTGGCCGATCCTAAAAATCCTCTTGCTCCCGAAAATAGACGGGTCGTAGTGACTTTGCTGCGACAAATAAAATAGGAAAAGGGAAAGTTTTAGAAGCCCCCCTTCCCCTCTCCTTAAAAGCAGTAAGAAATGCGTATAGTAGCCGCAATCGTTTTTGGTTTTGCTTTGAAATTACCGGATTCCACGGGATTAAATTCAAGAGACCGCTGTAAACTGCGATGCTTTATGTAACGAATTTCAGTTCCAATTTTAAAGCTGTCTATACGCCTTTCAATCCCCATCGCCAGTCCAGTACCGACTATTTTTCTGGTTTTACGATAAAAATGGAGGGGAGTATCCTCTATATTTAATCCCTGCGTATAAGAGGTTTTAGTCCGGAAATAATCGAATGTCACTATTGGTTTTGCATAAACAGTGACACAAGGAACCAAAATTCGACCGACTTTAAACCCTACTCCTATATTACCAACATGAGAAAACTCTTGATGATAATTCTTGTAGTTCGGGCCTGAGGTGTCTACAGGGTATTGGCGAATGGTATGTTTAGTACTCATTAAATTAGCCTCAAGTTCTGTACCCAGAATCCACTGACTCATTTCTTTAGAAATGCCAATATGTCCCCCCAGGACGGAACCAAACTCTTTCAAGCGCTTGGGATATATATAGGAATCTTGAGTTAGAAAAATATTGTCATATCGATTGCCTTTCAGTATTTTCTGCACCAATCTGAAGGCCGATATAAGGTTCAATCTTTGAATACGCCGAGCTTGTCAAAGCTAAGATGAGAGCTATTTCTTTCTTCATATTTTATACTCAAGCATTAATATTTTGATTTCTTAGTTTACCTTTTAATTCTGGAATGTCCAGAGCCATGTAATCCACATAAAGTTTTGCCTCTTCTAGTTCAGCCGCTAACAATTCAAGAATTAAAGCCTTTTGATGAGGATGTTCTTGACTATACCTTTTAATGGATTGAATAAAGATGGGCCAGCTTTCTAATGCTCTAGCAGTAGGCGGTGGTGGAGGTGGCGGCACGCTCGAGGAGAGAGAAAAAGTAGAATTATCGTTCTCTTCCCTCATCCTAAAACCAAATCCTGGTAAAAGACGTCCTTCTCCACGCGCTTGCGGTAACTTAAGAGCGACAATAGCATCCCGAGCCGCCACATAAGCATTATAAGCATCTTTAAAGAAATTCACCCACTCTTGTTTATCGCTTGCCCAAAGATCAGGATCCTGTAAAGCATCCAACGCATGTCGATAGAAATCTTTTCTATCGTCTGGCGACATCTCAATATATGTCCTATGCTGATATGTATTGACCATATCATAGAGATAATAGATAGTTTTTTGCTTTCCCATATCCTTACTAAAATCATTAAATGGCATGGTATTATATCGCTCTGCAATAGTGGAAAGAATATTTACAAATAATTGATGTTTGGCCTGGGCATCACTAATTCTAATTATAAGGTCAGCCGTTGTTTTTTCTGTATTTAGATAGATTTTTGATGCGTTTATACGAACTAAAGTATCCAGAAAATTATTAAGTGCCTGAGGCTTTTTAAAGTATGATCCAAAGCTTTCGAACAATACTTGTGTGGATAGCTCCTTCGGTTCTGCCTGCAAAATACTCGCTAAAGAATTTTTAAAGTTTAAGGCAACTGAGTGATCAAAAGTAAAAGATACCCCTGACAATTCGCCGACTAATTTTGATAACTTACTATCGCGATTCAGAAAATTCTCACTAAGCTGAGATAAAACTCTGAGGCTACCGTCAAGCTCATTCCGAACTTGATTATAAAGTTTCGCATAATTATGAAAATCTTGAGGCGTATTAAATTGTCTTATTTTTTCAAAAATTTTATTGGTGCGCCACAGCCCTATATTTTCTGTCAAATCTTGATAAGTTAATTTATTCTCGTGCGACGCATTCAATTGTTCTAACAATTGATTAGCCCGTTCCTCAAGCTCTACTTTACTCGCGGTAAAATTTTGAATGATAGAGGGAGCGCTAAGAACTGGTTGGCGAGCGGGGGTAATCATTGTATAAAAGTGACATAAACTTTCACGAATCCTAATCAGCCTAGCAAGGGTGATTGGGTTCACCTCACATTGCATTAAAAAATTAAAGAGGTTGGGATGCTGAGTATACATTTGGTGAGTAGTCCCATAAGCAAAACCACCAATTAAGGATTCTAAAGCTGTTAAGCCTGCTGCACCATTCTGCCCTTTTTTCTGAAAGGCAATGCCTGTCTCTCCATCTGAATAAGCCAAAAGACGACTCATAACTCCTTCATAATCATGAGCTTCAGGTAGGTTGCTCGGTAAATTGTTAAGCATTGATTGATTTAAAGTTAAAACATTTGTAAGTGGTCCATCTATTAACCCATTCAATAGGATTTTGTGCTTAATATTAGACCGTCCCTCAGAAGCTTCAGAAGTCTTAGAAATCTCACCAAGAATAACCTCCAAGCGTTCTAAAGTCTGCTGAAAGTTGATAATGTTTAATAGAAAGCTATTGTTAAGATCTATTGTTGACAAAGTTGAAGGAGCATACATTGTTAAATAAGACGAAAGTGTTTCTATAGCAGCATCAGATTTTCCGCGTGATACCTGGTCACGAAGCTTGTCTATTTGAGCTTGTAAATCTTCAATCATCTGTTCATGCCTAGGGCTTAAATTATGGAGTTCATGCACCCCGCAGCCGGAGGCCTCCTTGACCATACCTTCTAGATTAGTGTGAGATGGGACGTAGCTGCGAATTTCTTCTTGATATTGTCGAATATAAGCGGGAAGCGGCTTTTGCTCTTCCTCTTGTTTGCGAAGCTCTTCTTGTTGGAGGCGCAGGCGTCCTTCGTGTTTACGAAGATTTTTTGTTGCGTTTGAATTTGGATCCGTATCTGCTCTTGTTCTTCTTGCTGTCTGCGGAGCTCTATTTCCTGTTCCCGAAGTTGTTGCTCCCGGCGTTGTTGGACGCGAAGGCGCTCTTGCTCTTCTTGGTGTTGGCGAAGTTGTTGGACGCGAAGGCGCTCTTGCTCTATTTCCTGTTCCCGAAGTTGTTGCTCCCGGCGTTGTTGGACGCGAAGGCGCTCTTGCTCTTCTTGGTGTTGGCGAAGTTGTTGGACGCGAAGGCGCTCTTGCTCTATTTCCTGTTCCCGAAGTTGTTGCTCCCGACGTTGTTGCTCGCGAAGCTGCTGTAGGCGAAGGTTTTGTACCAGACGTTGTTGTTCGCGAAGACGTTGCTCCTGAAGTTGGTGTATACGTTGTTCATGAAGCTGTTGCTCTCGAAGTTGATTTTGAACAGTCATTAAAGTAAACATATCTCTGTCAAGTTTTTCTGCTTCATTATAAGTTTTAGCAACTATAAGTTCACCATTAGTACTAGTCATAACTTGGCGAACTATAGGATGCTGATTGTCCCAAGCTTGTTTGATACCGGTTACCCACGTCTGTAAGGCGTGCCCACGTCTATAAGTAGGAATTTTTTGTTCAAGGCGAATTAAAGAAGGAAATGAGGTATGTTCATTAGGAGCTTCCCTAAGATCTGCTCCTGCGACTGAAATACACAAAGTTGTCCCCAGCAGTAAGGCTGCTGTTGTTGTTATTTTCATTACTTCCTCTATAAGTAAAAATGATAGCCACGTCAATTTAAGAAATGCGTTACATCGTCTGCTAAACCTCATTACTCTGACGAGGATCAGTTGATTGAATTATTTTTTGTACACTATATTTATTTTTATAATATATTGTTTACGTTATTATTCTTATTAAATTCAGCTTTATTGCTATAACGTAATTTAATTACCCAAAAACAAAAAAATAGTACAAAAAAAGGGGCGCCCAATGGACACCCCGAGAAAATATAAGTTTATTCCGCAGTAGCTGGAGCTGTTGCAGATGCTGCACTCTTTGGTGCAATATTGTATTTCTTAAGCTCAGCAATACGAGCGCGTTTACCTGTACGGCCACGCAGGTAGTACAATTTGGCACGGCGAACTCGTCCACAACGGACAACTTCGACTGTGATATTGGGTGAGAACAAGTGGAACACGCGTTCTACACCTTCCCCGGAAGACAATTTACGCACACGGAAAGTGGAACGAACACCCGCATTGCGGCGGCCAATTACAACACCTTCATATGGCTGTACACGGGTACGTTCCCCTTCAACAACCTTAACATTGACACGAACTGTATCCCCTGCTTTGAACTGAGGAATTACTTTTCCTTCAGATAACCGTTGCAGTTGTTCGTGCTCTAACTTTTGTAACAAGTTCATGAATAACTCCTAATCACGACTTTTGAGAAACGCTTGCCATAAATCTGGCCGGCGCTCTCGCGTTATTCTTTCTGCTTCTTCCTGGCGCCAATTGGCAATTTTTTGATGATCGCCTGAGAGCAGCACACCAGGCACGATCTTATTTTTCCAGTTTTGTGGTTTAGTATACTGTGGATATTCTAAAATTCCAAGCTCAAAACTTTCATCTTCTAAAGATTCTTTGTTCCCCAGAACATCAGGTAATAACCGCACGACTGCGTCCAATAAAATTTGTGCTGGCAGCTCCCCGCCTGTGAGCACATAATCACCGATACTCACTTCATCCATTTGCCAATGTTCAATTACCCGATGATCGACACCTTCATACCGACCACACAGCAGAATCAAACCATTATCATTGGCTGCATAATTTCTTACCATAGCTTGACTAAGCGGCTTGCCCCGCGGGGTTAAGTAAATCATCCGACGCCCAGGAGTACCCTGGGAAACGGCAGCCTCTAAAGCCCCGTGAACCACATCAGGTTTCATCACCATGCCAGCCCCGCCCCCATACGGTGTATCATCCACAGTATGGTGCTTATCCTGGGCATAATCCCGAACTTGCACAGTATCTAAAGTCCATTTCCCGTCAATTAAGGCTTTTCCAGTCAAAGAATGACTAAGTCCACCCGGAAACATTTCGGGAAATAGAGTTACAACTGTGGCGTGAAATGACATACTAAAAAACCTTTTATTAGTGATATATATACATTAATAATTATAAGTTATATTTTCTTCTTGAAATTTATTTTTATACTGTCTTAAAATATTTTAGGATCATAATAATTTAAGAATTTAAAGCACCCATGTTAAAAAATATAGCATTGATAACAAGCATCCTTATTCAACCTCTTCCTCTTATTGCTAATGATAGCGTACTACCTTCTTTGGAATCAACACTGACAGAGTTTATTACTATCCAAGATATCTTAACGAGAAAAGTAAGGCCGTCGTCAAAGGTCGAACTATGTCCCGAGAGTGTTCATAAGTTTTTAGAAGAGGCCTTACATATAAGCACCACGTCAGAGCTTAAAAGTTGGGGTGATGTACGCCATACAGGCCGCATTGATGAAGTGCACCTTAAAACTGTTGTGAATGCTGCCAATGATTTAAAAAAATTTGCAGCTCACACAAAGTATGAGTTTGACCCTTGTGCTCGAGATTTCACGCGTGAAGGGTACTTAATATATAAACTTATGGGCAGTAGCATGAGTAATGATCCAGATCCACGGAAATCAAACCAAATTGTCACTTCCTGCTTTTCGATTACAGTTATGTCGGACAATTCATCCCCTATATATTCAGTGACTGCAGCCGTTCCTACAGGTGCTCCTAAAGCTGTTGAGCAGATCGAGCAATATATGCCTGCACCGATTCCCACCCCAGCAGAAGAACCCAAGACTTCCCTAACATCCGCGCAAGTTACTTCGTCTGAATTATCCCTGCCACCTGTCCCTAACCAAAAGCCTCGTTCAAACACGTCAAGTTCAGGTAATTCAAATTTTTTTAAAGCTATATTTAATAAAAACAGTCCTCGTAAGAAGGGTGTTGATAATCAACCTGAGCCTGTCTCACCACCTTTAAAATCCACTTCAAAAGATTCTTCTGTTAGCCCTGGGAAAGCTTCCACGCCACCCATACCTATCAACTATAAGGACGCCTTCAGTAAAGAATTAAAGGAAGTTTTAATCAAACGAAATACACCGCCCGGTAAATAATAATTTAAGTTCTCAAAAATCCTTAGGTACTCTAAGTGTACAGTCGCTTAAGCCTAAGGATATATACATTTTTTAATAAAATTTTTCAATTATCTTGACAATATATCGACATTACAGTCACCCTTAAAACATAGATATGATTAGCTCCCCCTCTTCTAATAAAAATATGAAAATACTAACGGTTCTTTTAATTTTAAAGACAGTATCTGCAACCGAGAGTGAGATCGCTCCGGGGGCTTCCAGCTCTATAATTTTAACCCAAAGTAACTTGCAATTATTTTTAACAGAAACATCTACAGTAACTTTTGGCCAGATTTTATTTAGAGCTGATGATGTATTTTCTGGTGATACAGCTTACAATAAATTATTTCGCATTATTGCAGAAGATGCAGCATCCACCTCACCCTCAGAAAGCCCAGAATTTTACTCCAAAAATATCATTAAATTACATCATATACTGGCTAAATATATTGTTCTAGCCGACAGCCATACAAAAAAACTGATTGATACCATAGTAAGCAAGAGTGATACCCCTGACAAGCTAGCAATCGGCTTAGAAAAGACTTACGAAACAATTCATAATATCTATACTTATTTAGTAAAGTGGGGACCAACTATAATAGGCCTGTATGACCATCAATTAAGAAAAGCACAAGCATTGGGATATTCAAATCCTCGGATGCTTCCATTTTTTAACCAATTTGAAATAGATGATGTACTCGCTAATCTTACCAAATATCTTGCAGTGCTAGACATTCAAATTAAGGAAAATCAGAAACGGCAAAAAAATAAAGAAAATCAGCCTGCTGCCCCCCCTATCAGTAAAGTAAAGATTCCTCGTCTGAATTTACGTAACTCAGGGGGGAGGGAAATTTCGCCCAGAGAATCCAAGATAAAATCCCCCCGACAGGTTACACCTCGTAAACTCATAAAATCTTTGAGTGGACGGCTATTTAAAAATTCTCAAAAAGACGACGCTGAATCAACCTGCCCGCCAGTCTCTCCCCCCTACTCCTGGGATCGCAATACCATCCTAAGAGCTAAAAATTCTGATGAGTGCCGGAAAAGATTTTAAAAATATATAGGAGAAAAAAGGGCTTTCTTTTATAGAAAGCCCTTTTTTATTTAAGGTCTTAACACACAACCAGCTTGAGCTTGTGTCGTTCCCAACCTTGTAATCTGAGCCGTTAGTGTTAACGTTTAGCCAATCCATTTGAAAAAGCCTGAGATTAGCTAGATCCTAACATCAAGGTACCAGCTGTTGCTGCAAAAAGAGCTAAAGATAAAGTGACTAATTTTAATAACTTCATTATAGCCTCCGTATAATGAGAAAACTTTAAGTAGCCTCCTCATTCAAGGAGATAGAGCAAAAAATATTGATCTCAAGTGGGAGTCATTAAATTTTTATTTTTCAAAATACCACATTAACTCCTCACAGATATTTTGAAGCAGATTTCCCTAAAAAACTGCCTTTTTGCATCCCCCTCTTGCTTAAGGAAGGAGTATTTAATTGAGCAATGATGTAATAATGAGCTTATCGTAAGGATTAAATTTACAACGTTTAAGCCACCTTCATGTCAATAACGCAATGACTTTCAGGCTGCACTTGTCCGGTATGAAAATGTTCACGGCATAAAGCTATATATCGGTCGTTACCAGCAATTTCAATTTGCTCACCTTGAGTAATAAATTCACCCTGTGCATTCATTCTCGCATTCATTGTGGCTTTACGTCCACAATGACAAATGGTCTTCAGTTCTATTAATTCATCAGCCCAAGCTAATAAATAATAGCTCCCAGGAAAGAGTTCGCCTTGAAAGTCAGAGCGAATACCATAAGTCAACACTGGAAGTTTGAGATTATCAACAACATCGCACAGCTGCCGCACATGATCTTTACTAAGGAATTGAGCCTCATCCACTAAGATGCACTTCAAATTGGGGGTAATTTGGACTTTTGCTTTAATGAAATCAAAGAAATTAAAAGCCTCGTCATATAAATGAGCCTCTGAGGACAAGCCAATGCGAGAGGCAATTTTACCGCGGCCAAACCGATCATCTAAATCCGCCGTGAACAGCAATGTGTTCATTCCCCGTTCCCGATAATTATAGCTTGATTGCAATAATGTTGTGGTTTTACCTGCATTCATAGCAGAGTAGTAAAAATACAACTTTGCCAATTAACTCTCTCCCTCATTAAAAAAGGAAGTTCTGAAAAGAGCTTCCTAAGCGGCGGTCAGGCGCCCTTTGTTAAATATGATGCAATAACCGTGCCGGACTGCCCGAGCCAATCAATGGCACCCACCACGCGTCCAGCTTCCATAGCCTCTGCACTGGCAAAAATTGTTGTTGGCAATGCTTTTATGCCTTGGTCTTTGACCACCCTGCTCTTGGCATCAATAAAGATATCAACATTTTTGATACCATTTGTTTTACAATAATTCAACACCTCTTTACCGCCGCTTGCATCGCTGGCAATAATCACAAAACGAATCTTTTCACCATGTTGCTCTGCAAATTTTGCAAGAGCCGGCATTTCTTCAACGCAAGCACCACACCATGTAGCCCAGTAATGAACAATCATTGGTTTGCCCGCCAATTCTTTAAAGGAGACAGATGTTTTAGAACCATCTTCAAGATTTAATTTTTCAAACGTCTTTTTAGATAATTCTTTTTTTCTGTTGTTGGAATAAAATCAAAAGTTGCTGTAGGGGATGAAATTGAGGCTGTTGTGTCAACAATCTTAGGTTTATTTGCTGCAAACCAAAAAACAGCCAGCAAAATGGGTGACAAAATTACGCCAATCCAAAAAGGTTTATTCGATATTACCATTGATTATCTCCCGTATATTAAGAATCTCTCCTACCATATATAGAGATCCTGTGAACAAGATTCTAGAGCTATTGTACTCAGGTTGCATAAAATAAGAAAGGGCTTCCTTAAGAGAAAGAGTTTTTTTAGCTCTCGCTGGTTTGCCTCGGAATCTATTTCCTTGCCCCATATCGATATGGTAAATTTCATCAGTTATCTCAAATAAGGGGTAGAGCAACTCTTCTGACCGATTGGACAATTGGCTAACCGCAAGAACTATAGGATTTTCGTCGATTGTCCATTTTTGTAATTCTTTTAAGAGGACCTCAATCCCCCCTTCATTATGGGCTCCATCAACCCAGATATCATGGTCCTCAAATAGTTTTTGCAGCCGTCCTGGCCACCGAGCCTTAGAAAGATGAGAGTGAAAACGATCGCCATTTTCCCCAAGGAGAATTTCTGCTGCCTTTATGGCCGTTGCTGCATTGTCATATTGATGTTCCCCCAGCAGTCCCAGCGAAACTGCTCGAGGAAGAGTCGGAGGAGAAATGGCACCTCCCCCCATTGCCTTGCTTTTATCCGAAATGAGGTCCCTTGCTTCAGGATATTTTTGATGGGCGCAGACAACAGGAGCATTGGTCTTAATAATCCCGGCTTTTTCTGCAGCAATTTCTGTAATTGTCTCCCCTAGATAGTTTTGATGATCATAGGATATGGATGTTATGATCCCCAGATCAGGGTATACAACATTCGTAGCATCCAACCGCCCGCCCAGCCCAACTTCAATCAAACAAAAATCAGCTGGATGCTCGGAAAAAGCCAAGAAGGCAGCAACTGTTAATTCTTCAAAATAGCTAAGTTCAAAACCGTTAACGGCCGCTCGAACTCGTTGAATATAAGTATCTAAAAGGTCATCAGAAATATCGGTACCCGCAATATTGATTCTTTCATTAACTCGAATCATATGAGGTGATGTGTATCCATGGACGGTGTAACCTTCCCCTTCTAAAACTGCACGCAAAAAAGCAATTGTCGACCCCTTGCCGTTAGTTCCGGCTACATGAACGATAGGTGGCAGCTTATCTTGAGGATTTTCCAAAGTCTTCAAAACCGCTGAAATACGCTCAAGCGAGAAGTCGATATCTATAGGGACTTGGATTAAATAGGTCATGAGTTTCCTCGGCAATTTAACAGGAAGCAGACCTAAAATGGTCTTGCCTATGCAACTTAATTATGGAGCGAGCCACCTCTAAAATACCAAATTACAGCAATTGATTGCCGTTAAAAATAAAATTTTTTATGAGTAGGAAAAATTAAAAGAACCGAAGGGATTTTTTAAGGACAAGATCATCTCACTTGTCCTTTTAATACATTCATAAAATAAAAAGAAACTGATTGTTGCTAGGTATTAGATGATAGTTCTTTATCCGCCAATATGGCCAAGCAGAATACCAATTTTAGAATTAAGATCCTTACGCGGGATAACCATATCAATCATACCATGCTCTAACAAATACTCTGCGCGCTGAAAGCCCTCCGGAAGTTTCTGACGAATCGTTTCTTCAATGACGCGGGCCCCAGCAAATCCAATAATTGCCCCTGGTTCAGCAATAGCAATATCACCGACCATTGCAAAAGAGGCAGATACACCTCCCGTTGTGGGGTCTGTTAACAATGTAATATAAGGTAAACCAGCTCGTTTTACCTTTTCCACAGCAATAATGGTGCGCGGCATCTGCATTAAGGACAAAATTCCTTCTTGCATACGGGCGCCTCCTGATGCAGGGACTACAATTAACCCACACCGGGATTTTACGGCCAAGTCAGAAGCTGCTAAAATAGCCTCTCCGACTGCCATCCCCATGGATCCGCCCATAAATGAAAAATCAAAAGCAGCAACAACCGCAGACTTTCCGCCAATTTGCCCATAAGCAACTTGAACAACATCTTGATTGCCTGTTTTTGCACGATATTCTTTAAGACGATCCGTGTATTTTTTTGTATCTTTGAATTTTAAGGGATCGGTTACCACATCAGGCACCGGTACTTTTGTATACGCCCCCTCGTCAAATAAATAATCCAAACGTTTATTAACATCAATCCGCATGTGATGCTCACAATGGTGGCAAACATGCAGATTTTCAGCCAAATCGCGATGAAATAGCATATGCTCACAAGATGGGCATTTAGCCCAGAGATTATCCGGCACTTCTTCTTTTCGCATTAATGCTGTGATTTTGGGTCGGACAAAATTTGTAAGCCAGTTCATAGATCAACTCTAATTTGTGTTTAATAACTGTTTTAATTCTTTGCCGGATTTGAAAAAAGGCACCGACTTTCCTTCAACAAGGACTGTTTCTCCGGTTCGTGGATTACGACCTGTTCGCGGCTTACGTTCCCGTAAAGAGAAAGTACCAAACCCACGCAATTCCACACGGCCTCCTTTTTTAAGAGTATGTGTGATATCGCCGAAAATACGGTCCACTATACCTTCAATTTCCATCTGGGTCAAACCTCGATGCATATAAGACAGTTTTGAAATCAATTCAGAACGC
The DNA here is from genome assembly GCF_000742835.1 of Candidatus Paracaedibacter acanthamoebae. Taxonomy (GTDB): domain Bacteria; phylum Pseudomonadota; class Alphaproteobacteria; order Paracaedibacterales; family Paracaedibacteraceae; genus Paracaedibacter; species Paracaedibacter acanthamoebae. The sequence continues at coordinate 522,654 of NZ_CP008941.1, read as the reverse complement.
GTCATTGGCTCCTCCATTATTATTTTTAATTTGTTTCTAGTTCAGAACCATTCTCAGGTTAACTGCTTGAAATTGTAAAATCAATAAAGGAATTTTACAATCAGAGCAAGTGGAAAATAGCTTTTTAGCTAATTATTTCCTGGTAAACTTTTAAAGTTTCAACATACATTCGATCGGCACTGAAATTGGTAAGTATATGCGCGCGAGCTTTATTTTCCATTAAAAGCTTTTTTTCTGACGATAATGATAGAACCTTACGAATAAGACTAGCCAGCGCATATAAATCTCCTTGAGGAAAGACATAGCCTGTTTCGTCCTCTAGAATTAACTCTGCAATTGCCCCGACGTCACTTGCGACAATGATCTTCCTCATGGCACCCGCTTCTGCTGTAATGCGGCCATAAGTTTCCATCATCTCAGTTGGAAACAAAACGAGATCAGACAAGGCATAAGCCAAGGGAATGTCTTTAAAATCATAGACCAATCGCACTCGATCGGCTACCCCTAATTGCTGGGCCAAATCCAGTAAACTTTGGGATAAATCGCTTCTTCCCTGGTCTGATCCTGCTAGGACAAGGAATAAGTTTTTATGCTCAGCCAGCTCTGCAAGGGCCTTCACGGCCAGATCAAAACGTTTTGCTCTCGCAATACGACCAACCGTCAGCATAACAAAGGCATCAGCCGGAATACCCCATTCCTCGCGCTGCCGAAGCAAATCTGATTGATTATACCGAGCTGGATTCAAAAGTCCACTCGCATCAACGCCTGGATAAATTTTAATAATTTTAGGATTTAAGGTTTTATGGTGCTTTTTAATAAGACAACTAACAAACTCGGAAATACTGATAACACATTTCCCGCGCACCATGGCCGAATTGTACCAATTTTTCAAGGGTGCGTTAATGCGATAAGCACCGTGATAAGTCGTTATAAAAGGAACACCAGTTAATTTCGAAGCGATTAGCGTACTCCAAGCTGGTGCACGTGATCGGACATGTAAGAGCTCAATACGAAGATCGCGCACAATTTTAGCCAGGCGCACACCATTCCATATGATTTTAAACGGATTTTTTGTCGCTAATGGCAATTGAATGTGAGTTACGCCCCGTTGCGTTAGCTCAGGGACTAAGATGCCCCCGGCGGAGGCTACGTAAGTTGGTGTATCATCATACTGTGCCAGAAATCCAGCGGTATCAATTGTAACCCGCTCTACCCCACCACTATTAAAGCGAGGAATAAGCTGCAGTATGACAGGTTTTCTTGTCATATAAATTTAACCTAATGATAGTCTATTAATAGTCATATACTTAATGGGATTCAAAAACCAGAAATTTTAGCCATAAGGTTTGGAAAAATCAAAGATTTAACTCAAAAATGTGGTTAAAATTCTTGATTAAAAATTAGAATTTAAAAAATAATAAGGTTAACTTTTCACTATTCCTCTTACAATTTCTTTAAAAACATCACCTCTGTGCTCAAAATCCTTAAACTGGTCAAAGCTTGCACAAGCAGGTGATAATAATATTGTCGACCCTCTAAGGGATCGAGCATCAGCATAGGCTTTTTCAACAGCAATCGGTAAAGTCCCGCAAGCCTCCCACGGCACACGATCCGCCAAAGTTTGGGCGAATTGATCTGAAGACTCCCCAATAAGATAGGCTTTTTTGACTCGGGATAGTAAAGGCAACAAGGGGGTTATCCCCTCGCTTTTTGCCACTCCGCCTACAATCCAATAAATAGAGTCATAGGCCGATAGAGCATGGGTTGTGGCCTCTGCATTTGTGCCCTTCGAATCATTAATAAAGGTCACTCCATTCATAATGGCTACTTGCTCTTGCCGATGCGCCAATCCAGGAAAAGTTTTTATGGCAGCCAAGATTTCTGTGGCCTTCAGACCTAAATTTTTACAAACCGTATAGGCTATGGCTATGTTCTGATAATTATGAATTCCTTTTAGGCGTTCTAGATTAGAAATCTCCCCCAGATTTAAACGCTCGTTCCCAGTGGCATCTACCAGCATTCCTTCAAAAATAAAAACCCCCGTGATTAAAGGTCGCATAACACTGATTGGCGTAAAATAACCCGGATGAGCCGCATTCATACGCTCATAAACTTCTTTTGAATAGTCATCATCGATAGAAATAGCTGTTAAAGGGGGCGCGGCTTTACTCGCAAATATCTTAGACTTAGCATATACATAATTTTCCATAGTTCCATGCCTCTCTAGATGATCGGGCGTAATGTTAGTCCATGCCGCCACGCCCAGAGATGGGCTTTGGGATAAATCCAATTGATAGGATGATAATTCAAGCACATAAATGCCTTTATCCGACAGATCTGGCAGAGACATAGCGGCCACTCCCACGTTGCCACCAATAGCAACAGGTATGTCACACTCTTTAAGAATATGACCTATTAATGTTGTGATGGTGGACTTACCATTCGTCCCTGTAATCCCCACTATTTTAGCTGTTGGATGAGTATGCCGGAATAAATCAATATCCCCTATAACAAGCACTCCCTGCGCTTGAGCAGCCATAGTTAAAGGATGGGTTAATGGAATACCAGGACTTTGAATTAAAGTTGCTAATTTTTTAAAATCTGACTCATCAGTCCAGGCGATGCCACCCTCAGCAACTGCCGCGTCAACTTTAGTTGAATCTCCATCACTAATATACACAGTATGACCACGTTGAACCAACCAACGCAAAGCAGCCATTCCCGAACGGGCAAGTCCCAAAATTAGGTAGTTATGAGGCACAGTTATCTCTCCGTTTTTTGATCTGTAGAGACAGTTAATTCTATTATATAACGAATTTTTCTTGCTCTTAATAATCCATTAAGGCTAAGCATGATACAAATAATTATACACAATTTTTTGCAAATCGCTGGATGCTTAACAAACATTGGATTATTTCTGCTGCTATCTTACTGCTAGGTGCCCCTAAAGCACAAGCAATGTGTGAAGCTTATATCCATCGTTATGAACAACAGCATGGTATCCCTCATAATTTATTAAGGGCTATTTCACGTATTGAATCAGGTCGCAAGATTAGTGGCCAAGGAATAGTGGCATGGCCCTGGACAATTAATGCCAATGGCAAACCCTATGTTTTTAATACAAAAATTGAAGCGATTACTAAAGTTAAGGAACTTAGAGCCCAAGGTATCACCAGTATTGACGTTGGCTGTATGCAAATTAATCTTAAGCATCATCCCAATGCCTTTCCAAGTCTTGAAGCTGCTTTTGATCCTGCAACCAATATCCAATATGCGGCCCGTTTTCTAAAGGAAAAAATGGACGCGCAGGGTAATTGGCAAGGGGCTGTTGCCCATTACCATTCAGCCTCGGCAGTCTATAATCAACCTTATAAAAATAAAGTCATGGCGATGTGGCAACAATTTGCTAATGAGCCCTTCCCGGCGGCTCAGGCCCCTATTCAAACTGTATTTGCAATCAACCAACCAAAGGTGGTTAATACACAATTTAAAAGTTTGACAGGGCGAATAATGCCCGTGAAAATCAAGTTTTCCGCTTACACAGGATATAATGGCACCCTTCATAAGGTTGCAACGAATAATATTAGAACATCTGGAGCGATCGCGAACACAAATTTCTTACGCCCTACAGGTGGATCAAAAATTATTAAAGCTAAAACCTCCCTCTCCTCCAAAAGAGCTGTAATGCCTTTAAACACAGTCCGGCGCGCCAATGTCAAATTGCCGCCAAAGGTTTAGGAAATGTTAACCTTTCTGATCTAATATTCAATACATACTGATTTATGGAGGAGGATAAAATGAGTAAAGTGGCTTTAATTACAGGATCCACCAGTGGCATTGGTCTTGGCATTGCCAAAAGATTAGCAAAGGCTGGGTATTTTATCGTTCTTAATGGCTTAAAAACCCCCCAGGTAGAAAATGTTATTAAAGAAGTTAAAGACCTTGGTCCGGGTGAAGTCTTATTTTCCGACGCCGATATGTCAAATCCAGAACAAATCGAAAATATGATTCATATGATTGAAAATCGTTTTGCTCGCATTGATATTGTTGTCAATAATGCCGGTATCCAGCATGTGGCGCCCATTGAGGACTTTCCAGTGGCCAGCTGGGATAAAATTATAGCGATCAATTTGTCTTCCACCTTTCATATTTCACGCCTTGTCATACCGATGATGAAGAAGAATGGCTGGGGACGAATAATTAACATTGCCTCGGCTCATGCCCTTATCGCCTCTCCCTTTAAATCCGCCTATGTGGCGGCTAAGCATGGTGTAGCCGGTCTGACAAAAACCATCGCGCTTGAGGTTGCTGAGGCTAATATCACCTGTAATGCTATTTGTCCAGGATATGTTTTAACGCCTCTGGTTGAAGGTCAGATTGCCGCTACAGCAAAAGCTCGGGGAATTTCAACAGAAGCAGTCATTAAAGATGTTATGCTAGGGGAACAACCCACAAAAGAATTTGTTAAAATTGAAGAAATTGCAGAATTAACCTATTTCCTGTGTGCAGACGCTGCAGCATCTATCACCGGCACCAGTTTATCCATTGATGGCGGTTGGGTCGCTCATTAGAGCCTCCCTCCCTCATTGTATCGCTATGCCAGCCTGATAATTGAAGTCAAAAAGACATATATCTTGACGAATTATAGGCATATACTTAGTATTAATGCATAAAAAATGTTTAAAATGTGATCTTTATGAGAATTATTCCTGCTCTTATATCAATCGTTGTTTTGTCGCTTTCTAATGCGAGAGAGGCTTTGCCTCTCACAACAGTTTTAGAGAGCCCCACATTATCGGCGCATCCTATTTTAAATAAAGTTGATACAAATGAAGGAAGCGCAACTTATACAACAGCAGAGTTTCCAAGCATAGGCAGTCTGCATGGAGCCATTAAAAAAAATTTAGATCCCTTTAAGACTGTTATTATATTTGATGTTGATAGTGTAACTGGCAAGACTCTCAAGATAATAAATTTTTTACAACAACGCAATTTCACAGTGATAATTTCCTCTGCAATTTATGCATCTGCTGACGCTTACACAAAATTGGCGGAGTTGAAAGCTGACGAAGCTTTAAAAACATATGAATGGCCAACAGAGAAAAGATATTCCCTCTCTCGCTTAGGCACAAAGCAAATTAGTTTTTATCAATCAGGATTATTAGTTTTAGCTAAGCCTAGTGACCAAATATCCTCCATTTGTAGCGCCTGCATTCTTAGCCCATTTGCACAAATGATAAATTCTCACTTACCAAATATGGTCATAGTAACCCACGTTGCTAACAGCGCAGCCTTTGTAGAAAATCAACTTTCTTTTGTAAAAGATTCGCCTATATTCACTAACAAAAATATTATATTTGCAACCATAAATTCTGCCTCGGGGAAGGTTTCAGCCAAAGATCCCGTCGGCACCTTTGTGAAAGTCATTACCTCCCCTATAAAGTCAGAAAGAGATCTTAATGACGAATTATTCTTTGATATGAACTGAGAGAAGAACTACAATCCAGGCTGCTTTCAAACATAAAAAGATTTAAAGCAACCAACTTCTACCTTAAGCTTTTGAGAGGGTCCACAATAAGTTGAACATCCTCACAAATTAAAAGGTAGAGTTATCTGATAAGGGGGCTTCTAAGCGTGTCCAAAATCTATGGTGATATTGTTAGGATTGATGCCAATAGATAACATCGCAGCTCGCCACAACCCTTCGTAATTGTCATCAAACACAAGATCAGGGGTTGCCTCTAGGACTAACCATTCATTATTGTTAATTTCCTGTTCAAGTTGCCCGGTCCCCCAGCCTACATAGCCGAGGGCCATCATACTCTTGACGGGACCATGGTTATGGGACAGAGCTCGCAAAACGTCCACAGTGGCTGTTAGGGCAAAATCACCATCAATAACAACACTAGAATCGGATAAGTAATCGGGTGTATGCAACACAAACCCACGACCTACTTCAACAGGCCCCCCATAGTAAATAGGAAGATTAGGCACTAATTTTTTGGTGTGCTCAATTCCTAATTGTTCTAACAAATCAGAAAATTCAACCGTTAATAAAGGTTTGTTCACAATCAATCCCATAGCACCTGTATCATCATGGCCACAAATATAAATAACGGACTGATAAAATCTGGGATCTTCCTGAAAAGGCATAGCAATTAATAGCTTGCCTGTTAAAAATCCACGCTCAATTTGGTCATCATCTTGATACATACTACCGACATCCTGTCTAATATCTCTTATATTAAAATCATAGATGGAAAAACCTTTAAGTTTACTTAACGTCTCATAAAAAATTAATATTAACTTATTATTAACGATTTAATTGCTTCTTTTAAATTTAATAAGAACCTCGTTAGACTTAAAAAGTATATTATTTAACTGACAAGGATTTACTGATGATTTTAAAATTTTTATCCTCGGCTCTATTAGCAGGGCAATTTATTATGTCAAGTTCCGCCATGGACTTAAGTAGTTTCCTAGAATCAATCCCGCCCGCTGCTTTAACTGATGATCCAAAAATTAATGCTTATATGAAGGGAGGAGATATCACCATAACTCATACAAAAAATCAGTTGACTCTCCTCAACTCCAATGAGCAATCTAATAAAAAATTAATTGAGAATCACCGCGACGCAAAGAATTTCATACTAAATTTAGAAAGCGCAATTCAAGAGCTCGCCAGAGCAAAAACCTTAGCAATTGGAGCTAATTCATGCACTATAGGGAAACACGAACGCAAGTTATTTAATATGGAATTTACTGCCATAAATTCTGGGATTCATATGGTTCTTCTCCCCATTCTTAATCAAGCGTTCACCCAGAATTTTATCGCTGACTATGGGATTGATCTCCCCGTCATCCAGACACAAATCAGCCCTCTTTCCACCAACAATCTTCTCACCCGAGACGGTGCAGCGAACTCTCAAAATACCCTTGATGCAATAATCGGCACAATCGCTTCGACTCTAGAACGAGTACAATCCCAGCAATTAAATACACACACAGAGATTGAATTAGGCGCCATTAAAGTTGATCTCACCCAAAAGATAACTCTCGCTTATCTTGAATCTCATGAAAAAATAATTGATTTGATGAAAAAACACATCAAAGGTGAATAGATAACCTTTTCTCGACTCTTGCCCTCTTAAATGCTAAAACTAAATTTAGCATTTTTAAGGGTGGGAGAAGAAAATGGCAAAAAAACTAATTTTAATTGATGGTTCAGGCTTTATTTTTCGAGCCTATCATGCTCTTCCCCCCCTTCGTCGTACTGATGGGACTCATGTTGGTGCGGTTTATGGTTTTTGCACCATGTTGATGAAACAGATTGAGCAAGCACAACAAGAAGCAAGCTATCTTGCTGTTATTTTCGATGCGGCTCGGGAAACTTTTCGTCAAGAGATTTACCCGGATTATAAAGCCCATCGCCCGCCTGTTCCTGAAGATTTAATCCCACAATTCAGCATCATCAGAGAAGCTTGCGAAGCCTTTAATGTTCCCTCCATTGAATTAGAAGGTTTTGAAGCCGATGATTTGATTGCAAGTTATGCAAAATCCGCCACCGAGCAAGGATTTTCTGTCATTATTGTTTCATCCGATAAAGATTTAATGCAACTTATTGGCGACGGCATTATCATGCTTGACCCTATTAAGAATAAAAAAATTGCTGAAACAGAAGTTTTTGAAAAATTTGGCGTCTTCCCTAATAAAGTCATTGAAGTTCAAGCGTTAGCGGGCGACGCTACTGATAATATCCCTGGTGTTCCGGGTATAGGGATCAAAACGGCGGCGGAGCTCATTAATACATTCGGCAGCGTAGAAGCTCTGCTTGAGCGAACCCATGAAATTAAGCAGCCGAAACGTCGTCAAAGTTTACTGGAAAATGCTGAGAATGCTCGCATTTCCAAAAAGCTTGTCACTTTATGTGATTCTGCACCGCTACCAGCGGAAATTAAGACAATGATTCCTCGAGATCCAGACGCAATTCATCTAAAAGATTTCATGCGATACCAAGGATTTACGAGCCTGATTGCCCGCATTGACAAACAACTCTCTATTGATAAGCCAGCTGCTGTCACGACAACCTATATAACAATTCGCACGGCAGATCAGTTAAAATCCCTTGTGCAAGACTGCTTAAGCAAGCCCTATGTTGCTTTTGATACTGAGACCACCTCCCTCAATATTATGGATGCTAAACTTGTGGGCATATCTTTATCTCATACCGCTGGCTACGGTTATTATATCCCCTTGAATCATCAGGAAGCGACTCAACAACTTGATGAGAAAACAGCGTTTGATTTATTGCAACCCCTTCTAACGGATCCTGCTATTTTGAAGGTGGGACAGAACATTAAATATGATCTGGGTGTATTGCATAAATATGGGGTAGAGGTTACCCCCATCACGGACACCATGCTAATTTCCTATGTTTTAGATGGTAGCCGCCACCGCCATGGAATGGATGAGCTTGCGGAACGCCACCTACAACACACGACCATCAAATATAATGATGTAGTGGGAACGGGAAAGAATCAAAAGACATTTGATATGGTCGACATCGGTCTTGCGACAACTTATGCAGCCGAAGATGCGGATATCACCCTTCGATTATATGAACACCTACAGCCGCGCCTAGCACAAGAAAAAATGACAACTGTTTATGAACGCATTGAACGCCCTCTCATTCCCATTATTGCTGATATGGAATTGACCGGCGTCCGGGCTAATCAACAACTATTGTTTAGATTAGGTCAAGAATTTACCGAAGAAATGCAACGCTTAGAACGGCGTATCTATGAATTGGCGGGCCGCGCTTTTAATGTAGGATCGCCAAAGCAACTTGGTGAAATTTTGTTTGATGAACTAAAACTACCAGTGCCCAAAAAAACAAAAACGGGGAGCTATATCACGGATGCTGATGTTTTAGAAAAGCTCGTTGAAAATGGCTATGAATTACCGAAAGTTGTGTTAGACTGGCGCGAACTTGCCAAGCTGAAATCAACCTATGTGGATGGCCTTCTAAACAGTATCAATAAAAAAACCCAACGCATTCATACTTCCTATTCCATGGCCTTAACGTCGACAGGTCGTCTTTCCTCTTCGGAGCCAAATTTACAGAATATTCCCATTCGAACAGCGCGGGGTCGACAAATTCGCCAAGCCTTTATTCCGCAAACAGATTGGAAAATGGTATCCTTGGACTATTCACAAATTGAATTACGATTGCTGTGTCATATGGCTGAAGTACCCCAATTATCTCAAGCCTTTTGCCAAGGACAGGATATTCATGTGACAACAGCATCCGAAATGTTTGGTGTCCCGATGGATCAAATTACAGGGGATTTGCGCCGCAAAGCCAAGGCTATCAACTTTGGTATTATTTATGGAATTAGTGCTTTTGGTCTGGCTCAACAGCTTGATATTCCACAATCTGAAGCAGCGCGTTATATTGCGCATTATTTCGAGAAATATCCCGGCATCCAAGCTTATATGGAGTATCAAAAAGAATTTGCCCGCCAACATGGATATGTCAAAACCCTATTTGGGCGTAAATGTTATATCTTAGGGATTCAAGATAAGAATGGGGCCGTACGCCAAGCGGCTGAACGTCAAGCAATTAACGCCCCGCTGCAGGGCACCAATGCTGACATTATTAAGATGGCGATGCATCGCATTCCGCAAGTCTTAAAAGATCATAATTTAGGGGGGCGCATGTTATTGCAAGTCCATGATGAATTGATCTTTGAAATTCCAGAATCCCAAGTTGAGGAAACATCAAAACTCATTAAGAACGTGATGGAAAGTATTGCTTATTTACGCGTCCCCTTGGTGGTCGGCGTGGGAGTGGGCAATAACTGGGACGAAGCCCATTAAAGCGGAAGAAAGGGGTAATATAAATTATTCTCAAATCCTTAAAATTTAACTTCTCGTCAGAAAAATGGTAGATAGGAAATTTATATAGATGTTCTCTTTCATTTATTCATTGAAATACTGACTATATTTTAGAGGATGCAATATATCTCTTATCTTCCCCAATAGAATTAAAAATAAGTTAGAGAAAGAAAGTTTTATGAATACAAGAAAATTCCTGACTATTTAGGGTATGCTGCAGCATTGGGACATTCAGGTACACAATATAAAATGTATTTTATTAAGTTTAAAGACAACGCTTTAAATGAAGCAAAAAACTATATTTTATCTTCTGCTGCTCAAAAACCTCCGGAGGCTTTACTTACTCTCAGTAAAGTTTATTCAGGGATTTGGAATATTGGATTGCCAAAAGACGTGATTATAGCAAAAAGTCTTTGTCAAGAAGCAGCAAATCAGCAAAACCCTGAAGCAGTGTTTAGATTAGAAGTGGCGACATTAACCGGGGGGATGTTTAACTATCCTGTAAATTACCAAGCTGGTATATTGAAAGCCAAAGAACATATGCAACAAGGGAATCCGCGTGCTAAAGAGTTTATAGAGGCTATAATGAATTCCTCGCGAGAAGCTCTTATAGAAAGTAATGAGCACATTACAGATGAGGATTTAGACTTTCTTAGAAAAGAATTAGGATGGAAAGACGAAGAAGATTAAAAAGCCTTTATGATCAATCTATATTGCAATTTTATAAATAATGCGTTTAAAAAATAAAAGAAGGGGATTATAAAGATCCCCCTCTTCTTTTTTAAATCACGTTAAAGTCACATTTTGGATTCATAAGGTACAAGTTGATAAACTTTCTTTAATACCACTTCGCCCGATGGATTGTCGGGAGAGTTGGTCAATAAGGCAATTTCAACTTTCATCCCATCATCGGATAGTTTAAAGATTCCTCCATGATTTTTCTTCACCAGCGAACTTTGATTTACAACACAAAAATGCCCTTTATCTGATTCACCTAAAGGTATAAATGGATCTAAAACCATAGACTCAAACTGGATCGGCCAATTAAAGGGAGATGCAACAGCTTCTGCAAGCACGATATTTTTCATACTAACTTCGCTTTCAGTTTCATCCGTTACTCGGGGAAAGCTGCGCAAACTATTTTCATTGATTGGCTTACTCGTATGGACCACATCCGCAAATAAACCGCTATGAATGTCTCCGCCTAACCAGAAAGTATTCTTGATTTTATTGCTATACAGATAATTCAGAATTTTATTGCGAGTTATCTGATAGCCAGCATCGCCCCACTTATCGCTTGTATCCTTGCTTGTATCATCGGGTCCAATTGGCACTTGACTGAGGATAACTTTCGGATAACTTCCCCACTTGATTAAGAATTTCTCAAGTGCTGTTTGTTGAGCCGTTGAAATTTTTGCCAATCCTGGGATCATTTCAGATCGAAAATCACCAATAAAGACAGGCAATCCCCATAAGCTTGTTTCGCTCCATCGATAGCCAATTTGCTTCGTCTCGGGATCATAAATATTCATCTGACGCTGCACCATATCTGCCATCCGCCAGCAAGAATCAGCAAACAAAGAATAATTTTGCCCTATTAAATCATTTCTTGTGAAATTATCTTTAAAGGCGTGGTCATCTATCTGCACCAGCGTTGGCATTGTCTTTTGGATTTCATAGCGACCAGCCGTTGTAATAGCGTTCAAAATAAGAGCATAAACCTCTTCTGTGTTTTGGGCACCACCATATATGTTTAACCAGTCGCGATAATAAGTATCCCCCATATCCATAAAACCACGCAGTTGTATATTATTTTTTTCAGCATACTCCCGGATAGTTTTGAAGATTTCGCTATCGTCAGTCCGAATAAATGTCCCTTCTTGTTCAGCTAAGGCAAGAAGTTCAATCATAATCCCAAGCTGAGTGTTGCTAATTTTACTTTTATAGCCAGGGAGTTTAGTCAACTTCGTAAAGAAGCCTATGTTCCGAAGGGGCTTAATTTTCATGAGTAAATTGAGCAATGCTAGTGGAGATTTTTCCAGTTTATCGAGCAAAGGGCCATCATACTGGCAAGATCCAAAAAGAAAACTTAGATCCTTTTTGCCGACAAAATCTTCATAGGAATAAAATATATCCTGTTCATAATTAGGATTACTTTGGTCATTCCAAATTAATTTGACGTTCGGTAATATAGACTGATCACGAATGTGAAAAGTTCCAATGCGATATTCGTATTTATTCTCAGGTTTTAACTCTTTAATATCAACCGCATCAGAATAGTGCTGACTCCTGGCTAATGGAAAAGTTATGGTATTCTCCCAGTCTTCCTCACCAGCTAAACGATATTGTAAAGCACCATAACATAGCTCTGATGTTGGATTGGCACACACATTAAATCGTATACGGTCTTTTGCTACCTCTCCCATAATCACAGCTTTGGGTTTCTCAAGAGTAAGCTCAAGTATATCATCCGTATCAACGGCAGTCGCAAGACAACTATAAGTTAAAGATGCTATAAATGCACAATGGCGCAATTGCCTTATCATCGGTTTCTCTCCAAAATTAATGGTAAACATAATAAGATTACATTAATAGTCTTCCCTAATATTCTTTATATTATAGTTAAAACCGATAGAATTATTTTTTGATTTTTACGTTAATAATTAACTTAATTTAAATGAATATCATCTATTAATAAGACGTGTGCACTGCGTCAGGGATAAAATTAGCTTGTGATAAAGGCACGCAATCAAGGGGGTAATTTATTTTATTGCAAGGAGTAAAAAATGGGTTTCAGAAAATTTTTAGCCGCTGCGGCCTTTGTGTTTACTGGTATTTCAGGTGCAGATGCAGCAGTCAATCCTGTGACAGTCATAACGCAGTCCATAAAGCCAGGTGCCACCCATGCTATTTGTAAATCGGGCGGTATTTGCCGCAAATTTGAAGGGATAGGTTGCAGTATATCAAAGAACTTTGCATCCACATGCGCCCTTATATGTGATGGCATAGAAGGATTTAATGGGTCCACCTGCGTGAGGAAAGCAGCCCGCCGGTTTGGATTGAATATGCAAACTAAATCTTATGGGAATGAAAGCATTCAAGAACATTTAGGCCGTCAAATTGTCAAAGGAACAGGCAATGACCCTATTAGCCAAAAGCTTTTCACAGTGCTCTGCAGCGCTGTTGGAAAATCACTAACAAAAGGAAAACTAACTGAAGCATGTAACGCTGTCCATGCACAACACGAAGAATATTCTTCGGAGTATGGTGAAGAGTATACAGAATAACTATTGAAATAGTCTATTTATTACTCAAAGCAAAGGGGATCCAATTGGGCCCCCTTTTTCCCAGGGTTTGAAATTATGCCTATTCCATTTGTTATCTCGACTTCATTAAGAAAATACGATAGATTTTTAATAAGACCCATCGTCACAAATTATCGACAATGACTCACCATCCCCCTGTGTTACTTGACATTCAAGCTAATGGCTGCGCAACCATTACTCTCAACCGTCCCGAGGTTCGGAATGCCTTAAACGTTACTCTTATATCCGAATTGACAAAAGTGATCAGAGATTGCAATCAAAATCCTAACATTAGAGTTCTCATTCTAAAAGGTCAGGGAAAAGTTTTCTGTGCTGGTGCCGATCTTACCTATATGAAAGAAATGGCAAACTTTACTTATGAGCAAAATATTGAGGATGCGCAACGCTTAGTGACATTATTTGAAACTCTTGATAGCTGTTGCAAACCCACCATTGCTGTTGTGCAAGGAGGCGCCTATGGCGGCGGTGTTGGTCTTGTAGCCACCTGTGATATTGCGATTGCCAGTCAAGATGCGACGTTTTCATTGACTGAGGTTCGTCTCGGCATTATCCCAGCGGTTATTTCGCCCTATATTATTAATGCCATTGGTCAACGTAAGGCCCGTCAGTATGCTTTAACGGCTCAACTTCTATTAGCGGATGAAGCTCTCCAAAGTGGCTTAGTCCATTATGCCGTTCCTGCAGATCAGATTGATACCCTCACCACGCAGATGGTGGATAATCTTCTCAAAGGAAGTCCCGCTGCTCAATCCTCAACCAAAAAGCTATTTAGGGCCGTTGAATCCCGCCCCCTTACGCCCGATTTGTCGATCATGACGGCGACTGCAATTGCCGATGCGCGAGCGTCGGCTGACGGTCAAGAGGGACTCAAAGCTTTTTTGGAAAAACGCCAACCAAATTGGATCACAACCCATGACTCAAATTAATCGAATTCTGATTGCCAATCGGGGCGAAATTGCTTGCCGTATCATTCGTACCTGCAAAAAGCTAGCGATTGAAACCATTGCTATTTATTCTGATGCCGATAAAGAGTTGCCCTTTGTCAGTATGGCAACAAAAGCTGTCAGCCTGGGTGCGTCTGAAGCAAAAGAAAGCTATCTGAATATAGAAAAGATTATTAAAATCTGCCAAGACGAACAGGTTGATGCTGTCCATCCAGGATATGGATTTTTGTCAGAAAACGCAGACTTTGCCGATACCCTGGCCAAAGCTGGTATCATTTTCATTGGCCCCTCTTCTGCTGCTATTCGTGCCATGGGATCCAAAAGTGAAGCTAAAATCATTGCTGAAAAAGTGGGTATTCCAACCATTAAAGGGTACATGGGACCCGACCAATCTGAGGCATTCTTGCTGACAAAAGCCAAAGAAATTGGTTTTCCTATTTTAATTAAGGCAACCCACGGTGGCGGGGGCAAAGGGATGCGCCGTGTGGATGAGGCGTCAGAATTTGCAGCCGCCCTGGCAAGTTGTCAACGGGAAGCCCAAGGGGCATTTGGTAATGCCGCCGTTATGCTGGAAAAATATATTATTGACCCGCGTCATATTGAACTGCAGGTCTTTGGTGATCAACAAGGAATGATACTAACCTTATCAGAACGGGATTGTTCACTGCAGCGACGTCACCAAAAAGTTGTGGAGGAAGCCCCGGCGATTGGTCTATCAGATGAAACCCGCGCCGGCTTACACCGGGATGCAATTGCTATCGCTAAGGCAGTTAACTATGTTGGCGCTGGCACTGTTGAGTTCTTGGTTGATGCGAAAGGCAGTTACTACTTCTTAGAAATGAACACCCGTCTCCAGGTAGAACATCCAGTCACGGAAATGATTCTGGGGTTGGATCTTGTCCAGTGGCAGATTCGTACTGCCGAGGGATATCCTCTGCCCGTTCAGCAAGAACACCTTCAGCCCAGCGGCCATGCTATTGAAGTGCGGCTGTATGCAGAAGATCCAACCCAAGGATTCTTGCCATCCATTGGGAAAATAACCGATTTATCTCTCACCACATCAGATACTGTGCGCCTGGATAATGGTTATGCCCCTGGCAACCAGATCAGTATTTTCTATGATCCAATGTTGGCTAAACTTATTGCCTATGGAGAGAACCGGAAAGCGGCAATGCAGACGCTTGTCCAAGCTTTAATAGATTTGAAACTCAAAGGGGTTAAGACCAACCGTGAGTTCTTGATTGAGCTTTTGCAAAATCCAGATATCCGTGATTGCTTACCAAATATTGCCTATCTTGATCATACGATGACTGAGCTCCTGGCAACGCCAAAGCCTGATGCAACTGTTAAAGAATTATTGGCCAAAGAACTTGTAAAGAGTCGACCGATCTCTGGTTCCTCTCCGTGGGATATACTGGATAATTGGCGCCATATGAGCCATGGCACCCATCAAGTTCGCTTTGAATGCCAGGGAGAAATAGTTGAAATGACGGTTACTGGGGAAGAGCTTCCTTATAAAGCGATGCTGATCGATCATGAACCAGGCGCCGTTAGTCTCAGCTATAATGGCAAGATTTATAGCGCTACCACCTATAATGCGGATCATTATTTAGATGAACCTAACGCTACCGATCAAAAACTCAATGCCCCCATGCCAGGCCGAGTGATTTCCGTAGTGACGCAGGTTGGCGAGAAGGTTTCGACTGGGACTCCCTTATTGATTTTAGAGGCCATGAAAATGGAACACACAATTCGGGCCCCTTTTGACGGCATTGTTGAAACTGTATTTTACAATACGGGAGATTTTGTGAATGAAGGCGCTGAACTCGCCCGAGTCATAGCAGCATAAGGCATAAAATCATGTCCACTCCTCAAATCAAAATTGTTGAAGTTGGCCCGCGCGATGGGTTGCAGAATGAAAAAAACATTTGGACTGTGGAAGAACGAGTCCGACTGATTAATTATCTCACTCCCTGTGGGTTTGATGAAATTGAGGTGGGGAGTTTTGTCTCACCGACCTGGGTTCCTCAGATGGCGGATACAGCCTTAGTTTTTCAGCGAATTGAGAAATCTGAGAATTGCCGCTACTCAACTTTAGTTCCGAATCAAAAGGGAATGGAGTTGGCGATCACTCAAAATGTCCGCAATATTTCAATTTTTACCGCAGCATCAGAAGACTTTAATAAAAAGAATATCAATTGCTCTATTGAAGAAAGTTTTGAGCGTTTTCAACCCATTATGGCTGAGGCCAACCGGAAAAACTTAAGAGTTCGAGGCTATATATCCTGTGCCATTGAATGCCCTTATTCCGGCCCGACCTTCCCAGAAAAAGTAGCGGAAGTAGCAGACCGGTTATGGCAATTGGGTTGCGCCGAGATCTCTTTAGGAGACACCATTGGCAAAGGGACGCCTGAAACTACAGTTGCAATGATTAAGGCGGTTAAAACGCGTGTTCCTATTAACAATCTTGCCATCCATTGCCACGATACCTATGGTCGAGCAATCGATAATATTGAAGCCGCCATTGAAAACGGTGTCTATATTGTCGATAGTGCAATCACTGGATTAGGGGGATGCCCCTATGGTGGAGCTAATGCCAAAGGCAATGTCGCAACAGAATTAGTCCTTGCCTTTCTCAATCGCAAGAATTTAAATCATACTTTAAATGCTAAGGCTATTGAAGTTGCAAGACAATTTGTCTTGAATCGGTAGTTTTTTGCCCCTTTCCCAGCCGAAGAGTCGGGAAAGTAAAAGAGAATAAATAAAAAAGACCTATTCCCCGGACTTGATCCGGGGCCTCGAGCTGACAAGGGCAATTGTCTGCTATCTCGAGATCCCGGCTCTTCGGCCGGGAAAGGAAGTATCAATAAAAAAAGAACTTATTCCCCGGACTTGATCCGGGGTCTCGAGCTGACAAGGGCAATTGTCTGTTATCTCGAGATCCCGGCTCTTTGGCCGGGAAAGGAAGTATCAATAAAAAAGACCTATTCCCCGGACTTGATCCGGGGTCTCGATCTCACAAGGGCAATTGTCTGTTATCTCGAGATCCCGGCTCTTCGGCCGGGAAAGGAAGTATCAATAAAAAAAGACCTATTCCCCGGACTTGATCCGGGGTCTCGATCTCACAAGGGCAATTGTCTGCTATCTCGAGTTCCCGGCTCTTCGGCCGGGAAAGGAAGTACATTGTGAAAAAATATTTAATCATACGCCTTCATGAAATTAACCTTTATTTTAAAAATTCATTTTAATATAAGAATTAATACATATTGATTAAATAAATCGGACCTTAACCATGAGACCACTAGATCTGTCTAAATTAAGACCATTTTATATGGTGGCTCGAGAAGGCAGCATGACAAAAGCTGCCGCAAAACTTAATGTGAGCCAACCTTCTCTCAGTGTTTTAATTGGTGATTTAGAATATAATCTTAAAACACAGCTGTTTGAACGTCTTCCAGCAGGAGTAAGACTTACCGCCCAAGGAGAAAGGTTATATGCTTTTGCCGAAAAAATGCTTGAGCAAACAGATAATTTTGAAAAAAATTTTCACGAAAAAGAGGAAGAAGCAGAAGGAGAAATAAAAATTATTACTACTCCTTTTGTTGGTGCTGAATGGTTAGTCCCTCATTTAACAGATTTTTTGAAAAAACATCCTAAAATAAATATCCGTATACTTTTAAGAAGTGAAAATATTAACTTGCAGGAAGGAGATATAGCCATCCTAACTCCTGTTCCGCAGCAACCTCACCTTATTCAGCAGCATTTATTTACTGTTCAGGTACGATTATTTGCTAGCCTCTCTTATATAAAGAAATATGGTACGCCTCAAACTCCCCAAGATTTAGATAATCACCATCTTATTACCTATAAAGGAAATCATTATTCACCCTATGGTAGTATAAACTGGGTATTAAACCTAGGTAATACAGATAGGAATTTACCTCGGAAATCTTATTTTGAAATAGATTCCCTGCATGGAATGCTGCGCAGTGCCATACAGGGGTTAGGAATTGTTGAACTTCCCAATTATTCAATCATACTAGATAGTGGTCTTATAGAAGTTTTACCGGCAGTAAAGGGTCCTGAAACCCCTATATATTTTATATTCCCTAAAACAAGAAAAAGCTCAAAAAAAATTAATCTATTATTGGAGTATTTATCTAAAAGAGGAAAATAAAAAATTTATAGGTACTTTTTTATTTTACACTATCTACTTAACTACAGAAATACATAAGCTGGGCTGTTGTCTAAAATTTTCTAATTGTATTTTACGCATAACTTTTCTCCTTCTTATTTAATTATCAACCCTTAGTTGAATTTATGGTCTTTTTCAATTATACGCTTATTTAGTATCGCTTTAAGGAGTAAAAGTCAACATTGCCCCCCTACAATTTTGGAAAAATTTTTCTCTTTCCGTATACTTTTAACCCAAAAAATTTATAATTTTTGTAATATCAATTTTTTAAATATATTTACTTGTTTATTAAAACAATAATTTTTAAATATTGGGGGTAATAGGCAAAAAGTATACCCCTTATTATCCATAATAATTTTTTTAAAGCTAAATTTTTTATTCAAAATTTTATTAACTTATTTTTTTTATGCTTTTACCGTTGCATTCCTTCTTCTGCTCTATTTTTGGCGGAAAACCAAGGTTTTTCTGTTTCAGTTATAAAGAAATTTTATACCCCAGATCCCACCTTAGTATTAGTCGTCTTAGAAAAAATTCATTAATTACAGCAAGACACTAATACTTTTTAAAGAAATATGATGACCAAACTAAAGAGGATAAATATGTTAAGCATCTTAAAAAATTACGTTACATCTTGGCAGACGGAAGAGCTGGCTTTTTCCTATGAGCTTAACTGTTCGGTAACGCCAGCGGGTTGATATTAACATTGCATCAGTCACAGACCTCGTTCTCTTTAGCGATAACAATTCAACCTTCTCCGGATTCTTTACGCATCAGCAGTTTTACGCTTGAAGAAGAGTCCTATTTAGGTGATCTCTCTCAACCCTTGTATGATGCGGCGTTGATTGAAATGGTGCTTCAAGGGTTAGATTTAATTGCCTTCTGCGCTCAACGCTTTAACAAGCAAGAGGTTAATTTTATGCTTTCTCCCTACGAAGCCGATCATTTAACAGCGTTGAAAAACCTCTTCCACTCCATCTCTACCCATACCACCATTCATGGAAAACGCCAGCTATTGACGCTAATAATAGGGGATGAGTTCTTTGAAACCATGGAAAGCATGACAGTTCAACTGCACCAAAGATTGTGGGCTCATCAAAAGACAGATTTAGTGGTGAGAAAATATTTACAAAGTGCCGATCGAACAAATGCCCCAGTCTTAAGTTTTCTTTCACTTCATAAGAAAGATACCACTGTACGCCAAGTTGGAAATGTGATTGCTTTTCCGAAAGCGTCTCAGCATAAAACAGCCATTTAAAAGTCCCCTAAATTAACAAAGATTTTATTGCTAAAGGAACCAGGTTTTCTGGGCCTGGAGACCCTTTGTTTACAAAAAATTTAAAAGGTAGTTGTTATACTATGAACTCAAAATTGTCCTCCATAGAAGCCCATATTGGCCAACAAATTAAGAAAAGACGGCTGTCTTTAAACCTTAAGCAGCATGAATTAGCCAAGTTGCTTAAGATTACGCCGCAGCAGTTATCTAAATATGAACGGGGAGCTGATAGACTACCCTCTTACCGCCTCTACCAACTGTGTAAGGTGCTCTCTGTTACACCCAACTTCTTTTTCGACGGCCTAGAGGGTGTATCAATCTGCCTGACCGAGCATGGGAACTGGCTTGTTTATGAAAACTTAAAAGGACAAAAAGTCCAACTTAAACTTTGTGAGCTTTATGGAACGGTTTCGGATGTAAAGATTATATAGAAAAATAAGAGATCATAGGGGGTTACCGCTTGTTATCTCGAGTTCCCGGCTCGTTGATCGGGAAAAGGGAGAAAATGGTAAAATAGTAGCCATACAAAAGAACTTATTCCCCGGACTTGATCCGGGGTCTCGAGATCATAGGGGCCACCGCTTGTCAGCTCGAGTTCCCGGCTCGTTGATCGGGAAAAGGGAGAAAATGGTAAAATAGTAGCCATACAAAAGAACTTATTCCCCGGACTTGATCCGGGGTCTCGAGATCATAGGGGCCACCGCTTGTCAGCTCGAGTTCCCGGCTCTTCGGCCGGGAAAGTAGAAGAGAGAAGCAAGTTCGCGGCGGGGAAAGGAAAGCCTCTTTCCGGGCAAGCGAAGGGTGACCCGGAGAGAGCATATAGTGGCGTTCTCTCTCATTCCGGCCTTGAGCCGGAATCCATGCCTCTCTTTTGGGACGGTATGGCTTTATCACAGCTATACTTTCCTAAGCCTTGCTATCCTCCCGAGGCAGGTATGGTTTCCGGGTCGCGCTACGCTTGCCCGGAAAGAGGGAGAGTGAGCCACTCGCAATCCGCTTACTCGAAAAAAGGGAGGGGTGGCAATACTGCGCCTAGATCCGCTCTGACAACCAAATTGCCGTTTTAGTAATTTTCTTCACAACGGAGGTGATGGCCTGATAGGCTGGCGCTTCCCGCCCCCCTTCCTGCTCTGCATGATCTTTATGTTCCAGCTCTTCATCCCGAAATTTAGCAATTACTGAACTTAGCTCAGGCTCCCTGTGACCCAAGCGATCTAACTGGCTTTGATAATGGTCAGCAATTACTTCTTCCACAGCGATGGTACAAGCGTGCGCGGCTTTTTCACTGATGAAAGCAGTAACAGCGCCCATCATGAAGCCACCCACGTGCCAAAGGGGTTGGAGAATCGTCGGTTGGACACCATGAGTCACGCATAGATCATTAAAAGTTTTAAGATGAACTTGTTCTTGATCCGCCATATGTTGAAGTGTTGGTGTAATAGTCGAGTTTTTTAAGACCGCTAACTGCCCCGCATAAATACGCGTTGCTCCAAATTCGCCGGCTTGATCAACACGGATCATTGCTTCTAGCTCTTTACTCAGTTTTTTAGGCTCTCTCAAACAATTTCTCCATATCGGCTTTG
The DNA here is from genome assembly GCF_000742835.1 of Candidatus Paracaedibacter acanthamoebae. GTDB lineage: Bacteria > Pseudomonadota > Alphaproteobacteria > Paracaedibacterales > Paracaedibacteraceae > Paracaedibacter > Paracaedibacter acanthamoebae. The sequence continues at coordinate 501,436 of NZ_CP008941.1, read as the reverse complement.
CTTAATTTTATAAACGTTGGCCGACCATGGTTACACTGATTAGATAAGGGAGTTTTTTCCATCTCTCGTAGCAACGCATTCATTTCGTCAAGATTTAATCGGCGTCCAGCTCGGATACTATTTTTACAAGCTTTATCAGCCAGAATTTCATGCAATGCAACTTCAACAGCTGTGGCTGTCTCCCGCTCTAGAATTTCGCTGGCAAGATCGAGCATTAGCTGTTTAATGTCACACTTATTCAAGAGAGAAGGTACTTCACGCACGACAATACCTTGATCACCAAAACTCTCAATTTGAAATCCATATTTGTTGAGGTCAGGCAAAACATCTTGTAAGACTTTAAATTGCATAATTGTCAGCTCAATCACAGTAGGAATCAGCAAAGCCTGCGCCTTAATCATCCCACTGCCAAGATCATGCTTCATCCGTTCATAAACCAATCGTTCATGCGCTGCATGTTGATCCACCAACACCAAGGCATCCGTTGTTTCAGCCACGATATAGGTTTCATGGACTTGTGCCTTTGCATAGCCTAAGGGATGATCGTGATGAGGCTGTTCGGCTTTAGTAAACTCAGCTACCGCTGCAGTTGTTTGAGCAACGATTGATGGTCGGGGTGCCATATAGGAAGATCTTGATTCCCCTAAGGGCGTATAGCTCGATCGTGCTGGCATGCTAAGTTTCGGTTGGGGAGGCACCTGTGATTGCGGCTGTGGTTGAAAATCCCCATAATTCCCCTTGGAGAAAGTTGGCGATCCGAAAGGTGCAGCTGGTGCAAGCGTGCTATCAAAGGCCATCAAAGCTTTGTCACTTAAATGGGTTGAGGTTCGGGAAGCCATCCCCTTTAGAGCTTCACGGATACCAGCAATGATAAAACCGCGCATCAAGTTAGGATCACGGAATCGCACTTCGGCCTTAGCCGGATGAACATTAATATCCACATCTTCCGGCGAACACTCTAAAAACAAAGAAACGCAGGGGTATCGATTGCCAGCCAAAACATCTTGATAGGCAACTTTCAAAGCCGTTGCAAATAACTTATCTTTCACAGGCCGCCCATTGACAAAAAGATACTGGTCAGAAGAATTACTGCGATTATAGGTTGGAATACTGATCCATCCAGTTAAGCGTGAATCTTCCCGCTGGAAGTCAACCGTTAGAGCGTTGGCCCGAAAATCTTTGCCCAAAATTCCATCAAAACGATCTGTTCCGCTGGTAAAATTAATAATGGACCGGTCATCGTGGCGCAGAGTAAACTCTACATCTGCATTAGCCAAAGCCTGCCGATAAATAATATCAGTAATGTGATTTAATTCTGTGGTTGGAGATTTCAAAAATTTGAGGCGCGCTGGCGTCGCATAAAACAAGTCTCGGACTTCAACGCGAGTTCCCTTGGGAGAAGAAGCAGGTTGAGGTGTGCCTTTAGCGCCTCCCTCCACATTAAGCTGCCACGCTTCCCCTTGATCTTTTTTAGTTGTAATGGTCAAACGGCTGACCGATCCGATAGACGGCAAAGCTTCACCGCGAAACCCTAAGGTCCGGATATTAAATAAGTCGCCGTCTGGAATTTTGGAAGTTGCATGACGCTCCACACAGAGCAAGAGATCGTCCCGTACCATCCCAGAACCATTATCTGTGATCGAAATCAAGGTTCGTCCACCATCGCGCACCATAACGTCAACTCGCGTTGCGCCGGCATCGATGGAATTTTCCACCAGTTCTTTGATAGCAGATGCTGGCCGTTCAATAACTTCACCGGCAGCAATTTGGTTAATGAGGGTCTGATCTAAATAACGAACAGCCATTTATAACTCCTTTTGTACCACCTTAAAAGAATCCATGCCTCATTACAAGGTGTACGCACTTCTCAATAATCTTTGACCTTTATACCTATCACTTGAATTTTTCCCTATTTCTATTCTAACCTATATATAATTTTTAAAATCCAGGGAAAATAATAATGACACATATCCCCTTTGAAGTCGACCTTGAAGCTGACAAGAAATATTGCTGGTGCACCTGTGGGTTATCAGCGAAAGAGCCGTTCTGTGATGGTGCCCATAAAACCGCCAATACGGACAAAAGGTCGTTACACTTCTATGTAGAAACCTCTACCAAAGCTTTGCTGTGCGCCTGTAAAAAAACTCAGAACCCTCCTTACTGTGACGGGAGTCATAATAAATAAGGGAAAAGGGGCAACCCCGCCCTCACCTTCACCATATTCCTTCATGATAGTTTCCGCTGAGGCTAAAAAAACTGAATGGTCCATTGGCCAGTGGCATATTCAAGAAATGGTATGCGTCTGTCTCGATTATCTATCTGGATTATTAGAGATTCATTGTAGTTCTCTCTCACTTATTGCTTATAACACCCCATTGACTACAAGATTATTATTTAAATTTATTTGATATTCATAATATTGCACCAAAAATAACAGTTAATTATACAAAAAAATCTTATAGTCAACATTGTAGAAAAATTCAGTAAAATTCTTGTAGCTACTAAAAGAATAGACGTCTAAGTTACCGATGTGTGAATTTTTGAATATAATGCTAAAGGGATCACAACATTATGAATAAATTACAATTATTATCCGCTTTTACTCTTTCAACTATCTTTGTAAGTGCTAGTGATGATCTACTATTTGATGGTTGGGTTAAAGTGGATAGAGAAGAAGCTGCAACAACAGGATTAGAATTAAATCTACAACATTTAATACCGCAACGTTTAATAGAAGAGGCAAGTTTAATTGAGCTCGCTTTTCAGCAAGAATATTTGCCGGTAAGGGAAAAACGCTCACTTTCAGAAGCTTATCAAGAAGACTATTTTATGCAGGAAAAAGTAACCCTGGCAGAACAACTAGAAGCAAGCTTGATACCCCAAATGCATGACAACCCATGGGAGAGAACTGATGGGAATCGTTTGCGCAGTGAATCTCAACAAGCTGATGGGCACTCTCTTAAGGAGGCTCAAATAATATTAGGACAATCCCTGATGTGGTCGCCGCTAGCACTGCAGTCAACATCTGAGGGATCTAAAGTCGAACAGCAAGCTTCCTTAGGGCAATCGGATCAGCAGAGGGAAGATCTAGAACCTCTAGTAGCACAACCTCCGCGTAGCATAGAGCCACAACCACAAGTGGTCCAACAGCCGCCACTGCAATCAACTAAAAAATCACGCCGCATGGTGACACAACAGTCATCATCCCCGGTTGCGCAACAATCGCATGTAGCAGCAAAACAGATACAGTCGCCCCAGATCTCTTCCTCTCAAGGAACTGCAGAACCGACAACTCCCGGGGACACTCTCTCACTGGGCATAGCCCAACAGCCACGACCACAGGTCACTCCGCAATCACCTGCTGGACAGCCTGTTCAAGCACAAGTGACCCAGCAACCTCGAGTAGCGACCCAACAAAGGCGATCTCCAGTTGAGCAGCAACCTCGAGTAGCGACCCAACAAAGGCGATCTCCAGTTGAGCAGCAACCTCGAGTAGCGACCCAACAAAGGCGATCTCCAGTTGAGCAGCAACCTCGAGTAGCACCTCAACAAACGCAGCCGCAAGTGCAAGTGACAGCCCAACAGCCACGACCACAGGTCACTCCACAACCGCATACAGGACAGCAGTCTCAGCAAAGTGATCCTCTCCAAGTACTACGACGGCTACAACAGCTGTTACAGCTACAACAACAGACTCAATCACAGGCCACGTCCCAACCGGGCACAGGACAACCGGCTCAATCACAAGTAACCCAGCAACCTCGAGTAGCGACACCGAAGCCACAGCCACAAACTCAGCAATTCCGAGTAGCAGCGGTCCAACAGCCTCAACCACAGGTCACTCCACAACCGCATACAGGACAGCAGTCTCAGCAAAGTGATCTTCTCCAAGTACTACGACGGCTACAATTACAACTACAGCTCAGAGCCGCCTCAGCTACTTCATTAGACTCGCAGCAGCTGTCATCTGTAAAGGTGCCGCAATAATAAACAACAATAATAGCAGGTAGGCCTAAGAAAAATACTAATTATTCTCAACTTATCAAAGCTTTAATGAAATATTTTCAATCTCTTCCCCCCCCTTAAACTGGCATCATTAAGGGGGCAGTTTTCATGCAACCTTAGCGAAGAATTTATCCTTAAGTTAAATTGATTTTATTTATAATTTTTTTCTAGAGTAGCTAGGCGTTACGAGCCTATCTACTCCTAATTGTCCGAGATTAATGCAGAATCAATTAATAATATAAGAAATTTTGCAGCAACAATTTTCGTCAAGTTTTTAGAATGAGTAGCATTTGGCGTGCAACTTCTTGTTCTGCTATTTTGCGAGATTTTCCAGAGGCAGATACTTGCTTATCGCCTACGGTGAGAGAGACTTCAAATTCAGGGGCATGGGCAGGCCCACTTTGACCAATAATTTCATAGGCAGGAATTCCTAAACCTCGGCTTTGAGTCCATTCTTGTAATAGGCTTTTATGATCCTTAGGCGGCGCCTCAGATTGACTAAGGCGCTTTTGCCATAGGGGAAGAATATGAGTCCTAACAGCGTCAAGCCCTTGGTCTAAATACATAGCTCCTATGAGAGCTTCCATCGCGTCACTCATGACCGCAGAATTACCATTCAACTCGGTTCCAATAACTTTAATATCATCCTGCAGAGCGATTTCACGTGCAACTTCTTGACAAACCTCACGACTAATAAGAACAGCCTGCCGTTTAGCCAAATCACCTTCTTTTTCTGTTGGAAATGCTTTGTAAAGCGTCTCTGCTATCAAAATTCCTAAAACCCGGTCTCCCAGAAACTCTAGGCGTTCAAAATCATTAATTTTACGCCGGCGAAAGCTAGGATGAGTTATTGCTTTTTCAAAAAGCGACGGATCTTTAAAGGTGAACAGAAGTTTCATACAGGGTTATCCCAAAGAGTGCGATCAATAATTTTAAAGCTCTATTTATCATGTAACATTTTTACAACAAATGCAATTTTTACCATTTAAATCTCCGCTTACTTTTTGACTTTCCCTCTATACACTTATACAACTAAAGTTGTTTCATTAAAGGAGAATAAATATGAAAAAAATTTTATCAACAGCAGTAGCTGTTGCAGCTTTGGCTTCAGCAGCTGATGCAAAAGGTTTTAATGGTGCTTATATCGGGATGGACTTTGGTATTTCCAACCTTAACAGCACAGTTAAAGTACGCCCTTATAGTGGTGGAACTGGTGACAATGCGCATGGCAAGTCCACAAACCCTATCTTAGGAGTAAACTTTGGATATGCGAAGGTTTTCTCAAACTGTTTCTCTCTAGGCGGTGAAGTTATTGCTGACTTTACATTTAACAACAAGAAAACTTTGTCCAGAATTGATATTCGCGAAGTTAAGTCCAAGCGCGATACTTTTGGCTGGGGACTTCTTGCAAAATTTGGTATGCAAATTAATCCAAAATCTCTAGTATTTGTTGGATTCGGTGTTAAATCACAAAGTGTAAAATATATTTACACTGAGAAAGATGCGACCCCATTCACATTTAGTGCAAAACACAACAAAGTTAGACCAGCTTACCAGGTTGGATTTAAAACCTTATTGCCAAATGATGCAGTTGCATTGAACATGAGCTATACATTGGTTCAAGGAGCCAAAAAGACGAAGGGTAAGCTTACTAGCCCGAATTTTGTATTCAACCCAGGTTATGCGGTTATCAAAAATAATGATCACCAAGTTAAGCTTGGGATTTCATACCACTTCTAGAAAAAGGGAGGGATTTTCCCTCCTTTTATATCCTCCCTTTTACTTTAATTTTTTTTTATATTCTTATCTAATTTATTTCTTAAAGCTTAGGCGCTTATTATAAAAAACAAGGGAGGTATAATAGTTTTTTCTTCTCTATTCAGAAGTAACTTTTCCACAGAGCGCTAGTTGTCAATACTGATACAGAAGAAATCAGGGTCTTTATTGCAAATTTTATACCAATCAATCTCTTTCCTAGGCAGTTGCCAGCGCGCGCGTGAAAAATGATGTTGACCTGCTCAGTATCCTTTACGTTTTTCAGTATAAATCTGTTCTTCTATTAATAATAGTCGATTCTCCCCCCTTCTCTTCTTTAACTCTTCACTTCATTCTCTGAGTCTTATTTTTTTGAAAATAAACCAGAGATAGTTACGACTGATCAAACTGCGATAATGATTTTTCCTTCCGTCTTCAAAATTGCAATGTTATTTCAGTATTTAATAAGGGTCTTATGCTTACTTCCTTTATAAGGGGCTAATCCTTTTCTCTTTTTAAGGCAAAACAAGAATTTGATGATATATTTTAGAAATATTTTAAGGAAGGACAGAATCTAAAGCTTTTAGTAAATAAGCTTCTTAGCGCTCAAGATGCTTGTTATAAAATAAAGATGTATGTGAATAAATTAAACTTTTTTTGAAGGCTGTTATTATAATTTTTTAATGGCAAATAGTTACTATCACAAAGGTAAAATCTATTGGTAGCTTAATTACTGCTTATAAAGAAAATAGCTTTTTAGCAGATTACCACTATATTGTTAGTGGTAATCTAAAAAGAACAAACGCAAAATTACATACGAACAAGTTTAGTACCGTTCCAGCGATGGGTAACACCATTCATTATTACAACTTCTCCAACCCTGTATTGAGGCTGCTGCTGTACAGCAGCAAGTTGTGGTACTGCGCGCTGTTGTGTTGCGGGTGGCTGCAGTGGGTGGACAACGGGAGCCTGTGCTTGCAGTGGTTGGGCTACATCCGGAGCATCATGATAAAACGCTGCATTAATCTCTGCATTTATATCCCCCATAAAATTGTTAAGCCTATCATCAACATTTAATCCCTCTAAAAGATCATAGTATTGTTGAAAATGACGATCAATTGCTGCTTGAGCATTTCTTATGTTGTCATCATTTCTAGCAAAAACCCGAGTAGCCGCATTTCGCCACTGTTGACGAATATTATCTAATAAGCCGCTCAAAGCTGCTACATTTACATTAGAATACAATACCATCCCTGTAATTGCTTGGAAAAGCGGATGACCCTCATCTAATCCGGCAATATAGTCTGTTACGATTTCATTGCATCGGGTAGAAAATCCATGAACATCGATCAGCACCTCGCCACCATTTCCATTAAAGATATTACCATCAATATTTATACCGCCAATGTAACCTTGTAGACACAGAAGAATCCTTTGCGATTGGCCCACCTTGCATACAGTATGATTATCATCTTCTATGATTTCTGCTAAACCTTTTTTAAGTAAAATTAATTTCATCTTTATTTGGTCATTGGCAGCATTTTCAGCATTTGTCAGATGGGGGTGTGTTGCTCAATAGCAGTCCATACCAGTGCTAGAACCTCATCCATTCGTCTCTGAACGCCATTAATCCGCTCTGGGAAAAAATATCCATTGTCGCGAATTGCATTAAACCCTTTAATTGCATCATCAATATAATTTCTTGTAGCAACAAAATTTCTTGTAAAACGATCAAGCGTATTTACCTGCCGCACCATCTGGGCACTATTATATTGAAGCGGGCTATTCCTTAATGTATTTAACCAGGTATTAATTTGCTGCATAGCTGTATCACTGGGTAAAGGGTGTTCAACCACGTCAAACAATTGTTCAGCAGACTGACGACACATATCACGTCGTTCTCTACGCATCACATTTTCTCCGTCATCCCTCCATATCTCCCCGTCTCTTCCGCCGATATCATTTAAGGGTTGAATTTCCATTGCTAATGCTGGGGACCACGCCAAGCAAACACCTAATAATAAATGTTTGAGATTTTTTTGGGTTATCATAGAATTTAATCCTTTTAATAAAAAACTTTACATTAAAAACCAAAAACTAATAGGGTATAAATAATTTTAAATTATAAATCTTAAGTTTGCTTCCTATCCGAGTTTTTAGTAAAATAAAAATGATTTTTTAATATATCAAGATTTTTCAAGAAATTTTGGCCAAGAAATTTTATTTTATTATTTTTTTAAAAATTTAAATCAGTCCTTAAAGAAAAGCTTAGGCCTCTTATGTAAGTCTCTTAATATCTAAAATTTTACGTTTAATTAATTTATTTTTTTCATGCCCTAAAACTTTTAGTAGGTTACCTCTCTTTATCCGGGGTAACCTACTGTATATAAGGCTATAAATTACATGCGGACTAGCTTAGTACCGTTCCAGCGATGGCGGACACCATCCACCCTTACAACTTCTCCTACACTATACTGAGGCTGCTGCTGAGCTGCAAGTTGTTGAGCCGCGCGTTGTTGAGCTGCAAGTTGCTGGGCCGCGTGTTGCTGTTGCTGCTGAGCTGCAAGTTGCTGAGCTGCAAGTTGTTGAGCCGCGTGTTGTTGCGCTGCAAGTTGGAGTAGTCCCTGTAGTTGTGTTGCGGGTGGCTGTATTGGATGGACAACAGGAACCTGTGCTTGCGGTGGTTGGGCTGCCTGCGGAGCATCATGATAAAACGCTGCATTAATTCCTGCATTTATATCACCCATAAAATTGCCAAGCGTATTATCAATATTTAGTCCCCTTAAAAGATTATAATATTGTTGAAAATGACGATCAATTGCTGCTTGAGCACTTCTTATGTTGTCATCATTTCTAGCAAAAACACGCGTAGCCATATCGCGCCAGCGTTGGCGAATATTATCTAAAAAGCCTCTCAAAGCTGCTGCATTTACATTGGGATACAATACCATGCCTGTAATTGCTTGGGAAAGCGGATGAGCATCATCTAGTCCAGCAATATATTCTCCTACGACTTCATTGCATCGGGTAGAAAATCCATGAACATCGAGCTGCACCTCGCCACCATTTCCATTAAGGATATAATTACCATCAATATTTATACCATCAATGGAACCTTGTAGAGGAAGAAGAATTCTTTGCGATTGGCCCACACCGCATACTGTATGATTATCATCTTCTACGATTTCTGCTAAACCTTTTTTAAGTAAAGTTAAGCGCATGTTTATTTGATCATTGGCAGCATTTTCAGAATTTGTCATTTGTGGATATTGCTGGATAGCAGTCCATACCAATGTTAAAACGTCATCCATGCGCACATTATGGTTATTAATCTGCTCTGCGAAATAATACCCATGGGTCCGAATTGCATTAAAACCTTTGATTGCATCATCAATATAATTTCTTGTAGGAACAAAAATTCCTGTAAAACGATCAGGCGTATTTACCTGCCGCATCATCTGGGCACTATTATATTGAAGCGGGTTATTCTTTAATGTATTTAACCAGGTATTAATTTGCTGCATAGCTGTATCACGGGGTAAAGGATGTTCCACCACGGCAAACAATTGTTCAGCAGACTGACGACACATATCACGTCGTTCTCTACGCATCACATTTTCTCCGTCATCCCTCCATATCTCCCCGTCTCTTCCGCCGACATCATTTAAGGGTTGAACTTCCATTGCTAATGCTGTGGATGCTGATAAGCAAACACCTAATAGTAAATGTTTGAAATTCTTTTGGGTTATCATAGAATCTAATCCTTTTAACTGAATAACTTTATATTAAAAACTTAAAGCTGATAGTATATTAATAATTTTAAATTATAAAATTAAATTTTTTCCTATCAGCATCTTTACGGATATAAGAATGACTTTTTAATATATCAAGACTTTTTACGGGGCTTTTGTTAAGAAATTTTATTTTATTATTTTTAAAAAGTTTAAATTAGTTCCTAGAAGCTTAAAACTATAAGTCTGAAGGAACAATTTAAGCCCTACCATACTAACCTAGTTATATTTAATATTACATTTTTTTATTTTATTACGATATAAAACTTTTAGCAGGTTACCACTACTATCAGTGGTAACCTTTAAGCACATTTATTTTAACTATAGACGAACGAGCTTAGTACCGTTCCAACGATGGCGGACACCATTAATTCTTACTACTTCCCCTACAGTATATTCAGCTTCTTCAGCATTAACTGCTTGAAGATTTACTCCTTGAAGCTGCTGTGCTAACTGCGGATTTTCTTGTAAAATTTGATTAACTAAGCCTTGCACTACATCTGGATCTTCTGCGTCCAGGTTCCGCAAGTTTACTCCTCGCAGCATCTGAGCTATGTGGGCGGGCATTTCGCCTACAGCTTCTGGTTCATCCTGACGTCCGATCTCTTCATCGCCACCTAGTGGGGCAAAAAGTCTTCCAAAAACTTCTTCTCCTTCCTCTTCTTCATCAGAAGACGAGTCCTCTTCTTCTGCGTGGCGTAGTGCTTGCTCTTCTTGCTGTAATGCTTGATCTACCCCTATAGCCGCTTGCACACCGCGTGGATTCAATTCCTCTTGTGGAGCGCGTTCTATAAATAGTGGTGGCATAGCGCCTCCTTGAACATCATCGTTCTCTGGCTCAGCTGCATGTACTGCTCCAACTGAAAGAGCAACAGCAGAAAGTAATTGTAATTTATTCATCACGTTATGATTCCTTAAGGTTATATTTTAGTTTCACAGAGCTAATCTAACGCTCTCTCACTGGCTTAACAAGGGGAATTTTGAATTTTTTTCTACCATATTGAATAAAAAATATTTTTATGACATTATATTATTTTAATTAATTTTTATATGATTTAAATGCTTTATACTTATCTGATAATTATTTGAATAATGAGAAAAATATCTATAAAGCGTATTAAGATACTATTCAGTGAAAAAACAAAAATCCTCAGAGTAATGGCGCCCAATTATTTCTATGGCGTTTGGGTAGTTATTTTGTATCAAACAAACATTGATGTATTTCCCTCGCTTAACAGTAAGAGGGCAATCAAATTGAGGAAGAAACAACTCATTTTCTATACTTTAGGTAATCTTCTCCTTCTTCTAACGGTGATGAATTTGAATATTGCGCAATTTTGTTGGTGATTTCGATGGCTTTTGCTATCATGAGCTTCATCACATCAGGTAAGTTTATGACGAAGGATATTATTTTTGATGAGAACCATCCTTAAAACATCCATCTCAATTGCATTAGTCGCCCTCATTGGGGCGGGAATTTATTATGGGAAAGGATTATTGAATTATTCTTCTTCTGTTATTCCTGTACCCCATGCCCAAATAGCTTTTGTGAACTTAAGCCGAGTTAACACCGAAGCTCAAGCCGTCAAACAATTTAAAGAATTAATTGAACGGCAATACAAAAATTTTCATGAAGAAATTTTAGGGCAAGAAAAAAGGCTGCAAGCTGAATATGAAAAAATTCACTATCTTGAAAAAAATAACCCTGAAGGCGCTAAAGATTTAAAATCTAAAAAGGACGAGCTTGACCGCCAAGTCAGTGAACTGGATAAAATTCTAAGAAGTCGCAAAGAAAGCCTGAATAAAAACTTTGGCCATATTCAAGAGGAAATTGAGCATACAATCCGGGAAATTGTTAATAATGTCGCTAAACGACGCGGGTTAAATCTTGTATTCAATGCCACCATTTTAGATGCTTCTGTTGTATTGTATGGTGGCTCAGAACTTGATATTACTGATGAAGTTTTGCGGGAATTAAACCATAAACTGCCAACTGTTCACTTGCCATCATAAAGGTCAATCATGCCAGATACACGATTTTACATTAATAAAGGGCCCTTTACCCTAACGCAGATCGCTGACTTTTTAAAATTACCCTTAAGTAATTGTTCCCATCCATCCCTTGAAATTAAGGATCTATCGCCCTTGCAGCAGGCAAAAAACAATAACTTAGCTTGTTATCATAATTCCAAGTACCAACAAGAATTTCAATCAACCCAAGCTGGGGCCTGTATTGTGGCCGACGAATTTGTTAGCCATGCGCCAGCACATTTGCCTATATTAGTGTCAAAAACACCTTATCGAGATTATGCACGTCTCTTGTCCTTATTTTATGGAGAAAAAAAGGCACCCGTTAACATAAGTCCAACAGCAAGGATTGCGCCCACCGCAAAAGTTGGTAGTAACTGTACAATTGGTGACTATGTGGTTATTGGAGATCACGTGGAAATTGGGGAAAATTGCAGGATTGGCTCCCATTCTGTTATTGAGGCTAATTGCGTGATCGGAACCCATTGTCAAATAGAATCCCATGTCAGCATTAGTAACAGTCTAATCGGTAACCATGTTTCCATTAAACCAGGTGCCCGAGTCGGTCAGCGCGGCTTTGGATTCGACATGGATGCCAAAGGGCACGTCCCCGTCCCCCAGCTTGGTCGCGTTATTATCGGCGATTACGTTGATATTGGTGCTAATACGACCATTGATCGGGGGTCAAATGCAGACACAGAAATCCATAAGGGCGTTAGAATTGACAACCAAGTTATGGTTGCCCATAACGTTATTATTGGTGAACATTCTGTTCTTGTAGCACAAGTTGGAATCGCAGGCAGCACACGCCTTGGAAAATTTGTTATTGTAGCAGGACAAGTTGGTATAGCTGGGCATTTAACGATTGGTGACGGGGCACAAATTGCCGCGAAATCTGGACTGATGCGCGACGTGGAACCGAGAATAAAAGTTGCAGGTTATCCAGCCGTTCCCATCCAAGAATACTTCAAACAAGTTGCCTTCTTGGCAAAACTCGTAAAAACAAAAGGAAAATATAATGACTGAAACAAGCCCAGATATTTTGATTAATGAGATTATGGAGCTTATTCCCCATCGCATTCCGATGCTCCTAATTGATAAGTTAACAGATGTAAAACTTGGTGAAAGCGCCACAGGGATCAAGAATGTCACTATGAATGAATGGTTTTTCCAAGGACATTTTCCAGGCCATCCTGTGATGCCGGGCGTTCTAATTGTGGAAGCTATGGCCCAAGCCGCTGGAGTACTCGTCACCAAATCTATGAGCCAAAATTCAGACGGAAAAATTATTTATTTTATGTCAATTGAGGAAGCAAAATTCCGCAAACCGGTGGTGCCAGGAGATACTTTAAAACTTAAAATAACCCTGTTAAAATCCCGAGGCAATATCTGGAAATTTAAAGGGGAAGCGTGGGTAGAGGATGTGATGACCGACGAAGCAACCTTTACCGCAATGATCGCAAGCAAATAAGGTAGGTACAAATGATTCATCCAACAACTATTATTGATCCCTCGGCCAAAATTGGAAAAAATTTTAAGGCTGGGCCCTTCTGCTATGTTGGACCCCACGTCATTGTTGGCAATGACGTTGAACTAAAATCCCATGTGGTACTTGAAGGTCATACCACGCTGGGTAACTGCAATACTATCTATCCGTTTGCAACCATTGGTCATATTCCGCAGGATAAAAAATATTCAGGGGAAACCACATACCTTGAAATTGGAGATGACAACATTATCCGTGAGTATGTAACCATGCAACCTGGTACTGCCACCGATAACAAACTGACAAAAATTGGCAACCGTGGACTATTTATGGTGGGCACACACATTGCCCATGACTGTGTGATCGGAAATGATGTGATTTTTGCCAATCATGCTACCCTTGCAGGACACGTTGTCGTAGAAGATAACGTTATTATTGGCGGTTTGTCAGCTGTTCATCAATTTGTGCGAATCGGGGCCCATGCGATGATCGGAGGCATGTCCGGTGTTGAACAAGATGTCATTCCTTATGGCATCGTCATCGGCGAACGGGCCCGATTATCTGGTCTTAACCTTGTTGGTTTAAAACGACGCGGATTTTCCCAAAAATCAATTAGTGCCTTGCGGGAAGCTTATAGAACTCTGTTTACCCCTGAAACTGCCGAAAAGGCCTCGACATTTCAAGAACGACTATCTCAAATTAAGAAGGAAAAATCAGAAATCCCAGAAATTGAGAGCCTCATTAACTTTATTCAAGGCGAGTCTCATCGCAATCTGTGCATGCCGAAAGGTTGATGATGACATTAAATTCGAAAGTTATTGGGCTTATCGCAGGACAGGGAGATCTTCCCCCTCAAATCATTGATCGCTGTCAGGCCCAAGGTGATCAAATTGTGGCTATTGCTTTCGAAAATCAGACACCCCCTGAAACTGTGAGCTCAATACCTCACATTTGGTTAAAACTTGGAGCTGTTGATGCTCTATTAACTTATTTGCGATCTCAAAATGTTACTCATATTGTGATGGCCGGGGGTATTAAACGCCCTAGTTTATCCGAATTATCATTGGATTGGACGGGCACAAAGCTTTTGGCAAAGATGGGGCTTATGTCTTTAGGGGATGATGGCGTTCTCACAGCCATTATTAAATACCTTGAGGAAAAAGGATTTACAGTGATCGGAGCAGATGAGCTGTTAGATGATTTATTGATGCCTCAAAAATGTTTAACCACTGTTCAACCATCTGAAACTGAAATGAACGATATTCAAATTGCCCGCCAGGTGCTAAGCAAGCTTGGTGAAGCAGATATTGGTCAGGCTTTAGTTATTCAACAAGGATTAATCTTGGGTGTTGAAGCGATTGAAGGCACCGAGAACTTGATTAATCGAGTTCAAAGCTATCGTCGGGAGGGGGGCAAGCCTATTTTGGTTAAAATGGCCAAACCCCAGCAAAACCTTAAAGCTGACTTACCAACTATTGGTCTGCAGACAGTGGAGCAATGTATCAACAATAAATTTGCAGGTATTGCTGTAGAGGCAGGAAAAACCCAAATTCTTAAACAAGATGAAGCGGTGGCTCTTGCGAATAAAGAAAAAATATTTATTTTCGGGTTTTAAATTTAAATAAAGGTCTAAATTTCTTACAGCCTGGCTAAAGAGAGACAAACCTGTCGCAATTTTATAGCAGATAGATTATATCATATAAGGGAATTGCTAAGACGACTTTTTGATAACTCTAAAGCATCATCGCGAAAGAATAAAACGGCTCTAGTGATTAACTGTAAAAGTAAATCAATAAATTATGGACTGCTGCTTTACCCTGCGCTTTCGTTGCAATGATAAGGCCTTATTGACACAGTGCATAAGGTAAAGAGGATGATAACATGACACAAAAACAAAATATTATTGGTATTGCGCGCGAAGACCTGGAGAAAGAATTTATTGATGCGGGGATTCCAAAATTTCGAACAAAACAAATTTGGCATTGGCTATATTTTCAAGGCGTGCGTTCTTTTGAAGATATGCCTAACATTCCTAAAGATCTGCGACAAAAGCTAGGCGATTCTTATACCATTCATCGTCCAGAAGTTAGCAAGGCCTTAATCTCGGTTGATGGCACCCAAAAATGGCTGCTGAAATTTGTTGACGGTGAGGAAGCAGAGTGTGTCCATATTCCTGAAGTTGATCGCGGGACAATCTGTCTTTCATCCCAGGTTGGCTGCACCCTTACCTGTAAGTTTTGCCACACAGGAACACAAAAACTTGTTCGCAATCTAACAGCCGCTGAAATCGTTGGCCAAATGATGGTGGCGCGTGACGCTTTTAATGAATGGCCGACACCGTCCAGCAACCGTCATGTTTCAAATATTGTCATGATGGGAATGGGAGAACCCTTGTATAACTTTGACAATGTTGCCAAAGCTTTAAAAATCATTATGGACCCAGAAGGAATTTCCCTATCCAAGCGCAAAATCACTCTCTCAACCAGTGGGGTTGTGCCCATGATGGATCGCTGTGGAGAAGAAATTGGCGTCAACTTAGCTGTATCGTTGCATGCAGTCCGAGATGATTTGCGCAATACATTAGTCCCGTTAAATAAGAAATACCCTCTTAAGGATTTAATTGATGCCTGCCGCCGATATCCTGGCGTTAACAATGCCAACCGGATCACTTTTGAATATGTCATGCTAAAAGGGATTAATGATACGAATGTTGATGCCAAAGAATTAGTGAGATTAATTCGTGGTATTCCAGCAAAGATTAATTTGATTCCGTTCAATCCATGGCCAAGTTCTGATTATGAATGCTCTACCCCCGAGCGTATTGCCGCATTCTCTGATATTGTTTTTAAAGCAGGATATTCATCTCCCGTTCGCACCCCCCGCGGTCGAGATATTTTAGCTGCGTGCGGACAATTAAAATCTGAAAGCGTTCGTCAATCTAAGAGCTTACTCTCAAGCCTTAACGCCGGCATCTAAAACAAACTCTAGATATTCATAATCATTGAATCGGATACAGGAGACACGTCCGTTTTATTAGGCGAGCTTTTATGGCTATCGGCAAGCCGCCAAATAGAAGCCATTTCAGAAAGCGCAATTTGAACTTGTTCACACAAATTAGTGTCTTCCTTTAAGGTAACTTCTAATAAAAAGGTTACTATATTATTAAAGAAAGCGCTTATTTCAGCAATTTCCGGTGATCTATCAACCACTAAACTGGATTGAATGGAACTAATAATAACCATAACTTTGTCAATACAATGATGACGTTGTTCATAGTCTTTGGTTTCAATAGCAACTTTGGCTCGCCGTAAAAGCCCAGCACAATGATCAAGCAATATAGCAACTTGAACCATTTGTGACGCCGTAACGACTTCTGCTTTATGGTATTGGCGCATTTGTGCATTATACATGGTCTGTCTCCTAATTTAATTCGCTTTATTAAAGGAATCAATCATGCTCATAATATTTTCTAATTCCAAGGTCACTTTATACACTGCTTGAAATTCCTTTTCTAAACGATCCGTCTCTTTTTTGGCATCAGCCTGAATTTTATCAATAATTTTTTTCTGGGATTCATTTTTCTGAGTGAAGTTCTCTATTTCGCTAAAGAGGCTCCCCTTTTTTTCTTCGTTACTGGATCGACCTTTTCATCCAACATATTTGTAAGCTCATTATCCACCTTCGCCATGGATCCTTGAGTCAACGTTATGTCAGTGCTAGCTAAGTCACCATCTGCTAAAGTTCCATTAAATTGTACAGTAATCCCCTGAAATAAGGGGCTATCCTTCCCCCCAGTGACGGTTATAATTCCTCCATTGGCTGTAACGCTCGCTGGATAGACCGCTGTACCAATATTAAATGTTGCTGTTGCCGTACCCGCTAAATCTTTAGAAATATTAACAGTAATAGCCTGTCCCCCTAAACTTGCCGGAAGTTTAGGGGGCATATCTGTAACTTTAAAATTGCTATTACTAACGTTAATTGTATTTGTGAATAATTTCTTAATATCTGAATAACTGTTGCTAATAGCATTGGCGAAGTCAGTATCATTTTCAAAACGTAGAGAGCCATCCAGTTGAAGTTTTATTCCCATAATACTAAGAGCAGTCGTGCTAGAGGATTCTTTCGTGGTCAACGATGCACCAGAAGTCCCCCCCGTCAAAGCATATTTAAGCTTTGAAATACAGTCACGGGCATAATTATTCCCGTATAAGTCGGCACCCTCTGCCGCCGCCATAGTCTTACCATCCGCACTGTTTTTTGATTTAGTTTGATCATTATAAAAGGAAATTAATTCATTATAGGCCTTCATAAAATTAATAAACTGATCAGCAAATTGATCTTTATCCTCAATGACCGCCCCATAAACAGTTGCAGGTGACGTAGATTTTAGGTTTAAAGTGACTCCCGTTATAATATCTGAAATAGTATTAGATCGCTTTTTATAAGCAGTTCCATCCACTGTAACTTTTGAACACAGATCATTAAAATCTGTCACAGGAGTAGTCAGACCTAATGTTGTAGCGACCCCATTGGTGTCACTCAAGGTGACAATATTGCCACTTGTTGTTTCTAATTTTATTTGATATTTACTCGGGGTGGAATAGTATGCCAAATCATAACTTGCTGTTACACCTGTAGTGCCGCTTTTATTATTAATTTTCTCAATAAGCTGGCTTAATGTCATTGACGTGTCTAAGGAAATGCTTTCACTTGTTCCACCTTCAATACCAAACGTAAGATTGCCGGATAAATTTAAGGCTGTCGCTTCATTAGTTGCCTCCAATATTCCACAAATTTTGTTACTTGTTGTTTGGGAAAATCCTAGGTCTGTTAAAGGTGTACCTGATTTATCTTGGAGCACAATTGGCTCGCCACTGACTTGGGCCTTAAGCTTTAATTCGAAAGTACTTATTGCGCCGATTGAAACAAGGGATATGTCAGCACTAACCTTGGTATCTGTCGATACCGCATTAATAGCATTCTTAATATCTGTCAGCGACATACCTGATTTAATTTCAATAGTTTTTGCACTGCCTGACGTTGCGCTGATTAAAAAACTACCATCTATTTTCCGATCTTCATTCAGCGCTGCCGCATTAATTGTTCCCTTTTTCATATCTGATGTTGCCAATTGTTCCACTTTCATGGAAAAGGAGCCCACAAATGCGCTCTCTGAGGCTGATATGTTAACTATGTCAGTATAATTTTGACTACCTGAAGTCGTGGCCGTAATGGCGTGCTGTTGAAACACATTAGTGGCGACTTTAGGCTGGGTGCTCGAAATCCGATTTGCCATGGTTTGGGCTAGATCTTGCACAGCTGTTAGCTTTGTCTGAAAAGTTGACAAGGCAGCAAGGGTCTTAGTGTTTTTATCAATTTTATCTTGATATGGTTTCTCCTGGGTTTTTCTTGCCTCTTTAACAGCATAAATATATTCGTCAATATCAAGGCCTGCAACCTTTTGCGATATTTTTGCGGTATTGGTATCTTCGTCAACAACGACTTTGCCGATCCCCATCCCATAATCACTACGAACGCTGTTTACCATATCTGCCTCAATACTCTAAATTAAATGGTGAAGAAGATTCCCCTCTTCCGCATTAATATAGCCAATCCCCTATAAAATGATCACTTTTCCGTGCTGATTTTTGACTCATTTTTTCGCTTTAGAAAGACTTAGATAGAACCAGCTATCTGCTGTTTTTAAAGCTTGAAACTGATCTCAAAACCCCATCATAAAATTTAATCGTTTTATAGGGGATCAGCTATATTTATCGAACTTGTTTAACCATCTCAGTCAATTGCGATTGCTCATTCAATGCTTGGGTAAACACTGAGTTCGCAACTTGTGCTAGTCCCTTAAAACGCTGTAATGTCATCATTGATTCAGCAATGTTAGCATCAATAAAGGTGGATCGAGCCGCTGTTTGGTTTTGGATACTGATCATCAGCGTATCAGCCATAAAGCCAAGCTGGGCTGCTTTTCCACCAAGTTCTGCAATCATAGAACCAACTTGATCCTGAGCTGAGTCAATTTTTAAGGAGGTTTCTTGAGCAGCTTGCATCGTTAGAATGGTAAGTCCCTGTAACTTTAAAGCATCTGCTGTGGCTCCTTTAAAAGTAACAGATAGCATATCCGTTGCTTTTTCACCGTACTGGAATGCCTGTATGATTTGAGTCCCGGCAACAATACTATAAGTTTCCTGTGCTAATGCATTAGTTGCATCAAATGCATTTAAGGATAAGCTAATACCATTGGAAAATGATACTGTTGTCGCGATAGCTGTCGGCGTGCCATAATTTGCTAAATCAATAGCTGATGTATAATACTCTGTACCACGAGACACTCGGAATGTACCTTGAGAGGTAACATTGTCATAATTATAGGTCAACGCCCACGTACCAGCATTCGTACCAGAACCAGCAGATAAGGTTACTGCGCCACCGGTAACAGCAGCACTGTTGGTGCTTAAAGATGTAAAGGACGCCCGGGTTAGGCCAGCTCCAATTCCCAAAGCTCCCCGTAAAGTTGCCTGAAAAGAAGCAGCGTCTGTAATGGCAGTCGTCGCAGCTGCGTAGTTTAAACTGATAGAGCTACTAGGATCAGAAACACTAACAAGGGTCAATGCACCACCACCTGTCGGCGTTCCAACTTTTGCCTTGAAAGTTTGATCACTAATGACAACGGTTACATCATAAAGACTACCATCAGCTGTAACTGTCGCATCAACAGCATAGCCCGTAATATTACCTTGAGTATTGGCTGCATTCATGGTGTTCGTAAAAGCATTGGCTACAGCCAGAAGTCCTGTCGCTGCTTCTGGCACAGCACCACTATGAGTCGCCGCCCCTGCCCCACCTGAGAACAAAGGAACCCCACCCCATCGAGCATTATTTGCATTGATGGTTACCTGAGCCACAAGTTGTTGGAATTCATCATTCATCATTTTGCGCTCACCATCACCAACCGAGTTAGTGTTAGCCTTAACCGTCAATTCTTTCATACGGGTTAAAATTTCTTGCGTTGCGCCCAAGGATCCGGTCGCCATCTGAATCATTGCTGTTGCTTGGGACACGTTAGAACTCGCCTGGATAAGCGACTGAACGTTTGCTGTTAAGCGATAGCCAACCGCAGAGGACGATGGATCATAGGATGGGTTAGATGCCTTTGACCCCGATGCAAGTTCTTCCGTCGCTCGCGTTGCTTTATTGGTATTAATTTCTAAATAGCGTTTGGCTGCATTTGCTCCAAGATTTGTTGCTGCTGAAACCATTTTTTACCTCTTCCACTTCTTGTGCCCAAACTTACCCACCACGGGCAAGTGTAAAAACGTATCTGCCTAACAGAAAGCAAATGCTGTGCCAAGTTCAAAGAATGGCGGAAAACAAGGCGGCACAGAGGATAAAGAGATTAAATTTAGCCCTATTTAAATAAAATTTTACAGGAAAATTTTACCGATAAATTTAAATAAAAATAAGATAAGGGGAAATTTTTACCTATATTCTTAATAGCGAGGGTAGATTATACAGAATAATTTTTCCGTATTTTAGGAAAATAAAGGACGATTTTTAAGGCGTTTATAATCCTCAGGAATAATAAAACTTCGACCGATTAATGATGAATTAAGCTTTAGCTTAAATAAAACTTAGATAGGGCTGTAGGTTAACTCCAGCATACCAGAATTTTTAAAAGGGTTGAAAATGCCTCCGCAATCCCAAGGAGGGTATCTCCTTAAAAAAAAGGGGAGGTTTCCCTCCCCCTTTAACCTCGCAGTCTATTAGCGCATTTGTTGAACCATAGAGGCTAGTTGTGATTGCTCATTCAATGATTGAGTAAACACTGAGTTTGCAATTTGTGCTAGACCTTTGAAGCGTTGCAACGTCGCCATTGAGTCTGCGATGTTGGCGTCAATAAAGGAAGAGCGCGCTGCTGTTTGGTTTTGAATGCTGATCATGAGAGTATCAGCCATAAAGCCAAGCTGGGCTGCTTTTCCACCAAGTTCTGAAATCATAGAACCAATTTGGTCTTGGGCCGAATCAATTTTCCCAGATGCTAGTTGAGCATTTGACATTGTTAGGACATCAAGGCCTGTTAAGTTCAAAGCTGCAGCCGTCGCACCTTTAAAAGTAACATCAAGCATGTCAGTTGCTTTTTCACCATATTGGAACGCCTGTTTAATTTGCGTACCCGCTGTAATAGAAAAAGTTTCCTGAGCCAAGGAAGTTGTACTATCAAATGACGACAGGGCCAACGAAATACCATTTGAGAATGATACTGTTGTCGACAGAGTTGCAGGAGTCGCATAAATTGATGTATCAATTGTTGCTGTATAATACTCTGTGCCCAGAGATGCTTTAAAGGTCCCTACTTTGCTGGTAGCATCATAATTATAGGTCAACGCCCATGTACCAGCATTCGTACCAGAACCAGCAGATAAGGTTACTGCCCCACCTGTAACAGCAGCAGCGTTAGTACTTAAGGCTTCAAAGGAAGCTCTCGCTGCTCCAGCTTCAATTCCCAAGGATGTCCTTAGAGTACTTTGGAATGTTGTCGCATTCGTAATACCTGTCACGTCCGCTGCATCATAGTTAAAGCTAATTGATGTTGAAGGATCAGTTGTACTAACCAGAGTTAGTGCGCCACCAGCAACGGCAGCCCCAACTGTTGCCTTAAATGTTTGATCACTAATTTGCACAGTGACATCATAAAGACCATTGTTAGCTGTAACGGTTGCATCAACTGCATAACCTGTGATATTTCCTTGGGTGTTTGCCGTATTCAGTGTACCAGCAAATGCGGTCGCTGCCGCTACGAGACCTGTTGCTGCTTCTGTGACCGCACCACTATGGGTAGCAGTACCAGCACCGCCTGTAAACAAAGATACGCCACCCCAACGAGCACTATTGGCGTTCACAGTAACCTGATTCAATAATTGTTGGAATTCGTCATTGATCATTTTACGTTCACTATCACCAACCGAGTTAGTGTTAGCTTTAACCGTCAATTCTTTCATACGGGTTAGAACATCTTGCGTTGCTCCCAGAGATCCTGTCGCCATCTGAATCATAGATGTCGCTTGTGAAACGTTAGCGCTCGCTTGAACGAGAGATTGAACGGTTGCTGATAAGCGATAAGCCACGGCAGATGATGATGGATCGTATGATGGGTTGGATGCCTTTGAGCCCGATGCAAGCTCTTCTGTTGCACGTGTTGATTTACCTGTGTTGATTTCAAGATAACGCTTAGCTGCATTTGCACCAAGGTTTGTTGCTGCTGAAACCATTTTATACCTCTTCACTTCCTGTGATTATACTCATACTTATCTACCTCAGATAAGTACACGAACGTACCTGTTCGTACACAGAGTCAGCAAAAGCCATGCCAAGACTAAAAATCCAGCAATTCCTTGGCTTTTTGGTTTTTTAAAAAATGGAAAAGAGAGGGATAAGGTAGGCAATTTTTGCCAAGTTGCTATAAAATTATGGTCAGGTAGGCAATTTTTTCCGGGTAAAATCCCCATCATTATAAATCTTAAATCAATTTAAACTCAGTTCTATGTCGTTACCTAACACCAAGCTTAGATATAGCTTACCACATCGCAACAGGTGGTAAAGACATCAAAATAGCATCAATATTCCCATTGGTTTTAAGACCAAATTTTGTCCCTCGATCATAGAGAAGGTTAAATTCGGCATACCGACCTCGCTTGAGCAATTGAGTTTGTTTTTCTTCAGCAGTCCAAGGCTTCTGCAAATGCCGGCGTACAAGCTCTGGGTAAACCTTTAAAAAGGCTAAGCCCACATCTCGCGTAAAAGCATAGTCTGCCTCAAACGACCCTGTATTAATGTAATCATAAAAAATTCCACCGATTCCACGGGCTTCTTGGCGATGCGGCAGATAAAAATACTCATCACACCACAATTTAAATTTTGCATAATAATCTGGATTATGGCGATCACAGGCATCGCGAAAAGACTGATGAAAGTCGCGATTATCTTGGGGAAAGTCGAACGATGGTGTGAGATCTGCCCCACCCCCAAACCAAGATTTACTCGTCACGATATGGCGAGTGTTCATATGGACAGCTGGAATCAGAGGGTTGAGAGGATGGATCACCAATGAAATACCGCAGGCCCAAAAAGATGGATCCTCTTCAGCGCCTGGAATTTCTTTGGCGAACTGCTCCCCAAACTGACCGTATACGGTAGAAATGTTGACACCAGCCTTTTCAAAAACACGCCCTTTTAGGATGGACATTGTCCCACCACCCCCATTGTTATGGGACTGTGTGGGATCATGACGTTGCCAAGTCTCGCGTCGGAATTGACCAGGCAAAAGGTAGTCATGGTCTAATTCTTCCTCTAGCTTTTCAAGTTCTGCGCAAATATCATCACGCAACTTTACTATCCAGCGTTCAAATTCAACCTTTTGCTCTTGGGTGGTCATGGTCATCTCCTCGCTCAAATCCTCGTGTTTGTCGCAATGCCTCACTTAAGACCATAGCTCCTGCCACAGCCACATTAAGAGAGCGACGCCCCTCTATCATCGGAATTACGACTCTGTGAGGAATAGCCTGAAAAATATCGTCAGGCACCCCCACACTTTCTTTACCTAAAAGCAGGATATCATCTTTTTCGAATTTAAAATCTAGAAACGATGTCGCAGCCTTTGTATCAATTAAAATTAGCCGTTGTGGTTGAGCTTGACGAAATGCACCAAAGGATGCATGCCGTTGTACATTGGCTAATTCAATATAATCCATACCCGCCCGTTGCAGCTTTTGATCATGCCAAATAAACCCACAGGGCTCAATAATATCCAAGGGCACGCCTAAACAAGCCGCCAAACGCATCAACGTTCCGGCATTTTGCGGAATTTCTGGTTGGTACAGGGCAAGCCTCATGATTTTGCCCACCACCACTCTGGAACATTCGTTCCCACATCCTCTTTAATGGCAGGATAATCTAGACGAGCCTTCCAGTAAGCAATACAGGTGACATTATCGTACACGCCAGGAATCATATAGTACATTCCCATGACCGCGCGATCCAAAGCTTTGACGGCTGTTTTAAGATCAGGTTCGCTGTTCGCATTTGCTACTTTTTGTGCTAAGCTGAATATCGCGTCATTTTTAATACCTATATAATTAGAGCTACCCGGTTGATCAGCCATTTTAGGATCAAAATAATAAGTCTGCTCAATCCCTGGTGACAAGCTATTGGCCCATGTATGCAAGATTACGTCAAAAGTCTTTTCAACCGATTGCTTTTCATACTGGGTGGTATCAATTTTTGCAACTTTCATATGGATACCCAGAGGTTTAAGATTGCGTTGAAATTCGAGAGCCAGCCCTTCAATACGTGGATCCTTAACTGTAAAAGTAAAGGTCAACGGTTGCTTTGTTTTTTTATTAACTCGAATTCCTTTTTCAATAACCCAGCCTGCATCTGTTAATAACTGCCCTGCTTTTTGCAGTATTTGCCGGCGATCTCCCTCAGGAATTTTAATAGCATCTTCAGAAATCTCAGCATCTAGTTGATCCTTAAATGGAGCCAAAAGCTTCAGTTCCTCGGCGGATGGCTTACCCTTAGGAACAAAATGGGTGTTAGCAAAAAGGCTCGTCATCGGTTTAAAGGCATTATGATATTGAGTCTTATTAATTTGATTAAAATCAAATGCCATAGCAATGGCTTTCCGCACACGCCGGTCTTCAAAAATCGGCTTTTTCATATTAAAAATGATCGTTCGAACAGCAACAGGCCGTTTATGCTCTGCCTCCATCTTTATCACCCGACTATCTTTGACAGCAGGAAAATCATAAGCTGTATTCCAGCTTTTTTGGTCTGGCTCCATGTAAAAATCAACCTCGCCCGCTTTTAAAGATTCCCGTAGGGCATGGTCACTTTTAAAATATTCTATACTAATAGTATCAAAGTTGTTCGCCCCTTTTACCAAAGGTAAATCTGCAGCCCAATAGTCCTTCACACGTTCGAAAATAATTTTACGGCCTAATTCATAACTTTTAATTTTATAGGGGCCAGAGCCTGGAATTTCTTCTAATGTTAAGCTAGAAAAATCTTTACCTTCAAGTATGTGTTTCGGCAAAACCACCAGATTTCCCATAATAATGGGCAATTCTTTATCATATATTCCTTGCTCATCTGGGTTAAACGTCAGCTTAATGGTGTAATCACCAATAACTTTTATCTCTTTGATTTTGCTATAATATTTTTTATACCGCGGCAATCCCTTATCGCGTAAAGTGTCAATAGAGAATTTAACGTCTTCTGCCTTAATAGGGTGGCCATCATGGAATTTAGCTTTAGGATTTAGGTAAAAAATCATCTCAGATGAATTGGGGGCAAGATCAACCTTTTCAGCTACCAGGCCATACATACTATGAGGGTCGTCAGCTGCACGCTTCATCAATGTATCATAACACATGGTCAGACCTTCGGCAGGAAATCCTTTTACAACAAATCGATTCAAGGAATCAAAGCTTCCCAAATTTGCCATACGCAAGCGCCCTCCCTTAGGGGCCAACGGATTAAGGTAAGGCATAGACTTTTCAGCCTCAGTATGTTTTGGCTGACCAAACCTAGAAATTGCATAGTCTGGCTTTGCCATGACTGTTGTCGTCAATAGTAAAAATAGAGAAAAAATTTTATTCATAATCTTTGGAGCCTTATTTTTATAAAATGTTATCATAACATAATGGATGAGCATCCTGATCGCAAGCAAACTTATCTTACGAAAATTAGTTTGCTTTTCACTACTGTTCGAATTTGTAAAATGTATAAGATAGTGTGATGGTTTGTACATCATTCATAGCTGGATCATCAGCAAATTCTGGATCAATATAAAACAATACTGGCATATCAACCCGTTGATGTGGCATCAGTCGTTGCTCATCAAAGCAAAAGCAAGCGATCTTAGAAAAATATTTTCCTGCTTTATCAGGCGTGACATTATAAATAGCCATCCCCGTAATAGGCTCTGCTGAATAATTATAAGATTCG
Organism: Candidatus Paracaedibacter acanthamoebae; assembly: GCF_000742835.1. Lineage (GTDB taxonomy): Bacteria > Pseudomonadota > Alphaproteobacteria > Paracaedibacterales > Paracaedibacteraceae > Paracaedibacter > Paracaedibacter acanthamoebae. Next base: position 475,348 of record NZ_CP008941.1, on the reverse strand, counting down.
TAATAGGCCATGGCATTTTCTCCCACCCGAACCTTAATTTGCAACTGTTTGGGTTTAAAATGCCAGGGAAGTTTTTTATCGATGTTCGCATTAAATCGGACAGTCAGAACACGATCTCTAACCCCGGTTGACGGCGCAACGGCACGTTTAGTGGTCCCCCCAAAACCTGTTGCTTGACAAAACATCTGATAAAGAGGAACAGAAGCAAAAGCCACCCCTACCATTCCAATCGCAACAAAGGCCAATATAATACCAAGATTATTACGGCTAGTCGCCATTGTTAACTTAAACCTGGATAGCGGATAAAGGAGACAATATAAAAAATAAGAGCCATAGCTACTAAGACTAGTAATACAGCATTATTTCGCCGCTTCAGATTCTCGTCCATAGGTTACCTCACCAAACGATCTATAGTTAAACCTAAGAATATGAGAAATAAATAGAGAATGGAATAGGCAAAAAGACGCATAGCTACTTTGGTATTGTCAGATAAGCGAACCTGTAGCGCCATGATAATAAAGAGTGTACCTAGCGCTGCGGCTCCATACCCATATAGGATGGAAGACATACCAATACAAACGGGCACCAACGTTACACCCACCATGATAAATGCATAGACTACAATCTGATTTTTAGTTGACACCGCTCCAGCCACTACAGGCATCATAGGGACATTTGCATCGATATAATCTTGGTGGCGATGCAATGATAAGGCCCAAAAATGTGGCGGGGTCCACATAAAAATGATTAAAAATAAAATCCATGCTTCGAAAGGTACATTCCCCGTGACAGCAGCCCATCCCACCACCGGTGGCAACGCTCCAGCTGCCCCTCCAATGACGATATTCTGAGACGTCCAACGCTTAAGCCATATGGTATAGATAAAAACATAAAAAAGATTGTAAAAGCAAGCCACCCAGCTGCTACCCAATTAATCGCAACCCCCATCGTGATAATCGATAACACTGAAAGGATCGTCCCAAACGCCAAAGCATTATCTGGATTAAGTCTGTTCTGTGGCAAAGGACGGTTTTTCGTCCGTTGCATAATACTGTCAATGTCACGATCATACCACATATTTAATGCCCCAGACGCCCCCGCCCCAATTGCTATACACAGAACAGCAACAACACTCAAAAATGGATGTAATGACCCGGGCGCCATGAGCAACCCACAAACAGCCGTAAAAACGACTAAAGACATTACTCTTGGTTTCAATAAAGAAATATAATCTTCTAAGCGTTCAGATGGTTGATTCATAGAGGTAAGTTCAGGAGTAGTCGTCGTAATCATCAGCATTATACATAAATTAAATCTATAGTTTATCTTTAACAGAATAAGAGAAAATGACAAGCACGCAAATACGGCAATTCATTTAAATAATTGACAGCGCCCTCAAGGTATTATAAGTTTTGAAAAATTATTTTAACCTCATTAGAATTAAATAACAAAACGATAATCAAAAAAGTAAATTAGATACTTAATTTAACCATTGTTTTTAAAATTAGCAATCCCTATATAATAAAAAAATAATCTTGAAGGGACATATGAATACTATGATTCGAAAATATTTAGCTGTGGCTTTATGCTTTACAACTGTACTTAACAGTATAAGTTTTTCAATGGATAACCCGACAGAGACCCACCCCCACCTAACATTGAGATATACAAACGGAGAAGTTATACTCTCAGTACCATTCGAAGAGAAACATGCTAATGCGTTTTATCAACAATATATTAGTTCGGTAGCACAGCAGAATGGCATGCCTTTTAGCCAAAGAGTTGCTGAATCAGCAGCAGAAGGGTTTAAAAAAGGATTTTCCCAATATTATGAGGATACACAACAATTCTTCAAACTTATCACAAAGGGAGAACTTTTTAACCTTTCATCAGAAACTATTCAAGCTGGGCTTCGGGCTTATCTTGAAACAACCATCGATTCATATCTCTACCCCGATCCCCGTGCTCGAGAAAAGAAGCAATTAGATCCCGCAACCTTAGGAAAAATTTTCAGTCAAATTCGCGAAAAAACTTATTGGGTTCTTCTACTGAGCGGGTTCTTCAATAATAAAAAAGTCGTCTATGTAAAAGAAAGAGGCGTCCAAGAAACACATTATGATATTACAACAAATCAAAGTGCCTTCTTTTTAGAGGCTATTATTCCGTCATTTGTTCCTATGCGGGGCCTTATAATTTCTCTCGCAAAAAATAATTACGTCAATAATTTCTTTTTAAGACGTATTGATGAGTTATTTGCCCACATGGTCATAGAATTCTATAGCAAGATTTCGAATAAAAATCGGCACGAGATACAACAACAATTAAATGATGCAGCCCTGAAAAAAGAACCCAGCCTTACAGGCACATCGACGATTAGAAAAACCTATAAACCAGCCACAGAATTACCCACTGAGGATGCACTCCTGAATCCAGAATCACCTCTTACCGGAACATCTAAAATAGAGCAACCCCCTAAACCGACTAAAGAATTACCAAACCTTACAAAGCAAGAACAATCGCTTTCTGCAATTTGGAATTACTTAGAACCATATATGGCTCATTATATACGCGCTGGAATTATAGCTTTATTTGATCACTTACCGACGACTGTTATCGATAAAATTGGCGGCACAGGCATGTACCATATATCAAAATTTGCGTCAGAATATTCGACTGTTCCAATTTTAGCAGCAAGCTATGGAGCATATTATGCAGGCGATGCCCTTACATCAATTCCTTATTTGGATGGATTGGTTGTTGGGGGTACTACTTTATGGGCTCTAAATGGTGTTTTCAAAGCAGCTCTTCCTGCTTCAGGGCAGAAAACTGCACAAACTATCAAGAAATCTATATCAGAATTATATAGTGAATTCTTACTTCACAAATCTCATCAATGGATTCCTTTATCGCAGGCTGAACACCTCTTATTTAATTTGCCCGAATGTCCATCAGATGACCATAGAGCTTTTTTCCGCAAAGATTATGAGGACCAGGCAAGCCTATATGAAACCAGCATTTTCACAGCTGTCCTCGCAGACCTACAGTCTATTATCGAGAGTTTACCTCTTATCTCTCAGCTGACAAGCTTTGCAGTGAGCAATCCCTCTTCAATAAAGCTACTTGATAAAGGGATCGGGCAAACAGATACCAAACACCATGATACTGTTGCACAAGTTAAGTATTATCGAATTGCTGCCACTCTTTACAAAAATCATCAACAGGAAGAAGCCTATCAGACCAAGACTGCGAAAATTAAAAAAGTTTATGATTATCTGACCCATAGCAAAGCACAACCAACTTCCTTAAGTGGTGAAGAGCAAGCTTTCTATGACGAGATTAAAGCTCATCCTTCCTTTGATTTTCGGGCAAAAGAACTTGAACGTTTGTCTCAAAGTTATACTTGGAAATCTGCTCAAGATAAAGAAGACCACTTAATGCCAGCATTAAAAAAACAAAATAAGCTTTCTAAAACATTTGCTCTTGCTGCTTTTACAATAGTTGACGCTATTGATACGGCTGCTAAGAATTTGCAGGACTATGTTGAGAATCCTGATAATAGCTTAAAAGAACTTCAATTAGCCTTACCATTTAATGAGTTCATGGCAACAATTGAGGCAATTAACGATAAAAAACCCGTACAGACTTTTTTGAACAAGAACAAAATCGGACGAATTTAATCAATATTCTATCATTCCAACTTCTAAAAAATAGGTTCAGTGATCTGTATGCCAATCACCAGGCTTTAGTGAATTTGATAAGAGATACGTCACTGGGTGCTAATCTTGGGGCTGTCCAGCAATTAGAGCTAGCTCAAGAACTTGCAAAAAACCCTAAAGCCGTTGAAATGATCCAACAAGCCTTTGATAGCCCCTATCAGAATGTGACCGCTGAAGAATTTGCACATAAAATTGAACAAGGCTTGTGGGAAAAATATCAAACTTATACTAAGAATTATCTTGCTCAATTTTATGCTGTGGAATTCATAACTGAAATGGGCGATCAATACTTTGTAGATTTAGTCTCTAGGATAACGACAGATCCCCAAGAAAAAATAACGAAGCACGTACCATTAGAAATGTTAATTTTTAACGAGCAAGCTCAAATGTCGGGATCTGCAGTTCACACGTTTAAAGAACAGCTAAGCAAAATTTTGACGGATGGTAAGGATCGTGCTAAGTGTTACGGTCTTATCTATACAAAAATTCAAGAGGCAATCAATAGTCATCAATCTGAAATACCCCAGAAGAAAGAAGGTCCTTCTAAATCTTCTAGTTGGTTTATTCTCTCTAACTCATTAACAGAAAGCGAGGAAGAAGTCACACTTCCTAATTTCACCCTTCCTACTTTTGAAAAACGATTGACATCTATAGGTGATGTGGAATTAGAAGCTCTTCAGGAAGATGGGTTTGATGCATTTATTATCAATCAATTAATTAATCAGAAATTGGCTCAGGATCCTTTTGTCTATGATGGAAGCGCAGCCGCCGAATTAACACGGCAAGATATGAAATTACTAGCTAAGCACTTTGAAAAGCGCAGACTTAGCCACATTAGCAACTCAGACGATCGCAGATTAATTGAAGCTTACCCTACTGAAATAAGGCAGATCATAGCAACTCATTTTCCCCATACAGTAGGCTGGACTTATACCGAAGTTTTAAAAATTATTCGGAAGCGGAATAGTGATTTGATTAAAAACATTAGCTTAACAGCTAAGCCCAGCTCTGATGGCGAGCAAAGCTCGACATCCGAGCATGATCAGTAAAAATACTGATCATGAATTATAATAAAAAAGGAAAAAGGAAAATGTCTAAAAAACTAATTTCTGCTGCCTTTATAATGTCTATGCTAACCGGTGCAGTAATGGCAAACTATACTCAGGCGGAATTCAGACAGTCCGGCTTTGGTAGCGTGTCATTCTCATCTCAGGAAATCGCAGAGCCTGCAGGTAAAAATGCAGCAGATGCTTTCGATTTATCTGTTTTTGAGAACACTGGTATGTCTGATAGCATTTTAATGGCAAAAGCAACACCATTTAAGAAAGTAGCAACAGAGGAAGACTTTGCAAACCATAAGAATGCATTCTTGCTCAAAAGTAAGCCACAGGTTTCTGAACCAGAGAAATCTGGCTTTGTTGCTAACCTTAAGCAGGTCGCTCAAAAAGTTATTAGCTTTTTCAGCAGACTTGTGTGGATTGCATAAACTCTGTTTTTTAAGCATCTCAGATCAACTTTGTTGATCAAGAACCCTCCTTTAAAAAGGAGGGTTTTTTAAACATCGCTTACACACTCCTTTAGCTTACCTGGATAGAATTAGAGCACCTTCTCTTGGCTGCCTATTTGCCCCCTTCCCTTCCTTATGGCTGTTTTATATGATTGGGATGTTACCTTTTCACGCAGTAAGAAAATATTGCCTTCGATTTTTGTTTAAAGCTTGAAGATGTACTTAAAGGTTTATCCTCAAGCTGTATTATTGTAGAGGAAGATAGAGGGCTGGAGTCCCGCTTTTATCCTCTGGATACAGAACTGCGTCCCTTCCTTTACATTGAAAAAGAGTATTCCATTAGGACAATAACAGACTCTCGGTAAGCTTATGAAAATTGCTCGCTTTTGCCATAACCCTCACCCATAAAAAATCCCCCGACTATGGCCGGGGGTGAATAAATTGAAAATTAAGAAATTAATTACTGTTTGTCGGGACTGCCACCTCTTCCCCTCGCTTAATGTTTAAGTATAACAAGAGTGGAGAGGCAAGGAAAATGGAAGAAAAAGACCCAATCATAATCCCAATAATGATCGGTAAGCTAAAACTTGAAATGACACTTCCACCCCATATGTAAAGAGCCAGCAGGGATGTTAGGGTTGTCGCACCAGTTAATACAGTTCGAGAAAGAGTCTCATTCAAACTCTTATTAATAAGGGCTCCAAGTTCCATTTTCTTGTACTTGCGTAAATTTTCACGGATTCTGTCAAAAATCACAATCGTATCATTGATGGAATATCCAGCTGTAATCAAAATTGCGATAATGGCTGTTTCATTAAATTCAAAGGGGAAAATGGAAAACAATGCCAAAATACCAACTGTATCGTGAATCAGCGCAATAATACCGCAGACTGCAAATTGCCACTCAAATCGGACTGCAATGTAAATCAACATGGCAGCCAAAGCTAATAGAACGGCTTTCATACTGTTATGAACAAGCTCTTCACCAACTTTTGGACCAATTGTTTCAATACGGCGATAATCCTGATCAACGCCGATGGCTCCCTTAACGGTATCAATAACTTTTTGCTGAGATGCATTTTCATCAGCACCCTCAGCAACTTTGCGTTCAACACGAACTAAAACATCGTGATCAGCGCCAAATTTTTGAATGGCAGTTTCGCCTAAATTTAAGCTTGCTAATTTATTGCGCAATTCAGGAATATTGGGTTCTTCTTTAAGACGAACTTCAAAAATATACCCGCCTTCAAAGTCAATACCGTAATTTAATCCTTTTGTGCTCATGGTAATGACCGTTGCTAAAACAACAATCGTTGAAATCAAGAAAGTAATAAAGCGAATGCCAACAAAGTTAATGTTAACATTCTGGGGGACTAAGCGTAAATAAGCCATTTTTTGACCTCTTCCTTATATTGGCAAGGATGTTAAGTTACGTTGACGGCGCGCCCAGAAAATAACAATCAGACGGGTCAATGATAATGCTGTAAACAATGAGATGATAATACCCAATGCCAAAGTCACTGCGAATCCCCGAATCGGCCCCGAGCCAAATTCAAACAATACAGCAGCACCAATTAGAGTTGTAATGTTGGAATCTAAAATTGTCATTAAGGCCTTACGGTAACCCGCCTCAATAGCCATGACAGGTTTCATATTATGACGCAATTCTTCCTTTATGCGTTCATAAATCAGAACGTTCGCATCAACAGCCATCCCAATTGTCAAAGCAATACCGGCAATACCTGGCAACGTTAAGGTCGCGCCGAGTAAGGATAAAGCCGCAAACAAAAGAATAAGGTTAAGGGCTAAAGCGATATCGGCAAAGGCTCCGAACAATGAATAGTTCAGAATCATGAATACTGCAACAAACAGGAATGCAAACAGAGTGGCCCGTTGACCGTCTTGAATAGAGTCCGCTCCCAGGCTTGGCCCAACGGTTCTTTCTTCAATAACATTTAAAGCAGCCGGTAAGGCGCCCGCTCGCAGTAGCAAGGCTAATTCTTGAGCTTCCTTGGGTGCAAACCCACCACTAATGATAGCGTGGCCATCTAGTAGAGGAGCTTTAATATTAGGATGACTGATAACACGGCCATCCAAGATAATTGCAAACTGACGATTGACGTTATTAGCCGTGATTTCTGCAAATTTTTTGGCCCCCACGGCGTCAAAAGAAATGGACACCCCCGGTTGAGCTTCACGAAATTCAAATTGTGCATCAATTAGACGATCACCCGTAATAGCAACTTGTTTCTTAACAACCACATATCCGTCCTGTCCACGATGACCTGTTTCGGGCAAAATCTCCGATCCTAAGGGCACCCCACCTTGCGGGCGACCGGATGCATCAACTTGAATCGTTCCCGCATCGTGATCAACCAAGCGGAATTCCATTTTTGCAGTTCTTCCGATCAAGCGTTTTACCTCGGCTGGATTATCAACACCAGGAAGCTGCAAGATAATCCGATCTGTGCCTTGACGTTGAATCAAGGGTTCTTTTGTTCCCGATTCATCGACACGGCGACGGATAACTTCGATGGATTTCTCGAGAGCCTTTGCCTGAACTTTCTCAATTGCTTCCTCGGTCAAGGAAATTGTAACTCGGCCAGAGCTATCAAAATCAGAATTAAGCTCATTGGTCGTTTTACGAAGTGCTTTTTTAGCGACACTAACTTGACTCGGATCACGGAGCATAAAAGTTACGCCCTTACGATCTTGAGCCAGAGTTAGGGAAGTATAACCAATTTTTTCCGCACGCAGAGTTGTTCTTATTTCATCCAACAGATTTTCAGAATAATCTTTCATCACTGACTTCATATCAACTTCGAGTTGAAGGTGGGACCCCCCTTGAAGTTCAAGCCCTAAATTAAATGTATTCTGCATCCAAGCTGGCAATTTACTGCGCTGTTCTTCTGACAGCATGTTTGGTACTGAGAATATAACCCCTAGTACACAGACTAGCAAAATAAGTGCCGCCTTCCAACGTGCGATATATAACATAGATTAATCCTTTTTAACGACAGTTTTAGCCTTAGTTGTCTTTTTAGACGAAGCCTTTTTCTCTGTAGCTTTAGGCTCCACTGCTTTCATTTCATCAGAATTAACAGCTTCTGTCTTTGATAAAACTTCTGAAATCATGGATTTTACAACGCGAACTTTAACATTTTCTGCAATTTCGAGTAAAACTTCAGTATCCGAGTTAACTTTAGAAACAGTACCGATCAACCCGCCACTGGTGACAACTTTATCGCCCCGACGAACTGCACCCAACATCGCTTGCTGTTCTTTCATCTTCCTTTGTTGAGGGCGAATTAGCAAAAAATAAAAGATCACAAAGATCATAAGTAACGGTAAAAATGACATAATATCAAAACCACCTGGGGACATGAAAAACTCCTAATAATTATTTATCTTATAAAAATAGTCTTACTGCTAAAGCTTCAGATTCTATCCCCCTGGAGGAGGAAGTATTATCGCCCCTAAAGGAACTTATAAACCCTAAAAATCAACAACTTATGATTTCATTTATGGGTCTAAGACTTCCTAAAAGTGCCGGTTCTATTACTTCAGTAGCAAAACTGCTGTATTGCATTATCCTAATCCAGATATTTGGTTGGATCAACTGGTGTTTTGCCTTTATTGATTTTGAAGTGGAGTTGCGGTTCCTTAACATTACCTGTTTTTCCAACTGTTCCAATCTTTTGGCCGGCTGTAACCACATCCCCCCGCTTGACTGTAATCTGATCAAGATGAGCATAGACTGTTATAACACCATCCTGGTGACGAACTAACACAACTTTACCATAACCTGGAATTTGCTCGGTACGGCTAACCACACCATTATTAGCTGCCTTTACTGGCGTTCCCTTGGCAGCACTAATATTGATTCCTGTGTGCCCGCCCTTACCAGTAGAAAATCCTTTGACGATTTTGCCACGAACTGGCCAGGTATAGAAGGCTGCGGATTGCGGAGTCTGTCCCAGCGGCTTGTACGCCTTTGCTGGTGTTTCAACATCAGCTGTAGCCATTTCTGACTCGTCTTCCGGAGCCGAGGCTATTTCTTCAGCATGCCCCATGTCTTGCGCATAGTCCGTCGCACCAAAGGGTTGTTGGCTTGCAACACCCTCTTCTTCCGTTCCCGGCAAGGGGGCGAGTGTTGCCACTTTTACTTCACCTTGTTGCTGCTCATCGGTTGCCGGTGAGTAGAATTCATCTCGTGCCGCTGACTGACGAGCGCCCACAAGTAATTTTTGGCCGATTGAAATCCGATACGGCGGCTTCATTCCATTAAGGCGAACAAGTTCCCGTTTATCGATATGATAGTCTTTTGCAATACTGGCAATGGTTTCCCCGCGTCGCACAACGTGATATGGACTCTTATAAGAATCATATTCAACATCAGCGGGAGCATCCCGACGGATATTACAGCCAGCAAGAACACTGGCAGCCATAACCATGATTGCGAAATTACGCAGCTTCATCTGTCTTATCCTTTGAAAATAGTTGATTCAGTCGTTTTAGTGACTTTTCATGGGTAAAGTTAAGCGACAACGGTGTTATGGAAATAAAACCACCACTAACCGCATCTAAGTCTGTACCGGGCTCCCCTGTTCCATCGTGATTCACGATTCCAACCCAATAGTATTTTTTCCCTCGGGGGTCAACACATTCATGCAACTGATCTTGATAAACCCGCTGTCCCTGCTGTGTAATTTGGACCCCTTTAATAGAGTCAAGAGGCAAATTAGGAACATTAATATTCATCAGAGTATAAGGATCCATAGCACACCGGGTAAGATTTGAAATAATACCAGGCAAATAATGTTCAGCTGTGGTCCAAATGGCAGGCGTTCCTGACGCAACACACAAACTGATGGCAATTGATGGCACATGCAGTAAGGAAGCTTCCATGGCGGCAGCCACCGTTCCAGAATAAGTGATGTCATCAGCGAGATTCGCGCCATGATTGACACCCGATAGAACCAGGTCAGGAGCTTGGTCCTTCATTAAATGATTAATTCCAAAAAGAACACAATCTGTTGGCGTGCCTGACAGAGCGAACGTCTTATCCGATACTTCACGGAGCCGTAAAGGATCACGCAAAGTCAACGAATGGCTGGCGCCACTTTGATCTAACTCTGGGGCGACGATCCAAATATCATTGGATAATTGACGGGCAATCGCCTCAAGAACTTTGAGTCCTGGAGCATTAATGCCGTCATCATTACTTAATAAAATACGCATGGTCTTAGCTTATTATTTTTTTGCAATAACTTCAACGCCACCCATATAAGGTATTAACGCCGTCGGAATAGCAATGCTACCGTCATGACGTTGATAATTCTCAAGGATAGCAACGATAGTCCGTCCAATAGCCAAGCCAGATCCATTTAAGGTGTGGACAAATTCTGTTCCTGGCTTTGGATTATCAGCTGATGCTTGCGGACGGAAGCGAGCATTCATTCTTCTAGCTTGAAAATCGCCACAATTTGAGCAGCTTGAAATTTCTCTATAGATATTTTGGCTCGGCAACCAAACCTCTAAATCATAAGTCTTTTGTGCTGCAAAGCCCATATCACCAGCACACAAAGCCATAACGCGATAAGGCAATTTAAGGCCTTGCAAGACATCTTCGGCTGCCGATGTCATGCGATCATGTTCAGTCTTTGATTCACTTGGGTGGGTAATGCTGACCAATTCTACTTTACCAAATTGATGCTGGCGAATCATTCCCCGTGTATCTCGGCCTGCAGAACCCGCTTCTTCCCGAAAACAGGGGGTGTAAGAGGTGAAACGTAAGGGAAGCTGATCTTCCGATTGAATTGTCTCTGCTACTAGATTCGTCAGGGCTACCTCGGCCGTTGGAATCATCCAGTAACCAGACGTAGTCTGAAACTGATCATCCCGGAATTTTGGTAACTGACCAGTGCCATACATAGTCTTTTCATTGACAAGAATTGGCGTGTATACTTCTTGATAGCCATACTTTTGAGTATGAATATCAATCATAAAAGCAGCTAACGCTCGCTCTAGTCGCGCCAATTCGCTATATAGCACGACAAAGCGCGAACCCGCCAATTTAGCCGCAACCTCAAAGTCCATTTTGCCAAGAGCTTCGCCTAAATCAAAGTGAGGCTTGGGTTCAAAATCAAAGCTTGGAGTATTACCAACTCGACGTAGTTCAATATTTGTCGTCTCATCCAATCCTTCAGGTGTATCATCTGCTACAAGGTTCGGAATCCCTGACAATTCATCAAGCAAAACTTGATTAAGGTCGTTTGATTTTGACTCTAAGGCCGCAATGGCAGCTTTGATTTGATCAGCCTCAGCTGCAAGAGCTGTTGTGTCCTGTCCAGTTCGCTTTGCTTCGCCGAAAGATTTAGCCAACTGATTACGCTTAGTCTGCAATTCTTGCAATTCGGTCAGTGCAGCGCGATAAGATTCATCCATGGACACAATTTGCTGGGCTATAGGATTTTTACCACGGCGTTTCAAGGAAGCATCCAGGATTTCTGGATTTGTGCGTATCAGTTTAAGATCGAGCATGACTGAATTTCTTTCTTTTCACGGGCCCTTTCAACCTTCGCTACAGCGAAAATTGATAACCCATAGAGCAATACCAACGGTGCTGCAAGACCAACCATACTTAATATATCCGGGGGTGTAATCACAGCAGCTACTGCAAAAATACTTACCACAGAAATACGCCATTTTTCAATGAGTGCTTTTTTCGTTACCATGCCCATGCTCGCTAATACCGTCAGTAAAATCGGCAACTGAAAGCTCACGCCAAAAGCAATAATTAAACGCATAACAAAGCTTAAGTATTCAGAAACTCTGGGTTCCAACTGAATAGGAATAGTCCCCTGCCCACCCAGGCTTTCAAAACTTAGAAAAAATTTATAAGCATTGGGAAAAATAAACCAGTAAGCAAAGGCGGCACCCAGTAAAAAAACAGAGGTGTTGCCAGTAAAATTAACCGTAAAAGTTTTTGTTCATGCCTGAATAAGCCTGGCGAAATAAATAACCAAATTTGTGAAGCAAAATAGGGAAAGGTTAAAAAGAAGCCCGCAAACATGGAAACTTTGAGATAAGTTAAAAAGGCCTCGGTTAGACCTGTATAAATTAACTTCCGTTCAAGACCAAGATGGCTAAAAACTTGTTGTAACGGATGTAACAAAAACTGAAAGATGTGATTTGAAACACAATAACTGAGGATTGATAATCCAAAAAAGACAAGCAAAACATAAATAAAGCGGGTTCTTAACTCAATCAAATGTTGAATCAGGGGCTGTGCCTGATCATGGTCAGGCGCTCTCATTTTGAATCCTCATCTGTATTTTTATAATTTTCTTTAGATGGCTGTTGCGCAGGTTCGCTGCCAACATATTCAATATAATCGCGCCATTCCGCTGTATGGCGACGGATCTTACCCATCCACCGCCCCACAAACCTCAAAACAACAGGAATTTCCTTAGGCCCCAACAAAATAACCGCCACAATCAATAAAAGTACATAATGAGACCAGGCAAAATCAAACATACGCTAGGCTTCACCTTTATCTTGGCTCTTTAATTCTTCATCTTTTATGCCATCTTTAAAGGCACGGATCCCCTTACCCAAATCGCCCATCACTTGAGGCAGTTTTCCAACACCAAAAACAACCAATACAATGAGCACCAATACCGCTAAATGACCAAAACTTAATCCCATTTTATGCTCTTTTACTGTTAATTCTTAAGTAAATCTAATACATTCTTGATAAAATTGCAAATCCACGCAATTTGGCAGTTTTTCAAACTAGATCATTTCTCGTAAACTGCTCAATGCCGCAACTGAAAGGCAGACATTCATTCTAGATCTTAATTTTTATATTGTTTAAATCACTTAGTCCACTATTTTTTATAAGAAAAATTCTCGTTTCAATTACAACAATGATTTGCCTTATATAATTTACAGTAAAAACTTTTTTACTCTAGCTCTTTGCCTTGGTTACTGAATTACATCTTGCCGGACAGAAAAAGTTGTTGTCAGCTTATATTTCATCCCTGCGAAGAGTTCCCCCGCAGAACTTATAGTCGCTAGTGAATTCCTGCTGCTCCTAAAACACCTTGTACGACAAGGTTAACAGCCGGCTTCATAATAGTGGCCAATAGATTAAACCCAATTAGGCTGGGGAGAAATAACAGACCAAAAAGGATAAACATTCCATAAGCCTCAGAACGACTATACTGCTCTGACAATTGACGCGGCAGAAGTCCATTCAAAATACGCCCCCCATCCAGCGGTAAAATGGGCAGAAGATTAAAGACGCCCAACACAATATTGATCATAATAGACCTAACCAACACATCATTTCCAAAAGTTTCTTGAGTGGGATTGATGTGGAGCAATAAGGCAGCAACAAATGCCAGTAGGAAATTTACCCCCGGTCCGGCAAAGGCTACAAGAATTTCCCCTAAACGGCGCGGTCGCAAATTAGAAAAGTTGACTGGGACAGGCTTGGCATAACCAAATAAAAACGGAGCATTTGTTAAATACAAAATTCCCGGTAACAGGATCGTTCCAACTAAATCAACGTGCGAAAGGGGATTGAAAGTCATCCGTCCCATCATTTCTGCCGTTCTATCGCCAAACATTTTGGCCATAAAACCATGGGCAGCCTCGTGGGTTGTCACCGCTAAAATTAAAGCAATTAAGGAAGCTAGGGCCATAATTATATGCTCAGTCATTCTCTATATATTCTCCTAAATCAAATCCCAGTTTTTTAGCCCCCTCCACAAAGAGACGCCTTTTTGACTCAATATTTCCTTGGGGGGCTAACTTGCAATGGCAGAACACCCTCAAAATCCTGACAAAATCTGGAAGTCAAAATTTCAACAGCTTCAGGTTGGTTAAGTATAGTGGTGGTTAAACAATCTGTTTGGTACCACCGCCCCAATAAGGCTTAAGATGATAATTTAATTGCGACCACAAGGTTTCATCATCCTCAGACCGTAATCTGTGCCCGGACAATCTTGATGCTTTTAACCTATCATAACTTGTTGCAGACATATCTGACAGCGTCGCTACAACGTCCAACATTTCATCCATATCACCACTGCAGTGCAAAACAGCATCACAGCCAGCCTGGATCGCCTCAATAGCACGAGCACTCATGGAACCGCCTAAAGCTTTCATGGTTAAGCAGTCAGAAACAAGGAATCCTCGGAAATCTATATGTTTACGGATCATTTTATCGATGACAGTATCTGAGTGAGTCGCCGGTCTGTGACAATCCAAAGCTTCATAAACAATATGAGCTGTCATTCCCCAAGGCTGAGAAAAATTTTCTTCATTGATAGCTGTGCAGACTTGGCGAAACACTAAGAAATCTGATTCTTCTAATTCTTTGAGGGCCGCTGAAACGACAGGCAGTTTTTCATGACTATCAACCAAAGCTCGACCATGGCCTGGGAAATGTTTAATAACCGGAATGACCCCGGCACGTTGCAAGCCACGTATAACATACACGCCAAGTGTAGCCGTAATATCAACACTTTCATGAAAGGCACGATCACCAATTATTTGATGAGCATTGGGTACTAACAAATCCATTAGAGGGGCACAATTCACATTAATGCCCAACTCGAGCATCTCAACACCCATTAGATAGGCATTTGCTTCCGCCGCCCAACATGCAAGATTAAGATCATCATCTGCCAGTTGCCCAATAACCCCAGCTGCTGGATACTGACGCCAGTAGTTACACCCTAAGCGAGCCACCCGCCCACCTTCTTGATCAATCAAAATAGGAACGAAGGGATGCGACACACAAGACCTTAGATCGTCAACAAGCGTACGAATCTGGTCCGGGCTTTTGCAATTTCTGGTAAATAAGATGAATCCAAGAGGTTGGACGCGAGAAAAAAAATCATGTTCGGCTGGTGACAGCCGCGTTCCCTGACAACCAAAAATGACAGGCTTTGTTGCTGTATGCTTCATCATTTTTACTTTCTATTATATATTATAATGAACTTCATGATGCGGTTTTATCATCCCCGATTAAGCAGCTGATTTAACCACAATTCCATCCACACGATGAATTTTCATTTTATTTTTAAATGTCGTCGCTGTATTTGCTGTTGAGAAAAACCCAACCATAACTTTATAAACTGAATTCCCAGTGACAGAGGAAGTCGATTTTTGAATAATAAATTTTTTACCCGAAAAAATTGTGTTATCTAAATTCTTTAAGCGCCGCACCTCTGTTTTTGCTTCCTTTTCACTGGGAAATGAGCCTAATTGAACTCGATAAGATCCATCAGCTGATAACGCTTTTGGAGCTTCTTTCTTAGCTTGTTTTTGATGGGAAGGACCAGAAGCAAAGGGTGAATCATTATTTAAAGATGCAAGTTTTAGCTTTGTTGATCCTGTTTTTTCAGTCATGGTTGCTTCTGATGAAACAAGCTCATCCAATGGATCGATCTCTATAGAGCTAGATTCACTTCCTGCTTCTATTTTTTGAGGGGTCGCGCTGGACATTGATGCCGCTGCTTCAGGTTGCTGGGTCACACTCACAGGTGGGATTGTCTGCTGTGACATTGTCGCCTGTTGATTGTATGCCGAACCATATTGTTGGTTCTGGTGTGGTATAGGTTGCCCATAACGAGGATCATGCCCTTGAGGGGGCGTCATGGAATGCATAGGCTGTTGGGGCTGATACTGAGGCACAGCTTGAGGAGCATATCCTTGGGGCACATACACTTGTCCTTGGGGAATAGAATCTTGGCGAAATTGCTCTTGCGGATAGGCTTGAGTTGGATGAACAGATTGAACCATTCCTGCTTGAGAAGGGCCATACAGGGGTTGTCCATGCTGGGCCGCCTGAGGAACTGATTGGCCATAGTATCCTCCTCCAGGATGATCAGGCGCATGCTGCGGCCTCATCTGATTTGGATCTTGCGGAACATATCCCCCTTGCTGAGGGCCATACAGGGGTTGTCCATAACTTTGATCAGGGAGAATTGGTTGTTCTGGCTGTGGCAGCAAACGCTCTGGCGTTTGAGGGCTATGAGGAGCAATTCTTCCATAAATTAATTTATCCTGATGAGGAATAGTAATACCCCCAGGATGTTCCGGGCGTACCTTATAAGGAGACTCGTCCGCCATTAAAATAGGAGGAGTATCATTATAAGAATGATTGAACCATCGATATCCAAACCACCCTAAAACAACGAGAATAATCAGCAAGCTGGTGAGAATAATAAAATTTAAAGGGGATTGACGATCTTCCCAATCAGTATCTTGCGGTTCAGCATCGCGATGGTTGTCGCGCATAAAACGAAGTCGATGAATTTGTTCATCACGATCCACGTGTCCAAAGGTTGCCCGGACCTCGCCAAGCCGGATATCCTGATTGATAGGGTGAGAGGGAGAAGCAGTCTCAAGATCTAGACCTGCGTTCAATCTCTGATCGGCTCCCTCCTCAGATTCCTGCAGTTTACGAAAAAAAGGTGTCATTAACGCATCTCCTCAACTGGATCAACCCCAAGGACGGTCAATCCTTCTGCAATTACCGTCGCCACGCATTGCACCAATGCTAATCGTGACAAGGTTGAATTCTTGTTTTCCGGATCAATAAATCTAAGGTTAACATGATCCTTTCCCTTATTCCACAAAGCATGAAATGTTGCTGCAACTTCATACAGATAATTCGCTACCCGATGGGGCTCTCTTGATAAAGCAGCAACTTCTATTTGCTTCGGCAACTGAGTCAATATTTTAATCATCGCTAACTCGGCCTCATCGGTCAAGGGGCTCATATCAACATTAACAAAATCAAGATTCCCAAGCAACTCATGACCGTGTCGTAAGACCGACTTGGCTCGCGCATGGGCGTATTGCACATAAAAGACTGGGTTATCCTTGGTTTGCTCAACAACTTTGGCAAAATCAAAATCAATTGTCATGTCTTGGTGTCGCGTCAGCATAATAAAGCGCGCCACATCTCGCCCCACCCGATCAACAACATCCCGTAAACTCACAAAAGTCCCGGCACGCTTAGACATCCGAACAGGCTCGCCCTTTTCCATAAAGTTGACAAGCTGCGTTGTCTTAATATCAACGTCGCCCTTACCGGCAGTTACAGCCTTGGCTGCAGCCTTAATCCGCTTAACATACCCAGCATGATCCGCCCCGAAAATATCAATCATTTTGGTAAAACCCCGGCGATATTTATCATAGTGATACGCAATGTCCCCGGCGAAGTAGGTCCAGCTGCCATTGGATTTTTGTAAAGGACGATCCACATCATCTCCATATTGCGTTGCTCGGAACAAAAGTTGTGGCCGTGGCTCCCAATCCTCCACATCATGCCCTTTTGGCTTTTCCAAAATGCCTGTATAAATATCGCCTTGTTCCTGCAAGAACTCAACAGCCTTAGTGACACCCCCAGCCTCAACCAAAGCTCGTTCAGACGTAAAGACATCCATCTTAACACCCAAGGCCAAAAGGTCATCCTTAATAAAAACCATCATTTGGTCGATGGTAAATTTCCTAAAAAGATCCATCCACTCTGATTCCGGAGCATTAACAAATTTGGCGGCGTATGTATCCTTAAGCATCTCGCCAATTTTTGCCAAATACTCACCAGGGTACAATCCCTCAAAACGGGATTCCTCAATAGTATTTCCACAAGCTTGCAGATACCGTAAATACACCGATCGAGCCAAAGTGTCGGTTTGTCCACCTGCATCATTAATATAATATTCCCGAACGACTTTATAGCCAATCTTCTCTAAAAGAGATGCATTTGCATCGCCAAACACAGCTCCACGGCTATGGCCGGTATGGAGCGGCCCTGTCGGGTTGGCAGAAACAAACTCAACATTGACCAATTCTCCCTGGCCAAAATCAGATGCCCCATAAATGTGAGGAGATTGCAAAATATCGTTTAGCCGTTGCCGCCAGAAATTTCCTGCTAGGCTAAAATTTATAAATCCTGGTCCTGCCACCTCGACCTTAACAACATGATCCAGCTTAGACAACTGTTGACAGATCCTATCCGCTAAGCTTCGCGGATGGGTGCCAGCAGCCTTGGCTAAAACCATGGCAGCATTGGTCGCCAAATCCCCATGAGACGGATCTTTCGGCGATTCAATAACGACGCGAGAAAAGTCTAAATATGCAGGTAGATCGCCCTGGCATTTAAGTTGCTCTAAAATAGAAAGGATATGCTGGTGAAAATGATTAAAAATATTCATAATGTGCCAAAATAGTTAGTAACATGCTTCTATAGTCCTAACTAATATGTATAGCATATCACAGGCAAAATTTAGAGCATTTTATCACACCTCTTCACTTACCTTCTGCAAAATTTTATCCTTTTTTAATATTTTTCAGTTAAAATATGCGTAACACTATTTAGAAAAAGACGGAGCAACTATGACAGAATACACATTATTGGCCCTTGCAATTGTCGTCATATTTTTTATTTCACGCGGCGCCCGCATCGTTCCCCAGGGATATGAATTTACAATTGAACGGTTTGGTCGCTATACCCATACGTTAACCCCTGGATTTCACTTGATTATTCCTTTAATTGACCGCGTTGGCGCCAAAGTTAATATGATGGAATCTGTCATGGATGTCCCCACTCAAGACGTCATTACAAAAGATAATGCTGCCGTTGCTGTAGATGGTATCGTTTTTTACCAAGTTCTCGATGCAGCAAAATCTGCTTATGAAGTCGCACGATTAGAGCATGCTATCTTAAACCTAACTATGACCAATATCCGGACAGTTATGGGATCCATGGACCTAGATGAACTTTTATCAAACAGAGAAGTTATTAATGCCCGCTTACTTCAGGTCATTGACGAAGCAACCCATTCCTGGGGCACCAAAGTGACACGTGTCGAAATCAAAGATATTCGCCCACCACGGGACCTCATTGACTCAATGGCTCGCCAAATGAAAGCTGAACGCGAAAAACGCGCCATGATTTTAGAAGCCGAGGGAGAACGCCAGTCAGCTATTCTTGCAGCCGAAGGGGACAGGCAAGCTAAAATTCTAAAAGCAGAAGGCCTTAAGCAATCGATGATTTTGGAAGCTGAAGCCCGCAAAGAGTCCGCCCAAAGAGACGCCGAAGCCAGAGAAAGACTTGCTCAAGCTGAAGCATTTGCCACAGCCGAGGTTTCGAGAGCAGTGAAGGAAGGCTCAACGCAAGCTATTAATTACTTTGTCGCCCAAAAGTATGTTGAAGCTTTTAAAGCCTTAGCAGAAAGCAATAACCAGAAACTAGTCTTAATGCCAATGGAAACTTCCAGCTTAGTAGGGACAATTTCTGGTATTGCAGAAATAGTGAAAGATAGCATAGGCAGCCAGTCAGAAACTAAGAGAAGCACTAAAGGAAAAAGTGAATGATGGGCTTTCTCATGGTTGATCTAAACTTTTTGCATTGGTCCTTTTTAGGACTAGTGCTATTGGGAATCGAGATTTTTCTGCCCGGCAGCTTTTTAATCTGGATTGGTTGTGCGGCCCTTCTTACTGCAGCATTAACCTACCTGTTTGATTTTATGTTTATGGGCCAAATCATCAGCTTTACTTTCTTGTCTATGGTTTGTGTCGGTTTTGGAGCTCGGCTTTACCGGTGTATGAAATTCTCTAAAGAAAAAACAATTCTTAACCGCAAAGCTGATCAAATGATAGGCTTTAGATTTAAGCTAAGCGACCCTATTACTGATGGCGTTGGCCATATCACGATCGGTGATTCTCGGTGGCGGGTTATAGGAGAAGATTTACCGGCAGGTATAGAGGTCAATATTATTGATATTAAGGGAAATAGCCTAGTCGTGGAGAAAGCCGCCCCTCCAACAGAATAAATGTTTATTACTGTAGAAGCGACCTTATCGCCTAACAAATTGAAGTTAAACAATCGACAGCCTTCTCATATATTTTAATAATCGTTACTTAATTAAGTAAATTTCCCTTGCACAGTGTTAATTAACTGTATTTAATGTAATAAGATCAATTTCTTCTGAGTGTTGATATGAGTCAGAATACAGAAGCATTAAATATAGATACGGACGACGAATCAGTTTTTACGAAGGTGGGTATGCTTTTTAAAAATGCCCGCGAAAGTAAAAACATAACAATACAACAAGCGTCACAAGAACTTCACATACGGCAGTTGTATATTGGCGCTATTGAAGCAGGTGATATATCTGCCCTACCCGGCCATGTTTATAAGGTGGGATTTATAAAAACCTATGCGCGATTTTTAAATCTTGATTCTACCCAAATTTTGAAAGATTTAAATCTCCAAGAAGAAATTACACCATCTTATTCAAGTTTCAATTATTCCATTCCGGTGGAACAACAAAAGCGCCCTACTTTAAAAATTATATTAGGGGCAACGACCCTCTTATTTATTGGCGGCGTAACGCTGTATGTGTCCAATAATATGAGTAATGTTCACGAGGAAGCAGTAAGCTCTAAAGATTTTATCGACCACAATGTCATAAGTACTCAGAGCGTGACCTCTTCTCCCTCTCAAAATTTGTCACCATCAACAGGTGTCACTACAACGCCTGATGAGGTTACGACAACTATTTCCACGACCCCTTCCTCCACCCCAGCTGTTGAGCCCCGCGCCACATCGGCACCATTTGAAGATACGACTGTTAAGATTCTGGCTGTAAAGGATGCGTGGGTTCAGGTGACCGACGAGACAGGTAAAGCCATATTTGTCCGCTTGATGCGTGCTGGAGAATCGTATACCGTTCCCGCAACGGGTACACACCACCTTAATACAGGGAATGGGGCGGGCGTCAAGCTATCTATTGATGACAAAACCTCTGCAACCTTAGGGGAAGAAGGTAAAGTTCTGCGCGGAATTAGCCTTAATTTAGAGGATGTTAAAAAACTCATTAACGACTAGGCTGTAATCCACCTCCTTACAGGCATTTGCATTGTAAGAACGGCAAATCAACAGAAAAAAGTTGAAGTCGCTAACTGATTCTCCATGCCACGTAATGATGAACAAAATCCTTTAAAATGGGGCAGTAAGTTGGGACATATGGTCAGCATCTGTTATCCTCTTCCGCAGGCAATTTAACCTCTAATCATCTAGCTTTTAACAGATGCGACAGGATCAGAAACCGCCCTCTTATACAAGGAGTTGGAGCCAATTACCTCTTGTTTTAGCGAAGTGAATTGAAGCCTCTTCTTCACTTAAAAATAGTTTTCTATCTTTTTATAAGAAGAGAAATTGCTTAATTGAGAGGCAAACAGGTGCTTTCCTTATAAAGAGCCACTTTGATCGCCACAGATAACGACTATTATGCTAACTTATCCACAAAATTTTGCAAAAGGGCCGTGTTGCGGAGAGGTAAAAAGGACCACAAAATAGCCAAGCATTCATGTTTATTGGCTATTCTTAGAGCCCTTATTTTTAAGATTTTGTAAATAGATATATACTCTTTGACAATCTATTTCATAACATCTCACAATTAAATTAAATCAATTTAGTAAGAAATTTATGTGAATTTATGACACAGTACAATCCATTTAAAATTATGGTGTCCCTGTTGCAACGTGGATATCATTCTTCTACCCTCAAACCTAAAACTACTTCAATATATGCTGCTAATTTAAATTGTTTTACATTAAAAAATTGGTGCAAAGTTTACAACAGAATTGCATATATAATTATGCTGTTCTGCCTATCCTTTTCCGTCGGCAGCACAACACAAATAAATGTTCCTAGTGGTGCAACACATTTTATCCCGGGGGATTATAGTCCAGGATCTTTCTCTGGAGGAACAATTGATTCCGGCGGTAGCCTGAACAATAATGACCTCATGACCAACACCGGTACACTGACCAACAACGGCAGCCTATTCAACACCGGTACACTGACGAATAATGGGGACTTGACTACCACCGGCAGCCTGAATAACATGGGCCCCTTGAACAATAGTGGTAACTTAACCAACACCGGCACCCTGAACAATAATGACCTCATGACCAACACCGGTACTTTGACTCACAACAGCTCCTCGCTGTATAACGCCGGCAATCTGATTAATGATAATCTCCTCAACATTAACAGCTTCCTAGAGAACAGTAACTCTGGCACCCTGACGAACAACAGCAACAGTATGTTGAATAATAACGATCAAGTAAACAACTATGGCCTCCTGACAAACAACGGCGACCTAACCAACAACGACATTCTGTACAACCGAGGTACTTTGACGAACAACGGCGCTCTCATTAACACCAGCGACTTAAGGAACTTTAATGGTGCTATTCTAAATATTGGTACAGGTGGAAGCTCCGGAACGTTAAGTGGCAACATAACCAATCAGGGATCCTTAACATTCAATAGATCCGACGATAGTCCTTATTCAGATATCATATCTGGGAGTGGTAGTCTCACCAAAGACGGCCAAGGTGCCTTCACTTTATCCGGTGTCAACACCTATAACGGAGCAACGACTGTTAATAACGGAGAATTAAAGGTGAATGGATCAATTTCAAGCTCATCTTTAACGACGGTCAATTCAGGCGCCATTATTAGTGGTACGGGTATTGTAGGCGCGTTGACCATTAATTCAGGTGGCTTTATCGCTCCTGGAAATTCTATTGGCACTCTTACCGTTAACGGTCCTTACATACAACATGGTATTTATAATTGTGAAGTGCAAGCGGCACCTGCCTCCACAATACCCGGAACAGATAATGACGTCATCAATATCACAGGTTCAGCTGATATTACAAATGGTACCCTCAATGTTATCCCCTTGGCTGGGAATTATGTTGCAGGACAAACTTACACATACACCATTTTAAGCTCAGCAGGCCCCTTAAATGGTCCTTTTGCAACCATTACTGGCTCATCGCCACTCTTTACCTATACTATGACTTATGATACTAACAATGCTTATCTACACCTACTTTCCTCAAAAAAACGTGAGCAAGCTATCAGCATAGGTAATCCGGGTCAGGTGGCTTCGTATGTCAATAGCAATGGATCACAAGCTTTAATTAATCAATTAAATCCTTTAACCACTTCTCAATTAAAACAAGCTTTTAATCAGCTTAGTCCCGCTGCTAGCACCCAAGTATCCGATATGACTGCTAATATAGAACTGAGCCATATGGATGTTCCCTTCGCCGGGCTACATCTACATAGAGATAAATTGCTTAAAGACATAGGAGAAACAGCAAGACAATTAATTTCGAATCTTACCAGTTTTAAGCAAAGCTTTGCTCAATTCTTTACCTTTAAACTTAACAATAAAAAACTCAGATTTAGCAGTTTACAAGATACAGACGTCAAACATTTACCGGTATCGGCTGAGGTCGACCTGGGCAAGGCAAGTCTATGGATTCAAGGGGCTGGCAGCCGATTTAGTCAAGGTAATATTGCTGACCCATCCGGGCTATCCGTATCAGGATTAGAGGGAATGACCTATGATACCACTATTGGGATCAATTATGCCCTCCCTACGGTAAAACTGGGGCTAGTTAGTGGATATAACTATAGTACCTATAAAATGAAAGTTGATGGTGATAAAGGAAACAAGAATTCAGGCCGTATTGGTCTATATGGTTTGTGGGAACCTACCTTGAACGGGTATATTAAGGGCTCTGTCTATTATGGTCATCACCGTTTTAAGGGCGAGCGCATCATGACAGTTATTCCTGCGGTCGCTCACCAAAAGCATAATGGACATCATGTGAGCGGTCTTGTTGAGGTGGGTCGAGATATTACTCTTCCTAGATCCGTAATTCTCACACCGTATTTTAGTGCTGGCGCCTTATACCTACATGAGAATGGATATAGAGAAATTGGAGCTGACATCCAGAACTTAGCCGTTAAAAGTCGTCATAGTACAACGCTGCAAGGTAAAGGGGGATTCCAACTTGTGAAATTATGGAACGGAAAGGAAGATACTCAGGTCTATAGTTTTGTCCGATTGGGAGCAACATATCGACGAACTGTTGGCAGGAACCAGAAAGTCTGGGCTACATTAGTAGGTCAAGGCGGCCAATTTACAGTGAACTCTAAGAACAAACGTCGCCTTATGATAAACCCAAGTGTTGGAGTGACTGCTTTCTTAGCTCAGTCTGTATCTACAACCCTGGGCTGGAAAGGTGAAATTGGATCAACTCAACAAGAGCATCAGATTGTGGCTCGAGTTGACTGGAATTTTTAAAAGGAGATCTTTCTCTAGAAAATGCCTCTCCATTCTGTTCGAGGGGCCAATATTGACCATTCAACATTACAAAGATGGGTATGCCGATTTGTTGGCCTCATTGATAAACGTGTTCGCCCACGCAAGAGGCCAGTTAATGGAAGCTGGCGCATGGATGAGACTTATATCAAGTTGAATGGGAAATGAGTTTATTTTTATCGGGCCGTCGATAGTCAAGGAAATACCATTGGTTTTGTGCTTCGCGCTAACAGAGATGCCGTCGCTGCCAAAGCCTTCTTTAGGAAGGCTTTTAAGGAGAATGGCAAAGCTGATAAAGTAACAGTTGATAAAAGCGGTAGTAACGATAAAACTCTTTTCCCTTAATTTTAAAAATGACAATTTTTAAAAATCTTCTATCGAAATAATAGTTTTTCATATTCTAATTTAGAAATAATTTTTTTTCATAAACAATAAAGCTTTTTCATGCTAAGTTAATAATGAGCCAAGCACGAACATAAGGATAATTATTTTTCATGAATAACAATAAAAGTAATAATTATTCACAAAAAATAACGTTTTTTCAGGAACGGAAGCTACCGGAAGCTGCCACCTTGGCAGGATACGCCTATTTGGTTAATGCTTACCACCTGCCCGTTCCTCTCCCAATAAAATTATCAGCCATCAGTAATCACCATAAATTCTATGAAAAAGACAATTGGAAAATCTTAACGCCGCGCCATGCACCCGCACCGACTTTAGAAGGGCATCTAATTTTTGCTTTGAAATATGAAGGGGTAGACTTAGCCGTTCTAAAAAAATTATTTGATATCATTTCTCCGTATGAGATTGAGGAAATTGTTGAACGTCATCCCACCAGCAGCTATTCTCGACGTCTGTGGTTTTTATATGAATGGTTGACTGGAAAATTGTTAAAATTGCCGAACGTAACAACTGGCAATTACACCAATGCCCTTGATACTGACCTGCAATACGGCATTCCAGGTACGAAATCCCCCCGACACCGAGTAAATAATAATTTACCCGGCACAAAAGAATTTTGCCCCCTCGTTTTCAAAACGGAAACTCTTGAGATTTATCGTCAAAAAAGTTTGGATGAAAAAGCAAAAATCACCATCGGAAAAGTATCGGCTAGCATTTTGGCCAGGACAGCCTCTTTTTTACTGCTCAAAGATTCAAAATCCAGCTATGCCATCGAGGGAGAAGAAAAGCTCCATACCCGCATTCAACGATGGGGCCGTGCTATTGGAGAGGCAGGGAAACAACCGCTCAATTTAGATGAGCTGTTACGGTTACAAAAGATTGTTATCGGAGACGACCGCTTTTTAAAATTAGGTCTGCGCGATGAGGGCGGATTTGTTGGTGAACACGAACAACTGACGCGTCTTCCATTACCTGAGCATATCAGTGCTCGCCATGAAGATTTGTCTTCTTTGATGAAAGGTTTGTTCTTATTCAATCTTAGATCACTCCAGAATTTCGACCCTGTCATTGCGGCCACCTGTATTGCATTTGGGTTTATCTATATCCACCCGTTTGCAGATGGGAATGGACGACTCCATCGTTATTTAATTCACCATATTCTAGCTGAAATGAAATTCAGTCCGACGGGCTTAATTTTCCCTATTTCAGCGGCTATTCTTGAACGCATCGATGATTATCGCACAGTTCTTGAAAGTTACTCCCAACGTCTGTTACCACTTATAGAATGGGAACCCACCCCGACCATGAATGTTCACGTCTTAAATGATACAGCAGATTTCTACCGCTATTTTGATGCGACATTACACGCTGAATTTCTTTATGCTTGCGTTGAAAAAACAATTAACGTGGATTTACCGCAAGAGATTGACTTCCTTCAGCGCTATGATGCCTTTAAACAGCAAGTCACAGCGTTTCTAGAACTTCCATCCTCGAAAATTGATTTGCTGTTTAATTTCCTAAAACAAAATGAGGGCACGCTCTCAAAACGCGCCCTCCAAAAGGAATTTTCTGCTCTACAAGCTGACGAAATTGATCGTTTAGAACAGATTTATAAAGAAAGCTTCGTTGAGCACTATTGAGAAGCCAGTTCAATAAGTAAGCTTTCCCCTTGCTTTAATTTATTTACCTCTACATTACCTACCATAGTTTCTATATACTCTTTTTCAAAAGCATAAGTTTCAGCTAAGGATTTAAGCTCGTTTAAAGCGTTAATTGCTCTCTCCGATGTTTGAATGACTTCTACCTTAGAAGCTAAATAAGCAAAGTTGTATAAATACACAATTTTAGTTTTATCATCCAAATGATTTCTTATTTTGTCGTAAGATGAATAGCTAAGATTTAACCAATTGTGGCAATTATTAAGATTTATACTTTTATAATGGTAATAGGAACTTTTAAGCATCATTTCGGCCCGTAGATTTGGAAAGAAGTAACCATCTATATGCTCGGCTAAAGAAACACCATAATGGCTCACTTCGGCTGCTTTAGCATATTGACCTTGTTCTGCTAACAGGCCGGCTGCGTCACAATAGTTTTGGCAAGCTTCAATCATGTCAAAACTTCCTTGGCCATGCGCTCTTAATTTTGCCGCCGAAAGAAGTAGCTTATATTTTCTTTCTTTATCGGAAGTAAGAGAGGCAGCCATACTATAAGCATCTGGTGCTTGTCTGTTATAATTGTTGTCATTTAGCTTAAGAATAAGATCAGCTTTTTTTTCAAGCAAAATACTTTTTTGCTCCCTATTACGGGTGATTTCTAATGCTTTCTTTATCTCTCCTATAGCAAGTGTATAATAATCGGATGCCTTAAAAGAGTTTCCAGTTGGCATTGTTATTTGGCTAGTAAGTTCGCCTGCTCTTTCAAATAAGTAACTTTTTCTTGTAGGGTTTATAGTGTCTTGCAGGGCCTTAATATGAAATTCAACAGCTTTTTTAATAGAAGCCTCTCCCTCATTAAGTTTAAGATACAGATTACCAATTTTTTCATTTAAGGCGCTTTTCCTAGATGGATCATCAGCTGCGAATGCCTCAGCATGTAAAAGAGCTTGAATAGCTAAAGGGTAATTTTCTTGTATTAAAAATTGCTGAGCACTCTCCTCCGCCCGAAGACTTGTAATAATATTAGATGTTTCATAATTAGGCCTTATAGTTGGCGCCTCCGTTACCTCTCCCTCATTTCTTGTCTTCTTAACTTCTGTTTGTGAGGATTCTGCTAACGCCTGACTATTATCTTCATTTGTTCTTTTATGAGCGTTGTGGATTGGTGGTAACTTAGTACCCTCTTCCCCATTAGGTTGATAGAAAGTATCCCAATTCTCTTCTTGTATCTCCATGGCATAAACAGAAGCACTACATAAATATAAGCTTAATAGGCAGGCACTTCTTAAAATTTTACAAAAATTATGTTTCATTATTAACTCCATGGATGAATAGTTTGATAGGTGGATGTACAATTTATTGTTATTGTGCCTATTAATTTAAAAATTAATAATTTCTTTTTACACCCAATTTATAGATTAGAGAAATAGAAATTTTCCTGTCGTTTTAGTTGTTCCATTAAAAATCTAATAACCTTACGAAAGTGCATAGGCGCTCCTTGTATTGAGAGCTGCTTTCGCTTGTAGATGGTTTGTAATTCAAAGTGATGATAAGGCATCGCGAGGCTTTCAGCTATGTTGCCAAAAATTTCGACCGTTACGTCAGAAAACTCTAATAAGCTTAGCCCAATAATCTTAGGTTAATTTTTCCACCGCTGTGCGAATCCGTTTACAGGCCTCGATTAAGATTTTCTCAGATGTTGCATAGGAAATACGGAAATAAGGTGACAAACCAAATGCATCCCCGCTCACCACGGCCACATACACTTCAGACAATAGATACTGGGCGAATTGATTATCAGTCTCGATCATTTGCCCATTCGGCATTGTCTTACCAATAAGACCATCGCAATTAATGTATAAATAAAAGGCGCCATTCGGAATACGGCAAGATAAGCCTGGAATATCATTAATTAATTTTGCCGTCAGGTCGCGTCTCGCAGCGAACGATTGACACCAATCAGCTAAAAATGTTCTGTCCCCCTTAATTGCTGCGATCGCGGCTGCTTGAGTAATAGAAGAGGGGTTAGATGTACTTTGAGATTGCAGCATGGTCATGGCCTTAATCAATGGCTTTGGCCCGGCACCATACCCTAAGCGCCAGCCAGTCATGGAATAGGATTTGGAAACACCATTGACAATTAAGCAACGATCTTTTAATTCGGGACATAAGGTGGCTAAAGTGACAAATTTTTGATTGTCATAAACCAAGTATTCATAAATATCATCACATAAAATCATTACCTGCGGATGACGGACCAATACTTCACTCAATGCCTTTAAATCCTCAGCAGAGTAAAGTTCGCCCGTTGGATTGGACGGCGAGTTCAAAATGATCCACTTTGTATTAAGCGTAATGGCCTTTTCTAAAAGGTCAGGGGTTAACTTAAACCCAGCCGATTCTGGACACCGAATAATCTTTGGAATCCCTCCGAAAAGATTGACCATATCAGGATAAGACACCCAATAAGGTGCAGGAATAATGACTTCATCTCCAGCATTCAAGGTTGCCATCAATCCATTAAAAATAACTTGCTTCCCACCTGTACTTGCCATGATCTGATCCAGACCATACTCGAGGCCGTTATCTTTTTGCAATTTAGATTGAATTGCTTTTTTAAGATCGGCCAATCCATCCACCGGCGTGTATTTAGTCATCCCCCGGTCCAAAGCGGTCTTAGCAGCCTCTTTAATAAATTCAGGGGTGTCAAAATCAGGCTCCCCAGCGCTAAGCGCAATAACATCAATTCCTTCGGATTTCATCTGTGCCGCCTTAGCTGTCATAGCAAGCGTGGGTGATGGTTGAATTAGAGAGAGTCTGGTGGCTAAATAGGACATAGGATTCTCATTAAGAAATTAGGTATATCTCTGTCTTATCAAGGGTATCAAAGGAATGCAATTAAGATTTAAAATTTTTAGGCCGTCTTAAATATATTTTTACCTGTTTTCTCTAAAGTAAAGTTTATAACGATTGAGAAGACAGGATGTCAAAAGAAACATGACCATTGAAAATGAACAACCTTTGGACCCATCGACAGAAATCTTAACGGCCCTTGATCACATTAAACCAACAGCATCATCCTTCAAAGCTATCATGTTCCACACGAGTAAATTCACGTTATTCAACAGAGAACCAAAACGCATCGACTTTGCCTTAGAAGAAGCAACCAGAATATTTTCCCCTATTAAGGGATTAGTCTATAAACTAAAAAACCACAATCTGGTATGCATTATTCAACGAAATGCCGTTATTTCTATTGAGCGGTGTATTTCCCAGCTAAAGAGAACCCTCCCAGCCGATCCTATTTTAAATGAGGGCCATAAAAAAGATGGTTTCTACACAGTCTTTGACCTTGGCACGCAATGGGAAGATTTTGCTGAAGCTGTGCATGAGATCGAGAATGATCCAATTTACTCAAGTGTGAAAAAACAAGCTGATGGCACCACCACGCAGCTTATAACCAATGGGATAAATTTAGATACATTAGCAAACATTGAGAAAATTTTAACCAATTCTAATTTACTCTCTTATCTTAGGCGGCAACCTATTTATTGGTATGATGGAAAAGATAAACCGCGAAAGATTGCAAGCCATCTTTTTCTATCCATGCAAGCTCTCCAGGACTCCTTGGCTATCAGTGACCCCATTATGGCAAACACTTGGCTTTTCAAACATATTACGACATTATTGGATAAACAAACCATCAATTTCCTGCCACAGTTACTCAGTCACAATAGTATTGAAAATATTCATGCGAATATAAATTTAAGGTCTATCGTCACACCCGCCTTCCATAAGTTTCTTCATAATTATAATAAAGATAAGCCTTTGTCATTCTGCATCGACATCGTTGATTATATGGCGCATCCAGATGTCCTTGAATTCGCCCATGATCTGTTAGGCCAAAAAAATTGTCGAATTATTATTAGCAGTATTAACGCTGCGCATCTTGCTGTGATAAAGCTCGACAAAATCCCAGCAAATGTTTTTAAAATAAATTGGTCACCCCCAATTATGGAAAGAAAAGACGACCTTAAAGCTTTAATTAAAGAGATTGGGGCTTATCGTCTTATTCTTCATCGCTGTGAAACCGAACAGGATATCCAAGCAGGCTTAGAATGTGGTATTGAACAATTCCAGGGATTCGGCATCGATAAAATTCTAAAAAAGGACACGATAGAATAAAAAATTAACTTTATCCTTACGGTCATAAAAAAGGTGAGTCCCCTCACCTTAGAAATTTCTAGAACTAGATTGTCCTGGTTCGATTTATGGCTTAATTGTCGCAACCTTAAAATCTTTCTTCAACAGATTGAGCTGAACGATTCGATCGGTACCAATACTTTGACGATGGGGCCCAGGTGTTGCATAACGACCAAAGACCCAAATACCGACCCCGGTTGTATCTTTAGGCTCAATGGGTAAGGGATCGTTCTTTTGACCGGGAACAATTTCAGCATTAAAGACTTCAAATTTGCCGGCATTATCAGAGGCAAGACTAGCCTCTTGCTCGAAAAATTGAGCTGCTGTCAGTTTACCAATTTTCTTATATAAATCATTATCATAAACGATCACAATTTTAAGGCTAACCGGGGCATTGTTGTTCATGTCCTTGGCTACATTAAATTGCACTTCCTGCAACCAAACTTTGGCGACGTAGGAATCTATGGCATGTCCCATTAAACCAGAACAAAACACGCCAACGGCTAAGGCAATTTTCTTCATTTCAACAAATCCTCAATAAGTTTAGCAAGAGTAAGGTCTTTTATCGTAACACCTTCTGCTGCGTGGGTGGTTAAACAAATATCGACACGATTATAAACGTTAAACCATTCGGGGTGATGATTATGGCTTTCAGCGAGCAAGGCAATCCGCATCATGAAAGCAAATGCTTCGGAAAAATCTTTAAACTTAAATGATTTATTTATAGAACGACCATCTGATGATAGAACCCAACCATTAAGTTGTTCTAACTCGATCGGTAAGCGATTTTTTTCTAGGATATCGACCATTTATTAACTTTTATCACCTATAGTTAATCTATAAACAGATTGCATTGTTTTTAACAGAATTTCAAGGGGGAGGAAGCCAGATGGCTGGCAAGAAAGTTAAATTATCAATCGTGAGTGGACGCAATGAAACAGCTGAAATGCCCGATCTTGCTGATCTATATACGATGGCATATAAGACGCTGGCATCTCTGCCCGACAAGTTTAAGCCATTCGTCAAAAATTTACTCGTCAGGGTGGAAAATTTTGCGGATGAGGAAACCATCAAAAATCTCCGTCTTACGGACAAGTACGATTTACTAGGGCTTTACCGAGGTGTTCCTCTTCCCCTTAAAGCAACCCCCGCCTCCGGTAATTTACCAGATATTATTTATCTTTATCGTTGCCCGTTGATCAAATACGCGAGCGACAACAGTGAAAAAGTAGAAGAAATCGTGCATCATGTTATGATTCATGAAATTGGCCATCATTTTGGCTATAATGATAACGATGTTGATTGGCTAAGTAAGTTGGAAGATGGTGGTCGCAACAGGGATTGAACCTGTGACCCCTACGATGTCAACGTAGTGCTCTACCGCTGAGCTATGCGACCATTAGATCTATTTTTAAATCGATAATCTTTCTTAAGCCCCACCGCAAGCAATCGGCGATAGTTATAAAAGATATCCATAAAATATGTCCTATTTATGCCATACTTAGGCCCACCATTTCAATAAAGAAATGATGGGACCAAGCATTTTTTTACGCCGCTGCAAAAAGCTCGCGCCCAATCAACATCCGTCGAATCTCTGAGGTACCCGCCCCAATTTCGTATAGCTTAGCATCCCGTAATAATCGACCTGTTGGGGTTTCATTGATATAACCCATGCCACCAAAAATTTGAATGGCATCTAAAGAGACTTTGGTTGCATTTTCAGCCGCTAGTAAAATCGCAGCCGCTGCATCCTGGCGTGTGACGCGTTTGCGATCACAAGCTTTGGCAACGGCATAAACATACGCCCTGGATGAATTTAAGGTGGTATACATGTCGGCAATTTTGCCTTGAATAAGCTGGAATTCACCGATAGCTTTACCAAATTGCTGACGGTCGCGCACATAAGGCAAGCAATAATCTAAGGCGGCACTCATGATTCCAAGCGGTCCTCCTGCCAATACGGCACGTTCATAATCAAGGCCACTCATTAAGACTTTGACACCCCTGTTGACCACTCCCAGAATATTTTCTTCCGGAACAAAGCAATTCTCAAAAACCAATTCACAGGTATTTGATCCCCGCATCCCAAGTTTATCCAGCTTTTGAGCTGTCGAAAAACCTTGATAACCCTTTTCCACAAGAAACGCTGTAATACCTTTCGACCCGGCGGTCATATCGGTTTTAGCATACACCACCAGCACCTCAGCATCTGGACCATTGGTAATCCACATTTTATTGCCATTGAGCAAATAACCGCCATCTACTTTATCGGCCTTTAAACACATACTGACCACATCGGACCCTGCCCCAGGTTCACTCATTGCTAAGGCACCTACATGCTCCCCGGAAATAAGTTTTGGCAAGTACTTACGTTTTTGGTCAGCATTACCATTCAGAGAAATTTGGTTCACGCATAAGTTAGAATGCGCCCCATAACTCAATCCCACAGAGGCCGACGCCCGAGACAGTTCCTCCATAACCAACACGTGTTCTAAATATCCCATACCCGAACCACTAAATTCTTCTGAAACGGTGATTCCCAATAACCCTAATTGTCCCAATTCAGGCCAAAGATCGCGTGGAAATTCATTTGTATGATCAATTTCAGCCGCCCGTGGAGCGATTTTTTCTGAGGCAAACTGACGAACCATATCCCGAACGCTGTTTGCTGTTTCTCCAAGGTCGAAATCAAAATCGGTCATTCATTTACTCCTGCTATTTAAATATCTTTCAATTCATTCTTAATGAGATCTGCAAACTTTTCCACAGAATCCGGGACACAAAACTGACTTATTTTAGTCGCGAGTGTCTGCCGCAATTCTATTGACTCTATCAGTACCATTAATTTGTCAACCAATAGTTGAGGCGTTAGATCTGTTTCTAGAATCATCTCAGCTGCACCGGCGTCAACCATAGGCTTAACATTCCAATATTGATGGTTATCCATCGCAATTTTTAAGGGGATAAAAATTGCAGCACGGCCCACAACCGAAATTTCAGTGACAGTCATCGCCCCTGCTCGACCCACAATTAAATCTGCCTCCGATAAGCGTTTTGGCATATCCGAAAAAAAAGGTTGTAACGCCTCCAAATGAATCTTTGTTTGATCGTAGACTGCCAGGGTAGAATCGCGAATTTCATCACGCACTTGATGCACAATTATAAGTTTCTCTTGCATTGCTGGGGGTAATAAGGCAATTGCTTGGGGCACCACGCGACCAAATAAGTCCGCCCCTTGACTGCCACCAAAAACAAACAGACGAATTTTTTCGGAAGGCCAAGTCTTGCCCTGGACATCTAAAATTGCCTGACGCACCGGGTTACCAACAAAAACTGACTTTGCAGCCTTAGCATAGCGAGTAACCGGCATGCCAAGGGCAATTTTCCGCGCAAACTTCCCCATAAGGCGATTGACCCGACCCAAAACTGCATTTTGTTCATGGATAATGATAGGAATACGAAGTAAAATTGCCGCTATGATCACCGGCGCTGAGGTGTACCCCCCAAAACCGATAACCATAGAGGGACGATTGCTTGTAAACTTAAACGCTAACTCCATTGCAGAAAGTAAAATGTATAGGGCTTGCCTTATTTTACCTAAAACTCCCACAGCCTTCGGTAAATTCAAAACCGCAACGTGGTCAAAATAGTCGGACTCTTGATAAATAGCCCCCCGCATATCAGTCACAAGCTCAGTGATAAAACCTTGTTTTTTTAATTCCGCTGCTAGGCTAAGGGCAGGATAAACATGTCCGCCTGTCCCCCCTGTAGAAAGAACAATATAAGTGCTCATAAATGATCAATTACTCCATAGCGTTTACGCGTCAATGCCAAAACAATTCCCATTCCTAAGCCTAAGGCCAACATAGAGGACCCACCATAGCTGACAAATGGCATTGTCATCCCTTTGGTGGGAATAATATGAAGCGTCGAAGCCATATTAACTAAGGACTGCATGCCAAATTGAAAGGCAATTCCGGCGGTTGCTAGCATAACAAAAAGACTCTGTTCATTGACCACGCGCAAATAAGAGCGAATTACCACAAATCCAAACAAGCCAACAATTAACAAGCAGACAATGATCCCAAATTCTTCCCCAGCGACAGCAAAAACAAAGTCTGCATGAGCATCAGGAATATGTTTTTTAACAATCCCTTCGCCTGGCCCCCGGCCAAAAATTCCACCGTGTTTAAAGGCTTCTAAGGATTGAGTAATCTGGTAAAGATCATGTTTTGGATCACCGGAAGTGGGATCAAGGAATTGATCAACACGCCGCGTAACATGGGGCAACAATAAATAAGCACCGACAGCCCCTATGAAACCAATTCCTGCGACCAAAACCATCCAAAATAAAGGGATACCTGCAATAAACAATTGGCACCCCCAGGTGGCCACTGTCACAATGGTCATCCCAAAGTCAGGCTGGAGAATCAGCAAAAAGACGTACATGAACATAAAAAAGAAAGATAAAGAAAGCCCAGGGAAAGTTGGATTACGTAGCTTTTCTGCCATCATCCAAGCACTAATAACGGCTAAGACTGGTTTCACAAACTCGGATGCTTGTAGCGTAAAACTGCCCAAACTAATCCATCGCCGCGCTCCCTTCACTTCAGCCCCGGTTAAAATTGTGGCAACCATCAATCCTAAGCCTGCAATATAAACTAACACTGCCAATCGACGTATATTACGAGGCATAAGCAAAGAAGAAGCAAGCATGACCGCTAAGGCTGGAATAATCATGATCATATGGCGCTTCACAAAGAAAAAACCGCCAAGCCCTAAGCGATCAGCAACAGGGGGGCTGGCAGCAAAACTTAACAAGACCCCTACGACCATAATCATCACAAGAACCCCTAGGCTCCAGCGATCAACTGTCCACCACCACCGTCCCAAAACGCTATTGTCGCGCCTGGAAAAACTATGCCCTAACATATTTGGCCCTCCACCTAATTTAAGAGCTATCTGTCAAAACCTATGAAGGTCCTACTGGGTTATTCCCATTTGTGCTGCAATAATAGCATTGCGCGCCAACGCATCGGCATGTTCATTCTGCGGATGGCCAGCATGCCCCTTAACCCATTCCCAAGAAATATCATGGCATGTCAATAACTCATCAAGCTTCAACCATAAATCTTGATTTTTTACAGACTTTTTATCCGCTGTTTTCCAGCCATTTTTTTTCCAATTGATCATCCACCGGCTCACACCATCACGAAGATACATGCTATCGGTATAAACGGTCGCTTTACAGCGTAAAGGCAAAGCCTGCAGCGCAAAAATTGCAGCGGACATTTCCATACGGTTATTGGTTGTTGCCGTCTCGCCACCACTCACTTCAGTCTCAGCAGCCTGATATTCAATCACAGCGCCCCACCCGCCCGGACCGGGATTACCGCTGCAGGCACCATCCGTATAAATATTAACAATAGGCAGGCTGTCAGCAGCTAATTTTGATAAAAGATCAAGAGCATCAGTGGATTTGGTCAACAAGGCGGATTTCATTCTATATATTTCAGATTTAAAACTTTCCTTCAGAATGCCCGGATCGCCTGCAAACGTCAAGATCTGGATTTAGGGAGATCACTGCCTTCCTCGATTAGATCTCCTTTGAAAGCAAAATTCATATGGAAAGTCTGATAATGAATGGTTATCTTGAATAAAGAATTTATTATTTATTAGGATCCTCATGACGATTACAATTACCAATAACTTTCATGAAAATGCCTCATCCGAGACGCTAGGCTCCCTTAAATTAAGAAGCGACCTTACCACGTTGAAAGAAACTCTCCCTTTATTTAAGTTGGTTCGACAAGATCAAGATATCACCATGTTGGAAGAAGTTGCTCAGAGATTTAAGCACTTTAAGAATGTGATTGTTTTGGGCACCGGTGGATCCAGCCTCGGGGGACGCGCTTTGTGCGATTTAGCCGACGAGCCAGAAACAACGCTACACTTTTATGATAATATTGATCCTCATACCTTTAAACGTCTATTTAAAAAAATTGATCTTAAGACAACAGGGGTGATTGTCATTTCTAAATCTGGCAGTACGGCTGAAACATTGATGCAAAAGATGGTATGCTTACAACAGTGGGCCGCCCAATCACTGCCAATTAAAGATCATTTTCTCGTGATTACGGAACCCACCGAAAATGCAATGCGAAACCTTGCACAATCCTATGACATTCAAACACTTGACCACCCCACCGATATTGGGGGACGTTTTGCTGTTTTTACATTAGTAGGCCTATTACCAGCTATGATAGCAGGTCTTAATGTTTATCAATTTCGCAACGGCGCTTTAGATTGCCTCAAATCGTTAGATACCTCTTTAATGGAGCACCCAGCAACCCAAGGAGCATTGCATCAACAGACGCTGTTAAGCCAAGGAAAAACCATTTCTGTCTTAATGCCTTATATTGATCGATTAAATACATTTGCCTTGTGGTATCGCCAGTTATGGGCGGAAAGCTTGGGTAAAAACGGTAAAGGAACAACACCAATTGCAGCCTTAGGAACTGTTGATCAACATTCGCAGCTGCAATTATTTCTAGACGGACCAAAGGATAAATTCTTCACCGTTATAACGACGCATCATATGGACCCGGAATTCACGATAACGACCCATCTCAATCATTCAAATATTTCTCTGTTTGATCAAAAGACGATGGGACAACTCATGGCTGCAGAACAGCAAGCAACCATTGATACTTTGAAAAACAATGGCTGCCCCCTACGTCATATTCATTTAGATGAAATTAACGAGTATATCTTGGGATATATGATGATGCATTACGTTCTTGAAACCCTGGCGATGTCAAGTTTGTTGAATGTTAATGCTTTTGACCAACCTGCAGTAGAAGAAGGAAAAATCCTCACCCGGCAATATTTAAAGGCTGCTTAAATAAATTCCTTTTCCCGGCCGAAGAGCGGGGATCTCGAGATGACAAGCAAATGGCCCTTGTGAGTTCGAGACCCCGGGCCTGTCCTCAACTTGATTGGGGATCAAGCCCGGGGATAGGACCTTTTTTTATTTATTCTCTCTCTTTTTCCCGGCCGAAGAGCGGGGATCTCGAGATGACAAGCAAATGGCCCTTGTGAGTTCGAGACCCCGGGCCTGTCCTCAACTTGATTGGGGATCAAGCCCGGGGATAGGACCTTTTTTTATTTATTCTCTCTCTTTTCCCGGCCGAAGAGCCGGGAACTCGAGTATGACTTTATCACAGCTATATTTTGCTAAATCTTTCTTGTATTAAGGCCGAGGAATGGATTCCGGATCACGTCCGGAGTGAGGTCTCAATTTCTCACTACAAATGCCTATGACAGGAGCAAGCTCAGGAAAGTACTTTTTTAGAGAGACTTCTTAAAATCATATCCGCGAAAAATAATTTCCCCTTATCAAAAAAAGCACCCTATTGGGTGCTTTTTCTTAAATCGAGAACAAAGATCAAAAGCTTAGTGCTTTTTCTCTTCTTTTTCAGCTTTTTTCAATTCGTGATCAGCTTTATGCTCTTCTTTTTTGGCTTTATGCTCTTCTTTTTTAGCTTCTTTAATTTCTTTGTGAGCTTCTTTTTTAGCTTCTTTAGCTTTTTTTACAGCTTCTTCAGCTTCCTTTACTTTTTCTTCTGCAGCTTTTTTGTCTGCATCAGTTTTTGCATTTTTCTTTTCTTCTTCAGCTTTCTTGTGATTTTCTTCAGCTGTCTTTAGCTCTGTTTCAACTTTTTCTTCCGCTTCTTTAGCCGCTTTCATATCCGCATCAGCTTTTGTCTTATCCGCATCAGCAACTTTTTTGTCGGCTTCTGCCTTTTCTAGTTTAGTTTCGTCTTTTTTAGCCTCTACACCGTGTTCAGATGCATCAGCAACAGCAAACATAGCTAATAAGGCAGCGAGAGAAAACTTCGTCATTTAAAACTCCATAAATTGATCAATTAATGAGCACAAGAATAAAGATTTATCCTCATGCTAATTAACTATAATAATACTAAAATTTTATCGTCAAGGGCTTTTATCAGAGGTAAATTTTTTCTACACTAAGATTAATTGAAAATTATGTTTGGAAAAAATTGATGTCAAGGGACCTACAACTGATGTATTTAATGTGCTCAAAATTCTGTCATGATCTGGCAGCCCCGATCGGCGCTATTTCCATTGGTCTGGAAATGTTGGATGAAAATCCCGCCCCAGACAGTCCTCAGTCTCTTTTGATGCATAGTGTCCAATCAGCTATGAACAAGCTTGAATTGATTCGCTGTCTTAGTGGTTATGCGACCCATCCAAGTCGTCCAACCTTAGCAGAAACCCGCACTGTTTTAGACAAATGTATCGATCCTGATAAAATAAAAATTAATTGGCAGGCTGAAGCCTCCGAATCTATTCATGGCACGCCCGCTCGTCTATATGTGGCTTTAATAATGCTGGCAGCAGATGCTCTGCCGAGAGGGGGCGAGATTACCTTAAACAAAGACTATACATTAACGGTTACGGGCACCTTGGTTAAATATCCACAACCTGTCCTAGATGCTATTAAGGGACAGATTGATTTACAAAATATTGACTCCCGGTCTGTTATTGGTTTCTTCATAAAAACCCTAGCCGATCAGTTAGACACAACTGTACTGCTAAATTTTGAAAAACCAAATCTAGTCAAAATAAATTTCGCTTAAGTTAAATTTACCCGGCTTGTCAGGAACAGACTCAAGTAAGCCTTCCAAGCCCAAACCGTCCATTTTTCTGAGGCAATTAGAATTAGCTTAAATCAGAGTATTTTTCATCCAAAAGATTTGCAGATTCCTGAGATTCTCTCTTGTCGATGTATTCTTTAAGGGAAGCATATTTTCCATACTTGATGTGTGTTTTAATAATTTTACGAAAAGGAACATCAAGCTGGTAGAGATGGAAAATTTTATCTTTATCCTGATCATACATAGAAGACTGAAGAGTTCCTTTTGGTTTTCCTAAATTTATCCCTTTTTCCTTTCTGGCATTTAATCCTTCTTTAGTACGTTCTGATATGAAATCACGCTCAAGCTCAGCTATCATGGAAAATACAGTAATTAAAACCTCGTTAGTAAGGTTATTTGTATCGTGAATTTATTTCACTACGAACAAAGGAAGCCCTAGAAAAATGCAAACAAGAAGGGAAAAACCTTGGGCGACCAAAAGGACCAGCGCAAACTTTAAAACTAGATCAGCATCATGATGAAATTATTTCTACTTGAAGAAAGGCATCAGTAAACGATCTATTGCAAAGCTAATTGAGTGCTCTCCTACCAGCCTCTATAATTGGATCAAACGCAGAAAAATTAGTGCACGAGCCCCTTAGAAAGTCCCTAACTTAGCTAATCTACAAAATTTCTTCTAGTTTTATTAGCAATACTAACTAACCCCAACATTGCTGGTACTTCAACTAACACACCCACTACAGTAGCAAGTACAGCTCCTGAGTTTATGCCGATGCAGGGGTGTATGGTTAGTCAAATTTAATCGCCTTAATCTGATTATTTAACTCTTCTTGTAGCACTTCCCCCACAGGAAGATGAGATAACATCTCGATCGGTTTTTTCAACATCGCATAGACACGCTCAAATTGCTCTTTGGTTTCTTCAAAAGTACCCACAAAAGTAGCAGGATTAGGAACACCTCAATGAATTTTTAAAGAAGAAGTTGGGAAAATGCGGCAACTTTCTCCGGCTACGTCATCACAAACGGTGATAACTAGATCAAAGGATATATGTTTTAATTCATCCCAAGATTCACTATATAATCCATCAATGGGAATTGCTTGGCCCTTCAAGAGCTTTAGGATCATAGGATGGAGCAGAGAAATAGAACTTTTAACATCTCATTTGCCAATCTAAATAGCCCATATTTATAACTATTTTGTTACCAAGAGGTTAAGAAACCCTTAGAAACTTAGCAATAAAGATGATTTTATTATGACTTATGCCCTTAGTTTCACTTATAAGTTCTACTCGTGGGCTAGCCAAATCAGTAAAGCAGTTTTTACCCGTAGGTGGAAAGGACTCTAGCCATGAAATAGGACCTAATAGATGATGGTCGGCAAAGAGTCTCAAAATCTATGATATTCTGAAACTTAAAGTTGTCTTTATAGATGGAAGCTTTAGAGCTCAAGATGCCTTAGGTTACCAAGCACCGGCATAACCCTGTAAAAAATTTTTATAGATTCTTTTTTAAAGCTACCTTCTAGGATCAACGGCTCTGTTGTGCAAAACCTCGTATCCAGCTGTAAATCAAGATCTTGGTTAAGTTAATTGAGTGTTCACCTTCAAGCCTTTATTCTTGGATAAAGTACAGGAAGATTAGTGGGTGTTGCTCTTAGCGTGAATTTTGGAACGAAAATGGCCAGTACCCTTAAAAGAAATGAACCAAAGTAGCCTGCCCTGGTGCGAAAGCTTTGTTCCCTGTCACCACATAATAATACACGCAAAGCCATCTTCGAATTTAACAAACTCATTCGCAGTATCTACACATTCTCGGAATTTTCGGGGAGGTACCTAGAATGCCGGTTTATGA
Organism: Candidatus Paracaedibacter acanthamoebae; assembly: GCF_000742835.1. Lineage (GTDB taxonomy): Bacteria > Pseudomonadota > Alphaproteobacteria > Paracaedibacterales > Paracaedibacteraceae > Paracaedibacter > Paracaedibacter acanthamoebae. The sequence continues at coordinate 434,106 of NZ_CP008941.1, read as the reverse complement.
GATTCCATCAAATCCCTAAAGTTTTGACGAAGATATTGATAAAATTCCTGATGGTAGGCGCCCCCCTTCTCTCTCTGTTCATCAAATTGTGGTGTCCATTTTTGAGCAGGGTATTGAATACCATGAACAAGCAATTCTTGGAACATATCGTTGTCGAGAATGGTCGTTAATACTTTATCAAAAATTGGAATACTGTAGGCAGCTAATTGAAAAAGCTTCATATTTTTTTCGTGATCTTCCGGTAGTGTGAGGATTCCGTGATTACTCCTTTCCCCCGTTTTTTCGAAAGTATAAAATTCTGACCTGTCGATTGACCAATTCATATCTTGAGTTAAATTTAAAAATAATAATTCAGGCATAGTTGCTTCTCGGCTTTGATAATAAGCATGCAAAATACGTAAAAAACTATTTAAACTACCTCCAGAAGCAAGAATATCAACAATAAATATCTTATTTGTATTTAAAATATTTTTTGTATCCAAATAGGAAAAATAATGAGAGAGCTTTTCAGAAGTAACAATATCACGGGCTATATTAGTGTTAGATTTGAAAAAATTGCTTTTACGTTTAGTTAAAGCATCTGGATGACCAGAGAAATTAAGATGTACAGGTCTTTGAGTTTCATCCCCTTCTCCTCTGCAAATCTCTTCATAAGCAACTTGCACTAAACAAGGTGTTCGGCCCAAGAACAAAACATTCGCTCCCTCTTGATCTTTTACAACTTGATAGAGATATTTGGCAGTTAACAAAATATCTTCTAAAATAGTATGATTTGTTAAAGCGCGGCCGAAAAAAACTTTAAAATATCCATGTTGAGGGTGATTTTGTGCAAGAGTAGATATAAATGGTTGCAGTTGATTCAACACAAATTGTTCATACTGCGGTCCGAAATAGTGCAGGGTTGTCCTATTCATCTCTTCTTTGATATTATCCATTAAGATTTTTGCTGGTGAGTCCTTTGCTTTTTCGGAGGCACTTTTTAATTTTTCATAGTGTATATTTTCTTCACAACAATACTTAAAAGCTTCTTCAGATTTTTCTACAAGAGAGGGATATTTATTTCTTAGAAAATCAAACTGATCCTCATTAGATTCCATTGCGTGACTGTATTTCACTCCGAATAAAAGAATAAAAGACAAACTCATTAATTTTTTAAGCATACATAATCCTTTTTATAATAAAAGCTTAAATAGAGTATAGCTTTCCTATATATGGTAGTAATTTATTAAAATTCAACATGCTCTCAATGGTTTGTCGTAAATAGTCGAGTAGACGATCTCGGTTACCCGCCAAGATTTATTCCAATAACCCCCTAGAACGCTTGAATAAAAAGATTAAACGGCGCACCGATTGTGTAGGTATCATTCCCAATGATGATGTTGCTATTCGGCTGATTGGTGCGGTTCTTATCCATTGGGATGAAGACTGGATGGATTCCAGGCCTTATTCCGGTCAAGAATCTATCAACCTCCTGCATGGGGAGGCTAATTAACGATCAGCGGGCTCACTGCTTTTTACACCAACTTTCTGGACGCTATCTTGATTTATAAAATCTTTTCTTTTCAAAAAATATCCATCACCTACTCTGTCTCGGAAAAATGGACGGCTTGGGCCTGGAAGGCCAAGCAGAGGCTGATTAAATTTAAGCTACCGAAATAAATTTTGACAATTGACCTTTAAATTCTCAACTGTTTTTAAACCCTGATCAAGGGCAGCCATCGTTTTGGATAAATCAAAAGTATCATCATCGGCAAACACACTTAAGGCGTGGGCCATTGCCCCCTTAAAGGCTAATTTTTGACCAAACTGCAGCACCCCTGAGCCCGGCTGATACTTATCAATAATAGACTCCCCTAAAGAATATAACCGTGGCACAATGTGGTTTAAAAGCAAGGGGTGCCATAGAATATCTGCTAGCACCTGTTTAATCGCCAACCGGCGGGGATGCGCGACATCAAAGTATAACATTACAGCATCAAAGATTTGATCACGCGGCGTTAGCTGACTATCAAGTGCAGGGAGCTCAACTTGTGATTTAAGATCTTCGATCATGGCTAAAAGAATATTTTGCTGATGAGGAAAAAGTTCCAGGACATTCGCCTCCGATATGGACGAGTGTTGTGATATACGATCAACCATCAAAGAAGATATTCCCCCTTCGGCTAGCCCCCATATGGATTCCATAACAATTTTATAGTGTTCTTGGTTCATTGTGATAATTCCTGTGCTCTCTTAAAAGCTGCCTGAACGGCTGTCACCACACAGTCGCTTAAATTTTCTTGGTCAAAAGCAACCAACGCAGCCGCCGTGGTTCCCTTTGGACTTGTAACTTGCTGTCGTAATCCATTCACAGTCTCATCCCTGTTTTCATTCACCAAAGAGGCAGCCCCCACAAAGGTTTGTTGGGCTAGCGCCAGGGCCACATCGGATGAAAGCCCTAAATGCTCCCCTGCCCTGGCCAGGCATTCGGTAAAATAATAAAAGTAAGCGGGACCACTGCCACTAATAGCTGTGATAGCATTAATTAATTGCTCTGAGCCTACCCATATTATTGTTCCGACTTCTTTAAATAAGGTCTCAACACTCTCATGTTGCTGGTCAGAAATCTCATCAGCATATAGGCCAATAACTCCCTGACCAATAATTATTGGTAAATTAGGCATGGCACGAACCAAACAGCCGCCTATCAATTGGCTTAGCTTTCCTAGAGAAAATCCTGCGGCCACCGAAACAACCACTGTCTGTTCCGTTATAAATTTTGCATAGTGAGGCGCCACATCCAACAGGAGTTGAGGCTTGACAGCAAAAACAATCACATCGGGCTGATAAGTATCAGGGATCAGCCTGACATCCGTAAAGAAATTGGATAACGTTGGACAATGCGGCGAAACGACTGTCACGTCTATCCTATCACCTTTTGACCACCCTGTGGCTAAAGCACTCCCCATTCGACCATATCCAACAAGAAGGACTTTCATGCTTTGCCTCGAATTTCTAAAGACAGTAAATCAATATCGCTCTGACTTAACGGAATGTTGTGTTGGAGTTTTTGGAAGCCAGGGTAAAATAAGTCAAATTCTGAAAACATCACAAAACTAATTTCTTTGATTTTCTCAGCGCACTCCTCATCCGTACTATAAAGATGAATCACATGTCTATAATTAATAGCCCCATCTTCTAATAAATCAAAATGTCCCATCCACATGCGCTGGTTAGCCGCAATAATAAACCGAAGTAAGTCTATACTATAGGGCTCCTCAAATTGAAGATCTGCAAAAAAAACAATGTACAAAGCGCCAATCGCCTTTTGCCAAATAAAGTGGATTTGATAATCACACCACTTGCCATTGGCGACTGCCACCAATTCACTGTCATCAATCCAATCGGACTCCCAGCCAAAATCAGCAATCAAATTTTCAATATCAACAAGAAGATTCATCCATTATTCCCAACAATAAATCGAAACAGTTTGACTATTTTTCTTTACTTTATATAAAAAAATCAGTATATTGCTCTTAATATTTTGAGAAAATTCTCAAAACGTCGTGATTAATAAGCTCTCTGCCCAGAGGGTAGTTAAAACAAAACTACCCTTTAAAAAAATTTTTTTCACGATGATTAAATTAATTTTAACCAATTCTCGCTAAATTGGAATTAGAAATCAAGTTTTACAAGGTGTGACCATGAAGGAATCTTACTTCAAATCAGTAGTCATGATCGAGCGTTTACATAGATTATTCCTCGATGTTGTTCGTACTGAACTCGACAGATTAGACATTCGCGACATTAACAACGTCCAATGTCTTGTGCTCTATAACATAGGCAAAGGCCAAGTAACAGTTGGGGAACTTACCAACCGGGGTTATTACCTTGGGTCTAATGTTTCTTATAACCTTCGCAAGATGGTTCAAAACGGTTATTTGGTGCAAGAGCCATCAGCGCATGATCGTCGCTCAAGCCACGTGCGTTTATCCCCTAAAGGCGTTGAGTTACATAGTAAGCTCGACTCTATTTTTAAGATGCATGCAGATTCTCTCAAGACAGTTGGTATTCAAGATGACCATGTTGGTCTTTTGGATGAAACACTGCACCGTCTCGAGACATTTTGGACAAGTCTTATGAAGAGCGAAGCGCGCAGATAACTATAACCGCTCGGTGTTTTTTATCAAAGGGGAGCTTTGCTCCCCTTTTTCCTGAGCGGTACAGTAATTTTGTTTCATCTTTTCCTCAAAAATAAAAATTTATTCACAGTAGTTTTCTCTTGACTCCTATATAAATCAAATACTTTACAAATTCCCAACTATTTTAGGAAAACTCCTTACTTTCTGCGCCTTTCACGCGTTTGCTCAAAAAAACAGCAACTGGTTTTTAACCCAGTCCATCCGTCATAACTACCACTATCCCAACAGCATATCCACAAAGTTATCCACAGGTTCAGTGGATAAAAATTAACACTTTATTAACCATTAAAAAACGCCCTTGTTTCTCAGGAAATACCGCTAAAGTCCGTTTTGCAGTTCACAGTTTTTTGCTGTGAACGGGGGATTTTCTGAGGTGCGGATGGGAGTTGTTCAGGAAAAGGCAATTATTTCGTCTTAAAGAAACGTTTATAATGCCATATAAGGTCTAGTCAGGTTCCCCTATGACAATAGCTAACGAAGCTCTTTAGCAATGACAAAGGCATCGCTGAACCCTGCAGAAAAACGACAACGGTTTTACCGTGTTCTTTAAGACCGATAACTGTGGGGAGACTTTAATAAGAGAAAGAGAGCTTGAATTACATGGATTGGGTCTGCATAAGCCCCCCGTGACATCTCTAAAAACCCTGAAATCGCTTTCTGAGCCTTTAGCCAATGCTCGGTGGGCGCGCTTTGGCATAATAGGTTAATCTTATCAGATAGCTCGTTGGAGGTCGTAATCCCGGCCGAGTACAAAACTAAGTGACGGGCCAACCATGTCAACAAACCTGGGATACACTCAGTGCGAGCATCTTTCTTATCTAGACCACTACAAAAGGTAACGAGAGATTGCATTCTTCCCTGACACACATCTTGAGCTATCTCAATCACTTGTCCCAATAAACCGGCAACATTGATACTTTTTAGAGCCACATAGCCACCAATACTTCCGCCGGATAGCTCTGCCAGTAAAGCAGACTCTTGAACAATGCCTAAATCCTTAAAATCTATTTCTGTCAACGGTTGCAATGGCAATACGCAGCAACGTGATCGTATTGTCGGCAAAATAGTCCCTAATGAATGGCAAACCATTAAGAATACGAGCTGCTGGGGTGGTTCCTCTAGAATTTTGAGGATAGAATTAGCCGCATTGCGATTTAACTCATCGATCGCATCAATAATCACGACACGCCATCCCGGCACAGCAGGCGATTGTCGCGCGAAATCAGCTAAGGCGCGCACCTTATCAATCTTGATATCTGTCTCAAGCTTACCGTCATCATCTGCTGACCGTTCTAAAATAAAGAGATTAGGATGAGCCTTCTGATCAATCAACCCATTATAAAAAGCCGCATTTTCCTGACCAGCCGTCAACAGATACCGCACAAACTGATAAGCCAAGGTAGCCTTGCCAATTCCCTTTTGCCCTGCTAGCAACCAAGCCGGATGTAAACGTCCAGCCGCATGCTGCTCAAGCAATTGCTGAAAAGATTGAGTGTGGCCCACCAACTGCTTTTGCAATCGAGGCGGAACGGAGAGATCAATCGACATGATAAGGATTCCTTAAGAACTTTCCCTTAAAATAAACCTATAACGTCAGATGAGGCAAGTATGTGGTTCCTTATTTTTTTAATATCCGTTGCTGAGGCGAAAAAAACCGATAAACTTCTATCGCGCCAAGATTGTCAGCGATTAATCGTTACTAATAAATCACACGATTCTATTGAGTATAAAGCTGGCGTCGATAGCAGCGGAAACCCAGTTGTACAGCCAAATCTTCCCGGTAGTAAAACCTATAATTTAGGCGAGAAAGTTACAATCCCCCTCGAACTACCCCTTAAAAGTTTCGCGCCAAACTATCCAACAGATGGAAATCCATATGTGGACGCTACGATTGATAAAAGTAAGATCTATACCGGTATTGTCGACATTGACAAAGACGGTACGATCAAAATTAACGGCGAAAAAGTAGAAGATGAAGAACAAGAAAAAATAAGGTCTGAATGTAAAAAGAAATTCCCTGACCTTAATTAAGAACTATCATCACCACGGCAGCACTAGCGGCGTAAATGGTAGGTGTAGACCCCTAAAATTGTTATTATGATACCAAAATTGTGTTTTACAGAACACCTAGGTCTTGCAATAAAGTAAGCCGAGCGTATAAAGTGGCATCACAGTTAATAACATGGTGTCACTAATGCGGTTATCACAATATTTTATCCCTACTCTAAAAGAAACTCCTTCCGAAGCGCAAATTGCATCCCATCGTTTAATGCTACGGGCTGGTATGGTTAATCAAGAAACCAGTGGTATTTATACTTGGCTCCCTCTTGGTTTGCGCGTTCTTGAGAAGATCCAAAAAATCGTTTGCGAAGAGCAAGACCGTATCGGCTGTCATAAAGTCTTAATGCCAACCATTCAACCCGCTGAGCTGTGGAAAAAATCAGGCCGGTATGAAGCTTATGGTAAAGAAATGCTTCGCATTACGGATCGGCACGAGCGGGAAATGCTGTATGGGCCAACCAATGAGGAGGTTATTACAGATGTGGTGGCACAGTACGTAAAAAGTTATCGGGCTTTGCCACTCGTTCTTTACCAAATTCAATGGAAATTTCGTGATGAAATCCGCCCCCGTTTTGGTGTTATGCGCGGACGGGAATTTTTAATGAAAGACGGGTATTCTTTTGATTTATCCTATGAAGCAGCGACAGACACGTACAAAAAGATTTATGAATCGTACCTTCGGACATTCCGCCGCATGGGGCTTACTGCCATTCCCGTTCGGGCTGACACAGGGGCGATTGGCGGAGACCTCTCCCATGAGTTCCAAATTGTGGCGCCAACAGGCGAAAGCACAATATACTATGACGGGAAGTTTGATAGCCTTTCTGCGGCTGACATGACTTTTGATATTGCCAGTAAACTGTATGCTGCGGCAGATGAGATGCATAAAGCGGATGAATGCCCCATTCCTGCGGATCACTTGAAAACAGCCCGAGGAATTGAGATCGGCCACATCTTTTATTTTGGCACAAAATACTCTGAACCATTGGGTGCAAAGGTCACCACACCGGACGGCCAGACAATTCCCTTAGAAATGGGATCCTATGGCATTGGTGTGTCCCGTTTGGTCGGCGCTATTATTGAAGCTTTCCATGATGATAAAGGAATTATATGGCCCGAAGCAGTTGCTCCGTTCAAGGTTGGGTTAATTAACTTAAAGGTTGGGGACATTAAGATAGACACCTTAGCCGAGGGGTTGTACACACAACTTAGCAACAAAGGTATTGAAGTCCTTTATGATGATCGTGATGAACGAGCCGGCACAAAGTTTGCCGATATGGATCTCATAGGTCTACCCTGGCAAATTGTTCTCGGCAATCGCACCGTCGAAACCGGTATGGTTGAATTGAAAAACCGTAAGACTGGCGAGAAAATTGAAGTCGCATTAGACCAAATTGCCGATAAAGTTTGCTAAATAAAGGGGGGAAATTCTTCCCCCCATTCTCTATACCAACAATCTGAAGATATTCAGATACACAGACTATCGACACATTTACAATATCTTAACCCCCATCGAATATACTCATAGTAGGGATCATACCGTTGGACTTTACGATGAGTACTATATTTGTCTATATACTAGGGGCTTTAAAAAGACTAATCACTCAAAGAAATCTTCGGTTTGATATTCTATCTAGCTTTTTCATTATTCAAGTCCTAACGGCAAGCTCAATTGTCTATTACACTTATACCAATAATTCTGAATCCATCTTAGAATTATCTCAAAAAATGATGGATGACTTAAGTGAGTCAAAAATCGACAGAATTCGCACGCGCTTTGAGGGTGTCCAAACAGCCGTTTTAATGGGATCTTATATTTTAAAAAGTTCGAATGAAATTTCCACAAGCAATAAAATCTTATTAGATTACAGTGTTGCTGTGGTTAGACAATATCCCTTTATTGAAAGCATTTTCATGGGAACAGAGGATGGAAAATTCTTTCAAATCAAAATTTTACCGCCTAATTCAACTTATAGATCAAACCAACGGTTACTTCCTAAAAAAGCAAAAATTGCCATTAGAGCTATCGAAAGAAACGGCCTATCGACAAAGGAAACCTGGTCTTACATGGATAATGACTCCCGAATACTGGAGGTAGAAGAACTTCCCCCCTCGCAAATTCTTTACAACCATAAGGTCAGAGAATGGTACCAACGGTCCCTACAAACGCGCAGCCAAATATGGACAAACATTTATATATTTTCAACAACCGGCTTACCGGGGGTTGCTAATGCCGTTCCTTTAAGTACTTATAACGGCCAATATTTTGGTGTTATTGGCTCTGATATCCCCTTGGATGGATTTGCGGAAATCCTCAAAAACATCCACTTCGAAGGCGTTTCTATGATTCTTACCAAAAAAGGGGAAATTGTAGCGTCTCCTTTTGAAAATAGTCCAGCAAAAGTCTCTCTTACCAATCCGGATGCTCAGTTAAAAACGGTTAAAGACTTAAGCAATAAATTGCCGGCTGAAGCATTCCGTTTATATCAAATCAATAACAAAAATAAATTCATATTTAGCTATGAAGATCAAACCTATATTGCATCCTTCAAAGACTACGACCCTGTGGTCTTCAAAGATTGGTTATATGTCATTATTATGCCGATTGACAACTTAATAGGCCAAATAAAGGAAACTCAACAAAATACCTTACTCATTAGCTTTGTGATTTTGATGCTATCTATCCTCTTTATTACTTATCTGGCCCATCGCGTGTCAAAACCTATTATTCAATTGTCGCAACAAGCCAATCGAATATCAGGATTTGATCTCACCTACCCTGACCAAGTCCGATCGGGCATTCAAGAAATCCAACAGCTTCAAACATCAATTAATACAATGCGCGCCAGCCTTGTTTCCTTTGGTAAATTTGTCCCTAAGAAATTAGTCCGAAAATTGCTTGAGAATGGGAACGAAGTTAAGATTGGCGGGAAAAATAAAAAACTAACATTCATGTTTACTGATATTGCTGATTTCACTACCATCAGTGAAACTTACCCAGCAGACAAACTCGTCAACCACCTGTCAGAGTATTTTGAAGAACTAACAGAAATTATCGCTAACACCAATGGAACAGTCGATAAATTTATTGGTGATGCAATCATGTCGTTTTGGGGGGCACCAGCACCGGATAGAGACCAGGCCATGAATGCTTGCAAAGCAGCACTCCTTTGCCAAAAACGCCTTAATGATCTTAACCGCAAATGGAATTTTGAAAAGAAACCCATCTTAATAACCAGAATTGGCGTGCATACAGGGGAAGCCATCGTCGGCAACATGGGATCCACGTGGCGCATGATTTATTCTGCCCTTGGAGACAGCGTGAACTTAGCATCCCGTCTAGAAGGCCTGAATAAACACTATCATACCTCAATTATTATTAGCGAAGATGTGGTGCATCAAATTACTGACCATGCCATTGTTCGCCCTCTTGATATTGTTGCGGTTAAAGGCAAGAAAAAAGGAGTCAAAATTTATGAACTCCGGGCCCTTAAAAATAGTGACCCCTTACTCCTGCCAACCGATGAAGAGATTAATTTTTGTGCAAAGTTTGATCGGGCCGTTACCTTATACCGCGATAAACGCTGGGATGAAGCGATAGAGCAATTTATTAGAATTGAAACGGAGTATGGTAAGGATTTTACTGCCGCTCTCTACATTAATCGCTGTAAGACTTACAAGAAAACTCCACCACCCCATAACTGGGACGGCATCTTTGTTATGAAAGAAAAATAGAAAAATTTGAGACTTTTTTCTTGACTATTCCGGCGCAAAAACGGTATTAATATTGACATGTGGCGGGAATAGCTCAGTTGGTTAGAGCGCGAGGTTGTGGTTCTCGAGGTCGCCGGTTCAATCCCGGTTTCTCGCCCCATTTTATTTCTTCTGAATTAAAGATTCTTCCCCTTTCAATATCCGTCGAATATTATCCATGTGTGTCCAAAATATGAGCAAGTAGATAGCAATCGCTAGAATGGATGCTTCAACCGAGGTATGAATTACTGCTGTATAGATGGGCGCCATAAATAAAGCAACCAGAGCTGCCAACGATGAAATCTTAAAGACTTTAGCAATTACCAACCAAGTTAAAATAATCAAAGCTCCTAACAGCGGGCTGATGGCAAAATAAACACCAAGGGCGGTTGCAACGCCCTTACCCCCTCGAAAGTTTAGCCACACAGGAAAGACATGCCCCACAATGGCGATCAATCCTGTCAAAGCAATATACAGGCTATCGAGGCCTGCATATCGGGCCACCATAACTGGCAGTGCCCCTTTGAGAGCATCTGCCAATAATGTCGCCACAGCCAAGGTTTTGCTTCCTGTGCGTAAGACATTCGTAGCCCCAATGTTCCCAGAGCCAATATCGCGAACATCGCCGCGTCCTGAAAGTTTGACAAATATCAACCCAAAGGGAATTGACCCTAACAGATACGCTAAACCTAGGATAGCATATGCCTCCATCCCTTAATCTCCCAAACAAATTCCTAAACCACGGGCTGTTTTCACCAAAATGTCATCGAGCTGCAAACTTTGGTATCCTTTAACGGCATCAGAAATTGCCACATCAATAACTTGACGATTCTGCCACGCCACCATACGATCAAATTTACCTTGAGCTAGCAGATCAACGGCATAAACACCAAAGGCGGATGCAATAATCCGATCAAGAGCATTCGGTTGGCCACCCCGTTGAATGTGCCCTAAAGAAGTCACGCGGACATCAGCACCCAATTTCTCGGCGATTTTATCCCCGATATAGTGGCCAATTCCACCATAACGGATACGCTCCCATTTCTGCGATACCACGACGGGTTCGCCATTTTCATCTTTAACCGCTTCCGCCACAATGATAAGAGCAAAGTTACGGCTTTCTGTTTTAGAGAGCGATTTAATCTTTTGACAAATAGTGTCAATGCTGTAAAAAATTTCAGGCACCAGAATAACATCAGCGCCCCCAGCAATTCCGGCTGCTATAGCGATATGTCCAGCATCCCGCCCCATAACTTCTAGAACCATAACGCGCTGATGGCTCGCGGCTGTGGGCTGCAAGTGATCCAAAGCGTCCATTGCAGTTTCTACGGCGGTGGAATAGCCAATGGCATTTTCAGTGAGCCCTAAATCATTATCAATGGTCTTTGGGATGGCAACCAAGTTAATGTTCCCCTTTTGGGCTAACCTTTGCAGAATATCTAAACTACCATCGCCCCCTATCCCAATCAGAGCATCGAGACCCAATTCTTTATAGCCTGCAATACATTCATCCGATCGATCTGTTGTGCCATCAGCGCCAGGAAAAGCAAAGGGGTTAGCCTTGTTTGTTGTCCCCAGCATCGTTCCACCAGCCCTTAACATGGCTGTATCGCACATTCCACGGCTAAGGTGTCGATACTGTAACGGCCGATTAATCAAACCAGTCGTCCCATTACAAACACCGTATACCTCCCAGCCGTACTCTCCGGTGGCTCGATGCACAATAGCTCGAACAGCTGCATTTAACCCAGCGCAATCACCGCCACTCGTTAAAACACCTATTTTTTTTATCAAGAGCACCCCCCTCTTCACTTTAAGCTAAAAATTTTATCGTCAGTTCGGTAATCTTCAGTTAACTTTAAGGTACCATATTTGCTGTCCCCGAGGCATCAAGTTTCATAAGGGATAAGGATGTATTTTTGAATACATCTCGCCCGTATGTCTAAGATTAGATCGCTGTGGGCATCTAAAATTTTATTCATTGAGCAGAAAAAGTAAAAAGAAGTGGTCGCAATAAGTGGCGATTACGTGTGAGATGAGATAATCATTCCGTCATAACCGGGCTCCACACCCTCTGGGCACCGACTCAATGCCACCTCATAATCCATACACTGATTCATGTGAGTAAAAATTGCACGCCTGGGTTTGAGTTCCTCAATAATTTGTATGGTTTCATCAAATTTCACATGCGTCAGGTGATCATCAAACATCAGACAATCAACAATAAAAACATCTAAGCCTTTTAATTTCTGCAACTCAAGGGGTTCAATACGTTTAAAATCAGTACAATAGGCAAAATCCCCAATCCGAAACCCCCAAGACGTCATCACAGTATGATCCAATTTAATGGGAAGAATATCAATTCCACAAACTTTAAAGGTATTATTAGCAAATACATGAGGTTTTATGAAGGCTTGGTACGGCCCAAATTCTGGAGCATTAAAGGCATAAGTAAATGTCTGACGCAACGATTCTAGAGTTTTTGAATCTGCATAAATAGGCACGGGCTGCTTTTGCTTAAGATGAAAATGGCGTAACTCATCCAAACCAAAAATATGATCCGCATGGCTGTGGGTATAAAGCACTGCATCCAGCTTACTAATTGGATATTCTAATACTTGCTGACGAAAATCCGCGCCTGTATCAACAACAATATTAACACCATTGATTTCAATATGAATACTCGCCCGCTTACGATGATTCTTTGGATTAGTACGATCGCTATCACCCCAATCACCTGTAATTAAGGGAACGCCACCCGATGATCCAGAACCCAGTATCGTTATTTTCATGATGGGCGCCTCGCTCTCTTAAATAAATTAAAAAAATTATCCGTGGTTTGAACCGCTACTTCTTTAAGGCTAATCCCCTTTAACTCTGCCACCATCTCAGCTGTGTGCAGCGTAAAAGCAGGTTCATTCCGCTTACCGCGGTGCGGGATGGGCGCTAAGAAAGGAGCATCCGTTTCAACAAGAATCTTGTCTAACGGCACATATTTAACGACTTCACGCAACTCTTCTGCCTTTTTAAAGGTGATAATTCCAGAAAAAGAGATTAAGTATCCTCGCGCAAGCCCTGCCTTTGCCATATCGAGCCCACCGCTAAAGCAATGAAAAACGCCTTGGGTACCCCTGTATCTGTCCATACAGGCTAGTGTATCCGCGTCGGCATTCCGCGTATGAACAACGACCGGGAGATCTAGATCTTTTGAGGCATCTAAATGGATTTCAAAAGATTCAATTTGTTCGGACATAGGGCTGTTATTATAGTAATAATCTAACCCAGTTTCCCCGAGCCCTACAACCTTAGGGTGCTGAGCCAACTCAAGAAGCTGGTGTTTTAAGTCAGTCGAAGCATAATCCTGAGCATCATGTGGATGGACACCAACAGTACAAAATATATTGGAATAACCCTCTGCAATTGCCTGAATCTCACGTGCTTCAGTCAAGCGAGTATTAATCGTGAGCATTGTGGCGATCCCATTAAGCTTTGCGCGATGCAAAACAGCTGGCAAATCTTCTTTGAATTCTGGGAAGTTAAGATGGCAGTGGCTATCTACAAGCATTTCAGGCAATCATTTAAGTTTTTGACAGAATACCACAAATAACTGCTACCATCAAATTTTGGTTATGCAGCTTTTTTTAAGGCAGCTGGCTTCACTGTATCTTTAAAAATAGGAGACGCCTTAAAACTAATAACGCTCCGGGCTGTAATTTTGGCTTCAATACCTGTGCGGGGATTACGACCTATACGTTCAGTTTTCTTGCGAACATTAAAGGTGCCAAAGCTTGAAATTTTGACGCTATCGCCCTTAGCCAAGGTTTTGGAAATGACATCTAGAACAGATTCCAGAACATCAGACGCAACAGGTTTGGGAACCGAGAGATTCTCTGTAATACTATTAACCAAATCTGCACGGGTGATGGTGTTATTCGCCATTTCTATTTTCCTCCTTCGTTTTCCATCTTATTTACGACATTAAAGTCGAAAAATCAACGATTAAAATGGATAATCCTTGAGATACAAATATTTCAACCTGCTGTTACGCAAAATAATCCACTTTACCAGGTAAAAGACAATGCCAATCGGTAGCCGCCATTATAAAAACATAAAAATGTATTTTTTTCAACAATTTATTTATAAATAATCTTTTCTGGCTAAATCTCTTTCACAAAATTTTAACTGTGGAGAGGAGATGTACTTTCTCACGGTTGAGAAAGAGTAAAATTTAGGCTGCTAGCATCTTATACAAAAACCTCTTTTCCAGCCTATGAAAATTACCTCATTCTGGCCTTGAGCCGGAATCCATTCCTGTCTCTAGTTACTAACCAGCTTTAAACAGATCGAGCTGGGATAAAGTCATACAGTTCTTAAACCATAGACATGGTTTCCAGCTCATGCAGCGCTTGCCAGGACAGACAGAAGTGCATAATAAAACTCCTTTTTCTGAATAAGCGTAACAAGATCCGAAATTTCGAGATGGCTAGCAGCTAGTCAGAAAAAGGAAAAGGAAAGCTTAGGACCAATTGCTATAAATCTACATCATCCACAAGACTAGCATTTTCATAGATAAAATTATAGCGAGCCTCTGGATTTTTCCCCATCAGACGATCAACGAAATTTTCTAGCTCTTCATCGGGCAAAATCACCACACGCTGTAAGGTGCGTTTTTCTGGATTCATGGTTGTATCACGCAGCTGCGCCGGCAACATTTCCCCTAATCCCTTAAAACGGCCCACATCAACCTTTGCAGCATTTTTAAAGTTCGCCTTAATTAAACGATCTTTTTCAACATCATTTTGAGCATAAACTGTTTTGCCGCCATGAGTAATTCGATAAAGTGGTGGCTGCGCCAAATAAACATTGCCATTATCAATAATGGGGCGCATTTCACGGAAGAAGAACGTTAGCAAAAGAGAGGCAATATGGGCGCCATCCACATCCGCATCCGTCATAATAACCACCTTACCATACCGCAATTTTTCTGGCTTACAATCTCGTCCAAAGCCGCAGCCCAACGCTAAGCCCAGATCAGAGATTTCCTGATTGGCCCGCATTTTATCCAAGCTTGCAGAGGCCACGTTTAAAATCTTTCCTCGCAAAGGTAAAATAGCCTGGGTGTTACGATTTCGGGCTTGTTTGGCAGATCCCCCCGCCGAATCACCCTCAACCAAAAAGATTTCGCATTGATCCGCATCATTCGAGGTACAATCAGCCAGCTTTCCTGGTAATCGCAGCCGCTTTGTTGCACTGGCGCGGGCAACCTCTTTAGCTTGACGCCGCCTTAAACGCTCATCAACTCGGTATAAAATATGCTCAAGCAGAGCGCTAGCATGCTGGGGATAGCTGCCCAACCAATGATCAAAACGGTCTTTAACCGCTGTATCCACCAGTTTAGTCGCCTCAACGGAGACAAGCTTTTCTTTAGTTTGGCCTTGAAATTGCGGTTGCGAGATAAAACATGACAACACAATAGCCGCCGATCCACAAACGTCATCCGCTGTAATTTGGCCAACACGGCGATTCCCTATGCGCTCCGCATATTCCTTTAATGAACGGGTGATTGCTTGGCGAAATCCAGATTCATGCGTTCCCCCTTGAGGTGTTGGCACGGTATTACAAAAGGTGGCATACCATCCTTCTTCTCCAGGAGCTGTCAACCAGGTAATCGCCCATTCGACCTTTCCAGAACCGCCCGCAAAAACCGCCTCACCCGCAAAAATATCATCCGCAAATGTTTCTTGATCAGCGACGGCTGCTTGCAAAAAATCTTCCAGCCCTTTCGGATAATGAAGTTTTGCTGATTGAGGGACTGTGGAATTTTCCGATAAAAGCGATGGATCACACCACCAATTAATTTCTACGCCTTTGAATAGATAAGCCTTCGACTTTGCCATCTGATAGAGGGTGGATGGTTTAAAAGAAATATCTCCAAAAATTTCTGGGTCCGGTTTAAAACGCACAATTGTTCCGCGCCAATTGGTCAGCCCCTCGTCAGCGGTTAACGGTGAGGTAGCCTTACCTTGAGAAAAACTCTGTCGCCAAGCTTGACGAGAGCGCGCCACCTGAACCTCCACCATTTCTGATAAGGCGTTCACCACAGAGATACCAACACCATGCAACCCGCCAGAGGTTTCATAGACATTGCTGTTAAATTTTCCACCCGAGTGAAGAGTTGTAAAAATAACCTCAAGAGCTGATAGTTCTGGAAATTTAGGATGTGGATCAGTCGGAATACCCCGACCATTATCTTTAATAGCAACAATATTGCCAGCTTCTAAACGGATATCAATACGGTTCGCATGGCCCGCCACCGCTTCGTCCATGGAGTTATCTAAAACTTCCGCGACGAGGTGATGCATGGCCTTTTCATCGGTGCCACCAATATACATTGCCGGGCGCTTACGAACAGGTTCTAAGCCTTCAAGGACTTCAATATCCTTAGCAGTATAATCAGACTTGGCAGCCCCTGCTGCCTTTTGGCCAAACAAATCAGACATCATCCACAACAAAATAAAAGTTAGGTTTTCTCAAGATATACCCCTCATCATCTAAAAACCAGTATTTTAGACCTGAAATTCGAGCATTTTTTTTCAATTCAAATTTTTGCCGTTAGCTTGGTTCTTTCCCCAAAAACTTTGAGGTCAAAAAACAAAAAATCCTCGGATAAAAACTGACTTTTGGATTATGAGGGATATATGCCCCTAAAACCCACAGTTTTCAAGCCTTTGGACAATTGAAACCAAAATTAACGTCACAGTAATTTTAGTGTACCCCGCCTGCCACTATTACACAAGCCTTGAAATATTGCGGAATATTATATCCTAAAGTGGGTCCTTAGGATATTTTCGCGAATGATAAAAACGACTGAAAAATTACTTATGAAACGGCACCGTCAAGTTAACCTAGGAAGTGATGAGCGGGTGTAGTAGTTTTGGGCAAAAGGTTTAAAGGGTTGGAATATGGCATTATCAGCCGCTCCGCGTCGTCATCGGTTTCCTATTTCTATTATTAGTCAGGCTGTATGGATTTATCATCGGTTTAATAACAGCTATCCAGATATTGAGGAGCAAATAGCTTCCTGAAGAATTCTTGTTAGCTGTGAGACAATTCGATCTTGGAGCATCAAATTTTCAAGCCATTTCAGAAACGTCATCAAAAAACGAGAGAGGAGACCTTCTGATAAGGGGCACATTGAGGAAATGACTGTGAAGATCAAGGGAGAGATGTTTATCTTGTGGCGTGCAGTCGATTCTAGTGGATATGAATTGGATGTCTTTTTTCACAAGCGCCGGAATAAAAAAGTGGCAATTAGGTTTTTAAGGCGGTTGTTGATGAACTACCCTAACCCCAGAGTCATTGTCATGGACAAATTGAAAAGTTACCGAAAACTAATATAGATTATGTGTCGGGACACCAAACATCGATCTCATAAGCGGTTAAACAATCGTGTTGAAAACGCTCCTCAGCCGACACGTCCCAAAGAGAAATATCTGATTAAGTTTAACTCACCGCAGGGGGTACAGAGAACATTAGCCCTTATGGGAAAAGTTCGTAATCTTTTTGCCGTGGAGGTGGGACGATATTTGAAAAAAGCCACCGAAAGAAAAGATGCTTTTAGGGCCGCCTGAACCCTCTGGTCTGAGGCGGCTCAAGAGCTCCTTTGCATCTAATTAGTCCAATTATACACATCTTTACTATCTACAAAAGTTAACTTGACGGTGCCGTTATTTATTCTCGATCCACTCGCCGTTAACTTCCTTAACGTCTGCCAATACTGTATATTCGTCCAAGGCCTTCTGGGCGCGCTTGAGTGCTTTTTGTGGCGTTTCACTAGGCCTGAGAGCCACAGCATATTGCGTACATACCAAATCAAATGGGCCGGAATAGGCTCTGAAATAAACGACATCTTCTCTTCCTTTTTGCTGATAAATAAGAGCGGCTTCAGCCATAGTATAATGGTCGTATTTTTCAACGCGCATTTTTAAAATCTCTATAGCACCAGCATTTACTTTCAAATCCTCAACCATAATTTTCAGCAGAGTATCGGCCTGGAGCGCTTTTCCAACAATAATATTCGCGGTTAATATCTCAGACCAGTTAAATTGGTCATCACCTCGGGGGATAAATTCAAGCAAATGGCTTGAGCCATCTAAAGGTTGTAGGGGTTTAAAGTCCTTAGGAACTTTTAAGATAAGCTTAACTTGATGGCTATCTGGTCCATGAATCTGTAGGTGGTTAACAGGGAGACTCACGGTTAGTCCGGCATCCTTTGGTAGCTTAAGTTTATCAGAAGGTTGCCTCTTGTTTGACAAAGATGTTTCCGCAGCAGCGGCATTGAAGGCGCAGGTAACTAATCCCAAATAAAACAATGCTAACCTTGTATTTTTCTTTATATGCATAATATTTTTCTTAAATAAGCATGGTTCTATTCTTATATATAGGGAGTAAAAAGATAAATTCAAGAATTAAAAAAAGAAGGGTCCTGTTGCAGGCCAGGGCAATTGCATAAAAATCTTTTTTAACGCAGTGTGCAAGTTAATCTAAGAACTTGTCTGGGAAAAAGAAAATGGTCGCTTTGACTCATCAAAAATCCCAGAATAAAAAATCCGCAATTAGGTTTTTAAGCCGGTTAGTGGGGAACCACCCTAATCCCAGAGTAATTGTCACGGACAAATTGAAAAGTTACCGAAAACCAATATAGGTTATGTTCCGGGATACCGAACATGGATTACATAAGCGGTTAAACAATCGTGTTGAAAACGCTCCTCAGCCGACACGTCCCAAAGAGAAATATCTGATTAAGTTTAACTCGCCGCAGGGTGTACAGAGAACATTAGCCCTTATGGGAAAAGTTCGTAATCTTTTTGCCGTTGAGGTGGGACGATATTTGAAAAAAGCCACCGAAAGAAAAGATGCTTTTAGGGCCGCCTGAACCATCTGGTCTGAGGCGGCTCAAGAGCTCCTTTGCGCCTAATGAGGCTAATTAAACACATCTTTACCATCTATAAAACTTAACTTGACGGTGCCGGATTTCATAGAAATCCTCAATTCTGATAATAAGCCTGGGGCTGTGAAAAAAGAGTTTTAAATTAGTGCAACAACTTATATCTGCAACCACAGCACCAGGATTAGCGTTATGTCGTTTGGTTTATTAAAGTGGCAAAAAATGCTATTTTGAGTTTGAAGACAGCAAGGATGGTAAGATAAAACTTACCATTCTTTAAAAACTAGATATGGATTGCTTTGCTATAAGTTGCCATAGCTGCTTCTTTCAAAGCCTCTGAATGGGTTGGATGTGCATGGCAGGTGCGAGCAATATCTTCTGAGGACGCACAGAATTCCATGGCAAGGGTCGCCTCAGCGATCATGTTACCCGCTTGCTCTCCTATAATGTGAACTCCTAACACTTTGTCCGTTTTTGCATCGGCCACAATTTTAACAAACCCTGTGGTGTCACCTGTAGCTTTAGCGCGACTATTAGCTAAGAAGGGGAATTTCCCAATTTTGTAAGTAAGCCCTTGCTCTTTTGCCTGATCTTCAGTAAGGCCAACACTGGCAACTTCTGGCTGTGTATAAATTACACTTGGGATAGCGTCATAATTAACATGGGCCGTCTGTCCCGCCAAATATTCCACAACCGCAATGCCTTCTTCTTCGGCTTTATGGGCCAACATTGGACCAGGAATAACATCGCCAATAGCAAAAATGTTGGCAACAGACGTTTGATAATGTGTATTAACGGTTACAAAACCACGCTTATCCGTCTCAATTCCAACACTTTGTAGTCCTAAACCATCAGTATTAGGACGACGACCGGTCGCAACCAGCACCTTATCACACGTAATGATTTCGGGCATGTCGGTTGTATCGGAATTTGCTGGCATCACGTGCAGCGCTAATTCCTTTGGTTGTTTGACAATGTTAACAACCTTACGGCCGAGCCTAAATACGATTCCTTGAGCCACTAAGCTTTTTTGAAAAGCGGTCGCCACTTCGGAATCGATACTGGGCACAATTCTATCAAAATACTCAACCACGGTAACGGCTGCGCCCAAACGAGCCCAAACGGAGCCCAATTCAAGGCCAATGACGCCGCCCCCAATAACAACCAGATGTTTTGGAACTTTTTCAAAATCCAAAGCGCCGGTGGAGGTTACAATATGTTCCTCATCAATGTCAATATTGGGTAAAGTCGCCGATACAGAACCCGTGGCAATTAGAATACTCTTCGTTTCCAATGTTGCGCCACCTTCAATTTGAACTTGGGTGGACGATTTAATGGAGGCAGAACCATTAATAAAAGTCACACCATTTTTCCGGAATAAAAATGCCACACCTTTTGTGAGCTCTGTCACAACATTGGTCTTGCGCAGCTGCATTTTCTTGATATCAATTTTGACATCAACTATAATACCGTGATTATCGAAATGCTCGCGCGCTTCCCAGTATTTATGAGAGGAAGTTAGCAAGGCCTTGGAGGGAATACATCCTATATTCAAGCACGTTCCACCAGCCATAGAGCGCTTGTCTACACAGGCCACCTTCATACCTAACTGGGCGGCTTTAATGGCAGCTACATATCCCCCTGGCCCTGCCCCGATGACGACTAAATCAAACTGTTCTGACATTGTATTTCCTTACTTTATGATCAAGATTTCATTCATCAGCGCCTTAAACATCCAATAGTAAACGTTCTGGGTTCTCAATATTTTCCTTAATGCGAACCAAGAAGGTTACCGCTTCGCGACCGTCGATTAAACGATGGTCATAGGACAATGCAATGTACATCATGGGACGGATAACAACTTGACCATTGATGGCAACGGGGCGGTCCTGAATTTTATGCATGCCCAGAATACCAGTTTGAGGAGAATTTAGGATGGGCGTTGACATCAAAGATCCAAAAATACCACCGTTCGATACGGTAAAGGTGCCTCCGGTCATTTCATCTATGGTCAGCTTACCATCGCGGGCCTGCGTGCCTAAACGGCTAACTTCCTTTTCAATGCCAGCAAAACTCAATTGATCAGCATCGCGCACCACGGGGACAACGAGACCTTGAGGGGCAGAAACCGCCACACCGATGTCATAATAGTTCTTATAAATGATTTCATCGCCATTGATTTCAGCATTGATTTCTGGGCTTTGTCTTAACGCTTGTATCGCAGCCTTCACAAAGAAGGACATAAAGCCGAGCTTAACACCGTGCTTTTTTTCAAATGAATCCTTGTATCGATTTCGTATATCAAAAACAGCTGTCATATCGACTTCGTTAAAGGTTGTCAAAATTGCGGCTGTATCTTGAGCGTGCTTTAAGCGCTCGGCAATACGTTGACGTAACCGTGTCATCTTCACGCGCTCTTCCCGACCTTCACTATTGCGAGCAACTGCTTGATGTCTGGCAGGTGTCTCAAGGTGATTAATAACATCACCTTTGGTTACTCGTCCGTCTTTACCTGTGGGAGTAACGGAGGACAGATTAACATTTTTTTCTTCTGCAATTTTGCGAACGGCTGGACCATTTTCATCAGCAACTTTAGCTGTCAAAACCTTCTCTTCTACCACAGTAGTTTTTGCAGCCACCCGTTCAGCTTTCTCTTCTGGTAGAGCCGCACTTACAGCAGCTTGGGCGCCCACCTCCACCACGCCAAGCATCTGTCCTACCTTAACAGTGGCGCCTTCGGGATGGTGAATTTTGGATAAAACCCCACTGGCCGGAGCGGTAACTTCTAGTGTTACCTTATCTGTTTCTAATTCCACAAGAATTTCATCGACCGTAACGGCTTGCCCTTCCTTTTTAACCCAGCGCGCAACGGTTGCTTCACTGACTGATTCACCCAACGGTGGAACTTTAATTTCCTTATGCTCTGCCATTCCCTCTACTCCAAATTTACGTTACAAATATCTTTAACTAACTTCTTTTAGCTGGGTGCCGCGAACGCCCAACGCCTGATGAACTAAGGCTTTTTGCTCACTTTCATGGCGGCTCGCGTTGCCGGTTGCAGGAGATGCTGCCTCGACTCGACCTGCATATTTAAAGCGTGTTGATCGTGCCTCCATTCCCTCTAACAATCGTTCTAGACGACGATCAAGGAAGAACCATGCTCCCATATTTTCCGGCTCTTCTTGGCACCAAATAAATTCGGCGCGGCTCGCATATGGCTTTAAGGTCTCAATCAAATGCTTTTCAGGTAATGGGTAATATTGTTCCAAGCGGATTAAGGCCACATCATCCAAGTGTTGTGCCTCACGTTCTTGATAAAGTTCGTAATAAACCTTACCGCTGCATAAGATTACCCGATTAACTTTATCTTTCTTAACCGTTGTATCTTCAATGACAGGCTTAAAGGTCGTTGCTTCAAGCATATCTTCAATTTTCGACACGGCTAGTTTGTGACGCAACAAAGTTTTCGGTGCGACAACAATCAGCGGTTTGCGCGTCTTACTAATAATCTGACGGCGTAAGGCGTGGAAATAGTTAGCCGGTGTTGTACAGTTAACCACGCGCATATTGCTTTCCGCACACAGCTGTAAATAGCGTTCAACGCGGCAAGAAGAATGCTCTGGCCCCTGCCCTTCATATCCATGCGGCAATAACATCACAAGTCCAGATAACCGCTGCCATTTATGTTCAGCAGCTGAAATAAATTGGTCAATAATAACTTGGGCACCGTTAGCAAAGTCCCCAAACTGTGCTTCCCACAGTACCAAGGCATAGGGATCAGCCAAGCTATAACCATATTCAAATCCCAGGACTGAGGCTTCTGCTAACGGACTGTCCACAATACTGAATATGGCCTGATCTTCTGAAAGGTTATTGAGAGGCAAATACTTGCGTTCTGTTTCTTGATCCACCCAAACAGCATGACGGTGAGAAAACGTCCCGCGTCCTACATCCTGACCGCTCAGGCGAACCCGCTTCCCTTCCATGAGCAAACTTCCAAAGGCCAAGGCTTCCCCGCAAGCCCAATCCAGATTTTCGCCAGCTTCCAACGACTCTTGTTTTGCTTTTAAAACGCGTTGGAGACGACTGTTAATTTTTAAGTCGGCAGGCACCCGCGTTAAAACTTCCGCGATCTTTTCTAAATGCTCGACTTTTGCGCCTGTCTTAGGAACCATATCCTCTTCATCGTTGACCAATTTAGGAGACTTAATATCTTTCCAAGCCCCTTCCAGCCACTGAGGTTTAGAAATTAAGAACCTTGTCTTCTTTTCATCAAGGGTTTCAAAAACTTGACGCAGGCCATTTTCATAATCATCAACCAGTTCTTTAACCTGCACATCCGTTAACAGGCCATTTTCCACTAATTTTTTGGAATAAATCTTAAAGGTTGAAGGATGATCGTTAATATGACGATACATGGCCGGCTGAGTAAAACTCGGTTCATCAATTTCATTGTGCCCATTCCGACGATAACAAATAAGGTCCAGCACCACGTCCATGGCAAATTGACGGTGAAAATCGACAGCCAATCGCATGGCCCAAACCACAGACTCTGGATCATCAGCGTTCACGTGAAAGATCGGCGCTTGAATCGACTTAGCAATATCAGAACTATAAGGGGAACACCGCGAAAGGGGTGGACTGGTGGTAAACCCAATTTGATTGTTAATAATAACGTGAATTGTCCCGCCGGTGGTATAGCCCTTAAGGCCTGACAAATCTAATGTTTCTGCAACAAGGCCCTGTCCCGCAAAAGCCGCATCGCCATGCATCAAAACAGCAACAGTTCGACGCCGGGACGCATCGCCATGCGTGTCTTGCTCAGCCCTAACCTTCCCTAAAACCACCGGATTCACGGCCTCAAGGTGAGAAGGATTCGGCATCAAACTTAAATGAATATCTCTTCCACGGACTTCACGTTTTACCGAGTACCCTAAGTGATATTTAACATCGCCACTCCCCTGGAAGGATTCAGGATCAACGTCCCCCCCTTGAAAGTAAGCGAAAATCTCTTCATTGGGCTTTTTAAAAATGTTCGATAAAACGTTCAATCGTCCGCGATGCGCTGTTCCAATAACGATCTTATCAACACCTTCATCAGCTAACCGATCCACCATGGCGGTCAAAGCGGGAATTAGGCTCTCCCCACCTTCTAACCCAAATCGCTTTACACCCGGGTATTTAACTTGCAAAAATCGCTCAAATGAATCACCGGCAATCAAGTTTTTCAAGATTTCAAGACGATCTTCATTATCAACGCGTTGATCTGATGACGTATTTTCTACCCGTTCTTGAATCCAACTTTTCTGATCGGGATGCTGGATGTGCATGAACTCAATACCAATCGTATTACAGTAAACAGCCTTCAGTTTATCATAGACTTCCTGAACTGTCGGCGTTTCCATCCCTAAAACATTATCAACAAAGACGGTGTTTTGCATATCCGCCGCCGTGAAACCATAGCTTTGAGGTAAAAGTTCCGTATGATCCAATCTATTATCTAATCCCAAGGGATCAAGCTTCGCATTCAAATGGCCACGCACACGATAAGAACGAATTAACATTAAAGTTCGGATAGAATCACGAATAGTCTCTGGCGTTACGGGAGATCCAGAATAATTAGACGCCGTCAAATTCTGGCGAGAGGCAGATTTTCCCCAAATCGGTGGTCGATCATCCTGAATTAAACCTGCCCTCAAGGATGGATCCAGCTGATCAAAGAAGCGACGCCATTCCTCATCAACCGAGGATGGATCTTGAGCATACATTTGACATAAATCAATAATGTAAGGGGCATTAGCACCACTCAGAAAACTTTCGGGATCAATAGTACGCGTCATTTGTTATCCTGTTTTTCTACTTCATTCAAATTTTCAACAAAAATTCTTTTCTGTTCTTCACGATATTGAGGCATCGCTCTTTCTTCAGGGGAAAGATCTTCTAACCGTTTAAGATTTTCCCATACAAACCGTGTCAAAACCAATTTTGCATCAGTTGAAATCAACTTTTTTTCATGCAAGACCGCAAAAACTTTGGCAACGGTATCTTCTGAATCAATCTTTATTTTAGCTTCTTTTTGTAACCAAATAATTAAATTGCGGGCCCAAAAATAATAACTGTAGTTTGGTTCAATGCGACCGGATTTAAATTTTCCCCATACCCGCAAAGCATCTGCATGAATAATGGGAGATTTAGCTTGAGAGGCAGCCATAGCTTCCATAACAACAGTGTCGGTTACTTCTATCTGTTCGGATGCTGATACACCAGGCTTATCATCGGTAGGATTGGATGAAGAGGCGCACAAACCATGGGAAAGTAAGGCAAATAAAGAAAGGGATGCAAGCGATAATAAATAAATCTTGCCGGCACTTTTAATCAATGTGAATAGATTGCTGCGCTGACTTTCAACCGCCCCGCCCATACAAGGACGAGTCAAAGCTGCCTTATATAATATCATCCTATACCCCCCCTCTGCCAAAATTCTCTCTGGCTCTGCTTCTCGTGTCAGAGAGCAGAGTCCATCGTCCATCCCTTTCGATTATGCATTAGCCGCCTTTGACAATGTCGCCGCCTTATCATTCTTCATGGCGCGCACCATGGTTTCACCCAACGTCGCGGGCGAATCAGCAACATCTACCCCGACGCGGCGTAAGGCTTCCATTTTTTCAGCAGCACTGGCGCCGGCGCCGGCAATAATTGCACCAGCATGTCCCATCCGACGGCCGGGCGGTGCTGTTACACCTGCAATAAAGGCAACAACGGGTTTATAACGTCCCTTGGCATATTGATGGGCGATATAGTCAGCCGCAGCTTGCTCATCATTTCCCCCAATTTCACCAATAAAGAGGATACCTTCTGTCTGAGCGTCGTCCCAGAACATCTCAAGAACGTCTGTAAAGTTCATGCCACGGACAGGGTCTCCCCCGATTCCCACACACGTCGATTGTCCTAAGCCCGCTGCCGTGGTTTGGGCTACGGCCTCATAGGTCAATGTACCTGAACGGGAAACAATACCAATCTTGCCGGGTTTGTGAATAAAACCAGGCATAATACCAATTTTGCATTGAGCCGGCGTGATAATACCGGGACAGTTAGGGCCAATTAAACGGCTCTTCGTCCCCTCAAGGGCGCGTTTAACCTGCACCATATCCATAACCGGTATGCCTTCTGTAATACAGACGATCAACTCAATACCAGCATCTGCTGCTTCAAGAATTGAATCTGCCGCATAAGGTGCCGGCACATAAATAACTGACGCGGTGGCGCCTGTCTTTTTGACGGCATCACCAACGGTGTTGAAAACAGGTAATCCTAAATGCTCAGTTCCGCCCTTACCGGGTGTCACGCCCCCAACCATTTTGGTTCCATAGGCAATGGCTTGTTCCGAATGGAATGTTCCATTTTTGCCTGTAAATCCCTGACAAATAACTTTTGTATTTTTATCGACAAGAATAGACATTATGCAGCCTCCTTTATTGCGGCTACAACCTTGGCTGCTGCCTGGGTCAAATCGCCCTCAGAAATAATTTTTAAACCAGACTCATTCAGAATCTTGCGGCCCTGCTCCATATTCGTTCCCTGCAAGCGAACAACCATCGGAACATTAAGCTGGATATCCTTTGCCGCCGCAACAATGCCCTCAGCAATCACATCACATTTCATAATGCCACCAAAAATATTCACGAGCACAGCCTTAACATTCTGGTCAGCGAGAATCAGCTTAAAGGCCTCGGACACCCGCTCTTTTGTGGCACCCCCACCTACATCCAGGAAATTAGCAGGCTCACCGCCGTGAAGTTTAATGATATCCATGGTTGCCATCGCCAAGCCAGCGCCGTTTACCATGCAACCAATAGTCCCATCAAGCTTCACATAATTTAATTCATGCTTGTGTGCTTCGGTTTCTGCCGGATCTTCTTCAGCGAGGTCGCGCAATGATTCAATATCAGGATGACGGAACAAAGCATTATCATCAAAGGAGACCTTGGCATCTAAAACAATCAGATTACCCTCTTTGGTCACAACCAACGGATTAATTTCAATCTGAGTGCAATCCAATTCACAGTAAGACTTGACCAACGCTTCGGCCAGTTTAAGCATTTGTTTCTGCGCATCACCCTCTAATCCTAAGGCATAGGCCAATTTACGGCCGTGATAGGATTTATAGCCTGTGGAGGGATCAAAGCTAAATTGAATAATCTTTTCAGGCGTTTTTGCTGCAACTTCTTCGATATCCATACCACCGGCTTGGGAAGCAATCACTGCAACGCGGCCTGAATTACGCTCGAGCACAAGGCTGACATACAGTTCACGGTCGATATTGCATCCAGATTCCACATACACTTTACGAACCACTTGGCCTTTTGGACCTGTTTGGTGTGTCACCAACGTTAATCCTAAAAGTTTAGTAGCAGCTGCGGATACCTCCTCAACAGTTCTGCATAAAATTACACCACCAGCCTTACCACGGCCGCCGGCATGAATCTGCGCCTTTACCACCCACAGAGAGCCACCTAATTCTTTAGCAGCTGTGGCTGCTTCTTGTACTGTAAAAGCGACCTTACCCGCAGAAACAGGAGCACCATACTTCTTCAGAACTTCTTTTGCTTGATATTCATGAATATTCATCAGTTAAATCCTTTAGCTTGCCTGGGAGGTGATTTTTTGAACGTCAGACACAAGAGTCCGCACCGCCGTAACAGATTTAGTAAATTCGCCTTTTTCTTCAGCTGTGAGCTCTAATTCGATAATCTTCTCAACACCGCCAGCTCCAATTACGACAGGGACGCCCACATACACATCTGTAACGCCATATTGACCTGTCAACCACGACGCACAGGGCAAGATGTGTTTCTTGTCAAATAAATAGGATTCAGCCATGGCAATTGCTGAGGCTGCAGGGGCATAAAAAGCAGAGCCCGTTTTTAAGAGGTTGACAATTTCAGCCCCACCATTCCGGGTCCGATCTACAATTTCATCAACTTTAGTTTGACTAATGGCCCCCCGGTCAACCCAGGTGGTCAGCGAAATTCCAGAAATAGTTGTATAGCGCGGCAATGGTACCATGGTGTCTCCATGACCTCCCAGCACAAAAGCTTGAATATCATGGGTAGAGACACCCATCGCTTCGGCTAGAAAATGTTTATAACGACCGCTATCCAAAATTCCTGCCATCCCCACAACCATATGATGAGCCAAGCCAGACTCTTCGCGCATGACCCAAACCATAACATCAAGGGGGTTTGTAATAACGATTACAAAGGCTTTCGGACAATATTTTTTAATGTTGGTGGCAACCGTGCGAATAACGCCAGAATTGATTAACAACAGATCATCACGGCTCATGCCTGGCTTTCTGGCAACGCCCGCTGTCACGATAACGACATCAGCATCTTTCAGGGATGAATAATCATTACTACCCTCAATCCGGGCATCAATTCCATCCACGGCCATGGCTTGTGAGAGGTCCAAAGCCTTACCCTGAGGAATTCCTTCTGCGATATCGATTAAAACGATGTCGCCTAACCCCTTAAAGGCTGCAAGGTGAGCCAAGGTGCCGCCAATATTTCCACTTCCAACGAGAGCTATCTTTTTGCGTGACATATCTTGCCTTTCTGTCAATTAAGTCAATATAACTGAGTCTGTTGCTGACAAACTCTCTACCAAAAACTGTCCACCACGGTTTAGTCCTTCTCCATTGATACTATGACCTAAACCGTGACTTGTATATGTAGCAGGAGTAATACTAAATTTCTGTAAATTTCTTACAGCTTCTACAAACGCCAGATACGGAACCACCGTATCCATGTCACCATGAGCAAGAAAAATCTTCGGATAAGGGGCTTTGAGCAGATTGCCAATTGGCGGATAAAATGCCCCAGAGTACCCCACAACAGCTTTAACCCCTTGTAAATGGAACATAATATCGAGAGCCATCATTGTCCCTTGAGAAAAACCCACTAAGCAAAGGTCCGCCGGTGTCAGATTCCGTTCATGTAACCAAATTTTCAATTGTTTAACAATGATGGGGGTGGCTCGATCAAGCCCAGCGCGAATATTGAAAGGAGAGAAATCTTGTAACCCAAACCACTGATACCCAAAACCCATTTCACAGGGTTCAATGGCATTCGGTGCAATAAATTCAGCAGTTGGCAAAAGGTCGGCCCAGTAGTCTGCAATGTCTATTAAATTAGCACCATCCGCCCCATAACCATGAAGAAAAACAACCAATTGCTCTGGCTTTTCTCCGCTTTTGGGAGATACAGTGGGACCAACCAACACGATCACAAAAATCCTACTAAAATAAGAGATAACTAACTGTAACTTGTTCTGCAGCTGCCTTCAAGAAAACATTCAAAGTTCATAAAATTTTTTCAAATAGTTTACTTTTTCCCGGCTCTTCGGCCGGGAACTCGAAGCGACAAGCGATTCTTTATGGGATGTCGAGTTGCCGGGTCGCCCTTCGGTTGCCAGGAAAAAGGGAAATTTTGTCAAGAATTGAGTTATTCCCTCATGCCGGGCTTGCCCCGGCATCCATGCCTCTCTTTTTGAAACAATATGGCTTTCTCACAGCTATATCTTCCTGAACCTCGATGTCATCAAAACATAGGAATAGATTCCGGCTCAAGGCCGGAATGAGGAAGAGTGATTAAACCCTTTACAAATCTCTCCCTTTCTCGGCCGAAGAGCCGGGAACTCGAAGCGACAAGCGATTCTTCATGGGATGTCGAGACCCCGGATCAAGTCGGGGGAATGGACCTTTTTTTATTGGAGGTTTGTGGTAAAAAAGTGCTCTCTATTAATACTTTATTGGATAAATAAGTCGACTATAATGTACAAGCTTCCTTATACAGCCCTAGCCTATCTTGCTCACAATAATACAGCAGACCAGAATCCTTGACGAAAAATTCAGAATTTCAAAAATTATATAATAAAGCGTTCAATAAGGGCTTCAAAAATTTACAAATTTACTTCTTCGACCGGAACGCCAGGAAGGTGTTTAGAAGTTCGAACGACCAATTTGCTCTTTACATTTCTGACGTTCGGCGTAGAGGTTAATTCATTGGACAAGAATCGTTGATATTCATCCCAATTACGGGCGACGATTTTTAACAGAAAATCGGCATCCCCCGCAACCATATGGCATTCTCTGACAAGTGGCCAATCGGCAATTCTGGCTTCAAAAGCTCGCAAATCACTCTCATTTTGGCTATGAAGGCCGACCTGAGCAAAAACAGCAACCCCGAACCCTAAAATAGAAGGACTTACATCGGCATGATAACCTCGGATAACGCCCGCTTCCTCTAATCCACGGACACGCCGCAAACAAGGTGGTGCAGAGATTCCAGCCCTTCGAGCTAGCTCAACATTGGTCAAACGACCATCTTTTTGAAGATCACTAAGTATTTGTAAATCGATTTCATCTAAATTCGACATGGCAGGGGCTGTCAGTTAATTAAGTTATTGATGGCTATAAGTAATAGCACTCCCTGTTTTAAAAACAAAACAAATTCGACTAAAAAAATAAAGAATCTTTTCATTCCGTGGTACGAAGACCACATATTTAAACCTTTGATAACTCTTTTTTAACTTCATTTTAACAGCTTTTGCCTAACACTGTAAGCATATAAATAAGCCAGAAAGTGGGAAGTATCAATGAAGGCACAAGCCACACAAAAAATTATACTTGCCTATTTGGGATTGATAACCTTCAGCCAGTCAACGCAGTTTGAAAAATTAAGTGTAGCCCAAACCATTGAGAGTACCACCGTAACACTGCGCGCTAATATTCCGACCGCCTATAGTCAGCCGCGGTTAACAAATTGTATCAGTAGAGGGACCAGTTTAAGCTGCGACATGCAGACTAAAAATCTCGAAACAAGTCTTTTGAGTGTAGAAGGACTTGTGCCCCACATTATATCGGTTACGCTGCCTTATCGAGCGGATGTATGGCAAGTAAATATCAACTATCATGGCCACTATTATAAAACCGGTGGTTAAGTGATCCATCATAACCATTTTTTAACGCCGTAATGATATATTTATTGATAGAATTTGTGTGACTTTTCGCCCTTTAACCCTAAAGAGACTTTAAGTAAATGAAGCGCATCATTTATCTGTCCTTATTTATCAGCACAATAACCACCATTGTGGCGGCTATCTTATATTTAATTCCTAATCCAAACCAAGTGGTTTGGTTCAAAAAGGGCACAGAGATTCTGCTGTTGATGTTTTCGACATGGATCCTCTTAAGACTGCTCAATCGTTTTATTTGGCCTGGCATTCGTGAAAATTTTAAACTCAAAATTTCCCATCTTTTTATTGTCATTGTGAATATATTAATTGTCTTTACCTTAGTATTTGTTATTACAGTAGGAACCCTTGGCCTTGACGTTAATGCTATTATTACGGCCAGCGGCCTTATTACAGCTGGCCTTGCCATTGCACTTCAAGGTCTCGTCGGAGATGTAGCTGCGTCTATTATTATTGATTTAGATAGACTTTATAAAATTGGAGACTGGATTAAGCTCGACGACGCTATAGAAGGAAAAATCACCGACATTGGATGGCGCCACACCGAACTCTTGACGCTCACCAACACTAAAATCATTATTAATAACGGTCGCGTCCTCGCGACTGCCATTCAAAACTTTGGCCAAGGTAGGGCCTGGGCTGTTGATGAGTTTCAGATTTCTATTAATCATGATATTCCATCCCATCGCGTACAACGTATTGTGGAAACCGCTTTGCATCGCCACAGCACAGCGCGTCAGTTCTATGCTGAAGTTCTTGCTCGCACCCTGGATGCAGGCGGCGTCAATTACTTTGTCCGTTATGGCCTTGCAAATCAGGAACAGCGTTGGCAAACTCGTCACAGCATTATTGATGCGTTGCGGCAAGAGCTTCACGCTTATGACTTAAGAATATCCGAAGGATTGGGTGAGTATGGAATTGTCCGAGGCAATCAGCCGTTGGTCGAAAAAGAGTTCTCTGAGCAGCAACAACACCTACAACGATCCAATTTATTCCAAGGATTTTCTGACCACCAACTACAGAAAATTATAGCCCTCTCCCGCCCCACTTTTGTGCCTGCAGCAACCCCCATTATCCATAAAGGAGACAAAGACAGAGCACTCTATATTATAGGCGAAGGGACCGTTGAAATTCTTCTCACTGATCAACAATCAAGACTCCTTTATAGTGGCGATTACTTTGGTGAACAGGGATTCCTTTTGGGTAAATCAAGAACTGCCGATGTTATTGCTAAAACAAATGTTTTACTTTACAGGTATTCCAAAACAGAATTAGAGCCCATCCTAAAACTTTACCCAGACGCTTTACATCAAATGCTCCAACTTATGGTGAGCCGATCCAAGGAAATGGAAGAAGCCATCACTCAGTCCCAGCAAACATCAAAACATGAAACTCTTGAAGAAATTATTATTAAAACTGTCAAAGAATTTTTATCGGCTTGAAATGAGAACCTGCGTCACTTTCGAGATAGTCCGGCCTTGACACGGATCCCTTCCTTGAGTCTAGATGGTGATTGCTAAAGATAAATTAAATAGGACTTAACATGAAACATCTAACCGTGGTCGCCCTGGCTTTAGAAAATGATGGCGGCGAAATTTTAATTGTACAACGTCCCGAAACAACTTATTATCCCTTTTATTGGGAATTTCCAGGCGGGAAAATTGAACCAAATGAAACACCCGAACAAGCCCTCTGCCGCGAGATTTTTGAAGAAATTGACCTTATAATCAATGTTGGTGATCTAACCCCCCTTCGCTTTGCCACCCATCTCTATCCTCATGCCCATGTGACGATTCTTTTGTTTTCCTGTAAAAAATGGACGGGCGAGATTAAGTTAAAAGAAGGACAGCCTGGCTATCAATGGGTGAAAGCAAACAAAATCAAAGACCTAAAAATGCCTGAGGGAAATTATAAGATTTTAGATGTTTTTTGTTAAGATTTACTGCGATATAATTTTTAAAAGAATCTGATAGCAGAGAAATCATGGAAAATCAGTGGAAAAGCCTTGCCGAGAAAGAGTTAAAGAACACATCCGTTGGATCTCTTGATTGGCAAACCACGGACGGTATTTCTTTAAGTCCACTTTATACAACCACACCCAGCAGTGAAACTTCTTTCCCAGGCATTCCCCCTTATACGCGCGGCGTTCGAGCAACCATGTACACCAATCGTCCTTGGACTATTCGGCAGTATGCCGGCTTTTCTTCAGCTGAAGCCACGAACGCTTTTTATCATGAATGTTTAAGGGACGGTCAAACAGCTTTATCGGTTGCGTTTGATCTGGCCACCCATCGAGGGTACGATTCTGATCACCGCCGCGTAGCCGGCGATGTGGGTAAAGCTGGCGTCGCCATTGATACCGTTGAGGATATAAAGCGCCTATTTGATGGAATCCCCCTGGATAAAATGAGTGTTTCCATGACAATGAATGGCGCCGTTATCCCGATTATGGCCTTTTATATTGTCGCTGCCGAAGAACAAGGCGTTTCTCAAGACAAACTGTCAGGTACCCTACAAAATGATATCTTAAAAGAATTTTTGGTACGCAATACTTTCATTTATCCACCTAACTTTAGCATGCGCATCGTCGGTGACATTATCGCCTATTGCGCTAAGACTATCCCCCGCTTTAATCCCATTTCAATTTCTGGCTACCACATGCATGAAGCAGGCGCCACCCCAGCACAGGAACTAGCCTATACCTTGGCAGATGGTTTGGAGTATGTACGGGCCGCCTTAAAGATGGGGTTAGAAATAGATGAGTTTGCCCCCCGATTATCTTTTTTCTTTGGGATAGGGATGGATTTTTTTAGCGAAGTCGCAAAGCTGAGGGCTGCTCGAACGCTGTGGTATGAGTTGATGGGACAATTTAATCCAACAAATCCCCAAAGCTTAATGTTACGAACCCATTGCCAAACGTCTGGCGTCAGCCTTACCTACCAAGATCCGCTTAATAATGTGATCCGCACGACCATTGAAGCTATGGCGGCTGTCTTCGGCGGAACTCAATCTCTTCATACAAACTCTTATGATGAAGCCTTGGGATTGCCGACTCAGCAAAGTTCCCGTGTAGCGCGTCACACTCAATTAATTATTGCAGAAGAAACAAATATTAGCAAAGTTGTCGATCCGTTAGGAGGCAGCTATTACGTCGAATCTCTAACCCAAGCTTTAATTGATAAAGCCCGCGCGTATATGGCTGAAATTGAGGAACTTGGTGGTATGACAAAGGCAATCCAATTAGGCATCCCCAAACGTCGGATTGAAGAAGCCGCGGCTGAACGGCAAATCCGGTTAGATAATCAAGAAGACATTATTGTTGGTGTCAATAAATATCAAAGCGATTCTCAACCTACTGTTGAAATCTTGGAAATCGATACAGATGCCGTCCGAGGCCAACAATTAGAAAACCTGGCAACCATAAAAAAGCAAAGAGATCAAACAGTCGTTGACAAATGTTTGATGGAGCTGCAAGAGGCCGCCAAAGGAAAGGCAAATCTGTTAGAGGCTGCCATTAAGGCCGCCCGAGCTCGGGCCACGTTAGGCGAAATTTCTCTCGCCTTGGAAGACGTATTTGGGCGTTATCAAGCCCCTGTAAAAACCCTGACTGGAGTTTGGCAACGCGCCATGACTGATGATCCAAATTTTAAAGAATTAAAAGATCAAATCAAACAATTTGCAACAGAAAATGGCCGTCAACCGCGAATTCTTTTGACAAAATTGGGTCAGGATGGACATGATCGCGGCATTAAAATTATTGCCACTGCCTTTGCGGATGCTGGCTTTGATGTGGATCTTGCTCCACTCTTTCTCACGCCTGGCGAAGCAGCCAAACAAGCCATTGAGAACGACGTCCATGTGGTCGGGATTTCATCTTTGGCGGCAGGTCATAAAACTTTAATCCCATCATTAATTGAGGAGCTTAAAAAAGCAGGCGCCGATGATATTAAAGTCATTTGCGGGGGAATTTTACCTCCGCAAGACCATCAATATCTGTTAGATGCGGGAGTGACGGCACTATTTACCCCAGGCTCCTCTTTACTGGATGTGGTTCGTAAAACTCTTGCGGTAATTTAGGATTTTTGGTTGAAGTCATGCCTTTTTTCGCGGCCGCTCTTATCACCCACCCCTCTTTTCCGGGCCGAAAAGCCAGGATCTCGAGATGACAAGAGAGGACTGAGGTAAATTCGAGATTGCGGGTCGCCCTTCGGTTGCCCGGAAAAAGAGTCTTCCTTCCCGGCCAAAGAGCCGGGAACTCGACATGACAAACCATCACTCACATAATATCGACACCCTGCGTCATCCTAGGAGCAGCGCCCTTTCTTTCTTTAAAGCATCCAATCAGGTGATCATCCACCATACCAATGGCCTGCATATAAGCATATATAATGGTCGACCCCACAAAACTCATCCCACGCTTTTTCAAATCCTTGGATAAAGCATCAGATTCTGGGGTACTAGCACGCACATCTTTCATAGAGGCAGGCCGATTAACCACGGGCTTACCCCCCACAAAAGCCCAAATATAGCGATCGAATGAACCAAATTCCTTTTGAATAGTAAGAAAAACCTGAGCATTCTTACGCGTTGCAAAAACCTTTAAACGATTGCGAATAATATTACCGTTTACCAGAATACTCTCTAACTCTGCATCGGTCATATTGGCAACCTTTACAGGATCAAAATTAGCAAATGCTTGGCGATATCCTTCTCTGCGTTTAAGAATTGTATACCAGCTAAGACCGGCTTGAGCCCCCTCTAAAATCAACATTTCAAAATGGTGTTGATCATCATGGACAGGAACCCCCCATTCTTCATCATGATAAGCTTGGTAATCGGGTTTGTCCAACGGTACCCAAACACATCTTATTTTGTCCATCATTGACTCCTGTCTAAAAAATACATGGTCTCATAGGGAAGTTTCACCTTAGTTGACCCTGCCTCATTATTGACTACCATTATAGATATGGTTTTTTATATCCCCACCATAACGGAGACCTTTATGACGAGTAAACTTCAAAATAAAATAGCGCTTATTACAGGAGCATCCCGTGGCATGGGAGCCGCTATCGCCAAAAAACTCGCCAAAGACGGCGCATCCATTACGATCACTTATGCCACCTCGCCCGCTAAAGCAGAGCAAGTGGTTGCTGAAATAAAAGCAATAGGCGGGAAAGCGATCGCCATTAAGGCTGATAGTGGCAATACAACAGAAATCATCGCTGCCATTAACCAAACCATTAAATGATATCCTGGTGAACAATGCTGGGATCGCAGTTAATGGCGCAATAGAAGGATATACACTTGAGGATTTTGATCGTATGGTAAGCGTCAATATAAAAGCAATTTTTGTTGCCACGCAAGAGGCCCTTAAACATATGAAAAAAGGTGGTCGTATTATTAATATTGGTAGCTGTATGAGTAGCTACTCCGCTTTCCCTGGTGCCCTCCTATACAATGACTAAAGCAGCTGTCGATGGTTTAACACGTGGTTTAGCGCGCGAGTTGGGACCACGAGGCATTACAATCAATAATGTCCGTCCTGGTCCTATCGATACCGATATGAATCCTGCCAATAGTGAGCAAGGCAAAATGCTGGCGAGCACTGTTGCTGTGGGGCGATATGGTAAAGGGGAAGAGATTGCAAGTTTAGTTGCTTTTCTAGCGAGCCCTGAAGCCGCCTATATTACAGGAACAGGCCTTCTTGCCGATGGTGGGTTTAGCGCATAGAGTTAGGAATTATATTTCTCTGAGATATGGTGCGGTCGAGAAGACTCGAACTTCCACGGGGTCTCCCCCACAGCGACCTCAACGCTGCGCGTCTACCAATTCCGCCACGACCGCACTATGATTTATAGGTAGCAAATTAACCATAAAACTGCAAGATATTTTGTCAAGAAACACAGCCAATTTATCACTATGAAATGCTTTTGAGGGGCTCTGAAGTTAAAATAAAGAGGCTATTGCCTGCGCGATTCCTGCAGAGGTTTTATCAGAAGGATCAGATTTTCTTTTAGTAAGGTATATAGCTTGTCTTTTAGGTAGCATCTCTTTCGGGAAAGGTAGTGCTTGAAGATTATAGGAAGGTTTTACCGTATTATTATGCAGTTTAACCATAAAAGATGGTAAATAGGCTACGGCCTTCCCTTGTCGACATAGCTCAAGCGCAGACTCCAACATGTCTACCTTATATTTTATGCAGCGGTCTGCCTGATCATCCGGCCAGCCATCCAATGTTTTTATATCACTTGGAGAGTTTAAAATAGGAGTAATTGGTGCTGCAAAGGGAAGAGCTGAAAAAGGGACTTTACCAAATACATCTTCGCGTCCATAGATCCTTAGTTCGTAAAAACCTATTCGCTGATGTAAAATACCTGCCATAGGAATAGGGAGATTCGTAATCCCATAATCAATTTCATACTCTAAAAGGCTTCTTTCTATTTCGCTAGGAGTCAGTTCGTAAAGTATAAGTTCATTTATTTTTGATAAAGAATCTATTAAGCATCGCAAAAAATAAGTAGAAAATATTTCGAAAGAACCGATGCGAAGAGGTTTAGCGGTTAGGGCATTACTATTCTTTTTTTCCCTAAGCTCATGTCTTAGCTTCTCCCAATCTTCCATAAGAGGACGGGCTCGCCTAGCTAGTTCTCGACCGCTTTCAGTGATAGAAATCCCTCGTCCAGCAGGAACCAGTAAGGTAGTTCCTGTTTCATACTCTAGTTGCTTGAGTGCTTTAGAAAGCGCGCTAGGAGTGATATGCAGCGCTTCTGCCGCCTTCCTAATATTTTCTATCTCTGCAACGACAAGAAAGTATCGCAGTCTATTGCTGTCCATAAGTTCACATATATTAACCTAAATTCGTTTTTTATACTTATGATTTTTATCTAAGTTACTCTTAAAAATGTAATAGATAAAAAGGAGAACATGTCATATGCGGAATCCTATAATCAATAAAGCACATAAAATTATCACCTGGCAAGATAAAGAAAACACAGGGGCTATTGGCTGGATTGTTATCCATAATGTGGTTAACGGGGTTGCAGGAGGCGGTTTGTTTATGCATGAATCTGCCTGTTTGCAAGAGGTCAAAGATCTTGCCTACACGATGAGCTTAAAAAATTCCTTACAGCATTCGATCTTTGGCGGAGGAAAAGGAGGGATAAAATTTGATCCTGCCCATCCTGCGGCTATATCTGTATTAAAACGCTTCTTATATGACAACAGTGAAATCATAAAAAATGAATGGTGCACAGGAGGCGATCTTAATACAACTACCAAAGATATCACCGTCCATTTAAAGGAAGTAGCAGATATAAAATCTCCCTTTATCTGTCTAGCTAACATGGTGGAGAAAACTGAAGGAATTAAGGTCGATATCGATAAATTTAACCAGTGCCTCTACTTTCCTGAGAATGATTTTTTTACTGTAGAGCAAACTATAACAGGCTATAGCCTCTTTAAAACCATAGAAACAGGCGTAAAGGTAAAAAACACTAAACCCAAGCTTATCATTCAAGGGCTCGGTAAAGTAGCTAGAGCTTTCTGCTATTGGGCGCAATCGGCTTATGATATTGTGGGTATTTGTGAACGGGATTGGTATATTTATAATCCTGAAGGCATTGACATAGACCCCTTACTATCTTTAGATCTTGATACTTATTTACTGGCCTCACCGCAGGCTCTTCATTTCACTAAACGTAAGCTAGGAGAATCTTCTGAAGAGTTTCTATTGCAGTTTCTTAGCCAGGTACAAGGAGATATATTTTGTCCTTGTGCTACGCGTTATACCATAACGGAAAAAGTTTTAAAGGCTTTAATTTCAAATACTTTGGCTAATTCTTCCTTAAGTAGTCCTTTTATCATATCAGGCGCCAACGATGTATTTAGGGAAAAAAATCTTATTACTGAAGCTTTTAAAAACAATGTGACTGTCTTGCCCGAATGGCTTTCTAACTCAGGCAGTGCCATTTTATTTATGGAGGCATTAAAATATCAAGATCCTCTTACCCAATGGAATGATTTCATTAAGCAACAAGTTGCTGATAGAATTGTTAATTTTCTAACTATGGCAAATAACCTAACTTCTCTCCATAAACTGAACATCTA
Organism: Candidatus Paracaedibacter acanthamoebae; assembly: GCF_000742835.1. GTDB lineage: Bacteria > Pseudomonadota > Alphaproteobacteria > Paracaedibacterales > Paracaedibacteraceae > Paracaedibacter > Paracaedibacter acanthamoebae. The sequence continues at coordinate 395,025 of NZ_CP008941.1, read as the reverse complement.
TGATGCATGCTGTTACCTAGCCTATAGCTTGGTTGAAGCGGATGAGCAGAAATTAAATAAAGTAGCATAAACAAGGGAATAAGGCTGCAAATGAAACATACTTCTAATTTATGTAATCTCTTTATACAAACTTCAATTAAGTTAAAAAGTTGCTTTAAAAGCAATGAGAATATTCCCAGATATCATATCCTTAAGGCCATTCCTTATCGGCGAGTAACAAGCAAAAATACGGATGGAAAAGAAGAAATCTTTGACTTATATCAACTGGGTATATTTTCTTCTGCCTCAGACGCTAATTTGCTTGCTTCTGCAGGAATGGGTCAGGAGACCCTAGAAAATCTAGAGCTTGTGGAGCTACAACCCCAAGCAGAATACCGACCTCATTATCATAAGAATAGCAGCGCAGTTATCTATATTATACTTGGTTCAGGTACGTTTATGCTGGGCGAGAAGAATATTGAGTATAATGCTAACAAACGCATTGTTATTCCTGCAGGCGTGGTTCATGGCTTTCATACCCAAACACGCACCCTCTTTTTAAGCATTCAAAGCCCGCCCATTCTTAACCCTAAAAGCGAACACATTGATATCTATTATGAAAAGGAAAGCAACTATGAATAAAATTAATCATACACATAATATTCCTTCCCCAGCCACTCCAGGAACAGGGATTCCAACTAACATGGGATTAGATCATATTGGCATTGTTGTCCCAAATGCCCAAGAAGCAGCTAGCTTTTTAATGGAAGTATTCGATGCAGAGTTTGATTGGGAGGTTAAGCGAGACCCCATCCCAACTGCCGGGGAGCGGGGTTGGTCAGAAATCTTTGGAGTCCATCCAGATGCTTATATGCCTCATGTTATTATGTTAAAGTGTGGCGATAATGTCTTAACTCAATATATTGAGCTTTTTCAATGGTCTTCCCCTGATCAGTACCAACCTCAAGGAGAGGGAGGATGGCATAAATTCAGTGATCTCGGTAATAGTTATATCTCTTTCACTGTTAAAGATATGGATAGAGTGGTTTCTCATATTAAATCCACTGTTATTCCTAAATGGCAAGGGACGCGCTTTATTCAAGACCCACCAATGCATTTTCCTTTGAGAGGTGAAGTTTGTACGTCCACCTTCCTGGTCTCACCGTGGGGGATGTGGATTGAGTTAACTTCTTGGAGCCAATCTAAAGAAAAAGGAAAGGTTATTAAGACTCAACAAGAGTATGAACCTCACCCCCTTGTTGGCCAGCATATTAATGAACTCCCCACCCCTGCCTTTATGATAGATTTAGATGTTGTTGATCATAACATTAACCTTATGCGCTCACGCATATTAGGTAAAGGCATGGAATGGCGTGCCCCAGCAAAAGGCCATAAATGTCCAGAGCTAGCTAAATACATGATTCAGAAGGGAGCAAATGGCGTAGTATTGCTTACACTTGCTGAAGCCGAGGCATTCGCTGCCGCAGGAATTCAGGATATATACTTAGCTAATATAGTAGGGTCAAAAGAAGAATTAGAAAGATTATCGTTGCTTGCCAAGAGGGTGAAGCGTCTACGCGTAGCAGTCGATAATGAAGAATATTTACAAGATTTAGCAGCCGTCATACAGCAGTGGGAAATCACCACTCCTATTGAGGTGTTGATTGAATTAAATATCAACCATAATAGATGTGGCGTAACGATTCCTGAAGCAGTAAAGCTTGCCCGCCAGGCTAAGGAAATTGAAACAACGACGAAGGCAATTATTTTTGCTGGTATTACTGGTTATGAAGGCCACACGCCCATCCTATCCCCAGAAGAAAAAACTCTGGAAACTAAAAAGGCTCATGGAATCTTAGCAAAAGCTAAAACCCTGATTGAACAAGAAGGTATAAAAGTAAAGATAGTGAGTGCGGGAGGAAGCTGTAATTACATTGATTCTCTGGAAGAGGGAGTAATTACAGAAATTCAGGCAGGCGGAGGTGCGATAGGTGATCTACTTTATTATAATAAAGCGCATCTGAAAGATCATGGCCATAAAATGGGTGCTTTAATTCTTACCCAGATTATTAGCGTTCCCCATGATAAGAGTAGAGCAATGGGTAATGCGGGGTTTAAAGCTGTTGGCTGGCATCCCTTCGGAGGCTTGCCTCAGCCCCGGGATCGTAGTGATCTTCGAGTGATAGGCTTAAGTGCGGAACACACCAAATTTGAAGGTGTGGATCAAGAAGGATCTGCCCAGCTACCTGAAATGGTAAAAGGCGATGTCCAAGTCAACCGTGGCGATAAGATAGTTCTTATACCGGGTTATACCGATGCCATGGGTTTTTTGCACCGAGAGATTTATGGGATACGAAATGATAGGGTAGAATCTGTCTGGAAAACAGTATCAAATGTTACCTGGTCTAGCCAATAAGGTAAGCAGATATAATGCTACTATTACTCCCCAAGCTATAACCTTAGGAGAATGAACCTATGAAACTCCCTTCTACCCTTGAAAGAATGATGTTTGGTTTTATTGAAAGCCAAGTACTCTTTGTTTGTAATGAAATAGGAATATTTGATTATTTAGAGGAGAATGGCCCTTCGACAATTGACAAAATTAGTAAAGATCTCGACTTGCCAGCATCTTCATTAGATCGTCTGTTAATTTGTGCCACTAGCTTAAACTTATTAGAAAAAAATAAGGATAAATATAAGGTAGCAACTGAGTTCCTGCCATTTTTAATAAGGAAAAGCAAATACTACTGTGGGGCAAGATTTAGTCATTATTGGAAGTCAACTTATAAAGTATTTGACCATTTGGTCGCTGCAATACAAGAAAACAAGCCACAATGGGGGAAAATAGAACAAAATAGAGAAATTGATGACGCTTTTAACTCCGTTTATACATCCTCTATCTACTCCGATGAAACAGCGACGCAAGATTTTTTAGCAACTATGTGGGCCTCCGGTTATGAGGACTCAATGGATTTATGTAAAAAATATTCTTTGAAAGGTTATACTAAATTAGTCGACGTGGGTGGAGCAACAGGCTCTTTCGCAATAGCTGCTCTTCAAGAAAACCCTCATCTAGTCGCTGAGGTCATGGATTACCCTTTGGTTGAGCCCTATGCTGAAGAGGCATTTCAAGCTTACAATGTTTCTAATCGTGCATGCTTTCATGCCGGAGATATATTTAAAGATACTTTACCTAAAGCTGATGCTTACTCAATAGGCTATGTTTTATCTGATTGGCCGCAAGAACTATGCCTGGCCCTTATTAAAAAAGTTTATGAAAATTTGCCTCCTAATGGCTTAATTATTATCTTAGAGAAATTTTTTAATAAAGATAAAACGGGGCCATATCTTACGGCTATGTTAAATCTAACAATGTTGCTTGAAATGCATGGTACCCATAGAACAGCTTCTGAATATATAGGTTGGTTAAAAGATATTGGATTTAAAAATTATCAAACCATATACTCTTCCGGCGAAAAACACATGATAGTGGCCCAGAAAGGGTAAAGTAGATAACCCTATTCTCCAATTGTGCCGCAATCAGGAAAGATATCCTCATCTTTGATGTGTGCAAATCGTTACAGAGTAGTTTATAGCATGCTGCCAGGTGAGGAGGGATGGATCCTTGGTGATAAAGGGGAAAATAAACTCATAAGTTCTTATAATTATACCTTTCCTTATTTTAGTGGGATGAACCAAGGAAGTTAGGAGTAGTGCTATTTGCAGACTAATCAACAAAGGGGAAAACTCAAAATGTATTTATCTTCATTAAGAAGTAGCAAGAAATTGCTTATTAACACTAAGCATTTTATTATTCTAGCATCCTTTTTTATAATTTGTGGTTCTGACGCCGTTTTTGGAATGGAACGCCAGATTAATTCTGAAAATGAAGATGAAGAAGAATACAGCAGCATCCAGCAGCCCGAGCAAGTATCCTTAAGTTCCATAAAAGATGAAAATATAGAGGATGATAGCCAGATGTATCAACCTCTTCTAGAGGTTACTTCACATCTTTATTTATCAATTAATCAAAAAGATATTGATGATGCTGTTTTGAAATGGCTTGATAAAAATCAATTTGCCAAATTTAACTCTCAACCACCCTCCGCTAATAAATTCTTTGATCGGTCTTTATTTGCGATAGAAGTCTTTAGTGGGGGAGCGAGTAGCGTTATGTTCTTTATTCTTGGCTATAATTTTGCTGAACGTTTTTTGCAAATAACGGCTATTTCCCAAGCTGGAAAAATCGTCTTATCTTCTTTGTATGGTATGACTAATTACATACCTATGGTTTTTCTGGGAACGGAATTATCATCAAGTTTGATCAATAAATTATTTTATAAAAAGTCTCAAGAGGAAAAATTAATTGAAAGAAAGATAACTTGGAAAAATTATTTTTTAGAATGTAACCTAAAGACGCCAGTCATAGTTGCAGGTATTCTGTCTGCTTCTTCACTTACTTATTTAACCTATGATGATTTGTTTCCTTATATTGGGTGGGGGTGGCTTGTACCAGGCATACCAACATTTTATGTACGGACTTTAATAGATTATTATTCAATAACTACATTATCTAAGAATATATACGATACCATAAAACCCTCCATAGACAGGCGATTTGCACGCTCTAACCTACATAGTAGACAAGCTTATGCAATGCGCATAAAAAATGTTCTCCAAGAAGCACGCTTATACATATCTTCTCTAAATTATTTTCAGGCGGAACAGCTAGCGAAAATATTTAAAGAGCAGGTTGATCCTCTAGAAAGATTTAAAGTGTGTTCACATCCAGAGTCTTTTTTTACAGAACAAATTCAAGTAAAAAAAGACTCACTCATAAAAACTCTTATAGGAATTGCTGGGGGAATAGTAGGTGGTTACGGCCAGTGGATAGTGTATCCTGTAGCTCTAGATTCTTTTGTCCCCCTCTTGCAATTAGTTGGTCTGGAAGATAAGGAAGTTTTGATAACCGGCCTTGCAATTATAGGGACTATAACCGCTTCTGGTTTGACTACTTTAGCTACATGGAACAGCACACTTAAATTTTATGATGCTATATCTGGCGTATTTTCGTCAGGCTTTAATTATATTAAATCTTACTTTAAACCTAAATCAGAAAAAATGTCTAACACTACTGTGAATACTGAGAAAAAAAATAGGTTTTTTTGGAAACGACTAGCAGCAGCTGTAATATCAGGAGCATTAGCAGTTTGTAGTGCTGGACCATCGGCAGAGATTGCTCTTACATTCCTAAATATAAATGAAGTTTGGCCAAAGGTTGAACTTACATCTGCCATAATTGCTGTATTCTCCACCTCTTTTTGGGCTGTTGATGAAGTCCTATTAAAATTATTGAAAGCAGGAGATCCTCGCCAACCTCTGTTAAATACTATAAACCAAATCATTTTAAAGCTTCCTGATATGTCTAAGAAGAGACTAAGAAAATTAATTAATCTACTTCCAGAAGAAGGGGCCACTATTTAAAAGCAAAAAAGGAAGTAACGGCAAAAGAAGCGGCTTTGCCTCATGGAAAAATTTTAAAAAATAATGTTGTAGGATAAACAATGACTTAATTTTACTGATATTGCAAAAAAGCGTATCACATAGTACTAAATCCCAGAATCTGGTTAGAAAATTACTTTCCAATACAAATGCGAAAAAACATTCATTTAGGTTTAATGCTTTCTAAGCAATAACTTAAGATTGTTGGGGAGAATTAAACGATCCTGAGATTAAGGATTAATCACGCAGAAGACTATGAAATAGGGCTAAAAGAGAGAAATAACAATGAAAAATCGTCATCATAAAGTTAATCTGAAACTATCTGACCTGAAAGGTAATAAATAAATGGCACAAATAAACCTGCTAAATACATTTTGCGAACATCACCTTAGCCCTGTTTATGAAAAAATTAAAAATGAAACTTGGGGTAAAGATAGTATAAATCTTGCAAGTTTACTTAGCATGCAAGAACTTATCAAGTTTAATGATTGGTTTAATCTAACTTCAGAGATGTCCATTTTAGATGCTTGTTGTGGAGTTGGTGAATCCACAATGTATTTTGCAAGAAAGACTAACTGTAAAGCATATGGCGTAGATATTAGTATTCATGCGATAAATTCAGCAAATGATTCAACCAAAAAAAGTTGCTTAAATGTTGAATTTTTAGAGGGAGATTTGAAAAATAGTCTGCCTTTTTCTAGTTCTTATTTTGATGCAGTTGTTTGTATAGAAGCAATTGTTTATTTTAATTATAATGAGAGGCTTAGTATTCTTAAAGAGTGGAATAGAATATTAAAGCTCAATGCTAAACTAATTTACACAGATCCCTGCATAATATCTGGAATTATTACTAATAATGAGATTATGCAACGTGCTAGCTTTGGTGAATACTTTTTTACTCCTCTTAAACTACAGGAGGACCTTTTCAAAAGTAGTGGCTTTGAATTGATTAAATCAGAAGATATAACAACAAATAATGCAGAAATTCTATCAAATAAATGGTGGGATGCTAGAGAGAAAAACAAACCTGATCTACAAAAATTAGAAGGTATAGAAACTTTTAACCATATTCAATCTTTTATTGACATGTGTCGTCAACTTTACAATAAAAATAATAATCGGAGAAAACTTTCTCAATTTGCCTATTATCTAGTTAAACGGGAAGAGCTGCTTTAATCCAGAAAAACAGGCAATGTCGATGATCAGAAAGGGGTAGAAAAGTTAACTCATGAATTAAAAGGATGGCTTTTTGGTGATCAGCTTGGTGCATGAATTGAAAACTTTAGAGGATTTTGATATATTTGGAGGGACTCTGTTGCAAAAATTTTGGGAAAGTAATTTTGCTTCAAGTTTTTAAAATTAAATTTGAAATTTTGCGCGTTAGTTTATAAGAAAAGCTTTAAATTACGTCTTACTTATAAAACATTATTGCACAGTAAAAATTTTTGCAACAGAGCCCTCCATAAGACAAACAACTCTCCATTAATCTTAAGAGATTAATCTTAAGAGCCATTTCATCAAGATGCCATTTATCACTCGGTTTTCTCTCACGCTTCTTTATGACATCTATAAAATGAAGAGCGAATTTAGTGCACCATTTCCTGACTGTCTCATGACTCAGGGTAATTCCTCGAAAGGCTAGTTGTTCCTGGACATCTCTATAACTATGACTGAAACGGTAATAAAGCCATACGGCTTGGCTGATTATCGAGACCGGGAAGCGGTGACGTTTGGGAGCTTTGTTTAAAGACATGATGGAATCATACCAGGTTTATTTTTTCTTTACTTTATTCCTATTTTGCTCTTTTGTTACGTTGACGGTGCCATTGAAAGTAATAAGATTGGTGTCCCTCTCACTGAGAGACAATTTCACCCAAACGGCCTAACTATTTACCCCCTAGCAGGTATTCCTTATTGATTATGATTTTTTTTGCTTTTATATCAACTTGCGGTACAGCTTCCTGGGTAAAGGGCAATGTGTAAATCTCGCTCTCAGGTGTCTTAATATCAAAAAAGTCCCCCGCCCCATAATTTTGAACAGCCAAAACTGTCCCTATATCCTCACCTGACTGGTCTATTACATTCAAACCAACTAAATCTTCATAATAAAATTCGTTATCATCCGTTTCTGGTAATTCAGAACGATCAACATATAGTTTTGTCCCTCGCAAAGATTCGGCATCATCTCGTGACGAAACACCATCAATCGTAACAACCAGCAAATCGTTATGCTTTGGTGCAAACAAATTTAGTTTATAAAGATGCCCGGCTTGATCCCGTAAGGTAGGATAATCAAAAACATCCTCGGAATATTCTGTAAAGGTTTTAACTTTAACAGCGCCACGAATCCCATGCGGAGACGTAATTTCAGCTAAGCACACAGGATTTTTCAAAGATAGATCTGTAATTCGAGAGTTTTTAGTCATATTTTTTACTACTAGATATTAAAATGGTCAGCAAAGAAACGTCCATTTGATCCCGTCAGCCTCTGGTTTCCTTGCAGGAACGTCCACCATGTTATATAACATGTTTGCTAAAAAAAACCCCGAAAATCATCGGGGCCTTTTAAATGAATAGCTAGATAAGGTCAGGCTTATTCAGCTGCAGCAGCTTCCGCGGCTGCTTGACGAGCAGCTTCCGCAGCTTCAGCTTGTTCTTTCAACCGTTGCTGAGCTTTTGCTTTCGGCTGGCTCTTTTTTACTTGTTCTGTCTTAGTAACTGCTTTAACCAAACCAGCATTTGCAAAGAAACCAACAACACGATCTGTGGGTTGGGCCCCAACGAACAACCAGTGTTGTGCACGTTCGGTATTGATCACGATACGCTCAGCATTGCCTTGTTCTAGCAAGGGATTGTATGTACCAATTTTTTCAACAAACTTACCATCGCGTGGGGCAGTTGCTTCAGCAACAACGATTCTGTAAAAAGGACGCTTTTTTGCGCCACCACGAGCTAAACGAATTTTTAAAGCCATTATTAATCTCTATATATAAATAACATAATTGCAATTAGATTTACATTATTCTGCACATTACTGCAACAGAAAACTTGTCGCCATAGCCGCTCTTCTATAAAATGATTAAATTTTATGCTTGAATTTTTAAATCAATTTCAGGCTTTAAAAACTGTAGACAGAAAAGTAATCATTTTACAGGAAAGGCTATATTTAAGTAATTAACGACCAAACAAGCCCTTTAATCCACCTCGCATTAAACCTGTTTTGCCCATTTTACCCAGACGCTTCATCATGCCCTGCATTTGTTCAAACTGCTTAACCAGACGGTTAACGTCTTGAACTTGAGTTCCAGAACCAGCGGCGATACGTTTACGGCGAGAACCATTTAAGATTTTGTGATCCCGGCGTTCTTTTTTAGTCATCGACCGAATGATGGCAATCTGGCGCTTAATAATACTATCGTCCACACCCATTTCATCCATCTTATCTTTAATTTTCCCCACGCCCGGAAGCATGGTCATGATACCGCCAAATCCGCCCATTTTTAACATGCTTTCCAGCTGTTTTTCCATGTCATTTAAATCAAAGGATCCTTTTTGAATTTTCTTAGCTAGACGCTCAGCCTCATCTTGATCCACAAGTTCAGAGGCCCGTTCCACCAAGCTAACAATATCTCCCATATCGAGGATACGGCTCGCAATGCGCTCTGGATGGAAGGGCTCAAGCTGATCCAACTTTTCACCCATACCCATAAACTTGATTGGGCAACCCGTCACCGAACGCATGGAGAGTGCTGCGCCTCCCCGTGCATCCCCATCTAAACGGGTTAGAATAATGCCCGTGACGCCAACCTTTTCATTAAATTCGCGCGCTATGGTAACGGCATCTTGTCCTGTCATGGCATCAGCGACCAGGAAAGTTTCAATTGGGTTTGAAATGTTTCGTACAGCAACAACTTCGTCCATCAACTCTTGATCGATGTGCAAACGACCAGCCGTATCGAGGAGAAGCACATCCATGCCCTGCTCCTTTGCTGCCTTTAACGCCCGCTCAGTAATCTTGATCGGCAGGTCACCGGCGACAATCGGCAATGTTTCCACGGACAGTTGTTTACCCAGCGTTTCAAGCTGAAGTTGAGCCGCTGGGCGGTAAACGTCCAGAGAGGCCATCAACACTTTCTTATTCAACTTTTCTTTAAGGTACTTGGCAAGTTTACCGGTAGATGTTGTTTTACCTGACCCCTGCAAACCGACCATCAACACAACAGCCGGCGGACTAACAGCAAGATTAATTTCTTCGGCCTTCGCTCCTAACATGTCAATCAAATGGTCACTCACGATCTTGACAACCATCTGACCGGGCGTAATGCTCTGGATCACATCTTGCCCAATGGCTTTTTCACGCACTCCCTCAATAAATTGCTTAACCACAGGCAAGGCGACATCGGCTTCAAGCAAGGCAATTCGCACTTCTCGCAGAGCGGCCGTCACATCAGCCTCGGTCAAGGCGCCGCGTCCCCGCAGCTTGTCGAGCACGCCCGTCAGTCGTTTAGAGAGAGATTGAAACATTCGTTCACCTTGACTTAGCTAAGATTATAATTGTATATAATCTAGCTGTTCCCAGGGCAATTTGCAATCTTTGCCCTTGTCTCCATCGTCAGATAAAGTTTTTAAATTAAATAGGAGCATGCATTGATGAAAAAAATAATTTACACTTATCTTACAACTGCTTTTACTCTGGCAACTTCCATGGCTTATGACATAATTAATATTCCGTCTGAAAACTTTAATAGTCGTGGCGAAACGCCTATTCAACTTATTGTTGCTCATTGTGTGGGTTTAGATCTGGATAAAACACTTAAAGGTTTTGCCTATAAGGATACTGAGCGAGGTGGTTTAGGAGCTGCTCCTCATTATCTCATCCCTCAAATAACAGCTCAAACTTTTATAGATCACTTCTCCGATCTATTTAATCTAAACATATCTTTAAAATATCCGCATAAAGTTCCAGTTATCCAGTTTGTTAACGAAAATGACCGAGCTTGGCAAGCAGGCGTCAGCTGCTGGAGCGAGTTTAACAAACTCCCCGGCTGTGAAAAGGGATTAAATTCTTGCAGCATTGGTATTGAATTTCACGCTCCCGGCTATGGGGCCCAGGCGGAAGATTGGTTCCATTTTATACCCTTTACTGATGCACAGATGGAAACAGGAGCCAACCTCATGCTCGATATTTGTGAGCGTCATAAAATAGATAAACGCAATGTGTGGGGACATTCTGATATTGCGCCGTGGAGCTCCACTCAAATTAAAACAGATCCAGGTCCCCTTTTTCCATGGCAATGGTTTTATATCAATTATAAATTAGGGGTATGGCCAATCAGCAATCCTACTTCACCAGAAATTGGTGAACAACAATCTTATGTTAAAGAACGCCTCACGGCCCTTGGTTATAAAATGTCAGATGGAAACGAGTGGACAGAGCTCGATCGCCATGTGGTCAATGCATTTCGCATGCATTTTATGCAAGATAGCTATAAAGTGATTTATCCAACGGACGAAAACTTTGGAAAAATTGATGCAATGTTAATTAAATACTTAGGGCAAAATTTCGATAGTTAGCAGTATTTCTGCTGGCTAGCGAGCCTAGATTCTGTATTCTTAAGAGGTATCCGTTCCCAACCGCTCTTATTCTCCCCCTTTTCCCGGCCGAAGAGCCGGGATCTCGAGATGGCAAGCGATGACTCATGTAATATCGCGACCCCGGGCCTGATCTCAACTTGATTGGGGATCAAGCCCGGGGGGATAAATTTATTGTTTATAGAGAACTCTTCCCCCCCCTTCAACGCTGGGTTGAAAAACTCTCCGGATATACCAACCGCCCGCCGCAGACAGGCACTCGACATCCTGTTGTGGTTGGAAAAGATGTGGGCAATCCCCGCAAGACACGCACCGCTAAAAACGCAAAAGCCTGCGCCTCTATCATCTCTGAATCAGGCAATGGCGCAGCCTTTTTTCCTAATAACGCCATCAGAGTTTTATTCTTGACACCCCCTCCACAAACTAAAATTTCTTGGGGAGATTTGGGGAGCACATCAATCCCCATCAAAATCGAGTGAACGGTCAATGCGGTTAGGGTTGCAACACCCTCTGTCCCCTGAGCCTCTCTTAAAAATTTGGAAAAATGATCTCTGTCTAAAGATTTGGGAAACGGTTTGCTGAAATATGGATCCTGCAACCATTGTTGCAGCAAATTCGGATTAATCCGACCTACACGAGCAGTCTGACCATTCTTATCAAACTCCTGACCAAAATCGCGCAACATCACATCATTGATTAGAGCATTACCCGGTCCTGTGTCACCTGCAATTAATACCTCGCCATCACTATAAGTTAGGTTTGCCACTCCTCCAATATTAACAACCACGAGAGGATGGTTCTTATGGCGAAACAGGACTTGGTGATAGATGGGCACCAGGGGAGCCCCCTGCCCTCCCGCCGCACAATCGGCCGTGCGAAAATCATAAACTACCGGCACACCAACAGTACGCGCCAACATCTCACCATCCCCCATCTGCACAGTTATAGGGGGCGCATGAAAGGTTGATTGGCCATGATACCCAATTAACTTGACGGGTTTATTTGTTTGGCTCAACAGCTGCTTAACCACCTCGCCATGGTGCTGAGTTGATTGCCGGGCAATTTGAGGATCCGGAAATTGCTGCCCTAACTGCGATCTAAGCTGAGTCTGAAAATCAGCATCATACGGCACGTATAGACTTTCCCCAAACTCATAGATTTGCTCCCCATCGGTAAGAATAAGAGCTGCATCAATGCCATCTAAGGAGGTACCGCTCATTAATCCCAAAGCCCAGATTGGTTCCATTTGGCAACCTGCCGATTATATGTTAGAAATAAAAAAGACCATTCAATAAACGCTATTATCATGAAATCAGAATTTTTACAAATACTCAATGCCCGCGGCTTCATTCATCAAGCAACCGATATGGAGGCTCTCAAGGAGCTTTTTTCCAACCAAACAGTGACCGCCTATATTGGATTTGATGCTACTGCTAACAGCCTGCATGTGGGGAGTTTAGTACAAATTATGATGTTACGTTGGCTGCAGAAATGCGGGCATCGCCCCTTAGTTCTTATGGGGGGGGGCACATCCAAAATTGGTGACCCGTCCGGTAAAGACGAAGCCCGAAGCCTTGTTACAGACGAGACCATTCAAACAAATATTGAGGGTATCAGCAAAGTTTTCAAAAAATTCCTGACCTTTGGCACCGGCCCCCATGATGCCATCATGGTCAATAATGATGATTGGCTAAAAGATCTTAATTATATCAGCTTCTTGCGGGATTATGGGCGCCATTTTTCAGTCAACCGTATGCTAACTTTTGATAGCGTCAAATTGCGGTTAGAGAGGGAACAAAGCCTCAGCTTGCTTGAATTTAACTACATGATTCTGCAGGCGTATGATTTCCTTGAACTAAACCAACGTTTGGGATGCACTCTCCAAATGGGAGGATCAGATCAATGGGGCAACATTGTTAACGGCGTTGAGTTAACACGTCGCGTTATTGCAAAAGAAGTTTTTGGTCTTACCTCGCCACTAATTACAACATCAAGCGGCGCCAAAATGGGCAAAACAGCTAGCGGTGCGATTTGGTTAAATGGAGATCGTTTACCAGCCTATGATTACTGGCAATTCTGGCGCAACACCGAGGATGCTGATGTGGGTCGTTATTTGCGTCTATTCACTGAAATCGACTTAAATGAAATTGAAAAGTTGGAACAACTCCAAGGAGCCGAAATTAATCATGCCAAAAAAGTATTAGCTGATGCAGCAACAGCTCTGGCCCATGGTGCTGAAGCTTTACCCCCCATCCATGAAGCAATTGCTCAGCTTTTTGAACACGGCAACTCCGGAGATTTATCCAGCCTCCCCAGCCTCGAAATCTCACCAACTGCCCTTGACGCGGGCGTACCGATTCTTGACCTTTTTGTCCAATTGAATCTGGTTGCCTCAAAGGGTGAAGCCCGACGTCTCATCCAAGGCAATGGGGCAAAGATCAATGATATGAGTATCAGTGATCCATTGCAACTCATCACCATCAAAGATTTGAATGGCGAGAGAATGATTAAGCTATCAGCTGGTAAAAAACGCCACGGTATTGTTAAGGTTGAATAAGGTCACATTTTCCTAGCCGAAGAGCCGGGATCTCGAGATGGCAAGCGATATCCTCTGTGATTTCAAGACCCCGGGTCAAGCCCGGGGAATGGGCCTTTTTTATTGATACTTCCTGTTGCGGACATTCTTATATTCCTTTCCCGGCCGAAGAGCCGGGAACTCGAGAGGGAAAGCGATGGCCTCTATGATTTTGAGACCCCGGGTCAAGCCCGGGGAATGGGCCTTTTTTATTGATACTTCCTGTTGCGGACATTCTTATATTCCTTTCCCAGCCGAAGAGCCGGGAACTCGAGATGGGAAGCGATGGCCTCTATGATTTTGAGACCCCGGGTCAATCCCGGGGAATGGGCCTTTTTTTATTGATACTTCCTTCACAAAACTTCCTCTTTCCGGGCAACCGAAGGGCGACCCGGAAACTATACCTTGAGTTCCCGGACAGTGTGGTTTTACCACAGCTATATCTTTCTAAATCTTCCTTGTACTAAGATCGAGGAATGGATTCCGGATCACGTCCGGAATGAGTAAATTTTCATATAAACTCAAGATTCCGGGTCATGCTCCGCTTGCCTAGAAAAACGGCATTTTTATGAAGAATTGAATTCCTCATCTTAATCTCGATGATAAGGATGACCGGCTAAGATTTGTTGGGCCCGATACAACTGCTCCATAATCATCACGCGGACAAGCATATGGGGCCAAGTCAATTTACCGAAGCTAATAATTTTAGAGGCTCGATCCCGGACGGACTGATGTAAGCCATCGGCACCGCCAATACAAATGGCAACTTGAGAATGACCAGTATTCTGGAAATCTTGAAATAATTCTGCAAAGTCACGACTAGTGAGTGTGCTGCCACGTTCATCTAAGACAATGAGGGGTGTGGCCTCAGGAATAAAGGACTGAATTTGTTCCGCTTCAAACTGTTTAAGGGTATCACCAGTTAGATCTGACCGGCTGGGTAGTTCTTTTAGCTCGATTTTCCATCGACTTCGTTTAAGGTATTCTTCTATTAAGCTGAGTTCTGGTGATTTTTTCAAAATCCCCACACAAATTAGACGAATCTTCATTCAAATTTTGCAGCTGCTACAGGAACTTCCACGCCCCACATTTTTTCTAAATTGTAAAAACTGCGAACTTCGGGACGGAACACGTGAACAATAATATCTCCCGCATCAACAATAACCCAATCACATTGAGGGATTCCCTCAACACGCGACTGAATGCCAATTCCTTTAAATTCACGATGTAAATTTTCGGCCAAGGCGCCCACTTGACGACCCGAATTACCTGTTGCAATCAACAAATAATCAGCAATAGAAGATTTACCTTTTAAGTCAATGGTAACAACTTGTTCAGCTTTTTTGTCATCTAAGATTTTAAGGGCAAACTCTTTAAGGTCTAGGGAAGATTCTAAGGTAGAGGCCATAACTCTTTCTTTTTTACTATCAATTTTTTGTTACAATACCAGACTGCGCCTGAAAAGTACAGAAAAGTAATAAATTTTATGGGGGCTCGATTGTAAACATCCCTATTGACAGAAGCCACAAATTTGATAGCTTTTATGTATTGCTGAAGTAGCTCAGTTGGTAGAGCAACTGATTCGTAATCAGTAGGTCGCAGGTTCGATTCCTGTCTTCAGCACCATAGGAATCATTGGGTTTTAAGGTTTTTTCTTCTACGTCTAAAAATACATTGTCTCCAAATTGTCACCATTTGAGCAAAGAAAAATACTTCTGATATACAAACAGTGACTTCAGCTGCCGCGCTCGATATTCTTAACAGGAAAGATAGGCCCAAATGGTATGGGGCATAAAAATTCATGTAAGACTATTAGGTAGCAGCTAAAGCTATCACCTACACTTACCGTATTGTTGACTACAGGTGAATGCCTGACGGACAAAAATGTGGAAATGCTCAATTATATCCACAAGATTTATAATGAGGTACAGCAACAATGTTTTATAAAAATCTTTTATCTTTTGATAAGTAGTGAATAACAGTTTAGGCAGCGGCAATTTCCTGCAAAAGCATTTCAATATCACCTAGATTCATTTTAATGACCTCAGGATCAGCAATACCTTCCCATTCTTTTCGAACAGAATTCCATCGCATTCCAAATGATCTCAATTTTTTACGAACAGACGCATCCGGTTCTGAGGGGAACTTAAGGGTAATCGGCTTCTCATTTTCCATCATCCCTTTATTTTTATTAAAAGCGATCTCTCCGTCCTTTGCCCATTGATCGAGAATTTCAATGTCATTAGATTGATCCTTAATTTTTAGAAGAGCGCCAAAAAGTTGGGTTACTGTTAAATCAGATAATGTAGCCTTTTCAACCAACCCGCCAAGCTCAATAAGTCGGCGTGTTCGTTGCTTTCGTTCCTCCAGTTTTACTTTAGCCTCTTTTTCTTTTAGCCGGTTGATTTTCTGCTGAAGGATTTTCTTCTTCTCTTCAATTTTACTCATATGTCAGCTCCTAACCTCAATCATGAGATTATTGTATATGGATTAAAAGGATAAGAAAATAAAAAATAAATCCATAAATTATGGATAAGAGCAGAGCGATCTAGGAGTACGCAATATGCGTTGCAAGCAACGCGCGTTTTCATTACCATAAAAATATGCTTAAAATTAATTTTTAAAATCTTACCACTCTAAATGGCAATCCAGTTTGCAAGAATCGAATATGTATCTCGGAGTATGGGTGGAAATGCTTGTCGAAAAGCAGCCTATAATGAAAGATCAAGGATTACTTGTGAACGAACAGGAGAAGTTTTTAATTGGAATTCAAAACTAGATCTCTTCCACCATGAAATCCTGTTGCCAGAAGGTGTTTCTAAGAAGTTTAAAGACAGTTCCTATTTATGGAACACCGCAGAGCATGCCGAACGACGCAAAGATAGTCAGGTCGCCAAAGAATCTGTCATTGCTTTGCCGGATGATAAAATTATTACGCATGAAGATCGAATTGAATTAACTCGTCGGTACGCTCATGCCCTATTCGTCTCAAAAGGACTTGGTGTGCAGGTTGATATTCATGCTCCTCATGATGGTGAGAATAACTGGCATGCCCACCTCCTAGTGACAACTCGTGGATTTAATCTAGATGGCAAGAGTCTGGCAGCTTATAAAGCCAGGGAAACAGATCCTAGCATTCGAAAAGGATATATCAAAGAAGAGCAAAATCCGGGTGATATTTGGGCACAAATCCAGAATTCTTATTTTAAAGAAAAAGGGTACGATTTAGAAGTAGAGACAACCAGCCTTGTTGCCCAGGTTCATATGGGGCCAGTGCGCATGCGGGGTCATTTAACAGGTGTTGTCGCAAGGGCAGAACTCTTAAAACAAGCCAATGAGGAAGCTGTTCACAATCCCAGAGAAATCATCCGAAAACTAACAGAAAAATCCTCTGTGTTTAGCGAAAAGGATGTCAATCGCCTTTTGGAAAAGTTTGGGGAGGCGACAGATCGGGATGCATTGAGAAATAAGATTTTCGCCCATAAATCTATTATTGCTCTCTATGACAAACTCTCTCAATCTAGTCTCGGTTTATTTACCACAAAACAAGTCCGGGCCGAGGAAGAGAAATTGATGAGGTTTGCCGCCAGAGTAAATGAAGGGAGTTCTAGAACAATTAAGCCACAACTAGCAGATAATTTAGCTGCTGAAAAGGGCTTATCATCGGAGCAGGAAGCTGCTGTAAGGCATGTGTTTGGTGAAACCAAAGGATTAGCTATTGTCCAGGGAAGGGCCGGAACGGGTAAATCCTACACCATGAACGCGATTCGAGAAGGTTATGAACGATCAGGAACAAACGTTCGGGGGCTAGCGCCGACGCATTTGGTTGCCGGAGATATGGAAAAAGATGGTTTTCAATCGGCTTCAACAGTGCACAAGTTTTTGTTTGACCTCAAAAATGGAAAAGCTTCTATCACTAAGAATAGCGTATTGATGATCGATGAAGCTGGTATGATTGGCAACAGTGTGTTTGTCGAACTGCTTCACGCTGCCAAAGAAAAAAATGCCAAAGTCGTTCTGTTTGGTGACACGAGACAGCTGTCGTCTGTGGAACGTGGTGGGATGTTTGAGTCTTTGGTAACCACCTATGGTAGTGCCACCTTGAAAGAGGTCAGAAGGCAAAAAGTGGATTGGCAGAAAAATGTTAGTGAGCAATTAGGAGATGGGGCTTACCGGCAAGCAATCGAAACATTAAACGAGGCTAAAGCAATCAACTGGCAAGAAACTAAAGAAGAGTCTATGGCCTCGCTTGTTTCTGACTGGGCTCAGAGTTATGAGAAGCAGCCTGAGAAAAGCCGATTAATCCTGGCAAACAAGAACACGGATGTTGATGCTCTTAACAGAGCTATTCGTGAAACCAGGCTTATTAAGGGGGACGTTGACTCTATAGGCTACGAAATCCAAACCCAACGAGGTCGAGAGGTTTTTGCAAAAGGGGAGCGAGTCGCTTTTACTTTGACAGACAAGGATGTGGGTGTTAAAAGCGGCTCCCTGGGGACTATATCTAAGATTAGCAAAAATACTTGTGCTGTAAAGCTGGATAATGGTCAAGAACTTACCTTTGATCCCAGTAAATATCAAGGTCTTAAACTTGGTTATGCTAGTACCATCTACAAATCCCAGGGAAAGACAATTGAAGAAGTTTATGTGCTGCATGATAAATCATCAAATCAGAAACTAAGCTATGTGGCCTTATCACGCCAGTCCGAAACACTGAAGGTTTTCGTGAATACTGACGACACTAAGTCTTTGGATCACCTCGTTTCCCAAGTTTCTCGGGATTCTCGCAAGATTTCTTCCCTGGAGTTTATGACAGCAGCCCAGCTCCATAAAGTCACCCAAAATCAGAACACACCTTTAAGTAAAATAGCTGATAAGCTCAATGATGTAGTGACATCAATCAAGGATACGTTTCATAGAAATGATGAATTCTATCAACTTAAATCGCTAGAAAGCTCTATTCACTCAGAGCCAGTAAAAACAGCACTGTCTATCGATGAATTATTTAAAGAACAGGCTGACCGCCAGATGCAACAAGCTACGGGCAAAAGCCTTGGTGAGTTTGAAAAGGCTATGACTCAGTTTATGGAAAAATATGGTAGGGATAGTACAGTTCCACCAACATCACCAATCGAAACTCAAACTACCGAGCTTCTCAAGGAATATGATACCTACAGCAAGGCATTAACTGCTAATCAGTTAACACCATCTCAAAAAGCTGATTTCGAAAAAACTGTTGCTGAGTTCGCTAAAAACACGAGTGCTATGACCTATTTAACCCAGATAAATCCTGAAGTTAAAACGAATATTGACCGGATGATTGGCAGTAAAGAACAAACGATTATCCCACCCCTAAACAAAAACATTGATGTAAGCCGGTAAGGAGAGAAGATGACGGATCTCGCAGAAAAAATACAATCAGATCACATTCAGGACCTGACTAATGCCTTATTTTTAATTAACGGATTGCATTCAAAGCTTTCTCAAGAAAGCCAGTTAATCGCAACTTCTGTTGGGCAAGTCAATCTTGCCGCAAAGGAGTTTAAAGATTACCTGGAAATCTTGAAAAGACAAGCAGAGAAAATACAGACAACCCTTCAAAATGAATCAAAAATAATGGGAAAGATGATTGCTCAAGAAGTCAGTATACATATTGCTGAATCTGCATCAAGCGAACTTAACAAAGCTCTTTCTAAATTACAAATGACTTCCGCTGCCATAGAGCTTGACTTATCCAATTCTAGCAGCAATGTCAGATTCTTTTCTAGATTTACTGTAATCCTGATTTTGCTCTCAACTTTTCTTGGCGGGCTTATAGGAGGTGGAATGGTTCATTATTTATTTCCACCCATCAACGAGCAGATGGGAATCCGTTTGCATGCAGGCGCAATGCTCTCAAAAGCATGGCCGAACCTCAGCCAAAAAGAAAGGGAAAGAATTGCTTCTTTGAGCTAAGCTAATTTGTAGAAATATTAATGGTTCAATCTCAGAATAGATTTTTTTCAGCCTAAATCTAGCCAGCCTATACCACTAATCTAGGAAAGATTTAATCCATAATTCACAAGTATAGACAAATCCTATTAAAGAAACTTCTTTATCTCTTTCCATAAATCTCTATAAATAATCAATATCTGAATTATAAGCAATGTAATATCGTTGTTGTCCTTGCAGCACTTGAACAGGTGCTACATACCGGTTCAAATCTGATATCGCTTGAGCGTTAATAAAAGGAAAACAGACTGTTTTGTGCCGTGCCCTTAGCCCTTCTTTAGTGAAAGGAGAAAAAGGATAGCCTTGATCTAAAAGCTGATCAACTTCCTGGCAGTATTGCTTAAACTGTTCATTATTAAACACAAACAGCACACTCGCTCGGCCTTGGTCATTGAGGAAAAGGAAGCTTCCACTAACATCCAGTAAATAGTACTCCGTAATTTTTTCTCTCTGAATCAGTGTTTGAACGTAGCTGATAAAAGTAGCATCCTGAAGGATTTGACCCTCTCTATTGGCTTGCCCCTCTTTTATAAGAGTCGAAATCTGATCATTGATAATCTCTTGAAAATAAGCCTGCTGACCTTGCTCAATATATTGCTCCAAAAGTTGAAAAGCATTAGAGTCTTGCTGACAAACGTAAAAGTCAATCAGTCCATTGTTAAAAGCTTGAATCGCTAAGGTTTCATTCTTCCTTTCTGTTAAGAGGATTTTTTTAATCCTTAACTCTTCTATGTCTTTAAGAAATCCGCCTATCTGGTCATCCAATTCTTCACCTCGACAAATAATACAGGAGACTGTTTCATAGCGGGTGGGGTTATAAATCTCCTCATACAAATAGTTGACACTACTTATATCAATTGGGGTAAGACCCTGATCAATCAAACGATGAAAGAATAATGGCCGCTGATTAACCTTATTTAGATAAATTAGTGCTTCATCTGGAGTAGAGAAATCTTTATCTAAGGCAACGAACTGATCTTTTAGGTATTGGCTAACCTTATACTTATCATTCGTAAAATCTATCTCTAAAACAGAGGTGGGGAAAAAACAGTATGGGAAATGATTCATGGCTTCTCTACCTTTCTTTCACTTTAACGTCAGCAATGATTCCCCTCAACTCTTCAACCTTGAGTTGAATTTCCTCCCCCTTCAAATTTTGGCAAGACAGCCAAATGCTTTGTTCTTCCTCCGTTAGAGAGATTTCATTAAGTCCTTCGAAAAAGAAATTTGGTGTCACGCTTAAGATTTGACACAAATCATAAAGCCGATTGGGCAATATTTTACCCTGCCCTGTTTCATATTTAGATACCAGTTGCGGGGTCACTTTCATCAATTTAGCTAAATCCCGCTGAGTTAGGTTTAACTCTTCGCGGCGTTTCTTTAATTGCAGGCCCATATGAACCTCTATGGGTACTGTTTTAGATTGAGGCATGTGACGAATTCCTTTTCGCGTTCTTAATACATAAAATTTGATGGAAGAAAATGAATTAGATTTTTATAGAGCGGCTCTCCTTTTCAAAGCTGATGAAAAAGAGATGACATTCTTTTCAGAGGATTCAGTTTCCCTAGGATTGTTTTTCCCATGTGTGTTGAATACATCCACTGCTTGGCGATCAGCATTTTGTAAGTAACGCCTTACTAAGGAATCAGATTTTTGATAACGCCACAATTGATGCTGAAGTTGAATTTTAATGTGCTCTAAAGAATAACAAAATTGATCAGCTTCCGACGGCCAAAGCGACAAGGTTAATATCTGGCATTTTCCCTGCCGCGTCAGACAAGGTTGCACTGAAGAAAATAAGCTTTTTAATAGATCAAAATGAAAGGTTCCTTCATTTGATAAGATAAAACACATCTCGTTTTTATGAAGACTCTGTGCACAAAAGAAGAGAAGCATTAAGCTTTGGATCATCAATTCAATGAGAGCAGCATCATAGAGAGGCTGGCATTGATCCTCTAACCGATCATCTTCTTGCAGGGTGAAATTAGTTACCTGCAAAGCCTCCTCTAAGAAGTGCATTGATACGGTTAAAGAAAAGCCCGTTTGCCTTTGATGCAGCCTTAACGTTGCATCTGATAACCTTCCCTCTCCTTTAATATCATAAGAAAATAACAACTGTTGTTGCTGCCAGGTGGAAACATGTGTTTTTAATCTTTCCAGCAATGCTTTTTTATTAACAAAATTCATAACCAACCCTTTCTAAATATTTATCCATGGACCGTTTAACTTTTCTAAGGAATTGGCCATTTTATAACGCCTTTACATCCATGAGTGTTCCCTCTTCCACCAACAATCGAATAGTAATTTTTTCTTTCTCCTTAACACAGATCATCTGCACCTCTTTGCCTTGAGGAGAAAAATCTTCTCGATCTTCATAAAAAAAGTTCAGCGGAACTTGTAAAAAATGTCTGAGTTCCAAAAGCCGACTCGCTGGAACGCGATCGATATTTTTCTCATATTTGTGCAGTTGATTGGCACTCACGCCTAACAACTGTGCGAGCCGTTGCTGACTCAGTCCCAGGGCTAGTCGACGTTCACGCAATTTCTTAGCAATATACAGATCATGCGTAGTGTTAGCTCTTTGATGCTTTGTTAAGGTCATAATGTATCTTTCTCTAAATTAAGAATATTACATATATTCCAAATTGGAACATATCACATTATTATAGGTAACAGCAATTTGTATAATAGCAATAGAACGGGCAGAAATTGTAAGTGATAAGACTTTTAATCTTTAGGAGAATAAAAATAATTTCTTTATAGGAATGTATTGGCTTCTTTCTTAGGTGACGGCGGCCATCTTGTAAACACGCCAGCGAAAAGGTACAGTTAATATAAACCCTGAAAAAAGACAGAGTGTCATGGATCGCAATCAACTCTTAGCTTTCTACTATACCATTACCTTGGGATCGACCGGTCAAGCTGCTGATAAATTAGGGGTTAAGGCCTCTACCATATCGAAACTGCTTAAAAGCCTTGAGAAAGAGGTTGGTCATCAAATTTTAACGAAGAAGGGACGAAACCTTGTTTTGACGGAGAAAGGCAAGATTTTCTTTGAGACATCCAAAAATATTCTTGACCAATACGATCTTTCTATCAAGAAAATGCAACGGCTTTCGGACCGTATGGAAGGCGCATTTACTTTGTCACTCCCGCCTTTTATCAGCAGCCTATGCAACGACAAAAATTAAGACCGGAGAGCGTCAGAAATTATGACCGGTGATAGAGGTTACTTAGTCGTCATAAAAATTCTCCTTTTAAGTTATTTATTGTGCCGGCAATGGGTGCGCCTGTAACTTTCTGACACAATCTCAATAATCGTGGCATGATGAACCAAACGGTCAATGGCAGCCACGGTCATCGTTGTGTCAGCAAAAATGCTATCCCATTCGCTAAAAGGTTGATTGGCTGTCACAATGAGGCTGCCTGATTCATAGCGATGCGCAATTAACTCAAACAGAACATGGGTTTCCGCTTCATCTTTACGGACGTAGCCAATATCATCCAGAATAAGGACTTGGTAACTGTCCATCTTGGCTAACGTTTGAGGCAAACACAATTGTTGACGTGCGGCTTGAAGTTTCTGGACCAAGGCAGTGGTAGAGGTCAACAAGACACGGATCCCTCTTTCAATCAACCCATAAGCAATAGCTGCTGCTAAATGGGTTTTCCCCACGCCGCTTGGTCCAAAAATCAATAGATTTTCCTTGTTGTTAACCCAGGCCGTATTATCGGCCAGATCTTGGATTTTTGCTTTGTTCAGAGTTGGAGCATGACTAAAATCAAAGGTTGACAAAGCCTTACCGGCAGGGAGTTGGGCCTGCTTTAAGTTTCGCTTGAGCTTTTTTTGCAAACGGGCGTCAATCTCATGCTCGCATAAAATGGCAAGATAGCGGTCAGGAGGCCAATTCTCTTCAAGGGCTTGCCGAGCAAATGGTTCCCATAAATTCCTTATGGTTGCAAGCCGGAGTTCCTTGAGCAGAAGAGGCAGTTTGGCAAAGTCATGCATGAGCTATCTCCCTTCCTAAGGACGATAGAAGCTGATTATAGCAAGCTAAGGCCTGCTGAGGGATAGCCAGATAAGGGATCGGTAAAGGCTTGGTTATCTTTCCATAACGATTTTGCAAGGCGCCTAAATGAGGAACTTGACCCTTTTGGAGAAGGCTTAAAACTTGATGCCCTAAGTCTTCTTCACACTTATAATCGGCCGCCAGTTTAAGAATTCCCACCATAAGCTTACACGCTTGGCGGCTAACACATAAGTGATCAAGCAATTGCCATATTTGGCGATAAACAGGGGACGGTAATACCTCATCTCGCAGCATACTGTACCGAAAGGCTTGGGGCTTGCAGGATAAACTGTTAATCAAATGCCTATAATTGATACAATATTGGCGTTTGCCAGAAATTGTTTGAAGACGGGGCAGCTCAAGGGTGAGCTCACTGCCAAGATAACAGACCAGATGATCGAGATACAGGTGGATACGTAACCGCTGACCAATAAGACGAGACGGCACACTATAAACAACGTTTTTGACAAAGATAGTGCTGGAAGTTGTCACCCGGGCTGTGGTTTCTTCATAATCAATGGTCCGGTAGTGGGGTAATGGCTTGAGTCGTGTTTTTTCTTCATCAATTTGCTTTTGATGGTATCGATTATGGCGATTCACGACAGACTGAAGAAAGGACTGATAGGAGACAATCGACTCAAAGTCACTCGACCCTCTTAAAGTCAATGTTTGAGCAATACGGCGCTTCAAATGGCCATGGGGTCCTTCAATACTACCATTCTCATGGCTTTTTCCTAAATTGTTACGGGTCGGTGTCATCGTGTAATGCTGGCACAATTGCTCATACTTCGTCGTAAAGTTTCGTTGTGTTTGGTCAGATAAATTCTTGTACGCCGCTGATAAGCTATCTGTTCGATGCTCTTGTGGACATCCGCCTAAACGCCAAAGAGCATTTTGCAATCCCTGAGATAAGGCCTGAAAACTTTCACCTCCTTGAACTGCTTGGATAAAAGACCAACCACTGTAAGCTAAGCGGAAATGATAGAGAAGATGCTTAAAAGGCTTGCCTTGAATGGTCACTTGGAAAGTCTTAGGGGTCGTAAAATCCGATAAGCCTTGACGTCCAGGTTGATGGATCTGGCGAAAGATGATTTCTTTATCAGGCCCCTCTAAAGCTCGCCACTGTTGCAGAAGTCTTTGTAAAGTTCTCAAATTCCTTGACGAATAATTGCCGGGATAAAGGTCCTGGAGATGCTCCAATAAAATGATCGCCGATAAAAATGGCGTTTTTTGAATTAATGGCGTAATAATGTCATCCCAAATGTCAGAAAAAATATGAGTCCCAGGTTTCCTCCCTCTTTTGCTTGCTTGAGACGGTAATATTCCTTGTTTTTCTAATCTTCTGCCCGTTCTTTCGCTGAATCCCGCTTTAGCTGCTGAAAGCTTTTGCGTATGTGCTGATTTTCTTGTTTGCATGTATAGCCTATATTGATGGTCGGTTATTGTTTTTCCAGGCATTGGAACCACGCTTTTTAAGGTCCTTTGCCTCCTTTATAAACCGGACTCTATTTCTGACGCTATGCGGCTATATTATCTGACGTTGTATAGCAGCCTATGGTTCATGGAGGCGATAACACCTTTCCTGAACGCCAACCAGCAAATCTCTGTTGATATTAAAACTTTGAGGGAAGCACCCGACTTTAAAGCCGGAGAGGTCGATATTGATATTCGCAATGTTACCCCTCTCTTTCTCAACCAGGAAGAAATTAATGCTCACTACTTAACAACCTATAAGTTTCGGTTGTATGCGAGCCAGGCTTATGTGGAGGAAAAAGGCATACCTCAAAGCATTCATGATCTTGACGCTCATACGTTGATTTCTTTTACGAAGGACGGTTTATTTCCTCACACTTATGAACCTCAAGCGATCAAATGCAAACAGCATCTGATTATCGATTGCCCCTTGGCAATTGCGAATGCCGTAGAAAACAATGTCGGGATCGGCCCTCTTCTTCCCCATATTGCCCGTCTTAGCCAGCAGTCCCTTGTTCCCATTCTCCATAATCAGCTAAGGCAGTCGCTTAATATATATTATACTTATCCGGCATCCTTAACTCAAAATCGCATGGTGCAAGATTTTTACAATTACTTGCAAAGCCTACCGGAAGATTTTTTAAAAGGGAGAACCCATTTACTGGCTAAGAGACCCCAAAAAATCAATCCTCTTTCAGATTTTTAATACCTTTCTTCTCAACCATAGATTGATGACCTCAACTGCAGGTATTGACGAGTTAGGCTGATAATAGGTATATCATTAACTGAAAACGGCCTCAACGCAGGTGATATCTATTTAAAAACTATAAAATAGAAAGAGTAATAATAATGGCCCTCCAAGCTGCCAACAAGAAAGCACAACATTACAATATCAAGACTTTCTCTCTAAAAGCTCTTTTAGTAAAAAATGAGGAATTTAAAAATAATTTTCGAAATAATTTACTATTTAAATTAATGAAATCTAGACATTTTTCTAAATCAGAAAATAAGAATAAAATGCTAGACTACTTTCAAACATGGTCAACTTATTTTCAACAGATGATGTTCTTAAAAACTGCTTTCTGCCAAGACCCAGTTTTTGTTCCTCTATTTCGTAAGCATTTTGAAGAGGAATATGGTCATGATAAAATTCTTTCTCAAGAAAGGAACCACCGGCTTCCGCAAACTGATGCAATTTTAGAAGCTATTTGCAATTGGTTCCCCTCAAAAATCCTTTCTTTTACTCCTTACGAACAACTGGTATTGGTTAATTTATGCTTAGAAGCTTCGTCTGTAATCTTCCACGAATATGCTATTCCGGCTCTCGATCCTAAGAGAGAGCTCAGTTATTTACAACTTCATCAAGAGGTTGATATCTCTCATGAAGAAATGGGAAATCACTTATTAGAAGGACTTACAGAGATACAATATAAAAGATTACTTGATATACAAGAAATTTCATGGAATATGATTGAAGCTTTAATGCATCGTATTGCAGAATTAACTGTTAAGCCCTAATTAATTTTATCAATATACTGCTCTCTGATATTTAAATTTAGAGCAGTATTTATTGAGCAACATATTTTATCTTTAATCGTTTAGCAAAAAGCTTGAGGGATCTGGGGAAGGTTAATCCAGAGATGAATAGCAGGATAGTTCTATCTCAAAAATATATTAAGTACATGACGTTAATCAGTAAATAAGTTTTATAAAGCTCTGCCACTTGTTGCAGGGATAAGTTTTTTTGCAAGAGAAAGATATTTTAATGATATTGATTGTTTAAGATTTTTTAATCAATTTTATTGTACCTTATTAAAAGGAAGGTTTCTTATTATATCTGTACGAGACTAATTAAATTGACCTAGGGGAGATATACACTTATATGGTTAAATTTTTTGATTGGCGAAACTTAAGTTTATCGATAAAAGAAGATGCCTCAATTTCATTAATGAAAACTTTCGGAATATTTGGTCTTATTAATTTTCCTTTGCTTTACTTAGTGGGAGCATCATTTTTAGATGAGAAACCGGCAGCATTATACCTAAGATTAATAGGTTTTATTCTCTGTCTGTTGTTAGCATTAATAGATTATTGGCCACAAAGAATTAGAAAATTTCAAAGCATTTATTGGTTTTCAACCATAATTTATTGTCTCCCTTTTTTTGCGACTTATATGTTTATAGAAAATGAAGGTTCTATAGCATGGCAAGTTAAAATAACAGTTGCAACTTTCTGGTTAGTTTTAGTTACAAATCTCGTACAATTCCTTATTATCCTTCCGTTCGGCGTGGCTTTAGGAATTGTTACTTATATGTTAATTTCTACCTCAATTAGTTTTACGCAAGGTGAGGCTTTTGGCCATTTTTTTAATTATATGTGGACAATGGTTATTGCCTGTATATTTGCTCACCGGAAAGAACTTACACAAAAAGAAAAACAAAAGTCTCTTAGAACACAAGCAGGGGCAATTGCCCATGAGATGCGCACGCCTTTATCAGCAATTGAAACAGCAGCTGAAGGATTGAAAATACATTTACCCAATCTTCTTCATACTCAAAAAATAGCGCAAGAAGAAGGCCGCGCTCAATCTCCTCTTAATAAAAATAAGTTAGAATTACTGGCCGAAATTCCAGATGAGATAAAAGCAACAGCGAGGAGCGCGTTCACTGTTATTGATATGCTTCTTATGAATCTAAAAGAAGATGCACTTGAAGCTGTTCCAGAAAAATGCTCCATCTTGCATAGCGTCCAGACTGCGCTGCGTGATTATTCTTTAAGAGATGAAGATAAAGAGCTTATATCTGTAGAAATAAAACAGGATTTTAAATTTTATGGTCATCCACTTACCTTTAAGCACGTTCTATTTAACTTGCTCAAAAATGCTCTTTATTATCTTAAGGCTGCAAATAAAGGAAAGATCACTATTTGGACAGAGACAGGGGAAAAAGTGAACAAGTTATAT
Source organism: Candidatus Paracaedibacter acanthamoebae (assembly GCF_000742835.1). Taxonomy (GTDB): domain Bacteria; phylum Pseudomonadota; class Alphaproteobacteria; order Paracaedibacterales; family Paracaedibacteraceae; genus Paracaedibacter; species Paracaedibacter acanthamoebae. The sequence continues at coordinate 366,880 of NZ_CP008941.1, read as the reverse complement.
TTTGAAGATACTGGGAAGGGGATTTCTAAAGATTATCTTCCTTATATCTTTGATCAGTTTTCTACGCGAACTGCTCATGGAACTGGTGTTGGCCTTGCCTTTTGCAAGATGGTTATGACCAAATTGGGGGGTGATATTACCTGTGAATCGGTTGAAGGAGACTATACAAGATTCATATTAACCTTCCCTGTTTTGATGGAAGACAAGCCGCCTTATTGACTGAAACGAGCTGATAGAAAAAGTTAGTGATGAGAAGAAACAAGAGTTGGCGTATCAGGGGTCCGTTCCGGAGAGGGGCGAAATGACACTCTAAGAGTGAATCAGCGTTTTTTCTGCCATCTGTATTCACCAGTGAGAAGGATATGAGCCCATCCAAAGGGCGATTGCAATCTTAAATCACCTTATTTCCAAATTTGCAATGGAACCCTCCTGGCGCACCATGCAAAAGCCCTGCACACTACCCCAAGTTGATGACGGTACCAGAGAAACCACTAAGAATTAACACTTCCCTACACTACTCCTTGTATGAAAGGAAAAAATCTCAACCATTACCACCTTCCAAAAAGTAATGGTTGAGATCCAAGAGGAGAGTCAATAGTTATGGGTGCCCGAAGTTCTTACTCAATCCCCTCCTTATAAATTTATTACTAAGGCCAAATCCCTCCACTTGGGTCTCTCGGAGGTTCTGGCTCTTCAGGTGGTATGTCTCCTGGCTGTGGAGCTCCAACGTCTTCTCCTGACCCTAGATCCACACCTGCAGCTTTGTTAACGGCAGCGTAGGCATTTACACAACCATAGCCATAAAATGGTGAATGACCATTACTGTCATAAGTGCTTAAATCTCCAATTTTTCGAGCTGTTGTTTCCAGTATTCCTTTAACTTCCCCACTTTTAAGGTTAGGATTGACAGACAAAACAAGCGCAGCAATCCCCGAAACAAGCGCAGTTGATGCAGATGTACCTCCAAAATCGCTTATATAGTCCTTTGCAGCCTCAGTCTTCTCCCACTCTCCTCTAACAGAAGAAGTGAAGATATCCTCACCAGGCGCACAGATTGAAATTTCTTTGCCAAAATTAGAGCCATGCCCAACTGTGAAGAGCCATCTTTGATCCAAAGGTGATGAAGCTGCAACCGCTATAACATCTGGATGGGTAGCATAAGTATTTATCTTAACATGGGGAGACTCAGTATCATTAATATTTTCGTTCTTATTTCCCGCGGCAAAAACGATAACACATCCTTTTTTATCTCCATTTATATCCCGGCCAAATTTTGCGCATTTTTGAATTGCCCACACTTGGCGGTACGAAAGTGGCTTGTTTTTAGCCTCTGACCCCCAACTACAACTAACGACATCTGCTCCGTTTTCCGTGACATAGTTAAACCATTGCTCAATATCATCATCCCCCGCCCCCAGCCCTAACTGTAACGCCCGCACAGGCATAAGCTTTGCATTAGGGGCAGCTCCTACAATCTTGCCTCCTCCTACTTCACCCACCGCTATGCCAGCACAGTTTGTGCCATGCTTAAGATAGGTAATAGCGCGCATCCGAGTTTCATTATCTGTGCTCTTTAGGTTTGGGTCCTTACGATCTGGCCTAGGGTCATCATTATTCCTAACAAAGTCCCAAGGCGCAGTAATTTTAGAGTTTTCATGACGAATATACGGCTGTCCACCTACCTGGACGCGAGGCAAAATTTGTATTGGTGGTAATAATAGAGTCTCTTTCCAACGGCCTAAATCAGGATGGCCCCTCCTTATTATGTCAGGAAGATCAGCAGGAGGATGGCTCCAGCTTGGTAAATGAACTTCAGGGGGATTTATAAAATCTTCCCAGCGGATTAAATGTTGACGATTCAATAAATGATCCAATTCCTGAAAAGAGATTACCCTGTCATAAGGATAACCTATGTCAAAACCAGTATCAATCACTGCTACAGTGATAAAGGGGGATCCAAAACTCTCCTTCCCCAAACTATCCATCGCTTTCCAAGCAGCAATTACACGAGCATCCGCGTTTTTTACCCAGGGAAAACCTCCGTCATTATATAAGGCCCACTGATAGTGCAAATATGGATCTTTGGGCCTATCAAAACCCAGTAAAGCAAGGGGAGTTGCAAGATTAGGTTCGGCAATTTCCACTGATTCCAAGGTTTGTAAGAGCTTTGCCGTTTTTACGGGGTTTAGAGCAGAAGGAGTGATAGAAACAATAAACTTGTTCTTTCCTCTTGTCTCAAGCAGATCAAGAGCATGTTGTTTTAAAATCTCGTCACGCTCATCTGAGGAGATATTTTTTTTAAATTTTACATACAGATCTCCCTTAGGAACCACAGGTGTTTGGTCCTGAGGTTGGGTATGGTAAACATGAGTTCCTTTTTCTACACCTTGAAAGCTTCTTATTTGATCTAATTTAATATTGAGATCTGTAGGTGTTTTAAGTTTTAGAATCTGGAACCCTCCTAAATTTTGGTAGATACTTATAAATTTATCTGCTTCGTCTCCTAAAATTGAGTGAAGATTATCGCATGTATCGGCCTCAGCGTTCGCAAGCTTAACCCCGATGAGGTTTTGGCTTTTTATTAAAGTAATCTTGGTGTTCGGGCCATAATTGAGTTCGCATGTCTCAAAACTAGAAGCATTGGTGCTTCCTTGTACCCCTAAAAAGAGACCGAAGAACAGAAAATAAAGTTGCTTTATCATCATTTACCTCTCTTTCTTTTACCGTTTGTCTTCTTATCCCCTTAAAGTTGAGGGGCTTTTTGGCAAGAAAAGTTTTATTTAGAGTTAGGAACGTTATAAACATAAATGATAACGTTTTTTCTTTAAGTATTTCTCTTTTAATTATTTTCTTACAATTTATATCTATATAATAAATAAATAAAAAATAATTTGTGAAATTTAGTATTCATTTCTCTAGAAATACGAATTAGGATAGCTCGGCACCGTCATCAGCTTGTCTATGTTTGTAAGGACTTAAGTTTAGCATTAGCAATGATGACGATTTTACGCATAAGAGCCGTCAAAGCGACCATTTTCTTTTTACCTCTGTTGATAAGATTTTCATAGAAAGCCTTAAGAGGACTATTGGTTCTTCTCGCTGTCAAAGCAGCCATAAAGAGGATGCGTTTAACATCAGCTCTGCCGCCTTTTGTTCTTCTATATTCCACTATCTTTCCACTTTCACAAGGATGAGGAGCCAATCCTGCAAGGTTGGCTATTTGGTGCCGGTTAAGGGTTCCTAATTCAGGCAGTAATACCAAAAGAGTGGTGGCCACGAGGGCCTACCCCTGAAATCTCTTGAAGAGTTTGATAGCGTTGAATAAGAACAGGACAGTGTGAAGAAGTTTGGTCAAAATGTCATCAATTTCAGTGATTTGCGTTTCCAAGTGGTCGCGTGGATAGAGAGTACGGCCTGGATGACGCAGTGCACAAAGCTGAAGCGCAAACCCCAATCTGTTTTCTGGCCGACGTCGTTCACGGATATGATCCAGATCGTCGTCGGCTAAAGTGTAGTGTCAATAGAGAGGGCTCGTCTATCGGAAGATCGACCAGCGCGGATCGTTGTCGTTCAGTAAGGACATGGCGTCTTGGCATGCAAAATTGTCCCAGTTGATCTAAAGTCTGTTTTGCACAATACTTACGCCAGTAAAATCATGAACTTACAAGACTAATTTCTAAGGAGGTTCAATTGGGACATCGTGCCGCCATATATGCCAGAGTCTCTACGACTGACCAATCGTGCGAACGACAAATAACAGAATTGACAGCCTTTGCTGATCGAGGTGGCTTTAAAATAATTGGCATCTTTAAGGATATTACTTTTGGAACAAAAACAAATCGCCTCGCCCGTAACCGCGTCATCAAACTCGCGCAGGCTCGAAAAATCGATGCTATTTTGGTCACAGAGCTCAGTCGATGGGGACGCTCCACTCAGGATCTTCTGGAAACACTTAATCGACTTTCAGGATGGAAAGTTTTGGTGGTTGCTATGAATGGTATGACCTTCGAACTTAACACACCTCATGGCTGTATGATGGCTACTATACTGGCAGGAATTGCTCAATTTGAGCGCGACCTTCTCAGCGAACACGTGAAATCTGGTCTTGCTGCAGCGAGAGCACGAGGAAAAAAGCTTGGCCGCCAACCAGGGCAACGACCAAAATCAAACAAACTTACTCCCAGAGTGCTTGAAGCCTTAGAATCTGGAAAAAGCTATCGTTGGATTGCTCGAGACCTTGGCATCAGTAAAAATACTGTAACTGACATCGTCAAACGGAACAGGGAAAATTCTTAGAGTGTTATTTCGCCCTCTGCCGGAACGGACCCCTATCAGGTAGCAGTAACCAAACTGCCATAACCTTTAATAAGGAAGGTCGCCGCGGGCATTGACTTTATTCCTGTGAAAGTACCTAGTGCGCAGGATCATCAAAGCCAGCAACAACAGGAGGTTGTTTCAAATTTCCCACTCAGCTCTTGCCGCCGTATGCACAGCCCAGTAAAAGCGCAGAGGCGGCCATATTCCTCACCTTGCTTGTTGAGAGTGCTCAAATGAACAAAGATTTAGATCCTTTTCAAAACCTGGATGGGGAATATATGCCACATAATAAGGATGGTTACCTTCTATAACCTCAAGAGTATGGACATAATTTTTCCAGTTATGACTATTAATATCAACCCAGCCTTTACCATAGAAAGGAAAGCACATGGTTTTACGGTCTTCTTCTATATCTTTTATTAAAGCCGCATAATCTGAGTTTTCTAAGTCAATAAGATCCCTAAGAGTTGCATGTGTATTGATCTGGTTATCTTCTAATGTTTCGGCTGTAAAGGCATAAAGTGTACTTAATTCACCTTTCCGAGAAAGGCAAATAAATCCCCCGACCACTTCGTTAATATAATATTCGCATATGCTGTGTTTTTTTACTAACTCATCAAAATATTGAATAAAAACTGGATCATAAAAAGCCGTTTCTTCTGGATTGATAGAATTGATTTCCTTAAACGCACTTCCAACCAAAACATCTGTTAGCGTTTTAAAGTATGCCAATTGACTCGTATGGATAAAATCATTAACAACTTTTTCTTTATCAAAATCCTGCTTTTTAATGTATCCGTCAATAATTCCTTTATTGAAAGCCCGGATAGCAACATTTTCATCCGCAACTCCGGTATGCAGAATCTTTCGAACGTATGGATTCTTTATTTTTTCACAAAATTCTAAACCATTCATCGCTGGCATTTGAAAATCAACAATAACAGTTGAGACTTCCTCATGACGTTTTGCATTGTGCATTGCCTTGTAGAGCTCATAGATTTTTGCCTCCGGAGAAGAAATCGATGAAGTGATAAAATCAGTAGGAATAGAGCTGTTAATAACCTCCAACGCCTTATAAGGATCAGTAAAAAAATCATAATTGGCTATGTCATGGTTGATAAATGAATTGATACTTTTTAAAACCCCTTCATCATCATCTACAAAGATAACTTTTGTCGGAAAATAACAGCATAATAAAGAATTCATTCCCTTCACCTCATTCTATACTCATCATTATTTTGCCAGAAAATGGTTAAAGAAATATATATTTTTTAAATAGAGTTAAATAAGTTTTAAACAATTTTCTCAAATTTAAGGAATAGCGTTTCATCCAGTAGAAGCCATTATGGGAATGATAATAAAACTTTCAATATTTTCTTTTTCAGCGATATAAAATTTCTAAAGTTATTATGTTGATAGATGAAAAGGCATTGCCAAAGGCTTAGAATAGCAAGAAAAATATAAAGCAATAAGTGGTGCCGGGTAAAACATGATAAATAGAGAAAAAGGTAGGCCCACAGCCTATTTTCTCAATGCTACACCGTCTGTAGCATTAGAACTCTCCTATAAGGCTGTATGCACAATCTGGGTCACCTCAGTATCTCCCGAGGGCAACTGCATACATGAACCCGAGCATCAAACCGGATGGATATTGCGCTTCTGCAAGTCCTTGGTCTGCTGCGTTGATGAGCAATTCAAAAGCTTTGACCTCATCTTTCTCGACTCCCAAGCCAAATCCATACCTGCCATCAAGCTTAAATTGAGCCTGGGCAAGACCTTGGTCTGCTGCTTGGGTGAGCAATTCAATAGCTTTGCGGTCATCCTTTTCGACGCCGCGGCCCCCTGCATACATTAAACCGAGATTATATTGTGCTCCTGCAAAGCCTTGGTTTGCCGCCTTGGTGAACCATTCAACAGCTATGCCTTCATCCTGCTCGACGCCGCGGCCTCTTGCATACATGGAACCGAGCTCACATTGCGCTTCTGCAAGTCCTTGGTCTGCCGCCTTGGTGAACCATTCAACAGCTGTGGCCTCGTCCTTCTTAACGCCGCGGCCTCTTGCATACATTAAACCAAGGTCATATTGCGCCCCTATAAACCCTTGGTCTGCCGCCTTGGTGAACCATTCAACAGCTGTGGCCTCATCCTTCTCGACGCCACGGCCCTCCGCATACATGGAACCGAGGTTATGTTGCGCCAGGGAAAGTCCTTGATTTGCCACCTTGGTTAACAATTCAACAGCTGTGGCCTCATCCTTCTCGACGCCACAACCCTCCGCATACATGGAACCGAGCTCACATTGCGCCCCTATAAACCCTTGGTCTGCCGCCTTAGTGTACAATTCAATAGCTTTAGCCTCATCCTTCTCGACGCCACGGCCAGTAGCATACATGGAACCGAGATCACATAGTGCAGCTGCCTCTCCTTGGTCTGCCGCCTTAGTGTACAATTCAATAGCTTTGGCCTCATCCTTTTCAACTCCCCGACCAATAGCATACATGGAACCGAGATTATTTTGTGCTATTGCAAGCCCTTGGTTTGCAGCCGTGGCAAACCATTCAACAGCTTTACTCTCATCCTTTTCGACCCCGCGGCCATGTAAATACATGAAACCGAGATTACATTGCGCCCCTGCAAGCCCTTGATTTGCAGCCTCGGTTAACAATTCAACAGCTTTGACCTCATCCTTTTCAATCCCGTAACCAACAGAATACATGAGACCGAGATTATTTTGTGCTAATGCATCTCCCTGTTCTGCCGCTTTAGCGTACCATTTGAAAGCGATTGTATAATTTTGAGGCACCCAAGCACCAAGTTCGAAAAAGGAAGCTACAGCTACTTGAACGCTAGAATTACTTGATTCAGCAATTTCCAAGAGGAGTTTCAAAGTGGCTGAATCGTCTTTTTTATTGATACTTCCAAGAAGAATATTTCCTCGTTCTAATAAATACTTTAGCCTTTTATCATCCTTGCTCCTTTCTGCATCTAAGGCGTGCGATGCTAACAATCCGATGTTTATTCCTATAAAATAGGAAATTCTGCCCATCCATTCAAGTAAACTAACTTGTTCGGATGTCATATTTAAACGCTCTGCATGCCCAAGCAAAACCAAGATATGGGGAAAATATTTAAATGTTTCTTCACGTACTTCCCTCTTATGGGAATTCATTTTAAATACTGCCTTAATCTTTTCTAAAAATAAACTGCATAGCTTCTCGACTCTTGGGCGGCCTTGATTTACTAAAGTTTTGGAGTCCTTTTGGTTATCTCCTTTAAATTCTTGTTGTATTCTTTCAACCAGCTGAATCAAACTGTGAATAGAAAAAGAGAAACCATTATTTTTAATTAAGGAAAAAGTCACTAACTCTGAAAATGCCCGATCCAGCTCATCCTTTGCCAAAATAGAAGAAAAGAGTTCTGTTGATAAACCATATGGATCGAGATAACTGAAGTAGGCCAATAATTCTGTAGCGGCAGGACTGATAAGACCTTTGGCCATTTCAACGGTATTGGTAATCAGGTGTTCATAATCAAGGGAGGGGGTCTTCCCTAAATAGTGCGGATCATATTTAAGAACTGCCAACGCTGTAGCGTTAAAATCTTCTAGATAGCTATTAAACCTATATTCCTTATTACTCCTCCGGATAAACTCAATGTAATTTCCTGCCAATGAAAGGGCTAGAGGAAGATACCCGAGTTGTTTAGCAACTGCTCGCGCTTGTTTTTGATTCCCAGCACTGTTTTCTATTTTTGAGACTTCTAAAAGAAACTCCATAGCCTCTTTCGGTTGAAAGACATCCAAGCTAAGGGCTGGATGACCCCATCCTTCCTGGCAGCGAGAGGTCATCAGAATGTGGCCCCCTGTAAGGGGGATCTTCTCGTTTAGAAAATGGTGATCGGGAACATTATCATAGATGAGAAGATAGGGGCATTTAAGGGAAAGATGATCATTAACCAGCTCTACAATAGTCTCAAAACTGCTACTCTCTTCAAAAGTTACTTGGAGTTTGCGTAATAGGCCTTTATATCCTTGCAGCAGATTATTGTCCGTATCACTTTTAAGCCAATAGATTAGCTGATAGGCATAGTTCTTATAAGCCTCATCAGCATACTTTAGAGCCAGAGTAGTTTTCCCCACCCCTCCCATTCCTGTCAGTAAAGCCTTTTGAGAATCTGTCGTAATTGTTAGACGACCATGTTTATGGAGCTCCTGCCACAATTGAGTCAAGTAGCTTGTATCCGATCCTTGAGGGAAAGTCTCCTTAAAGTTTGGAGGGACTTGAGGAAGAAGATTCCTTAGAGGAGGAGTAGTTGTCACCTTGATCCACTTACGCGGACTAGGAGAAAGAATCAAAGGTTGTCGCGGCTCTAAAGCTTCTTGGACCGCTTTTTCTTGATAAGCTTTTACTAGCTCGTTAGCAATAGACTCAAATGCTTTATATTCTCTTCCTTCGGGGTTGGAAACATATAAGCCCGCTTGTCTAAGTGCTTCTATACCTTCCTTACTGGAAGAGCTAAGAGGTAAAGAGCTAAGGGGTAACTGGATCCTAATATAATCTATTTTTTTCCCTGTTTGCTCAATAAGCCTCTGAAAAGGATTTAAATGGAGTAAGTGCCGATCTTGTGTTGCCCTTTCAAGAACAGTATCAAAGGCGTAACCCTGTCTTCTCCCAAAGGCTCGGGGAGCTTCGCCGGTTCCTAACGAAGCTATAAAGAAATCACACTCAGGAAATAATTCTAAAGCCCTTTTCAAAGCTTCGAAGGTAGCATCCGTGTAAAGTTTTTCAGCCGTGTAAAAGCTATAATCCTCTGCAGCTTTTCCTTGTTGCTCTTCTTTCTTATTTTTAATAGCTATTCCAGGATCAATAGGGGGAGCCATGCTAACGTAGGCAATATCACCCATCTTAAAATCTTGACTTGCATGTTTATAAGCTTGTTCGCTATCAAAAAAATATATGGATTTTTGCCCGACATTATAAGCAGGAATATAGAGACGAGAAGGCGATTCACTAAGCCACCTATTTCTAAAATACCGTCCCAAGAGGTTCAAACGGTCTTCTGGAGCATCGTGTACTTGTTGAGAAAAGCCATGCAGTTTATCAGCTTCATAGAGGTTATTTTCTGCATCACAAGCGTTTAAAAAAAGGACACTGAGAGCTCCTGTAGAACTACCAACCATTAAATCAAAGCAATTAGCTAAACGGGCTTCTTTAGGCTTCTCTTTAACATTCGATTGCAGAATTTCTTCCATTCTTTCCAAAATCGTGGCAGGGATAATGCCAGGTGTCTCTCCCCCATCAATAGTCAGGATGCGAACGATTCTTCTATCAGAGAAGTCAGGCTGTTCCATAGCAGTTAAAGGCGCTATGTTCTGAGCTATAAAGCTGAGGATCATTAGCCAACAAACAAGGCGTTTTGTTCGCTTGCATCGAATATTTGTATAAGAAAGGTCTGGAGAAGAGAAGGATGAAGGTCGTTTATCCATTCTTTACCTCCTTTTTGTTTATTTCTATAGGTTAAACTTGTTTTATACATCTTTTCGTAAAGGAATAAGAAGGAGGAGTTCTTTCAAGTCACCTCCTTCTCCTTTTTCCCTCCTCCCTGTAGATAAGTTGGAGGCTTTCTATTTATACCAGTTGTTTTTCTTTATAGTCTTGCAGTCTGGATACAATCTGCTTCAAGGTTTTATAATATCCCATAGGATTTTCAGGGTTTAACAGGAATAATCCTGCCTGCCGTAAATTCTCAATATTAGCTGCTTTATCCATATCGCTAATGACTTCTTCTATGGGAAGTTGGATTCTATAATACTCGACGTTTCTGCCTTGATTCTCCAGGCTTTCTTTTAACCCTTCTAAGACTTTTAAATGCCTATCTTGATGGCGGCCCATAAGATGATCTGCAATCTTAGGTGCCCAAGCTACTTTACCACCACTTTTTAAGCTTAAATCTCCGAATTTTCTTGGCGGTTCCCCTGTCCCTAAAGAGACGATAAAAAGATCGCATCCTGGAAACTTTTTTTCAGCCCTTCGAATAGCTTCATATGTCGGGTCATTGGCATAAAGCCCTCCATCTAGAAAAGTATGCTCTTCTCCTTTCTGATCTTGTATGGTCGCTGCCTCAAAGAAAGTTGGTGCTGCAGAGGTAGCTCGGCCCACATCTTTCATTCTGAAATTCTGGCTTTTAAGCTTTTTAGCTCTGCTGCTATTGAATATGTAAGCACATTGCTCTCCCATATTGTCAGCTGGAATAAGCACATCACCTATAGAGTCGCTTAGCCACTTGTCACCTAACTGTTCTGCCAGTATCTTTTCTAAAGGATGGGCATCATATTTAGGCCCTGCCCAAGATGTTATCTTTCCCCAGGTGCTGACAGGAGGAAAGATGGTTTGTCCGTAATCCCGGTAGAATTTAACTAGATCTTCAGCAGACTTACCAGCATTAAGCCCTAAAACAATAATGCCCCCTGTAGAAGTTCCTGCCATAATATCGAAACAATCAGCAAGTTGAACTTTTTCTTTAAGTTTGGCCTCTAACCGCTCTTCGACACCTTCTAAAATAGTTGCCGGAAGTACTCCTCTTACCCCGCCCCCATCAATTGTTAGGATGCGCACGACTTGCCTTTCTGAGGGTGAATGGGCCAGGGAAGACGAAGGAAGCATCTCTGTTTTTCCCTCCTGCTCCATTGCCCAGGAAGAAGATAGAGCGATAAGCGTCATTAAGATGGGGTACCATTTAGATATCCTTTTGTAGGTCTCATCTAGATTAAAATGTATTAACATAGAAACTTCTCCTCTCTTGGTAAGTTTTATTACTTAGTCCTTCCTTAAGTAGGCCTACCTCTGTAAAATACCATCTATTGCAAATAAATCGCGGCATTAAATTACATTTTTTATTTACTTTTTATTTAATTGTTTGGTTAATTAATATAATATATATTTTAGTATATATAATAATTTACTATCTATATTTATTGGTTAATGATGGTACCTCAGCTACCCTCGACAGTTTTAAAAAACTTAGGCAGGTCCTTAGACCTTAAAGAGTATCGTCAAGTTGTTTAGAAAGAATGGGATGGACGAAGTTTTTTCCCCCTTATTTGGCATAATGGTGGTGTGAAGCTACAATCTCATTAAAGATATCAATGGATTGGATAAACTTTTGTCGATACTCTTTGGCTCTCTGTTTATACCGTCCTACTTTTAAAAGATTAAGAAAAGTGCCCATACTGCTTAAAAATCTTTGAGCGCTTGACACACTTTTGAAACCTCTCATTTGTCTCTCTTTTTCTCTTGTCGGCTGATGACTGTTTTCTATTCTATTGTTCAAGCGTTTATGCGATCGATGCTCCGCAGATTTGAGTAAAATTCTATGGGCCTTTTTATAGCTTCTCAGCTTATCTGTCACCATGACGCGAGGAGACATGCCTAATTTTTTAAGAGCTCGCTTTAAAAATCGGATAGCTGACTTGGCATTTCTTCTCCTTTGTAAAAGGACATCAATCAATATGCCATTTGTCTTTAAAAGCTGATCCTCTTTTCTGACGAATACCTCTGGCATAAACAGGTCCCCAAGTCTGACACCAATTTCGAATCGTTTCGTAAGTGACAGATAGGCCTCTATCCTGAAGCATTTCACTTAAATCTCTTAAACTTATTTTATAACGGTAATAATAACGAACAGCAAAGCCGATAACACTTTTGGGAAGACGATACCCTTTATAATGATCTCGCATAATCAACGACTTTCTCTTATTTTTACAAGAATCTTACAATAATTCGAGTTTTACCTCAACAACTTGACGATACCGGTCTCCCTAGTCGTGCCCACTAAATTTGCCATTTGAATCTTCTTTTATTGTGACAACAAATCAACTTTTGTCGTTTTTTAAGTTTATCCTCTATTTCTTTGCTTAAAGTTTTTTGAACTATCTTACTTTTTGCACCTATTTTTTTCAGAGTATCAAAAAGTTTAGGCGCATTGACCTCATCCGTGACGATAAACAAAGCAGCTGAATTATCAGCGCTCAGTGTTTCCGTTAATTCGCTTTTAATTTCTTGAATTTCTATAGCGTCTGTTAATGCTCCTATGGCTGCTCCCAGGGTAGCGCCTGTAAAAGTTCCAATTAAAGGACCAAGAGGGCCAAAGGGAATCCCTATGCAGGCACCGACTAATGTTCCAAGCCAACTTGCCACAATGGTCGCATTGGGCGTAAAACTGAATGATTGCATTAGCCTAACTTCTCCTTTTGGAGATTTCGCAATAATCACAGCCTCTTCCAAATCTAAAGCTCCTTTGCTTTTCATTTTTAATAATTCTAAGCGCGCCATTTCCGCAACTAGTTCATCCTTAAATCCTTGAATAGTGATAATATACATTTCATTTCTCCTTTATTTAGTGGCAAAGATTTTTAAAGAAAGCCACCAGTCCATAAAGTGATCATTTACAATCCCCGATAAATTCTTAAATATTTTTTATATTAGCTCCCCCCATGTTTCCAACTGTTGTTCCTAGGACAAACAAGGCCGAAAACAACAAAACAAAGAGGTGGTTAAGGTGGGGAAATGGCATCCTCTTTTACTGCTTTAGGAATACCAATACCCCCTATTCTTCTTAAGATCTGTCTTAGTGATCATGCTTTTGGGAAAATTGTTTTTTTTCTTCCAAGTGGCCTTTTAGAAAGGCTTTGATCTTATCTAGTAAAACCCCAACCGCCGCACTAATACTTTTATTGGCCTTAAGCTGTTTCTCCACATCGTGGATAGCCTTTTCTAAAGAGTCATATTCTGCATCTTTACTTTTAAGGATATAGCCAAGTTCTTTCGCTCTTTCAATTTCATGCCGGGCATTAGCTATAAGTTTTAAAGCAATATCTTTATCTTTTTCATGTTCTTTTTCTGCAGCTTTAAGCATAACTTCGGCGTTGATAATGGGAATTGGTAAGATTTGGTCAATGATGACTAATGTATTAAGAGCCCGTATGAGTACCGCACTCGACTCATCAGCTTTTTTGTCCTCTAATAGAGCTGCTGCTTTCTTGAGTGCAGCAGAATATATTGCTAAAGCTAAAGAATAGGTACGGATATGGATTTCACTTCGTAAAATATCAAGTAACAAGCGGCTATCTGGATAATCTTTGTTTTTTATAGATCGCTCTACAGCCTTACTAATCTCCTTAATAGCTTTTATTTCTAGGGGAGCTAGATCAATCAATTCCACGCTGAAATCTGCGGGAAGTAGAGCTTCTTCGGGATGATTAGTTAATAAAATATCAAGTGTGCCAATAGCACGTTCAATAGCATCTAAGGCTTCCTGATGATGTTCTTTGTGCAGCGCTTCGACAGCGTTTCTTGTTTCTTTGATGGCAGTGGCAGCATCAGGAACGAGCGTTTGATGAGTTTTTTCCTCAGCGTGTTTGCGTTGCTGCTCCTGTGCCTGAGCTGTGCTTTGCGAAATTGAGACCTGGGGGCTACCGGAGGCAGAGTGTGTTTGTTTAGCATAAGTTGGTGTTGCGCATAAAACTAAACTTACTCCCATTACCTGTAGGCCGGTGGTCGTGAGTTTAAAGAGGGATTTATTATAGATCATGGGGGAACTCCTTTATTGTAGATTTGGCTTCATTTACCTAAAACTGTTCAATTCTCCGAGTGATAGATAAGTCCTTTTTTCGATTGCGTAATTTAAAAGCTAAAAGCAATAACACAATACCTGATGCGACAAAATTAGAACCGATAAGCAGGCCCAGCGTTAGCACACTAATTAAAGGATTAACCCAAAGCAGCACCAGAATTATGATACCTAAAACGACGGAAAGAACGCCATTTAAACCGAGTAACCACTCATTCTGGATTTCTTGCCGTAACCGTACAGCCGCTCTAATTTCAACAAGGCCTGTTGTGATGGACCAAATTGAAATCATTGTCCACAAAAAAATAGTAATCCCGATAGAGGTAATCTGGGGCATAATTAGGGCTACCAAACCAGAGACAACGCCGATCAATCCATTCAAGACTAATGTTCCCCATCTCTGTTTTTTGGACAGGCGGTTGATGCCGGAAACAAGAGAAAATATGCCATCAACTATTGAATAAGCCCCGAAGATAATCGTCATCGTGACCATAGTCGTCAGAGGCATATAAATCGCCATCCCACCAAAAAGGAGGGAAAGGATACCGCGCAAGGCGAATGCCCACCAGTTAGATTGAAGTGAAGAAAGATCAGCTGAATCAGAAACATTGTTTAAATTTTTTTCCATGTTACACTTTCTCCTCCAATTGTTAACGACGTTATTTACCTTTGTAATCTCCGGTGTGGAGCAAGCTGCCTATTTTCTTCTTCTTTTTTATCAAAGCTTTTTACTTTTCTTCCTAAAGACGATCACTCCTTCCTCTTCAAAAATAGCTATGCTTGATTCATCAAGACTAGGAGACTAGATTCAAATTTTATCTTACGATAGGTTTGGTACATGTTCTCCATTTAGAGACTATGATAAAATCTCATGTATTCTCTGTCTCTTTTTGAATGAACTTCCTCCTGAAACCTAAAAATGTATAAATATAATTTACAATTTTATATTACCATTCCCAAATAGAGCTTCTCTAAGTAAAACTTCGTGTCCTTTTACCGCTTTCCAGTATTACAGACCCGGAAAAAAATGATAAAAATTGGCATTAATACTGGTGTCTATAAATGGTACTTTTGAGTACTAGAAGACAAAGTGCGGTCCTCAAATCCTCATAAACTGTATATACGCTCCGGTTTTCCGGTCCTCTTTTACCTCCCAGCATCTCAAAATTTCTCATTATGCAACGATCTCATTGCTGCTGCTTTAGGGTTTCGGTGCCTCAGGCGGGGATTCAGAATCCGTCGGCTCGACTTTAGCTTCTACAGTAGGCTCCTCTGTGTTGCTTTCATTTGGTAACTTGCTGAATGTCACTTTTTGTTCAACCGGGTCCCAGGCTGCAACGACGGTATCACCTTCCTTAATCTCGCTTGCGAGCATCGCGTGGGCTAACGCAGTTTCGAGTTTTGAACGGATCAAACGTCGCAACTCGCGCGCACCGAATTCGGGTTTATAGCCCGCGGAAGCAAAGTAGCTGACAAGTGAGAGATCGACGGAGAGATTGATGCCTTGACCATGTGCCGAGCGCTTCACCCGCTCAAGTTGCAGCTCGACAATAGCGTGAATTTCCTCACGATTGAGAGCATGAAAAACTATGACCTCGTCGATGCGGTTGATGAACTCTGGGCGGAAGTAGCCACGCAGAACCTCCATCAGCTCGTGTTTCAACTTTGCTTGGTCCTCGTGGTCAGCGTCAAGGGCTCGCAAATGGCGCTGAATTATGTCGGCACCAAGATTACTTGTAGAGATCAAAATCGTATTAGTGAAATCTACCACGCGGCCCTTGCCATCAGTCAGCCGCCCATCATCGAACACTTGCAGCAACAAGTTGTGCACGTCCGGATGCGCCTTCTCAATCTCATCGAGGAGAATAACGCAGTAGGGCCGGCGACGAACCCGTTCTGTCAGTTGCCCGCCTTCCTCATATCCAACATAGCCAGGCGGTGCACCGATCAGACGAGCGACGCTGTGGCGCTCCATGTACTCTGACATATCAAGGCGGATCATAGCATCCTCATCGCCATAGACAATTTCTGCCAACGCCTTGGCAAGCTCGGTCTTACCCACGCCAGTTGGCCCGAGGAAGAGGAAAGTCGCAACAGGCCGACGGCCTTCTGACAAACCAGCACGCGCCAATCGCACAGCATCGCTGACAGCTTCCACAGCTTCGTTCTGGCCAACAATGCGCTGATGAAGACGCTCTTCCATCTTGATAAGACGATTGCGCTCCTCTGCTGTAATTTCAGTTACAGGAATGCCGGTCAATTTGGATATGACTTCAGCAACATGTTCGAAACGGACTTCTGTCGTCGCTGAAGCCCGATCTCGGCGCCATTGCTCCTTTGCTTCGTCAAGTGCGGCTTCCTTGTCCTCAACTTGTGTCTTAAACTCCGCAGCCCGGTCAAATTGTTTTCGGGATGCGGCGTAGTCCTGTTCCCGTTTAATCTGCTGTACCTCTACCTCAAGTTCCTGGACATCAACTGGTCGTACCGTAGTAGCGATTTTTACACGCGCTGCCGCTTGGTCGATAAGATCAATCGCTTTGTCCGGTAAAAAGCGATTGCTAATATATCGGTCCGCGAGTTCTACCGCCCCAATGATAGCTTCATCCGTGATCGTAACTTTGTGATGGGCTTCGAATCGATCACGTAACCCACGCAAGATCATGATAGTTTGTGCGACTGTCGGTTCCGGTACGAGCACTGGCTGGAAACGCCGTTCCAGTGCCGCGTCCTTCTCGATGTGTTTTTGATACTCGTTCAGGGTCGTGGCGCCGATGAGATTCAATTCCCCATGTGCAAGCGCTGGTTTGAAGACATTAGCAATGTCAAGGCCACCCTCGCTTCCACCTTGCCCCGCTCCAACAATGGTATGGATCTCGTCGATGAAAAGGATTAATTCATTATGACGCTCCGTCACTTCCTTGAGGATCTGCTGGACACGCTCTTCAAATTCACCCCGATACTTCGAGCCCGCTACTAGCGAATTAATACTCAGTTCGACGAGCCGATTATTGCGAAGCCCCTCTGGTACTTCGCCCGCGATGATCCGTTGTGCCAGGCCTTCAACAATTGCTGTCTTGCCTACGCCGGGCTCACCGATGAGAATGGGGTTGTTCTTCTTGCGTCGTGCAAGAACCTCGATGGTCGTCTCAATCTCTTTGGCGCGACCGATGACTGGATCCAACTTGCCTTCCCGCGCGAGCTTTGTTAGATCACGCGAGTACTTATCAAGATTGGGTGTACCGCTTGGTGTCTCAATCCGACCTTCCTCGGCCCCCCGACCCACAATCCTGGTCACTTGCTGGCGTATTGACTGCGGCGTAAGTCCATAGCGCCGCAGCAGGTCTGCCGCGATTCCTTCGCCTTCTTCGGCAAGACCAATAAGCAGATGCTCTGGCCCAATATAGCTATGCCCCATTTCTTGCGAGACCAAAAAGGCGCGAGATAATGTGTCCTTGATGCGTGGGGATATTCCCATTTCCAGGGGCTCAGTTTCTTTTGATGCAGTTTCACGACGTGCTTGTTCATCAATCTGGCGTTTCAACTCATCAACCGAGATCTTGAACTGCTCGAGGATAGTACGTACGACACCACTGTCCGTAAGTGCGTAAAGGAGATGTTCAGTATCAACCTCTCGCCGTCCTAGCTCCACAGCTTTATGAGCGGCCGCTTGTAATAATTCTTCAGCATGCTTGCTCAACCGTTCCAACAAGTTATACCCCGAACGCCTTGCCTGGGTCGCTGCTTTGCCAGCAGACAAAGTTACTGCCTCTCCTTCATCTTCCCACATTGATTGGCTTCCTTTAAGAGGAGAAGGAAAGAAACCTTCACCAAAGAACTCTTCGAAAAGGCTGAGGTCTCTACCAAAGAGAGAACCAAGTGGTGAACTCGATTGTCTATGTTGGCGCACCAGTTGCAGATAATGCGCATCGCACAAGTCCATCTGCCGCCGACGACCATTCATAACCACTTGTGTGTGCACGGTAGCACGGGCACTGCATACATCACAAATACCAGCTGACATGTCCTGAAGCTCCTTTTTCTATGTAATGGATCTAGATGGTGCAAATAAAATAAAAATTTAAGAATCAGGGTAATGGTTTTAATAAAAAGATAATGATTCTGTCGCAAAATTCTAAATGATATAATAAGTAATTTTCATGGAGTATAATTATGCTAAAAGTATATAATTAAAAACTCAAGATTATATGGCTCTTTTCCGTTTATAGTGAAATTGCAATGAGGGACAGTAATGATTTAAGGTAGGAGCAAAAACCAGAAGGTCCCGGAAAAAATGACACAAATTATGCTTTCCCTCGACATCGAATCCCTTGAAATAATCTCGCAAGGCATTGATAACCAAGGCAATATTATCCTTGAGGTGAGAAGCAAGAAGAGCCATAGCACGTGTCATAAGTGTGGAAAACCCGCGACAAAACGCCATGGAACGGCCCCCAAAGTGAAGATCAGGCATTTACCAATTTTAGACACGCCTGTCTATTTGGTTATTGAGCCCATACGTTATCAGTGTGAGCATTGTGATGATCATCCAACAACCACAGAGCAGTATGATTGGTGTGATAGGCGCTCAACAATCACTAAGGGGCTTGAGAAATATCTTATGCGCAGTTTGATTCATAGCACCGTTCAAGATGTTTCTCGTAAAGAAGGTGTGGGGGCTCCGTCAAGTTGTTTGGATAAGAAGTTAGAGAAGCGCCTTTCTTCTATTTTTAGGCATAATTCTGGCTTGAAGAAACAATATCATCAAATGTCACAAAAGCTATTTTAAGTTTCTGTCTATAGTCTGGGGCAGAATATTTATATCGACCAACTTTTAAAAGATTCAGAAAAACACCCATGCTACTGAGAAATCTTTGCGCACCACCAGGACTTTTAAAACCTCGCATTTGCCTTTCCTTTTCCCGGGTTGGCTGGTGGCTGTTTTCTATTCGATTATTAAGGCGCTTGTGAGAACGATGTTCAACAGATTTAAATAAGACACGGTGGGCTTTTCTGTAACTTCTCAGTTTATCCGTGATCATAACCCTTGGAGAAACTCTAACTCTTTTAAGGGCCAAATTTCAAAAATCGTATAGCGGCTTTGGCATTGCGTCTTTTTTGGAGAAGAATCTCTATTTCCTCACCGTCACTATCGATCAAGCGCCAGAGCCAAAAGATTTCTCCCTTGATCTTTATTCTCATTTCATCAATGTGCCATTTGTCTTTGAAAGAAGAGCCTCTCTTGCGACGTATTGTTTTGGCAAACACTGGGCCCCAGGTACGACACCAATTACGAATTGTTTCATAAGTAACTTCGACACCGCGTTCTAAAAGCATTTCACTAACATCTCTTAAGCTCAGCTTAAAACGGTAATATCGTCTCACAGCATAACCAATAATGCTTTTAGGTATCCGATAGCCTTTATACCGCTCACTCATGGTTCGACCCTCCTTTTTTCAAAAGGATTTTAAACTAGGCGAGTATTAATCTCAACAACTTGACGGAGCCAGTTACCTTGATAAGTATTAACTTACAGGATTTTAAATAGATAAGTTGATGACGATAGCGGTACAGAAAATTGTAAAGCATATTACTGATAAAGTTTTTAAAATACAAGGTTAAATAAACTAAATTTTTAGTGGGTTTACTTAGGATTATTGCTGGGGTATGGTCGGTACAAATTATTACTATATGGCTTTTAAAAGAATCGGTTGTATAATTTGTGGCTTTAGTTCCTGCTAGATATTTTTCTTCTGCTCGATTATTTTTCACTCCATCCTGCTTATCGCCCCATCCAATATTCTTCTGACTATCTTTTTCTTGTACTGAAACCATTAGGAGGAGCGTATGTCTAAAACACAAAATTCTAGCGTCAATTTGTCAACTGTGAAGGTAACTTACCCCGTAACTCTAGGAACATTATGTGGTCCTAATAGTTTGACAGCAACTTACTGTGAAGGCAGGCTTAAATTAGAGCTAAATTACTATCACAGCTGGCTGAATATTCCTCAATCCAAGACTAGAAAATATAAATAAACAAGGAAAGTGGTTACAACCAATGACACGAATCCTCTATTGGAATATCCAAAATTTTTCATGTAATGCAAAGAACGCAGAAAGTACAACAAAACTTGGCAAAAGATTAAATTTTATCCTGAATTATATTTTTGGCAATCTAGGGAATACTCCTCCCGATATTATTTGTTTTGTTGAGGGTAAAGGAGCAGCAGGAGATCTAGGGGCGTTTAAGGTGAACGGTTCATTATTAGGAAACGCTAATACAATAGAAGCGTTAACAGCAGTCTTAACTCTTCTTCAGATGACTAGAAGAAATGAATCGTGGTGTTTGGTACCTCCCTTATGTTCAGGAAAAGGAGGAAAATCTGAAACAACGGCAGTATACTATAATAGTAACAAATTAATCTTTACAGGGCCTTGTGCTTGGGGTTTGAATGTCAACCAGCAAGCTATACCCTTATACATTAATGATGCTAATTTCCCTGCCCCTCCAGCTGCTAATCCACTGACACCTTATGTGGCATGGGCTTTGCGGGGATTACCTAATAAAGTTAGTAATATCACAGTTCCTAATTCTAATCCTGCAGTATTCTTCAATGAAAATCAGCTGGCAGCTGAATGTGTTAATGGAGACTACCCCGGTCTTTCTGATCGTAAACCTTACCGAACTACTTTTACAGAAATAAATAATCTAAATGGTAACAGGGATCTTAATATATACACTATTCATACTTCTCCTGCGTCAGCCAGTGGTGCAATGTGGAACATGCTGAGGGCCAGAGGAGTCAGCTCAACAATTCCTACAAATACTGTCAATATAATTCTAGGCGATTTTAATGTAGATACGGTTGATGATCAATCTTCAACCAAAAAATCAGTTTTGGAATCAAAAGTATATAAAGCCTTTAGAGATAATAAATACACAGTTCAATTATGGCCTGGGACTGACGCAAGTAATTGGGAAACTATAAAACCTTACTGTATGACGCATTTATTACATGGTGATAGTGCTACGCCTTATAACATTGCTGGACAAAAAAACCCCTCTCCTCGAGCAAACTATTATCCTCGTTATGGCTATATGGGAAGTGGTTCTGAAAAAAGATTATCTGATTCTGGAGCAATTGATAATATTATGACTAAATATGCAGCCGATCTTCAGCCTCCGAATAATGCGGCAACTAACATGACAATTATCAATCCTATAGTGGGCTCTCCTTATAATTGCATTAATAATCCTCCAAATGTTCCAGTTAATCTTACCCAAGGTCTTGCTTTTCCTCAGTATCCTGCTTTTAGTGCTATTCCGCCTGGCCAACAGCAGAGTCTTCTGCCTTTACCAACACCAGGATATATGGGGGGTATTATAGACCCCCAGAACGGTCCCAACCAAATAGATCCGGCCTTAACAGCTTTTCAAACAGCCTTCAAAGAGATTCACGACCTAAGTGATCATTTACCCTTAATCATTGATATTTAAGAAAAGGCCAAAAGATGACTTTACAAACCTTACAGACAACTTTAAGCCAATTGAATAGTACCAATATTTCTGAAGCCGTCATTAGTAATGCTGGCCTGACACCGCGGGAGGATTTAGATAACCTCCTACAGTCTGCGTTGATGCTTACTCAGCCTCTTAATGTCAACATTGTAAATGTTGGGACAGCTGATGATACAAGCCTTGTGATCCAAGCAACTGGATCTTTTTTAAACCTCTCATCTATTAACTTGCAGATCGAGTTCGTCCTTAATCAAGATATTACCGATGTGATCATTAATGCGACTTTACCGGATAACCAAGGGCAAGCGTGGCAGTTTGCTGATAGTTTTCCCTATATGGTGATCTATCCTTTTTATAATATTTCTTTTAATAGCCCAAGTTTTATCTTTTCCAGTTATGGACAACCTTACACGTGGCAGTCGCAACCCTTATCCTTAACGGCAGGGTTAAACTTTGCATCTTTCTTACCTTTAGATAGCGGATTTGTCGGTCTTGTTTCTAATTTCTTTTCAACCCCACCTAGTGGCGAAATATTATTTTCAGGATCAGTTGATACGAGCGTTATTGGAAAAAACAATATTGTATGGCCCTCTGTTAATTTTTCAGGCCTGATGAGCGATCAACCGAGTGATTTTATACCTGGGTTAGAGTTTACCAATCCTATCATCACCTTAACCAGCCAGATCGATTTAGATGATATGCAAAGTTATAGTCTTAACTTTTCAGTCACCGAGGATCAAATTGGGCTTAACTTAGAGACTCAACTGCAAAATAACGCTGTTGTGGGTTTCAGTATTGTGCCGAGCGATTCAACCAATCCTCCCAGTTTAAATACTGTTGTGCAACTGATTCCTGGTCTTACCGCGGCTGATATTACAAATGATATTCCTCAAGAATTACAGCAAAGCTTCAGTGCTATAACCTTTGTCGAAGCCTCGTGTACTCTTTGTATAAACCCGATCAATATTTTATCGATGACCCTTGTATTGAGCGCAGGTTCAGCTTGGGCCATAACAGACGAATTTACGGTTAAATCTCTGACGCTCTCTTACACAGTCTTAGATCCATTGGGCACCCCTACCAACATATTCGGTTTTAATGGCGTTCTCTCTTTCTATCCAGAGGTGTTTAAAGGACTATTCGATATACAAATAAGTATAGACACCACTAATAATAATCTTTTAGTATCAGGCAGTTATCAAGGCATTATTGATCTCAATACGATTACCACAAACCTTTGTAACTTATCTCTCCCTTCTCAGTTTTCTTCCATAAATGTTACAGACTTTGTGGTAAGTTTTAATAAGATCAACACAAATTGGACGTGGGGTTTGTTTTGCAATGTCGACGGAACGTTTCCGCTGCCGTTTGTTCAAGGCAGCGTGGACTGCAATCTGAGTGCTTCCTTAAGCAGCAATTCCTATTACTTAGAAGGTGGACTGACAATAGGGGGAAGCTATTTCAATGTGTCTTTTGATTCTAACCTAAAAAACAGCGTTCTTGCAGGTTATTGGAAAAGCTTATCCTCCGATGATCTGTTAGGCATACAATCCCTAGCGGATGCGGTGGGGATAAAGGTTACAATACCAACAACTTTTGATCTTGATTTGACCCAAGCAGGTTTTTCATACAATCTAACACAAAATACGGTTAAGTTAGAGGCTACCTCCTTGAATTATGGAAAGGGGACTTTTGCAACCTTCTTGCCTAAAGGTACAGCCGATCAATATGAATTCTACTTCAATTTAGATGTTCAAACAGATATTGTCATTCTGTCGCAAGACCTACCTCTTATCGGTCAAGAGTTTTCAACTGCTGATGAGATTGCCCTTAAGAGTCTAAATATTACCTATGCGTCTGCAAGTTTACCGAATGTCAATCCGATAAAAAACTTTAATTCAGGTCTTGATATCAAAGGAGTATTGTCCATTGCAGGCGATGATCATCCTTTTGACTTAGATTTTGGTCCCGCTGTACAAACAGAAAGTGGAGGCGCCCCAAGTTTAATTACTGATCTCACCGCTACTTCATCAACTCCACCCCCCACCCCTCCGGGTGTCTGGGTTAATATTCAAAAAACTGTTGGTCCTATAAGTTTAAAAAGGATTGGTTTAAATTATCAAAATGATCTTATGTGGATCATGTTAGATGCTTCTCTTAATACGACAAACCTCAATATTGCTCTCACTGGGTTGTCTGTAGGAATGAATGTCAGTAACTCTGAGCCTGATTTACAATTTGCACTTCACGGATTAGATGTTGACCTTACCAGTGACGACATTGTGATAAATGGCGGACTTTTAAGCGCCGATGACAGTGGAGGCACTGAATATGATGGAACCTTAACCGTCAAAGTTGGGGAGTTTGACATTGCGGCTCTTGCTTCCTATGCTATGCCCCCCGATGATCAATCTTCTTTGTTTGCCTTTGCCGTTATAGATTTCCCCCTTGGAGGCCCTCCTGCATTCTTCATAACCGGAGGGGCAGGAGGATTTGGTTATAACCGCGACCTCATAATGCCTAACATTTCCTCGATCATGTCCTTTCCTTTAATCGAAATTGCTCAAAATCCAAGTAAGTATAAAAACGAGAATCTCTCAAGTTTATTACAAACCGTTCAAAGTGCAATTCCCATTGAGCAGGGACAATATTGGCTGGCAGCGGGCATTAACTTTAACTCTTATGGAATGGTAAACTCTTACCTACTTGCAGCAGCAGCATTCGGAACACAATTAGAATTGGATCTACTTGGTGTATCAACCATTGTAGCTCCGCCTTTAGATCCAGACCCTGTGGCAATGATCCAATTTGCCATAGAAACAACTCTTGTTCCTGCAGAAGGTCTTTTCTCTGTTGAAGGGCAGTTAACGAATAATTCCTATGTCCTTTCAAAAAACTGTCACTTAACCGGCGGTTTTGCTTTTTATTTGTGGTTTGGATCCAATCCTCATGCAGGGGATTTTGTTATTAGTCTGGGAGGATATAGTCCTAAATTTAAAAAACCCAGCTACTATCCTACCGTTCCTCTTCTAGGGTTAAATTGGCAGGTCTGTCCTGAACTCTCGATTCAAGGAGGTCTCTATTGTGCTATCACTTCCTTAGCGATAATGGTGGGGGGATCGCTTAAGGCGCTATGGCAGAGTGATGGAATTCGGGCATGGTTTAATCTTGATGCTGATGTCTTATTATTCTGGCAGCCCTATCAATATACAATTGATGCCAATGTCGATGTTGGAGCCTCGTTAATAATTGATGTGGCGTTTGTCAATACGGCTATTACAGCGCATACAAATGCAGACCTGAGTATCTGGGGACCAGATTTTACCGGCAAGGCTAAAGTCGACCTTTATATCATCTCATTTACCATTTCCTTTGGAGATAGTGAGCCTATTACGACACCGCCCGCTGCTATTTCATGGAGTAATTTTAAACAATCCTTCTTATCCACTGATCCGTCTAACGTCTGTAACCTGAATTTGGCTCATGGAGTTATCAAATCAGATGTCTCTGACCAGGGAATTACCTATGATTGGATTGTAGATCCTGAACATTTTATCTTTACAACTGGAAGCAGTATTCCCTCTAAAACGTTATCTCTCAATGGCGTAGCACAAACTCTTTCAACTATGGATTCCTCTATTAATACAGATTTTGGTGTTGGAATGGTGAGAGCCCCTTCCGATAGTTTTACCTCAGACCATGCAATTACCCTAACTTATCTTGATGCTGATGGAAATGAGCCTTATGATATCGCCGATAAATTCAACATTTCACTTCTTACAAGTAATGTTCCTCAATCTTTATGGCAATGTATTACCTCTCTCGACGATCTTGAAACGTCTGTGGCCAGCAGTAGTACAACAACAATTGCAAACACTTTATCAGGCATCAGTTTTTCGGCAAAAGTAACGCCGGCTGACCAAGTCACACCGGTTGCTTTACATAATCTCTTATATTCCATAGATTTCGAGGAAGATAATCTAATTTCTTATAATAAACCTTCTGTTCCCACCACAGATGGTTTTACAGAGGAGCCGTGTGCTGAGATCGGGCAGACCATTGCTAAAAATACAAGTCGTACTTCCATTTTAACCCGACTTCAAACAACATCTTTCAAAATCATTAATGACATCAACGTAACCAGCCTCAGTACGGAGGCTGCTAATGTATATTTTGTCGGCGACCCTATATTGAGTTACCTGGGCGAAGAAAAAGTATTAGGAGGAGCATCTTAATGGCACGATCAAACTTTAACAAAACAATAGAATTCATCCAATATCATATCCCAGCTTTGGAAAGTGGGACTTATACGCTTGGTTTGACTCAGACAACAAGGGGCACAGGCTCAGATCAAACCGGTAGCATTAGTGACCCAGGAGGGAGCGTTGCGGATAGCTTTAGCGTTCAGAAAACCTTTGCTGTTATGGGGCAAAGATTTACGCTGGATCCGAACAAGTTCCAATCGGTCTTCCCTCCTGCCACGCATCAGGGTGACTTTTCTAATTGTTTTCCTCATGTGGTATTGACAAGTACTACTTTACCTTGGCAAAGATTTCTTGATGATTCAGATCAAACCTTACCCCAGCCGCCTTGGCTTGCGCTCTTGGTTTTTTATGAAGATGAAGAACCAACTGTTAAGCAAGTGACACTCAGCACATTTAAGACTGCAAATTTACCAGCGACTGATCCAAACGCGATCCTATTCTATAGTTTTACGCAAGGCTATGGTGAGGAAGACAGTGATCCTTGCGCGGTAATCGACTTACCTGTCAACCTTTTTAACCAAATTGTACCCAGTGCAGATGACTTTTCTTATTTGGCGCATGTAAAGAAAGTATCCGCGCCTGTTGAAAAAGGTAAAGATGCTCTTCCCTATAAAAAGTATTCCGTTGTCTTTGCCAATAGGCTTTGTCCGCCCAGTGGGCAATGTACCGTTCACCTTGTCTCTTTTGAAAATATGGGGGCTTATTTACCCAACGCTGATGGTACGGCTAGCCCTTCTTTGCCCGCAGAAACAAAATATGTCCGCTTGGTCTCTTTAAAAAACTGGAGTTTTGAAGTCCTTTCTCATAAAGGAAACTTAAGTGATGTAATCAGTCGCTTAAATACAGTTGACGGCACTCCCTATACATCGCCAATCACTTTGCAAACGCCCCAAATCGAAGGGACTGATGATGGAACTGTTGCGCTCAATACAGCCTTTAGTATGGGCTACATACCAGCTAATCATTATATGAGAAATGGGGATACCAGTGTATCGTTCTATAGAGGGCCTCTCGCGCCGTACGTGGTTAGCAATAATACCATTAGTTGGCCGAATCAACATTCAGATGACCTTTTAAGATACGATCCGACGACCTCAATGTTTGATGTTTCCTATGCTGCAGCGTGGCAGTTGGGACGATTGCTCGGTCTTCAAAATCAAAAATTCTCAGAAAATCTATACAAGTGGAAAAGGAAGAATACTCTCAATACCATCACGCAGCTTGAGCAAAAAATCTTAGGCGGCGAGCTTGAGGAAGAGGCTCCCCTTCAGAATCAATCGCTGGAAATCCTCTCCGCTGAAGATAAATTGACAACCATCCTAAGCCAAGCTTTCGAAAATTATTTAAAGGCAGGAAAGAATTGATGTTAATTAAAAATATTAGAACCCAGCTAAAACAAGCTTATGCCGAGACAATCGCCGGGAAAATAACAATCCCTGTAACTTCCACTAACGATAGCCCTGAGCAGGAACATATTTTAAATTGGTTTTCCCGCTTAAGGTTGCTTTATGGGGTTCCCTTTAATTACCTATGTGCAGATGAAAGTTTGCTGCCAAAAGAATCCATTCGTTTTTTCTCCATTGATAATAATTGGATAACCGCACTTATTGATGGTGCCTACAGCCTCGGGAGCGTAACAGAGGGAGATTTTGCTCATGATCAAGTTTACGGAAATGTCATCAGCAAGCATTTAAATCTGCCCACCCCCAAGGGACAACCAGAGACCATCCTTACTTCCGGCGGTGTAAATCACCAGGTTCTGACAGGATTTTTACTCAGGTCCATTGCAGTAAGCGGTTGGCCTAAGTTGCACATTGAAGGATTCAACGGCTCACAGAGCAACCCTCCCTTGCTGATGTTAAGGAAGAGTAAAATCTCCCCTGATATCCTTCTCTGCATCTTCGAGGGGGAGGTTGACACTCTTCAAATTAGCACTCCATCAGAAGGGATCCATTTTGGTTTTGATGATCAATCGGCAGAGCAGTCATCTAACAATGATCCTTACATACTTACCTTAAAAACCATGGACTTAAACAATCCTGAACAGAACGGAGAAAAAACTGAGGCTTCTATCACAATTGGTTCAACCTATTACCGAGACCCCACCACACGGGTTGTCAGCATGAGTGCCTTAGCAAATGCGATTCAAACCATTGTTCAAAAAACTATGCCAGATCAAAATGTCACTGCAGCTGAGTTTGGACTACAGATGACCGTAGGGGTCGATAGTTCTATTCTCACTCAAAAACAACCGACTAACAGAAAAGGAACATAATATGACTAAAACGATGACAAAAACAAAGCAGCCAGAATTCTTCCCCTCTTCAAATACAATGATAGCCAATACAACTGGTATCAACCCAACCCTTAATACATCTACAATTCCTATTGACACTCAAACTTCCCTCTCTATTACGCTAACCAACGATTTAGGGCAAGCTTTTACCTTTAATACCACGGCTCTGAGTGGTTCAATTAACCCTAATAAAGTTCCCTTTTATATTACAATATCTTCCAATCTTTTAACCTCAGAAGAGTTCAGCGCCCTATCGATCTCTTCTATTACTGATGGAAGTGGAAATTCTATCGCTTTTACTTCGGTTTTCACGAGTACTCAGGGTTTTAACTACTTATGTATTAGTCCTAATAATAATCTTATTCTTCAAAATGATGATTATTTAACAATTAATCTAACCATGGAAGCCTCAGCCAATCCGGTAGGAAGTACTGGTGATTTAACGTTTGGGTTGTATGGAGAGAAGTCTAACGGAGGACATTATAGTAACAACGGCGTCGGTTTACCATTAACTCTCATTAATTCTTCAACCAGTGGTAGTCGTTTGACAGACCAATTAACTGTAACTATTGGAGGAGGGCAAGGTTCTAACCCTGGTTCTAATGTGATCTATGTGAGTGATTCAACTGATCCAATTATAAATAACCTTACCCTTACATTAACTAATAATGATCCTAGTCATCCTCTTGTTACCACCCCTGTTGCTGGTGCCACCCCGCAATTTACCATTTCTTTTATTACCTGTGGTGACACCGGAGACGGATCTGTCAACGCCCTCGGAACAAGTAGCAACATAGAAGGCATACTCATCAATGAGGTCACTGGTATTCAAGGTGGTTATGGATGGCAAAAACCATCCATAAACACGCAAGGACTGGTCACGACATGGACTCTTACCCCTGATTCCACCAATACAGGTTTGTTGGGTCCGGGGGGAAGTTTTAATATCCCGATCAATGATATTATTAGTTATGCTATGCCTGGAACTACGATGTTGTATTTAACATATGTTAACATTGGAGGCTATGCAGATGGTTCGATAACTGTCCCTATCATGAAAGCACCTTCACAACCGACAATTCTTTCGTTCTCAACCGATAAAGATTCTTATGAATTTTTTGAAACGGTAACTTTTAATTCTAAAGTTTTTGGAGCCTCTCAGTGGACATTCCAAATTAATGATCCCTCTAATCATCAGATTTATTACAATTCTGATTTATCTGGTAGTCAGGTGGAAAATATACCTGTAGATTTTCTTGCAAAGCTAGGGGATCCACTATTATCTAATCTTGGAATCTATACGGCAAAACTCTCTAATACATCTGGAAAGGTGGAAACAGATTCTCTAAGCTTTACCCTACAAAACACAAGCACTGTAGCTATAAATTCCTTAAATATAGCTACTGATCAAGGTTGGGATATTCAGAATTCCTCGATCAATATAAATTGGAATGTTCCAGATAGCATACCAAAAGAAGGGTTTTCTCTCACCTTATGGGTAACAGCTATAAATAATGGCAAAACATTACCAACCCCCGTTCCAATCAACCTTTCAAACAACCTTCTGCCTTCACAAACTGGCTCGAATGTAGAATTAAGCCTTTCAGGAAATTTAGAAAATCTGCAACCGTTTGATAGTACTCAGCCACTCACCTTTACGCTCCAATTGATGTATAAGGGGAGTATTACCGTCTTTACAGCAACTACTCAAACAACCCTTATAACATCCCCCCTCTGTGATTTGAGGTTAATTGAGGGCGGTATAAGCGTGGATAGCTCAGGAAAGCTCTTACCTTATGCATCCTATCTGTCAACACAATGGTTTCCGCCAGCCTCTGGAGAAGAGGTTCAGGTTTCAATCGGTAGTTATGATGCAGAGGGGAACTATTATCCCTTAACTTATGCCGTTGATGGGAATGATTATGGTGGAAGTGATGCGAGCAATCTCTATACTTTGCCGGCTACACAAACTAGCAAGAAATTTTTAATTACAAGCTTAAATCCAACTTCAGCTGGAAGTGCTGAAGCTATATGCTTAAGTGCAACTCCTGTTTCTATACAAGATCGAAGTAGAGCTTTTTCTATCAATCCTACTTTTCAAGCTATTGAAGTAGGGGCCCCTAGGCTAATCTTAGGGCACTCCCAAATACAAACAGTTGAAGTTCCCGGTGAGCCCCCCCTCGATCCGGAGAATACATATTTGACTATCAACTGGGATATACCTGGCAGTGTTACGGATGAGGACTTTTTTATTGCAGCAACTTTAGTTTTTGAAGGTTCTCATTGGCCCTTATCATTATCTACAAGTCCATCAGCAAACTTATCTTCATATTCTTCTCAATATTCCTTATCTGCGTCATCTGGGAAAGATACCAAAATCTATATGTCGTTACCTGACTCTGAGATAAACAAAATCCTTAATGAAGATCAGATTTGGGCTTATTTACAGGTACATTTGTATTTTGGGAATACTAATAAAAGCACCCTTATTCGGTTTACTGAGAGAAAGATACGTGTACTGTGGGGCCCCCCATACCAATAACACACAATGAAGTTACATAAAATTTAAGGATAATAAAATGGACCAACAAAATCTTATCGTCCCCCTGAATGTGCAAGCTTATTGTATAAGTGGCAATGATGCCAGTATAGACGGAAGCGGTATTCCTTTTGTACCTGCTGATGCAGACTTCTCATTGCTTCCTTATATGGTGAATAGCGAACAGCATAACATTGGTGCAAATCTAAGTGCTAATATTCTATCTATCCCATTTGATACGATAACCAATTTAGAAAGAGGAGTCCATTTACACTGGGCTCTTCCTAATGCCTTGATTCGAGGAAGTCATGACACGAGCTCTCGCTCACTAAATTTCCCCTCTGTCCCCAATCGTTGGTTAATAACAAGATTGGGATTCGATTCAGCGAATACATTAGTCAATACACAATCCTGGGTGGTTGAAAGTGACTTTCTAGATACCACTCAAAATGGCCCCTGTACCTCAGTCCCCTATCAGTATGGTACCTATGGCACTGACGGCAACCAACCTTTTCGGTATATGGGAAGAGTGGTACCTTTACAAAGTTGGACAGGCGAAAATACTGAAAATTCATATTATGATAATCTAACAGCGATCGGTTATGGGAATATTAACTTTTCCTCATTCTATCCCAATTGTAGATCTGTATTTGGTTTTTATGATGATGTTCAAGATATACAGCAATCTCTAACCTTAACATACAGTGTGGTGGGTTGGTATAGCGAGGACAATAAAGATTTTCTTAATAGTCTGGGTAATGGAGAAAACACACAAGATTGGCTTGCAAGTCAAGACTGGGGATTGTCACCGGAGGCTCAACAGCAATTGGTTCTCAATACCTCAGCTTCTTTATATAGTGGCTTTATCCAAAACATTCAGTGGAACCCTAATCAGCAAAGTTACTTTGACAGCAGCCCACTCGAGGCGTCAGTTGTTTGTGGTAATACAGGCATAGAAGCTTTATCTGCTTTCTTTATGCATTATACTTCTTCCCCAGAAGCGACCCCTCTCACTTCCCATACGGAAGATATTTTAAATGCCTTCCAGCTAGGGATGTTAAAAGAGTTAGAAAGTCCTGAGGGAATTCTTAAAATCCAACAAACTTTACATCATAAGAGATTCACCCAAAAAGATGGAGGGCCTTTATGGACAATTGCTCCTATAACTCTTGAATCAAATTCAACATCACCGCTTCAAACTAAGACTATGCTACCCCCTCAGTGGGGCTCGCAGTTAAATCAATTAAATGAGAAGCAGCTTTCTCTGAATAACCTTCGGAATAGTATTGATTCTCTGCGCTGGCAGATCTTCAGCGATTGGAGTAAGTTCATGACTCTAAAATATCCTCCAGGTGAGGTCACCAATACAGGTTCATGGCCTTTTGCTGCTTCAGATGTCTCAGATTACATTAAATCTGAAATGAGCAATATGGGTGGGGTTTTGCCGAATATTCAAAATTCACTTATCCAATTGCTAGAGGAATCCTACCACTTATCAGCCGAAGTGAAAAACCTTGCAGATGCTCTCCAAGCAAAGATTTCAAACGCCAATCCTAATAATCCTATTCAATATATCTTAACCTGTGATAAAGCTTTTTCTGGTCGCTATTATAGTCCTGCGAATCCTTCCCTCTTAATTGCAGGGAACGCAAACGAAACCTGGAATTATGCGGGTAATAGGAATAAGACGCCTGACGGTATTCTAGATTGCAGAATATCAAATCAGGTTATTGCGGCACCTTCATCAATCCCTATTAGCAATACCAATCTACTCTATAGTAATGATATTAATGCTTTAGTTAATGAGGCCGCCTGGTTGTCAAATAGCAATAATTTATCGTCGTCCCCCCCTTCTAACGGAACTTTACCAAGTTCTGTCGCGATGCAGAGTTGGCTTCCTGCTCAATGGTTTCCCTTATTATTGCAATGGAAGATAGAATATTTTCCTCTTAAAAGAACGAACTACCCTGTCTACGATTCAGACCACATCATTAAAAACTTTGAGCTTGATAAGTTGGGGGGTGAGCTCGCTTTTAATGGATCCCCTGAATTTGACACAGGTATTTATGGGAATTATTCAGGTACAGTTGTTTTAACTCCCAGCAATAAAGAAACTCTGCTCTGTAAGCTTCAAGCCTTTTTAAAGCAACACCCCAATCCTAAATTAGAAGCAATTCTTACCCAGCTTAATGAAGTACCTCTCTTATCTCAATCTTTGGATGGATATTTTGAGCAAATGCTCATGCGACAAAAGACATTACAATTAGATATTTTTGACCCTCTATCTGGGGGAGAAAAACCCTTCAATGAAGAGGTGGGAATTGCCGTTGGTGGTATGAATATAACGGCTCCCTTACCCGAAAATATTTATTCTCCTATTAATGATGGTGTTTTTCAAATTACCCAGCTTCAGGTAGTTGATGCGTTTGGGAGAATTCAAGCTATTGATATATCAACAACTCCTGTCATTTATCCTGAGAGTGCCACCATAATAAAGGTTGAAAGCCAGGACTATGCCCACTTATCTACCAATATCGTTCAAGATAGCAGGCTGTCCTTTGATTTCTTGACTGCCGTAAGTCAGCAGGAAGAAATGAATACTCATCCAGCGATAAGCCCTATCTGCGGCTGGGTTTTTCCCAATAATTTAGATGATAGTCTTATGTTCTATGACCCACTAGGTAATCCTATCGGATCACTGGTGGCAGGATCAGAAGAAATAGTTTGGCAAAGTGCCCCTGGACGCTTTCCGTTTGGCACTTCAATGGAAGACTGTTTCAATGGAGTGAATAACTCTTTTGAGGGGATAAATACAGTCCTCTATAATATGGCAAATGTTACTTTAAATAATGGCCTGCAGTATTTTAAGGATCTCATTAGAGCGATCAATCAAAGCTTATCTTATATAGAACCCAGTGGCTATACAGGTACAATCAGTAATGCTGTGTTGTGTGGCAGCCCCTTAGCCCTTGTTCAAGCCTCTATAAGACTTGAACTTCAAGGATTACCGTCCCCTGATGAGAGCTATGATGCGTTGCAAAACGATATGAATAATTCCAACATTATTGATCGTACAGAAGATGGGTTTACTCAGGTGCAATTTCCTGTACAACTGGGTGATTTAAGCGATTTTCAGGATGGGCTGATCGGATATTTTGCAGGCTCTACGCCAAATGTGGACTATACAACCTTTTATACAACCAATGATAAATCAGAGGAAGACACTAAAATTATCGCCGGTAATAAGCTATTCCTCACCCCTTATTCTGAATACTATGCTTCAAGCGACCCGACCCAATACGTGTCTATGCTAATTGACCCCCGAGCTTCCATTAATGCGATTAGTGGTATTTTGCCAGTTAAAACAATAAAAGTGCCTGAGACTCAATATGCGCAAGCATTGAACTCGATTTACATTACTTTTTTAACCGCGCCTATTATCACTGATGCCAATAATGAAACAGGGAGTATATATATTCCAACCCCTACCCAAGGAGGGGCAAACTGGTCCTGGCTTACTGCTTCTAATGAGGCCTGGAGCCAAGATAAAGTAGTCGCGACGGGGGGGACTGTATTTGCAAACCCTCAACAGATTAGTGAAGGATGGCTAAAACTTCAAGAAAATCCTGCTCCAGAAACGCAGAGTGAAGAAGGATGAAGTAGGTTAAGATAAGTGTCCTTACATAAAGTAGGTTAAGAAAATCTGCTTTATATAACACAATATTTATTATTATAGTAAACAAGGCTAAAACAATGACGAGAGTACTTTACTGGAATATAGAAAAATTTACTTACGATTCAAAAATTAATGATCGGATAAACTATATACGTACTACTTTTTTTAACAATCAAGACGAAGAGTACTTTCCCGATATAATTGTAATTGTTGAAGTTGTTGGCGATAAAAATGCTACTACTGGATATAATCGGTTACTGCAAAATCCAGACTCGCAACATGCTCTCCTTCTCTTACGTGATGCCCTAAATGATCTTGACGAGTATAACGATACAAGACCCTGGTATTTAGTTCCTCCTCTTACTAGTGGAAGAGGAAATTACAATGAAGCTGTTGCCGTTTTCTACAATAGTTGTACCCTAGCTTTTACGGGGCCGAATATGTTGGGTGCCGACCAAAATCAAAGTGTTCCTATAAGTGGGAATCTAGCCCCAACATCTTATGCTCAGCCTTGGAATGAAGTTCTACCTGATATAGACAGTGGAGTTCTTGTTTCTGGCAGTGATTTTCAACATTTTAAACAAAACGAACTCGCAAGTATGTATTTAATGTATCTCACTAATATTAATGGATACGCATCAGATCGAGGAGCTTTGGTTACAACGTTTAAGGAAAATGGAAATTTAGAAAGAAGTATAAAATTAATTGCGGTTCACACCTCCCCTGAAGGGGTTGAGAATCAATTTAACTCTTTTGCAGCGAGGATTGCTAAGGGGTCTGAATGTTCTCCTACTCAAGATGAAATTATCGCTATTGTTGGTGACTTTAATATCGACTCTTATGATCAAAACATGTTATTACACAAGCAGCTCCTAAATAAGAGTAATTGGATAATGTACCCATATCCCGGTGGAGAGAAGAAGGCAGGAGATGCAAGACGACCGTACTGTCAAACTCATTTATTACCATCTTATAAGGCTACACCTTTTAATAATCTGCGCGGTAACGGAGGTACATATGAATCAACCGATCCTACACATGGTGTATACCCCCGTTACGGATATATGGGAAACACCGCTAAATGCTCTAATAATAACATTAAGTGTATCGCTGGAGGGGCCATTGATTATATCTTCCTACTTGATGGAAGCAATGATATAGACCCAAAAAATTACTACGGGACAATCGTTAATCCTATCGTGGGATCACCTTATAACTGTATATCTCCTACCGATGATACTATTGATTTAACAAAAGGACTCACTTATCCCAGAGATGCAGGTTTTGAAGTTTGTCTTCCACTACCAGGTCAGCCTAGCGATCCTCGGTACTCTAACAATAAAATTACTGAACAAGGAGGATTAATTGATATAGGCCAAGGCCCAGGAAATACAAATTATCCTCTACAACTTGCTTTTCAGAATAATTTCGAAAAAGTAAGAGATCGCAGCGACCATTTGCCTCTTATTTTTGAGTTTTAAAAACTTAAATAAAGTCGGTATTGTCAAGTTACTGAGAGAAGTGTGATAAGCTGGCGTTGTTACATTAACTCAAGAGGAGTATATTTTCCTGATTATGAGGTGCTTTAGACAAAATTATCCTGTGTTTGAGTAGATTGATGCCAAATACTTAAGGCCTGATGCGGCTCCGTCAAGTTGTTGAGATTAATACGCGCCTAGTTTAAAATCCTTTTGAAAAAAGGAGGGTCGAACCATGAGTGAGCGGTATAAAGGCTATCGGATACCTAAAAGCATTATTGGTTATGCTGTGAGACGATATTACCGTTTTAAGCTGAGCTTAAGAGATGTTAGTGAAATGCTTTTAGAACGCGGTGTCGAAGTTACTTATGAAACAATTCGTAATTGGTGTCGTACCTGGGGCCCAGTGTTTGCCAAAACAATACGTCGCAAGAGAGGCTCTTCTTTCAAAGACAAATGGCACATTGATGAAATGAGAATAAAGATCAAGGGAGAAATCTTTTGGCTCTGGCGCTTGATCGATAGTGACGGTGAGGAAATAGAGATTCTTCTCCAAAAAAGACGCAATGCCAAAGCCGCTATACGATTTTTGAAGTTGGCCCTTAAAAGAGTTAGAGTTTCTCCAAGGGTTATGATCACGGATAAACTGAGAAGTTACAGAAAAGCCCACCGTGTCTTATTTAAATCTGTTGAACATCGTTCTCACAAGCGCCTTAATAATCGAATAGAAAACAGCCACCAGCCAACCCGGGAAAAGGAAAGGCAAATGCGAGGTTTTAAAAGTCCTGGTGGTGCGCAAAGATTTCTCAGTAGCATGGGTGTTTTTCGGAATCTTTTAAAAGTTGGTCGATATAAATATTCTGCCCCAGACTATAGACAGAAACTTAAAATAGCTTTTGTGACATTTGATGATATTGTTTCTTCAAGCCAGAATTATGCCTAAAAATAGAAGAAAGGCGCTTCTCTAACTTCTTATCCAAACAACTTGACGGAGCCGATTAGAGTTTTAGGAATACGATACCCTTTGTATTTTTCATCCATTATCTTGGCCCAACAACATCTATTCTTAAGCCAAAGCTACTCCATATCACCTTTTCTTCACATTAACTTGACGGCCCCACATTCCGGTACAATCTCCTGCCCCAGTTGAATAAAATATTAACAGGTATTAGTGGTATTCTTAATAGATTTTCTGTACTCTGTAATAGAATCCTTATAACGGCCAACTTTAAATAAATTATTAATGCTTGCCTATTTTTGGCAGGCTTATGGCATGAAATTGGGGATAAAATCCCCCTTGAAGTCAGCATAACGCATGATTATATATAACTTAATAATAATATTATAAGCGCGTTTTTTTGTCTCTCTTTAATGAACTTTTTTAATTTTTCAACATGAGGTAAAATATGGTCAACCTTTCTTCTTCTTTTTCTCTGAAAGCCCTTATGACCGTTGTGGGAGTAAGTTTCTCAATAACCCAAGCAATGGATAGCCCCTCTTCGTCTCCACATTCACATCGAAAGCGTTCATTTGACGAGTCCCGGCAGACCGAAGAAGAGCCTTCTCATGGACAAGTCTTCGCTCGCGCCACTTTGGACCCCGTTGCCAAATATGTTTTGGATGATCAAGAAGTTTTAAAAGGGTTTATCCAAACTTTTGCAGGGGTCTCTGGGGTAGAAATTATTCAAATCCTCGATAATAATCTTAATCCTTTGGAGCGAAAATATTCTAATCTTTACGAAGCCTTTAGCAAAGTAAAACCTAAACTCAAAAAAATGATGGAAGAGGACAAAGAAAGAACTCAAACTCTTTATAGAGTTGAAAAAAGACTAAGTGAAGATGCTGCGTATGTCAAAGACGAGGGATTAACAGGTTTTCTTTATGAACTGGCTCGCCATCAGGACGATTTGTCTAAAATACTTCCTGATCCTAAAAGACCCCAAGTGGACGTTTTATGCAAATTTTCCCAGCGGGATGAGAATGATCATCTTAAAGAAGAGCTTGCGTTAGTTGAAATACAAGTCGCTCAACAAGATTACTGGGATCAACGAGGGTTAGCCTATGCCGCTCTTATTTATGGTAATCAACTTCGTCGCTCAGAAGAATGGTCGAAACTCAAGAATGTAATTGCCATCAACATTTTAGGAGGGGGGGTCAATAATGTGAAATACTGGCAGGGCGGAAAATATGTGCGCCATTACCAGTTTCAAGATAAACACGATCCGCAAAATGTAATGCCATACATGCAAGTAATCCAATATTCTTTAGGAGATGCTGACTTAGATTCTGAAGAATTTAAAGAAGAGAGGAATAAAAATTTGAAAGATTGGCTTGATTTTTATCGCAACGGTCATCGAAAAGAAGCGGTTCCCGAAGGAATAGATCCTGATCTAGAGAAAGCTTATAAAAGGATAAAATTTGATCAACTGCCTGAGGAAATAAGAGAATTTTATGAAAAACAACTAACGTTGCTTGAAAACTTCAAGACCCATGAAGCGGCTGTAAGGGAAGAAGCAAAAGCCGTAGGAGTGGCCGAAGGATTAGAGAAAGGTAAAGAAGAAGGTAAAATTGAAGGTAAACAGGAAATTGCCAGAAATATGTTATACCAAGGTTTAGATAAGGCATTAATTTCTCAACTTACTGGTTTTTCTGTAGAAGAAATAGAAAACTTGTAAAATAGGGCCCAGCTTGAAGAGTGTTAATCTGTAAAAATTTAAGGTTGGCTAGTTAGAATGGATCTTTTTTTGAAGACTTAAAAATAACTGTTGCTCAGCTTCTTTAAAATATACATTGCCATTGACATACATATATAAGGTTGGGGTGGCATTTCCCAGCCGTTTTGCTACGGCTTGCGTGACTGCTTTTTGATTCTGCATAGCGGTCATGGCTACCTTCAATAAATCGGGATACATTTTACGAGGGCGGCCCCCTTTCCTTCCCCGAGTGCGCGTTGCCTCTTATCCAGCCTTCGCTCTTTTCCCTTCTTCTGAGGCCACAAACCTCCCCAATACCAATTTACTTACGGGGAGCGATCATATTTATTGGACTCCCTGCCCTGTTAAAACTTTAAAGCTAATTTCTTTATTTTAAGATTTGTAACCCTAAATATCAATAGAGCTCCGTCCTCCGGGCAGGTGCCGGTACAGAGTAGAAGGTGCAACAGAAAGCCTTTTAGCCACTTCTTCAACCGTAATATTGTGATCTTTCAGTAAAGCTTTAGCGGCAATGAGATCTTCAGCTTTTAAAGAAGGTGGCCGGCCCCCTACCCTTCCCAATTTTTTAGCAGCCGATAATCCAGCTAAGGTTCTTTCTTTAATAATAGAGCGTTCAAACTCAGCCAAAGAAGCAAAAATATGAAAAATTAAACGCCCGCCTGAGGTAGTGGTATTGATCGCTTCGGTAAGCGATTGAAATCCTATCTGCTGGTCTTCTAATTTTTCGACGGTTTCGATAAGTTGCTTGAGAGAGCGAGCTAAGCGGTCAAGCTTCCAAACGACGAGGGTATCGCCTGGATGCATATAATTGAGAGCAGCGGTTAACTCAGGTCGTTCTCGTTGAGCGCCTGACGCTTTTTCTGTAAAGATCTTATGACATCCCGCTTCTTTTAAAGCGTCCAGCTGTAAAGATAGATTCTGATCTTGGGTCGAGACCCGCGCATAACCAACGAGCATATTTTCCTCCTAAAACTCATCTTTAGTATACCTTTTCAGAGCTTTTATTTCAAGAAAGGGTTTTGAGAGATTAAATTGTAAAAAATGAGAACCTTTTCTTCTCCTGTGGCTCTTCTCTTATAAACGAACGTTTTTGAGAGAGAAGAAAAAATGACAATTTCTTATCTTAACCCTTTTCATAGAGTGACTTTTATACCTACTTTAGGAAATAGGTTAAAAATAATTTTTTGTACCTGAAAAAATATCCCTAACTTAATAGGATTTACTCCTTATTTTATAACCTAGTTTAATAATTAAAAAATTCTGTAATTACATTTTTCTAGAAAAATTTTTTATTCATAAATAAATTTATTTTTCTAAAT
This sequence comes from Candidatus Paracaedibacter acanthamoebae, assembly GCF_000742835.1. Lineage (GTDB taxonomy): Bacteria > Pseudomonadota > Alphaproteobacteria > Paracaedibacterales > Paracaedibacteraceae > Paracaedibacter > Paracaedibacter acanthamoebae. The sequence goes on along the minus strand of NZ_CP008941.1, from coordinate 327,132 downwards.
TAGAATAATAGATACTACTTTAAATTAACACTAAAGGCTATTATAATAAGTTTTTATAAAGCTTATCTATATTCATAAATTAGGATTCATTATGGCTATAAGGACTAAAATAACAACAGGGGGAAAAATTTCTATTCCTTCTACTTATAGAAAACAATTAGAATTAAAGGAAGGGGAAGAAATCTTAATGGATATACAAGAAGGACAACTTATTATTTCTTCTTTAAGAACATCTTTATTAAAAGCACGAAATTTAATCAATAAGTACAAATCAAAGAATGCAAGCTTAGACAAACAATTAACCTCGCCTCAGGAAGAAGAAAACAATGAGTAAAGTTATCCTTGATGCCTCTGCCCTTCTTGCCCTTATCAAAGATGAACCCGGCGCTCCTATCATAGATAGGCTTGCTCGGCCAAATTGTTATGTCCACTCTCAGCTTATCGGAAGCAGCGACTACCCTCCTCCAATCTAACATGACTTTACAAGAGTGTGAAGACTGCCTGCTCCCCTTAGTTTCTCAGGTTATTCCTTTTGAGGCTTCCCATGCTTTGCTGACAGCTAATTTAACCAAACAGTTTAAAGGTAAAGGCTTATCACTAGAAGCTCGAGCTTGTCTTGCTTTAGGCATAAAAATGAATCTTCCTGTTTATACTGTGAACCCAGGGTGGGCTAATTTAGGGTTAACCAATGTTGAGATTAGATGTATCAGATAACCCTGCCCTTTATGTCTCAAGAAGCGATATAATGAGACCTTCATTCTTATTGTGCTAATTCTTTTCCCTCTTAAACAATTTATTATAGATTATTAGAGAAAGATACAAGGGTTGTTTCATAGAAAGTGACTCTATTGTTTCATAAGATTTTTATACTTCCCTTAGGGTCCTACAATGCTTTCAGGTAAACCATGATCCTTTGCCCATTGGCGGGCCTTATCTTCTAAATCTTTTTTTTCAATATTATCGGGCAAACAGAAGAAAGGAGGAAGACTAATACTTCTGGTAACATCGACTGGGGCTATACGTCCTCCTTCACATAGCCAACTATGCATAATATCTAACCTTTGCTACTACTTTACTCATTTATTAATTAGAAACCTTTTCTCCACTTAGTTCGGGAACATTATCCTCTCCAATCTTTATGCTTTCCTCTTTCTTTTTGCGTTTTTGTTTTCTTTTGTTTTTCTTAGTTTCTTTCTCTATTTTCCTTTTTTCAGGCGTCCTTGTTTTCTTTTCAGTAAGCTCTAACTCTGTTTGGCTACCCTCAACTGATACCTCAGTTTTTTTCTTTTTTCTGCTTTTACCTAGCTTCTCAGAAACCTCGTCTCGATCCCTTTTAATGTTCTCTTCCGGTAATTGGGGAGGGAGACTTTTTTCTTTAAGCTTGTGCAAGAATTTTTCCATCATGCGAAAGGACGGTAAGCTTCTGGCAGATTTTTCAATTTTAGGCGTATAAGAGAAGGATTGTAGAGTAAGATTAGAATTTTTTTCTAATGAGGGAATAATCCAGGCTTGGTTTGTCCTTGTAAGATTTATTATCCTTATAACAGGATAGGATGACAAAGCTTCAAGCTGGCTCGCTATACTATCCTTTGAATATAAACTCATATCCAATTCTAACTCACCCTCTTTTAAAATAGTTTTCTCTTCTAAAGGGAGTCGTTTTTCTATTTTTTTCCTTTATCCTTCTTTGGCTGCGATAAATGTATTGTCTCCGTGACAGGTTCTGTTGCAGTAGCGGTGAAATGAGGCTCTTTCTTTTTTATAATCTGGATTTTTTCGCCTCTTGCAAACCTATTTAAGAATTTTGAGAATTGTTTGTTAGGATAGCGCTCATCTAAAGAGTATTGAATAATTTTTATGGGATGCTCTTTAGAGAGTAAGCCTTCTATCCAGCTTTTTTTATGGGAGACGCCATACCGTAAGATAAGGGTGTGAGCTTGGGAAATATCCTTTGCGTAATGGCTTAAACGCTCTTTACTGGTATATCTTAAATCTATCTTAACCAATTTCTGGTCATCTAATATTTGGACTGATTTTATCATACGATTGATCAAGTTAATTAAAAAAAGACGATAAGGAATAGAATGTCTTGCCTCAGGAGTAGAGGTATACATTTTAATCTCCTCATTGAAGCTTTTTTTAAGCAACTGTCTTCGGATAATTTCTTCATCAAGAGGAGTGCCTTTAACTTGTCTGGCCTCAGTTCTAGGCCAATTTTGGTCATACTCCGAATTAACAATTTTCTGAATTTTCTGCCAAGGTTGTTCCATATGCGATAGTTCCACTAGCCACAAAGGATGACCTGAAAATAGATGAACGTTGCCTCTATAAAAGCTATCCACTATAAAAGCTGTAGCATCAGATAGAATTCTAGGTGGATTATTAATGGTTCTCCATGTTCGAAGTTTATTATATACTGGTCCGGCTGCCATTGCTTCAGATTGTGTGTTAACAAATCTTTCTTGCTCACCTAACAAAGTGTTGTCGGCTGCTTTATTCAATGTTCTCATGCTTGTGTCTAGAAAATAAGCATGTTTGTGGCATGCATTATAGAAGGCGTAGTTATGATCGCCCTTAAGTTGAGATTGAGACTGATGCAAATAAGAAGGCTGCTCGCTTGCACCCTTTAGCCTCAATGTTTGTAATACATAAGCATGAATATCAGTAACTTTTCTTCCACTTAATTCTTGATTTTTTTCAGAAGATAGCCTTTTTATTTCTTCTATAAGCTGGGCTTCCCATTTATGTATTGGAAGATCATCTAATTTATGTAGTACAGCCAGAAAAAATAGCTTTAATGAATCTTGGATGGACCTTGGATAATCCTTTCGAGAAGAAAATCCCCCTTTTATCCATTTCTTGATTTCCTCTTTAGAAGTTAGCTTGATTGTCCCTATTAAACCTACTTTTTTTATCTCATCGGTATTAATATCCCTTTCAATATTAATCTGTTGTACGCGTTCACTTCTTTCAGCTACATATTCTTGAGCCTCTTCAATTCTACGATAGGCTGCTCTAAGCATAAAATCAGCACCCTCATAAATATCTTTTTTAGGATTAGACGACTGAGCAAGGTGTTTAGAGTTTAAAAGAAGGAAGGCATAATTAGCCATAGAGTTTGAGTGCCCTCCTTTTGCTGCTTTTTTAAGATTTTGTTCTGCTTGCATCCTAATAGAGACATCTGGTGAATCAAAAACTCTTTCCTCCCAATCATAGAAAGCAGTGTTAGCTGCTTCTAAAGTCTCTTCATCATAGTCACTCATATATCCTAGGTCTAATTCTGAAAATGCTTCATTCAGCTCAGATTCAAAATTATAACTGTTTTCAGCCCCAGTACTGTTGAAAATTCCTAACAATATGTGAAAAATCATAAAATATAGAGGTATATATCTCATTAGATTTACTCTCCTTTAATGAGGGTGTGCGCAAGTAGTGGAAGCTCGCTATCAAATGTTTGTCTACCTTCAATGCCACCCATAAAACTAATCTTGCTTTCTCCATCAAATCCAATTCTTGCCCTAGCAGTTTTATCCTTTTTCAATCTCTCTATTAGCTCTTCTGATTCTGGAACTGAAGCAACCAGGTCATCAGTATAACTTTTTATTGCAGAAGCCAGAAAATGTAATTTCAACTTAGTCTTTAGGCTAGATTGAAGGGTATGTAATAACCTATTCCCCCACTCAGACTCTCGAAAAATTCTATCCGCACAGCAAAGACACACACTATTGGAGGAAGCTATATTGATAACAATAGCTAGTTCCTCTTTTTGGTAGTCTTTGTCCTGAGTTATTTCCTTTATTTTCTTTATAGCCTTAGTAATAAATTCCTCAGAGGACAAGTATGTAAGTAAACCTTGTTCAGTATGTAAAAAACGCATATTAAAATGGGTATCATTGATTTTCGCTTTATTTAAGCTTTTCTGGACGTAATCTTGTCTTTCTTTAATCAGATAACTATAAGTTTCAAACTTATATCCTGCAGTAATACGTTGGATTAAAAAAGGCCTCTTTCTCTCTCGCGCTAATTTACGTTCTTCAGGAGGTAACAAGTCATCTATAAATCTGAATTTCTCCTTATGAAAAGCAGCTGGGAGGTTATTTTTAACCGGTTCACTTGGCCATCCTGAAACCCATACACTCTGATCATTTTCTATTTCAATATCTAAGTTGCTGGTGGTGGAGATTATATCTACACGATATCTTAAAAGATTAGTACTGCTGGGCCTATCATTAAATGCCAAAAATTTTCTCACCTGGGGTGTAAGATCTTTCAAATGCTGACAAGCACTCTTATGCCAGTCTTTAAATTCATGATTATGAAAGGATAGGTTTTTATCATTCCATATAGCTCGACTATCCAAATAAGAGTGGCAATTTTTGTCATCCTCCGTTAGAGAAAAAAAATGAGCCGGCTTAATTTCTTCTTCTTCACTATCTAATCCTCTGTCAGTAGGGCTGCTCGAAGAAGTGTTTTGGGACTCTTCACCTCTTTCTTTATTGAGCTCTACTTCCTCTTCTCCTTTAATATTTGATAAGGAAGGAGGAATAAATCTTCCTTCTCCTCCTGTTACCTCGTTATCAGCTGCCGTAATTGGATTAACGAGAAAAATAAATATTATGCTTAGCCAATACAAAGAGGTCTTTTTAGCTTTTAAACAGAGAGACATCTTAAACCTTATAGCTTAAATTCGTTCTAAAGGATTTTAGAATTTATTCAGTTATACTCCATACAGGAAAATACGATATTTTTTGTACTTTTTTGAAAATGATAGGGAAGCTAAGCTGAAACGGCGCTGATACTATCGTCTTAAAATGAGAAGTAAGTGGTGCAGCTTATATCAGGATCAAATAGGTTACTCTATTATTTGCATCAGACGGCATTAATTTTAATCGGTCCTATCTAAGATAGGTAAGACTTCCGCTGCACAATAAATTCGGCCCCATTTGCTCTCATTAATCTTCTTCAAAATGCCAGCAGCTTCTAGCTTACGGATAGCTTTTTGCGCGGTTGTATAATTGACCCTGAGGTCGCGAGCAACATTACTTATTAAAAGAAAAGGGTTCTTCACTAAATTCTGAACAATGCTTCTTGGAGCAGAGGCTCCGGATCTTGTAAGCTGTGTCTGCCAAGCACTTAACAAATCACTTAAGCGATCTGTCGAGCGTATCTTCCGCTTGCACCGCCACACCGTTGATAAAATATATCAGCCACTCAGCCAGGCTGCCTTCCATAGGAGAATTATCAAGATGCCAGTCATAGGTCTCTCGTGTTGCTTCAAAGTAGGGACTTAGAGAGAGCATTGGAAATGGCAATACTTTTCGATCCATGAGCAATAAATTAAGCAGTAATCGTCCAACATGAGGGTTCATTCCTGATGAGGGTGCTAAAGTGACAAAGTGAGAATAGCATAGGGCGCTCTGGATTAAGGGTGGAAGAACTTTATCTTGAAATAAAAGCTGAAGCTTTTCTAAGCTCTCGCTTAAACTTTCCTGAGACAGAGGCTGAGCATGGGTGTTCGACGGGAGGGACTCCGAAAAAGGAATGATTCTTAAGTTAATTCTTAAGCTTCTTGGACCGCCATAAGGAAGGTTAATGTCCTGTTCTAAAAGGTGTTGAACCTTTTGAAGCAGAGGCAACGATATAGGCCCCTCTTTCAGCTGCTCTATTCCATAAGTGAGGGCCTCACCATAATTCTCGATTTGCTTCACCTCCCATGGATAAAGAGGAGTATAAGCCCGCATTATTGAGGAATATCTCTCGCAGGGTGGCTCGCGACCCGTCTAACCGAGCCGAAGCCACGGTTTCTCGAAGAAGGAGCGATGAAATAAAGAGAGGCGAGAGGTGACTCATTTCCTGGGCTAGCTTGCCCATGAGGTAATCCGCTCTCGAAAGAGTCCTCACAAGAGCGGTACTCCATTCAAAATTAGCGGTCAGAGAACTTTTCACCAAAGCCGCCTTGTTACTGAGGGGATTGTCCTCTCTTGCAGTTGAGCTAAATTGTGTATTCATTTGAGTTCCTTGATAACACTTAGCAAGAGAATAACGCTCGAGACCTCTATTCCTTTAGAAATAGGAAGGTAGGTATGACCGAGCCAATCTTTTACACTTCTCCCCCAAAGTCCTTGCTTTCACCAGCGGCAGCTTTGAGGCCTCTAATTTAAAAAGGAGAAGGGTTTATGCCAAGCTAATAAATATAAGAGAAATAGAATAGCTATGATATTCACGCCCCCTACCATTTAGAGAGTCTCCTTTGAGGGCTTAACCTTCTTAGCCTTGAGGCGAGCATTGTAGCGCTCTTTAAGGTGTTTGAGTTTTTCTAAAGCATAAGCTTTATCAGTTTGGGTAATTTCTTCTATGGGCTCGCCTTGGAGATTGTGGCGATGGGTTTCGTCGACCAAAGCCTTAAGATATTTATGCCATCTTGTATAGAAAGCTAAGGTATAGCGGATCAAGATCCGAGCAAAAGGTAACTCTTGGGCAAAGATATACTTTTCAATGCGTTTCTTAAGCGGCTTGGGCGTATCTTTGCTAAAACAGTGGGGATAATGTCGTCTGCAGCCATTCTAAAGCCTTCCGGATGCTCTTGGCGCGCTCTTGCCGGGCTTTAAGCTGCTGCTGCCGCTGATGAGCTTCAGGTGAAGTCTTCGCACTTTCCTCTTTAGGCTTAGTCGAGTACAGGACTAACATTACTGCTAGTCCAGCCTCTAAGAACCGTGCGGGCCACTTTCATGGCACACGGCTCAAGCCCTCATAAGGCTGAATGATTTTCAGCCCGGTCAGCTCAGTATTGTAACTGAGTTTACGGCGGCGTTGCTTTTCCAATTCTCTCTTTGCAAAGTAATCCTTGTAAAAGGGGTCAAAAGGGCACCGTCAACTTAACTAAAAAAGGTTATATTGTGGTTATGAACTGTCAATTTTAGACAGAAAGAAGCTCTAGAGCCGCCTCCAGCCAAATGGTCTTGGCGGCGGCAAAAGCAAACCGTTGATCAGGAGCTTTATTCTTGTACCGACTAACTTTTACTGAAAAGATATTGCGGACCTTCCCCATCAGGGACAATAATCTCTGAACGCCAGGAGCAGACTTAAATTTTATCAAGCATTTTTCTTTGCGGCGAGTCGGTTGATGGGCGTTTTCAATACGATTGTTGAGCCGCTTGTGAGTCCTGTGATCTGCTTTACGGCACATGAATTGGATCGGCTTTACATAGCTTTTCAATTTGTCGGTAACAATAACTCTTGGGGCTGGGTACGTCCCCAATAATCGGCTTAGGAATCTGATAGCAGATTTCTTATTGCGATGTTTTTGGAGAAAGATATCGAGCTCGATTCCGTCGCTATCGACGGCTCTCCATAAGACAAACACCTCTCCATTAATCTTAAGAGCCATTTCATCCAGGTGCCATTTATCACTTGGTTTCCTCTCATGCTTCTTGATGACATCTATAAAATGAAGAGCGAATTTAGTGCACCATTTCCTGACTGTCTCATGACTCAGGATAATTCCTCGAAAGGCTAGTTGTTCCTGGACATCTCTATAACTAAGGTTAAAGCGGTAATAAAGCCATACAGCTTGACTGATTATTGAGACTGGGAAGCGGTGACGTTTGGGAGCTTTGGTTAAAGACATGACAGAATCATACCAGGTTTATTTTTTCCTTACTTTATTCCTATTTTGATCCTTTGTTAAGTTGACGGTGCCCTTTTTGCACATGAATTAAAATTTTATTAATAAGTAAGTTAATTTTAAGAGAGATATGATTTTATCAGATATAAATAATTATGATGTATCTTCAGGAAATCTTTTGCGTGTAGCATAGGTTAAACACTTGGTATAAATGTTTTTCTATTCCCCACGCGATTACACAGAAAAAACTTATATCTAAAAGTAATGAGATTGGCATAATATGAATATGGCATTCTAATGCCATAAATTAAGTTAGACTTACAGTATGTCTAACATATTTTACTTAGCAAAATGCGTTAGCAGTTACACACAACGTTAAGCTTATCCTTAAAAAGGATCCTAAAAACGATATTAATCCTATACATATAACATACATATAGCATACGTATGTTATATGTATGAGCGTGATATAACATTCCAATGCTGTACATTTAGATTAGAGTTACAATATGTTTAACCTATTTTACCTAGAAAATGCGTTAGCAGTTACACACAACGTTAAGCTTATCCTTAAAAAGGATCCTACAAACAATATTAATCCTATACATATAACATACATATAGCATACGTATATTATATGTATGAGCAGAATATAACATTCCAGTACTGTACATAGGTAAGACTTACATTGTGTTTAACATATTTTACCTAGTAAATGGGGTAGTAGTTATACACAAACTTAACTTATCCTTAAAAAAGGATCTTAAAAAAATTAATACTGTATATATAGCATACAAATGGCATACGTATATTATATGTATGAGCGTGATATAACATTGCAATGCTGCTTATTTAGGTTAGATATATAAAACATCTAGTCTGCCATATCCAAAAAAATGCTACATTAAGTCTCACAATAAATTAAGTTCATCCTTTTCGAATATTTTAACTCTATTGAATTAATGTAGATTAAGTGATAACGTTATTTTATTCTTAAACTTAAACTTAAAATATGTAAATGGCTGAAACAATCGAAGTAAAAATGACTACCCCTGAAGCAGCAGATTATCTAGGTATTACAATTCAGCATGTACATAAACTGCTAAAAACAAAAGGATTACCTTATCAAAAAAGCCAAAATAGAATATTTTTTGGGCATGAATCTGCAAAATCTTTATTTAATACGCCCTTCAAAAAGAAAATAATCACATTTCAAATTGTAAAAGGGGGAACAGGGAAAACTTCGCTTGCACACTCTTTCGCAATTAGAGCAAGTTTATATGGTGCGAAAGTTTTATGCGTGGACCTGGCACCGTCAACTTAACAAAGGATCAAAATAGGAATAAAGTAAGGAAAAAATAAACCTGGTATGATTCTGTCATGTCTTTAACCAAAGCTCCCAAACGTCACCGCTTCCCAGTCTCAATAATCAGTCAAGCTGTATGGCTTTATTACCGCTTTAACCTTAGTTATAGAGATGTCCAGGAACAACTAGCCTTTCGAGGAATTATCCTGAGTCATGAGACAGTCAGGAAATGGTGCACTAAATTCGCTCTTCATTTTATAGATGTCATCAAGAAGCATGAGAGGAAACCAAGTGATAAATGGCACCTGGATGAAATGGCTCTTAAGATTAATGGAGAGGTGTTTGTCTTATGGAGAGCCGTCGATAGCGACGGAATCGAGCTCGATATCTTTCTCCAAAAACATCGCAATAAGAAATCTGCTATCAGATTCCTAAGCCGATTATTGGGGACGTACCCAGCCCCAAGAGTTATTGTTACCGACAAATTGAAAAGCTATGTAAAGCCGATCCAATTCATGTGCCGTAAAGCAGATCACAGGACTCACAAGCGGCTCAACAATCGTATTGAAAACGCCCATCAACCGACTCGCCGCAAAGAAAAATGCTTGATAAAATTTAAGTCTGCTCCTGGCGTTCAGAGATTATTGTCCCTGATGGGGAAGGTCCGCAATATCTTTTCAGTAGAAGTTAGTCGGTACAAGAATAAAGCTCCTGATCAACGGTTTGCTTTTGCCGCCGCCAAGACCATTTGGCTGGAGGCGGCTCTAGAGCTTCTTTCTGTCTAAAATTGACAGTTCATAACCACAATATAACCTTTTTTAGTTAAGTTGACGGTGCCCTTTTACTGTCTCTAATCTCTGGTCTCTATGCCAAAGATCTTGGATCTTTCGGCACAACCTTTCCCATTGCGGAGGAGAGTTTGCTTGAAGTTATTGAGAAAAAACTAGGTCATCTTTCAGAATTAGGTCAACTGGAATCCCATCAACAGATTGTTCAAGACCAGATGAAGCATAAAGCCTTAAATCCCGTGGCTGTTAAGGGCATAAGCCGGGCTACAACGAGCACAACCCGATTTTATGATCCCAGCATCAAAGTGCCTTATGACCTGAAAGATCATGAGGGTCGAATCTTCCAGCAGGCTGGTACCGTTATCAATCCTCTTAAAACCCATGCCTTGACAAAACCGTTGCTGTTCATTAATGGAGAGGATCCAGAACAAGTGGCTTGGGCTTTATCTCAACACACTAGAAATCCCAGAGCTAAATTGATTTTGGTCCAAGGATCTCCTTTTAAATTAGCTCAAGAAAATGATTTTGCTGTTTTCTTTGATCAAGGCGGGAAATTGGTCAAGAAACTGGGGATTACAGAAGTTCCTACACTTGTGACTCAGAACGATGACAAGCTGCAAATTGATACTCTTGCTTTAGAACAGGAAGCCAATCATGACTAATCAAAGGCTGCAAAAAGTCTGGCAAATATTCATTTTTATCATAATGGGTATGACCTTATCTCATGCGAAGTGTCAGGGGCGATTTGTGAATCCCATTACAGATGTTTGCTGGAGTTGCATTTTCCCAATTACAATTAGTGGGGTAAGGGTATCCGCTGGTGGAGAGGATACACCCAATGTGACAAGGTCTCCAATATGCCAATGCCCAATGCCAGTGCCGCCTTATATAAGGTATGGTATTCCGATTTCCTTTTGGGAACCCGTAAGACTTGTTGATGTGACAAGAGAACCTTACTGCCTTGTTGCTATGGGCGGCATTCAGTTGATGCAGCAGAGTGTTAAAGGACAGGGGGCTGTCGATAATGGGCGAACAACTCGAACAAGAGCCAGTTTCTACCAAGTCCACTGGTATATGTATCCTTTGCTTTATTGGCTCGAGCTTCTAACAGACTTTAGTTGCATGGAAAAAGGTGATCCTGATTTGGGGTATATGAGTGAGCTTGATCCCTTCTGGGATGACGATGAAACGGCATTTATCTTAAATCCTGAAGCCGTGCTATTTGCCAATCCTATTGCTCAAGCAGCTTGTGCTGCTGATTGTGTCGCAGCCAGTGCCGGTTTCCCCCTGGATCCATTGTTCTGGTGTGCTGGCTGTCAGGGGAGTCTATATCCCTTTGTGGGAACAGTGGCCGCTCATGTGGGCGGTGTTCAAGCAAGCTTGCTGCTTGTTGAGAGAATGATAGCCAAACTTCACCGAGAAGGGCTTCTGTGGGGAACGGTTGGAACTGAAGGGCTTTGTAATCGTTTTCCTATGCCCATCATTCAAAAAAGCCAATATAAGACTCAGATAGTCTATCCCATTCCTTCAACCGCTTCTCGTCAATGTCATCCCTTAGGCCGTAGTGAACAACTTTGGGCGAGTGGGAAGGAATTTCCTTACCAAGGGGAGGACTTTGCTTATCTAATCTGGAGGAAAAGATCATGTTGTCTACTGTAATTTTAGCCCTCTCAACTTTTTCTATAGCCTCTACTCCTCCAACTCTGGGCAAGGATATGAAAGGCCTTCAAGAAAACCCAGCTTACCAAGCAGGGCTTGACTGGGCTACAACAATGACCCATAAGACAGCAAAAGGCCCCCATAAGCCTTGTTGTCAGGCTGAACTTTTATACAAGAAAGCAATAAGTGATCCAAAAACAACGTCCCAGAGTCAATCCGATCAAATTCTCATTTTTATCTCATTTTCTATGCCTGAAGCATCTTTGAAAGCATTGGCGGACAGTATAACTTTCTCCGGTCAAAAGGTAACATTGGTTCTAAGAGGATTGGTTGAGAATAGTTTTAAAAAGACAGCCTTAAAGATTAAAGAATTGAAAACAGAAATGGAGATTAATCCTCAAAGCTTTGAAGCGTATAAAATTACTCAAGTGCCGACCTTCATTATGCTGCGAGAGGGGAAAGAGACGGCAAGATTAAGCGGAAATGTGACATTAAGTTTTGCGGCAACTAAGCTTCGGGAAGCCGCATAAAAATTCTTATCCATACTATAATTCTTTGTACCCCACTTATGGCGATGAAATCCCACCAAAACGGGCTTGCTTATACGCAACAGTTGTTGGAGAAGAATAAAAATGTTTCTCAAACAACGAATCCTTATATCGTCCCCGGCTATAAAACGGCTTCACCAAAAGAAGCTACCTTGGATGGGGGATCTATAGGAGAGGCAACTGTTCAAGAGACATCGACAAATCAGGTAGCCCAATCAATTAAAGAAATCTCTGAAAGTCGCGAATCTTACCGTTTGGACCCCGAAACAAACCCTTTATTCACCGTCGCCACTGAAGTCCAAAAAGATCCGGAAAAAGCAATGAAGGAAGTCATTATCCAAGCAGAAGGAGAGCCAGAACAAGGTGAGCTTCATCAGTGTGAAGAAGGAGGGGAAGAATATACGCGCACCTGTCATCGTCATTTAGAAATTGCCTTAAAAATTATCCCGTCCAGGCCCATTACTCAACAGTATTGTAGTGGCCATTGGAAGCATAAATGGAAAGGCAGTAAAAAATATTGCAGTCCTGGGTGCCAGTCCAGAGTCAGTGGTTATACACCCAAACAAGTTATTGTTGAAAAAGAAGAATGGGTTGATGACTGTCAGGTTTTGGAAGACATGGCTGATAGAGGGGTATGCCGTTATGCTCAAAAGATCAACAGTCAAAAAAATGAAACTCGGACGATTCAAGATGAACCAGTCACGCGAGATCATTTTGAGGAAACCCTTATTTACTCCTGTTCTCACCCAATTAAAAATAACTGTCAGAAATTAAAGGCTATGGGTTGCCAACAAACAAAGTCAGAGTGTCAGCAACGTGAAGTAGGGCGCTGTGTCGTTTGGCAGCAAACTTATTTGTGTGGCGGTCAAAAACAACATCAAACAAGATACCGCTCAACCTCATCAACCAGTCCCTTCTGTTTAACAGGAAATTGTGCCGACTCTTCCTATGAGGCCAATGGTGAAATGCTTGAAGCTTTAAGTCAGCTCTCTATCCTGAAGTCTATTCAAGACGATATGCGCGCCAAGATTTCCATTTTTAAAGGCGAAGTCAAGCAATGTTCCAAGCATTGCATCAATTTTAAAGACTGTTGTGGAACTGGAAAAGGATGGGGGACAGATCTTGGACTTTCCTCCTGTAAAGCAGAAGAAAAACAGCTTGTTGATCTTAGAAGAAACAACCGATGCGTTATGGTCGGAACCTATTGTGCTGAAAAGAAGGCAGGGGTCTGTATAAGGAAGAAGACAAGTTTCTGCTGTTTTGGATCTAAATTATCCCGATTGATTCAGGAACAAGGCAGGGGCCAATTGGGTCTCTCTTGGGGAGATCCCAAATCTCCTGATTGCCGAGGTCTCAAGCCAGAAGAGTTGAGTGGGTTGGATTTCTCAAAAATGAATCTATCCGAACTTTACGAAGGCGTCCAAAAAAACTTTACCAAAAAGAATCCTGACGAAATGTCAAAAACGATCACGTTAGACCGCGTTAAAGAGAGTATGAAGCTCAAATCAGAAGGATTTTCAAATTGATAAAAATGACATTATTTCTGATTTTATTGTTTTCAGATAGTCATGCCAAAACCTTCTATCAAGACCATGCCCGGGGTTGGCATTGGTATGAAAAGTTACCAATTCCAGAAGAGCCGAAACCTCAAGAAAAGGACCGTAAAAAGCCTCTAACTCCTGGAGAAAAGATGAAAGCTTATCGAGAAGAGTTGGAAAACCGGTTGGCTCAGGCCTGGATTAACCCTACCTCTCAAAATGTCAGCCGATATCAGGAAATGCAGCAAGATATGATGAATCGGTCCCAGACCTTTTCTCAAACGTGGATGAAGAACGTGTTTTCTAATGCAGGCCTTGATCATACCTTGATTGCACCAGTGAACCAGAAAGCTGTCCACGTTTATTTAGACCAACAAAAAGAAGAGAAACAACAGGTCATTCAATCACTCTCTCAAAGCCACGGATTATTTTTCTTTTATGCCAGTAACTGTTCTTACTGCCACCAGTTCGCACCAATTGTCAAATTCTTTGCGGACCAGTATGGCTGGGAAGTTTTAGCCATTAGTTTAGATGGCGGGCCAATTGATCTGTTTCCTAATGCTGTTCCAGATAATGGGCTGGCAAGTCAATGGAATGTCACCGCTTTGCCTTCCTTATTTGCCGTCAACCCAGAAAAAGAAGACGTTATTCAAGTGGCTCAAGGCATGACCAGCATCGATGAAATGGAGAATAGGATCATGGTGCTAACAAGGGGGAATAAATGATTATTAACTTATGGAATAAAGTCGTAAACATCTTTACGATGACCCACTTTCAAGGCGACGATCGTCATTTTGTCTTCTTCCAAGCGACAGATAACCCGATAATCGCCGATTCGATACGACCAGAAAGAACTCAGCTGGCCTTTCAAGGGCTTGCCATGGACTTTGGGATCAGGCTCCTGGACAAGTTTATCAAAAAAACTAAAAAGGCGACCCTGAATCGGTCGATCCAGTTTCTTAAATTCCCGTTCAACTTTTGGAGAGAAAATCAGTGTCCAATTTTTACTCAAACCCATATCGCTTTTTCATTTCCTCAAGAGTCGATCCCTTTCTGCCAGAGGCAAGAAACTCCTCGTAAGCGGCGACTGCTTCTTGAAGTTCTTCTTGGTCTTCTAAGAAATCTTCCAAGGCTTTTTTTACGTAATAACTCTTTGACCGTTTTGTCTTTAAGGACAAATCGGCCAATCTTTTTTCCAGACTTGCTGGTAACCGTACTGCAAGCATTTCAACACCTTCTTTCACATCTTATAAATAAGTATAACATGTATAACAAATTTTTCAATAGGGTCTTGGATTTCAGTTATGGGACCTTAAAGGCAAGTGCCTTTATTTTGATGGTTGGTATGACTTCTGGTCATGCCAGTATCGAAAAAGATTTACGTGGATTTTTTAATCGCAGTGTTTCAAAAAATGTGACAACGCCGTCCGCTTTTAAGGACCAAGCTGCCGGTTATTATACAGGCGGTAGCATTGTAACCCGTAACCAAGTTCGCAATGCGCAATTGATGACACTTCAAGTGCCTGGTTATAGAGCGGGATGTGGCGGCATTGATTTATGGACGGGTGGATTCTCTCATATCAGTTCGGATCGTCTGGTGGAGATGTTGCAGAATATAGGATCAGCTGCTGGATCTTATGCTTTTATGTTGGCTGTTCAATCAGTTTCTCCTCAAATTTATAATATTATGAATGAGCTCAATGCAATCGCCACGGAAATTAACCAGATGAACATTGGTTCTTGTGAGGCCGCTGCAACGGCCTTAGGGGGAATCTGGCCCAAGTCTGATGCCTCCTCAAAACACTTATGTCAAGCTATGGGAACGAATCTGGGGGCTTTTTCAGACTGGTCAGCGGCTCGGCAAGGTTGTGGGGCCAAAGGAGATCGCAGCAATATTTTATCCAGAAAAGAGAGTGATCCCCGTTATAAAGATATGCTTGTGGGCGAATTTAATCTATCGTGGAAAGCCATTCAAGCTAATGAATTTTTGATCAAAGATAAAGAACTCGCCCAACTCTTCTTAACCTTGGTCGGATCAATCATCTCTAGAAAATCAGGTGATGCCTTTCAAGTGATAAACTTGCCCGGCTATGCAGACCGGGATGATCTTCTGAATGGACTCTTAGGAGGGGGCGAGACAAAGGTTTACAAATGCACAACAAATGACTGTCTAGATCCAATCTTGTCGCCTGTCAGGATATCCGCCAGTAGTGCCTTGTTGATTCGAACCCAGAACATTTTAGAGTCTTTGGTGAACAAAATTTATGATGATGTTGCTCCCACCTCTGAAGAACAGGATTTTCTCAATTCAACCCGTCTGCCTGTCTATAAAATGTTGAATGTGGTAACAGCTTTTAGGAAAGGGTATGCCCCTGTGGATATTCACCAATATGGAGAACTGATTGCTTTGGATGTTCTCTACAAATATATTCTTGAAGTTCTCGATATTGTCCATGAAAGTGTTGTCCAATTAAAATCTGCGCAAGTTGATGATGCGCATATTGACCGGTTTATTAAAAGTTTGCGCCAGGCCCGCGAGCGAATTACAGAACGGCGTCAAAGTGCTTATCAGCAAATGGACAGCACATTGTCCTTTATTCAAGCAACTCAACTCATCGAAAAACAACTTCATGCCATGTTAGGCAGCATGACCGATGAACAAGGCTGGCTATAAGGAGAAAGACGAATGGCTTATGATATTTATACTTATGGGAATGGGGAAGTTTTAAGAGGTGTTTTTAATGCTCTGGCTATGTGTTTGAATTCAAAGTCTGGCACGTTATACGAGCCCTTAATTCGATTGGGCATGATTGTCGGGGCTCTCTGGGCGGTTATTTACGCTTTGTATAATGATATAGCTAAAATCTTTACTTCTTGGATTTTACCCTTAACGATCATTACAGGCATTTTGTTTGTCCCCACAGCACGGGTCAATATTCATGATCCCGTCTCACGATTTCATGATTCTGTTGATCATGTTCCCTATGGACTTGCCATGTTTGCTGGCTATGTCAGTAAAATTGGATATGGAATGACAGAGCAAGTTGAAAAGAATTTCTCAATGCCGGATGACTTAAAGTTCCAATCCACGGGATACATCTTTGCCAGTAATTTGATGCAAAAATCCAATCAGTTCCAAATTACCAATGCTGATCTTGCTGAAAATATGCATCAATTTGTCAATGAATGTATTGTCTATGACGCCATGTTGGGCCGAAAATATACCCTAGAGGATCTCAAGAAAACAGATGATATTTGGGGACTTGTCTCCTCTAATGCCTCGCCGGTACGTTCTTTTATGTGGCGGGAGCCCAGAGAAGAAGGTCACCTTGGTAGTCCAGCTTGTCCTATAACTTGTAAAGCAGGCGTTGAGAAATTTAATGCTCAATGGCCTAAAACTATTGACGTCTCGGCAAGTGTATTTGGAAAGAAGCTATTTGGGGAAGGGGGATTAATCAATGCTAAGGCTGAACTCCTAAAATACCTCCCTTTGACCTATGGTCAACTTGGCCTCATGAGCCAAGATGCCACTAACATCATTAAACAGCAAATCATGATTAGTTCTTTTATTAAAGATACAGATAAAAGATCTGTATCTCTCGGGAATTCATCTAATTTAGCAGCTCAAAGAGCCTATTTAAGTCAAAGAGCGACTTATCAAACCTTAGGAGCTTTTGCTGGTGATAATCTTCCCATCTTGAGAGCGGTCATGGAATCAATTACCTATGCCGCCTTTATCTTTATGATCTTCTTAGCCATACTCCCTTTTGGTTGGAGAATTCTCTCAGCCTGGGCCCAAATTATTCTTTGGCTTCAGTTATGGGCACCTCTCTATGCTATTTTGAATTATATCATGTTGAGCCGCGCGACGGCAAAGACCGTGGCAGCCATGTCGGTTTCCAACTCAGCCGGCGTTACCATTGCTAATTCTGTGGGAATTCTCGATGCCAATGCGGATATTAGTGCAACAGCGGGATTTCTATCTTTGAGTATTCCCTTTATTAGCTATGCCCTGGTTAAAGGAGTAGGTTCTTTTGTCTCTCTTGCCTCTCATTTAGGGCATGTGGGACAAAGCGCTGCCTCTTCAGCAGCGGCTGAGGCAACATCAGGAAATTATAGCTTCGGTAATATTTCAGGAGAGGGACGACAAATCGGCAATACTCAGATGCTTCAACAATCTATGGCAGCCAGTTATCGGGCGGGATCCTTCAATTTTGCGGATGGTCGTACAGAAATGACAACCATGGCAGATGGATCACAGATCATGAATGTTGGTTCTTCTAATCTTCCAATGTCTCTTAACGTTGCTGAATCTCAAAGTGCCCAGTATTCAGCCATGGCGAATAAGAGCTATCAACATGCTCTCAACCAATCAGAAAGTTCTGCCAGAAGTTTATCGAGTAGCTATAGGAATATGGTCGATCTTAGCAACAGTATTGGAAACTCTCATCAAGCAAGCGATGCAATGAGTCAAGGCTATTCAACCGAAGATTCTAAAGCTATTCATAAATCGGCTAATATGCTTAAGGAATTTGCAGATCAAAATCAAATTAGCACCGATAAGGCAGCATCCTTATTTGCCGAAGCAAGTGTGGGTGGAAAGGCTTTTGGTATTGGGGGTTCGGTTGGTGGTAGAACAGATATTAGTGCTAGAGATCAACATCTATTTAATGAGGCCCAAAGGGTTACTCAATCTGAAGACTTTCAAGAAGCCCAGAGATTGGCTGTTCAAGCCTCAAAGAATTATTCTCATAATTTGTCGGATGAAAAAAGCCGTCGCTTAGCTGAGAGTGTTTCTGGTTCCTATGAACAGGGGATGCAACAACGAACTGAAGCGGCCAAGAGTTATAATCAGGCAGAATCTTACAGCCAGCAAGCCATGTTTACAAAGGCTAATTCTTCCTCAATCAACTCGAATTACAATCAACAATTTGTGGAATGGCTATCTGATCAACGAGCTGATGGGACAAGTGGTAAGATTGGTAAACATGGGACCGCCCATATCATTGCCAATGATCCCGAAATGGCTAGTACCTATGCAAATCGATTTATGTCAGAACGAGGCGTTATTCCATCTTCTTCAGTTGGTTCCAATGCTCATGCTATCCAAAATACATATGAGCATGAAGCAGGACATCAACAACATGCAGTTACGAAAGATTCATTAAATAATGTTAGAGCTAAAGGGAACTCAGAAATTGCATCTCATCGCCTTGATCGACAGGAATTGGTTGAAGGATCAGTCGACAATCAGATTTCTCACCACCAAAAAGACATCCTCTCTCAAAAAGAATCAATGCAAGTTCAACAGCAAGGAATTGTTGATAAAGTAAACTCTGAAAAGGACAAGTCTGTGATTAAAAAAACAGTCTTGAAAGCCGTTGATGAAGCAACAGAGTGGTAATTTATTAACGTTTCAAGTCAGTACGACTGTTGTATGCAAGAGTTCCCATCAGACTAGAATTCCATTGCTGTTGATGATGCATCATTTTGTACTCATCATGGTCGAAGCGACGTTCAGGAACGTAAGGCTTACCACGGTCAAAAATCACAGCCAGAATCAGCCAGAAACCGGCAGTAAAAGTTCCTTCACTTCCGGTAATCAAGCAAAAGAGAAAAAGGGTTGTAGCGAGCAAGGTAAAGAAATTCCGCCACCAAAATCTCAAGACGGTTTTAGCGCGTTTCCAGAGGATGTGTTCCTCAAGTTTAGGAGATGTGTTCAAATCTTTTTCCATAATTTAAATATACCACAAGTAACCTTAATAGAAACCTAAAATTATAAGGAATTAAGTTAGATGAAGAATTTCTCAGATACGTTTACACAGGGCGGCCAAACCCAACTTCATAAGTTCCGCATGATTAATCAGGTCTTTGGAACGACCTTAAAAATATCATCAATTATTGCATTCTTATGTTTTATTTTTCTTTTAATCTATGACGGAAGCTGGGAAAAGTTTGGATTTCTGGTCACTTTTTATAAAGCACAAATTAGGGACTCTATGAGTTCCCTGCCGAAAGAGTTTTTTGATACATCTTGGATCCTTCATGGAGATGGAAAGTACTATGAAATCAGCGATCACATCATTGCCCATAAGCAAGAATATATCCTCTCATCTATTTTGATTCATAGTCTCCTTTTCAGAAAACTTTTCCAAACATTCCTCTGTTTTTTTGGCAGCATGATTTTGTTGTTTCTGTTCTGGGGATACAGTGGTAAAGTCCTTAAAATCAAAGAAATCATCTCTGGGGGGAAAATTGCCCCTATTAACAAGCTCACCAATCTCATAAAAAAATCTAATCAAGCATCAGATTTAACCTTAGCTGGTCTCCCTCTAATTAAAAATAGAGAAACTGAACATATGCTAATCATTGGGACTACGGGATGCGGCAAAACCAATGCCATGAATGAACTTTTACAACAAATTAGAGATCGGGGAGATAAAATTGTCATCGTTGATACCACAAATGGTTTTGTAGAACGATTTTATAATGAGCAACGGGATATTATCCTAAATCCATTGGATAGTCATTCAAAGAGCTGGAATCTTTGGGAAGAATGTACAGAAGAATATTTATTTGATGAATTCTCTGAAAGCCTTATTCCTCAAATTGGTCATGATCCATTCTGGAGTAACTCTGCCAGAACAGTTCTGACAGTAGCCGCAAAGAAACTTAAGGTTGAAGGTGATTACTCCCTTAGAAGGCTCATGGATATTACTGTGTCCCTTCCATTAAAAGAGGTATATCCTTACTTTGAGGGGTCTATGGCAGCCAGCATGATGCATCCAGACTCTGAAAAAACAGCCCTCTCAATCCGTTCCACAATTGCGTCTTCTATTAAATGTTTTGAGTATCTTACGGAAGCAGAAGAAAATTTCTCTATCCGACAATGGATATTGAATCCAGATCATTCAGGAATTTTGTTTTTAAGTTGCTCTCCAGAACAACGATCAAGTTTAAGACCCCTATTGTCTGGATGGTTAAGCCTTGCAACAAAAGCTACTTTATCTCGGCCAGAAGGAACAAAACAAAAATTATGGTTCTTTATTGATGAATTATCTTCTCTAAACAAACTCCCTTCCCTTCCTAATTCTATGGCCGAAGTTCGCAAATATGAAGGATGCTTTGTTTTAGGGCTTCAAAATCTCTCTCAAATTGATGAATTATATGGAACTAATATGTCTAGGAGCATTTGTGGGTTAACAGGAACTAAGCTTGTCTTCCGTTCTCCAGATGCTTATACAGCTAAAAGGATGAGTGAATTCTTAGGAGAGCAGGAAATTGTTGAACACTCAGAAAGTATTTCTTTTGGAGCCCATCAAATGAGAGATGGTGTTAGTTTAGCAGAACAGCGTCATAATAAGACGGTCATTCCATATACGGATATACTTAATCTTCCAAACTTACAGGCTTATATAAAACTTCCCTGCGATTTGCCTGTTGCTAAGTTGAAATTTGAGTATCATGAATTTAAGTAATAAGGATGCCCACCTCTCTCAAGATTTATACTTAAAAGATAGATTGAAGCTGAATTCTTAATTCTTTTATTACCTGATCTGAATCAGGAAGATTAGGCACAATTGGTGCAAGCCACATATCCCATTCTTCCAAAGATTTTAAAAGTTTCTCTTGAAATAAATCCTCAATCGACTCAAAGATAATGGATTTGGAGTAACATTTTTTCTGAACAAGATCTGGTAAGATTTCTTTTTTGATCGTATGACTATATTCTGAGAATATTCTCCATAAGTCATAATAATCTCTAACTCTTGACCTCCCCCACCCTCTCTCATGAAGCTTTTTTGCAAATTGGAGTATGGCCCGGATCTTTTCAGATATTATTTCCTCTATTTGATAAGTTGAAATTTGACAATCAAGTTCTTCATGGTATCCGTGAATGACTCTTCTGTCTTCTGGGGGCAGTAAAACCGATTCTTGTGTTGTCACCTCGATTTTAACTGAAGTATTGTAATCACGTTGCCAAGGTAATCTAGCATGGACAACGAAAGCCTCTTGTTTCTCTGGATGTACATCACGTTCTGGATATCTATTGCATGTAAAGTCAATATTACCAGATTCTATTTCTGAAACTTTGCAAGCCTTAATAATTAAATCTAACAACTCCTCCTGCCTTGGATAGTCTCCCTGAACAGAGAAATCAAGATCTTGAGAAAATCTGTAATCCCCAAAATAACACTTTTTTAGAGCTGTTCCCCCTTTGAATATCATAGTTGTTTTCAATTTATCAACTTTTGAAATCCCATAGAGCATCCAAGAGAGAACATAATCTTGTTCAATAATTTCCCAGCTTATTCCAGTCATTTTTCTAAGATTTTTGATTTCTCTCCTAAGTAACGTACTCTCCATTAAAAATTCTCCAAAATCATCCATTCTTTATTATATTTTCCCCTTCTTTCTCCAAGAGGATTCAATTTATCATATCGAGTTGTCGAAATCTGTTTTTTCAAATCACTCAAATTAGGTATCCCCAAATGAGACAGCATCCATCCTAAACGTTTTTGAGTTGCTATAGAGGTTCTTTGAGCGTATTCCAGTAATTTCTCTATATTAATTTTATATTTAGCATTTAAAAAAGAATCCATAACCTCTCTGAATCCCCCGCAATACTGAGGATAAACGAGGCCGTCTAGTAGAGTTCTCTCCAGATCTGTAATATTAATCTTTAGTTCGTTGAAACGTATGGTCTCTACTCCCCAGTTTTGCTTGGCATCTGTCTGTATTAACTGATATTGTGAATGATCAATTTGATATTTATAGTCAGAACGTCTTATTTTATCTGGCATAAATTGAAAGACAAATGTTGTTGAAAGAATTTGATCTGATAGTTCATGAAATATTAAAGCAGACCAACAACAAATAGAACCATTACGAGAAAGGTGCATTGCTATTTCAAATTTATGTATAGGGGATCCTGATAAAATATTGTCCTCAACAGCATATGTTCCCCTGTAAAGAGGGCGAATCATACCCTGACTAACTAAAGATCTTAATATGTAATGAATATTAGATTCTTTGGTGCCTAAAACCTTAGATATCTGTTTCGCATCTTTAATTGTAAATATTCGATAACCGGCTTCCGTCAGTTCTTTTAAAAATTCTAAAATCATATTATAGATTCGACTATTTAGTATGCTACATATATGTAAATATATCATATATTATTACTTATGTACATAAAAAGTGCATACATAAATACAGGTGATCCTGCCGGTTATTCACCGATCAAACTGTTTCTGCTGATCTCGTTGCAGTTGACGAATTTGTTCCTGTTGGCGGGAGACCGCTTGTTGATCTTTATAAATCTCTTGAATTCTCTTATTAAGCTTCAACTGGGTTGGTCCAGCTATTTTCTCGAGTCCTATAGGCATATCTTTTGTAATCCCGGTCATTTCAACCAATAGGGTTTGTGCTTTTGTAGATGAATTTAGATCCATAGATTTGTCGTTAGTTTTAATTTGTTTATGGGCCATAAAGATCAGATCATTATTAAAACCATATCTTTGTCCTAGAGCCGTATCTTTATGCTCCATCCAGAGATTTGCAGCGACGGCAATTTGTCGATTAATCTGATCTTGCGTCATTGATTGGTGTTGTGTTGCCAGCTTTTGAATTTGCATAGCCATAAAGGTTGCTTTCTGCAAGGTTTCAGTTGGATTGTCGCTTATCCCTAAGGATTTATTGATTTCTTGTAAAGTCAGTTTGAGAGCAGAAATTGATTCTATGGTCTTATTATCAGCTATTCCAAAAGAAGACTCCAATCTGTATTTTTTTAAAGTTTCTTGGACACTGGTTCTTTCTTGATTCGGGAGAGAGTTATCCTCAATGTCAGAAACTTCTTTGATTAAGGGGGTTTGATCGATTGGTTTAACAGATGATTCTTTGCCTGTCATAGCTTGGACAGGAGTTTTGATCTGATAAAACTCATCATTCTCGTAGAACTTATCTTTAAGTGAGGTCACGACAGTTGTGATCATATTAGCTATTTTATTTAGCTGTGTATTCTGATTCTGCGCAGTTTGAGAGAGCTGATCAGCTGTCATAAATTCTAGCGACGAGATCTTGCGGGAATCCCGAGAAATTTGAGATACCAGATGAGTGAGTGATTTTGTCTCTTGAGTATTCACAAATACCTTTAAGTCTTTCGCCTGACGCGATAAGGCCACATAACTTAATTTCTGATTCGATGACCTATTATGGAGAACATATATCTCATCAATCGTCTTTCCTTGAGATTTATAGATTGTACTCGCATAACCAAGCTTTAATCCTTGGTATTTTCCAGGATCAAATGTTACTTCTTTATCGCTATCCAATATAACGACACATGTTTTATCGTCTAAAGTTTTGATTGTTCCAAGAAGACCACTCTGCACTCCAATCTTCTTATCAGTCATAGTAAAGGCAACTCGATCTCCTAGAGAAAATACTTCCTTACCGCGCTGCGTTTGAACCTCGTAACCTTTAACGTCTATCTCACCTTTAACAAGTCGGATCTCTCGGACAGCTCTATTAAGAGCATCCACATCAATATTTTTATTAGCTAGAATCAATCTACTGTGATGGGGGTTCCTCTCATGATTTTTAGACCAGGCGTTAATAAGAGAAGCCATTGATTCTTCTCGTGTATACTTCCAATCAATAGCTTTTGCACGATCAAGGGCGAGTATGGCTTCTTTATAGGCCCCTTCCCCCAACTTCTCACTAACAGTCTTCTGCCACTCAATCTTTTGTCGACGGACCTCTTTTAGGACGGCACTACCATAAATATTAGACAGAGAGTCAAACATTCCCCCCCGTTCGACAGAGGATAGCTGCTTGGAATCCCCAAATAGGACAACCTTAGATCCCTTACTTCTGGCTACATGAAGTAGCTCCACAAGGACGCTGTTACCTAACATTGCAGCTTCATCGACCATAAAGACACTATCCTTAGGGACGATCGTTTTTCCATTTTTTATATCAAAGAGAAATTTATGAACTATTGAGGCTAACTCAAAACCATCTTTGATCATATCGCCCGCAACTAAATGAGTTGGAGCTAATCCTATGATCTTAACCCCAGATCTCTCATAGGATTCCCGAATGGCATTCATGGTATAGGATTTACCCGTTCCTGCCCTACCCTGAACAATGGCTAATCCTTTAGTTCCATAGAGAACATGCTTTAAGGCTCTGTCTTGTTCAGCAGACAGTCCTTTCTCTTTTGATATATCTTCTTGGAGGAACTTAGATTTACCTTCATTAACCTTAGCGGCGAATCTTAGAAGTCTTTCTTCTTCAGATCGAACTTCTTTCGTTGTAAATAAGCCAGTCTCAGTTTGAGAGTTTTTCTCATAAAGCGAAACTATAGATTTATGATTAAAGATCTTATCCCGCAAGGCCTGCCTATCTTTTTCAGCAACAAACTTTATCAAAATGGCATCAACATCCTTTTCGCTAAAGATTGAAGATTTTTCTGTCAATTTTTGAATGATTGCTCCTGGGTTTCGAACAGCTTCTTCATTGGCTTGTTTAAGCAAATCAGCTCTAGCAACGACTTCTGTTAAGTGACCCCGCATCCGAACGGGTCCCATATGGATCTGAGCGACAATGCCTGTCGATTCTACCTCTAAGTCATATCCCTTTTCCTTAAAATAAGAATTCTGGATTTGAGTCCATATGACTCCTGGATTTTGCTCTTCCTTAATATATCCTTTTCGGATAGTTGGATCTGTTTCTCTGGCTTTATGTGTGGCCAGGCTTTCTCCATCCTGGCTAAATCCACGTGTTGTAACAAGGATATGGGCATGCCAATTCTTTTCTCCATCATGGGGCGCATGGATGTCAATTTGAGCCGCCAGACCTTTTGACACAAATAAAGCGTCGGCATAACGACGACTTAATTCAATTCGATCTTCATGCGTAATAACTTTATCATCGGGTAAAGCTATAACGGATTCTTTTGCAACCTGACTATCCTTGCGTCGTTCCGCATGTTCTGCTGCATTCCATAAAGTGGAACTATCTTTGAATTTTTCCGAAACGCCTTCTGGTAACATAATTTCATGATGAGATAAATCAGATTTTGTTTTCCAGTTAAAGACTTCGCCAGTTCTTTCACAGGTAACTTTTGATCTTTCATTATAGGCTGATTTTCGACAAGCGTTTCCCCCGCCACTTCTCGATACATATTCGATTCTTGCAAACTGAATAGCCATTGATGATATACGGTTATGAAAACTGGATTTTAATCATATTTCTATAATATTAAAAATGCGCGTTGCTTGCAACGCATATTGCGTACTCCTAGATCGCTCTCGCTCTTATCCGTAATTTATGGATATTATTTTATTTGTTTATTTTTTTATAAACACTACAATAATCTCATGAGTGAGGTTAGGAGCTGATAAATGGATAAACTCGAACAGAAGAAAAAACTCTTACAACAGAAAATGAATCGATTAAAAGAAAAAGAAGTTAAAGTCAAAATAGCTGAACGCAAACAACGGACACGTCGACTGATTGAGCTCGGGGGCCTAATTGAAAAAGCAGGACTTTCAGAGTTGTCAGTCACTCAACTTTTAGGAGCTTTAATTCAAATTAAGGATCAGTCTGGAAGTGAAGAAACCTTAAAAAAGTGGAGTTCAGAAGGAGAAGCGGCCTTTAATAAAAATAAAGGATCAGTAGAAAACGAGAAGCCAATTCTTATAAAATTCCCCATAGAGCCAGATCTTTCAGTTCGCAAGAAATTAAGATCTTTTGGAATGCGTTGGAATTCTGTCCGCAAGGAATGGGAAGGAATTGCTGATCCTATAGCAATTAAAGCTGAACTCAATCATATTGAGATGTCGGTCCAGGAAATTCATCCTTAAAAAGTGGGGTGCTTTCAATTAATCTAAATGACTAAATTTGCTAACTTCGACGATCTTAAAAAAGAATGGGTTAAGGATGCTGAATTCGCCCAAGCTGCTGGTAAACATCTCCATCTAAGTTTAGTTTAACATTAGATCTCTTGGGAATAATTTGAATGCTTTATATCAGCCTTGCGGCTTGTAGAGCCAAAGACCCACACTTAGACTAACTTACTTTAAAAAGCTCTATAATAAGGGCCCAAGCGAGATTATAGAGAGCAGTTAGCTTTTGTCCGAGAAAGGCCTTAAGTAACTCTGTAGAATACAAATAGAAGATCGGAACGCTGGGAATCAACCATTATTTAGACACAGGAGAAAAATACGAAACTAGAAACTTCAACTCCCAGCGACCGTTAAATGAGAGAGGCTTTGCTTTCTCTGGAAGCCAAAGAAAGGCACCGTCAACTTAACTAAAAAAGGTTATATTGTGGTTATGAACTGTCAATTTTAGACAGAAAGAAGCTCTAGAGCCGCCTCCAGCCAAATGGTCTTGGCGGCGGCAAAAGCAAACCGTTGATCAGGAGCTTTATTCTTGTACCGACTAACTTCTACTGAAAAGATATTGCGGACCTTCCCCATCAGGGACAATAATCTCTGAACGCCAGGAGCAGACTTAAATTTTATCAAGCATTTTTCTTTGCGGCGAGTCGGTTGATGGGCGTTTTCAATACGATTGTTGAGCCGCTTGTGAGTCCTGTGATCTGCTTTACGGCACATGAATTGGATCGGCTTTACATAGCTTTTCAATTTGTCGGTAACAATAACTCTTGGGGCTGGGTACGTCCCCAATAATCGGCTTAGGAATCTGATAGCAGATTTCTTATTGCGATGTTTTTGGAGAAAGATATCGAGCTCGATTCCGTCGCTATCGACGGCTCTCCATAAGACAAACACCTCTCCATTAATCTTAAGAGCCATTTCATCCAGGTGCCATTTATCACTTGGTTTCCTCTCATGCTTCTTGATGACATCTATAAAATGAAGAGCGAATTTAGTGCACCATTTCCTGACTGTCTCATGACTCAGGATAATTCCTCGAAAGGCTAGTTGTTCCTGGACATCTCTATAACTAAGGTTAAAGCGGTAATAAAGCCATACAGCTTGACTGATTATTGAGACTGGGAAGCGGTGACGTTTGGGAGCTTTGGTTAAAGACATGACAGAATCATACCAGGTTTATTTTTTCCTTACTTTATTCCTATTTTGATCCTTTGTTAAGTTGACGGTGCCCAAGAAACTGGTGTGTTAGGAAGATTTATGTTCTCTATTCTGCTTTTTTTACGTTTAAAAAATAAATAAAAGTTTTGGTGCTGTTCTCGAGAGCACACCAAAGAAAATCATTTCTTCAAATAATCCTATTTATATAATGTGGATAATTAGGTCTAATACAGTAAGGGGCGGGATCAAATTATGAAGGAAAAATAAGGGTGGAAAAACAACAAAATAGTATGCATTTTTGGTCCCTTCCTCTTCAAAGCCTTTTCAGTGAATTAAAGGCTACTCCTCAGGGGTTGACGACATCACAAGTTTTGAAGCGACGCAAGCAATTTGGACCTAATGCATTTGATACCATTTCCCACATCACTCTTTTAAGGATATTCTTCTTACGCTTCCAAAACCCTTTAATTATATTACTTTTAATAGCAGCTGCCATTTCAGCCGTTGTTCACGATATCCATAGTGCTATCTTAATTACGATCATGGTATTTCTCAGTATTTCCATTGATGCTGTTCAAGATTTTCGGGCCAGCAATGCAGCTGAAGCTTTGAAACAATCGGTAGCATTACGTCCTCTTGTCCTTCGAGATCAACAATTGGTAAAGATCCCTCTCGAGGATTTAGTACCCGGTGACATTGTTTGTCTTTCGGCTGGGGATCTTGTACCTGCGGATGGGCGCCTTTTGGAAGCAAAAGATTTGTTTGTTAATCAGTCTCTATTAACAGGCGAGAGCTATCCTGTTGAAAAGAGTGCGCAAGATTTTCGAGTGGCCGATGAAACAATTACCAACGCACCCAATGCTGTCTTTATGGGAACATCCATTCTATCGGGAACCGCTCAGTACATAGTTTGCCTCACGGGTAAGATTACAGCGCTTGGAGTAATTACTTCTACTCTTTCAACGCAGGCGCCCCCAACGGCATTTGAGATTGGGATGCGCCAATTTGGTCTTTTACTCATGCGCCTTATCCTATTCCTTATTCTTTTCGTCATCTTAGCCAATCTTTTCTTTGATCGACCCTGGCTTGAAACATTATTGTTTGCTTTGGCGTTAGGTGTTGGACTTGCTCCTGAATTTTTGCCCATGGTTGTTTCCATTACCTTAGCGAGAGGAGCCGTCCGTATGGCTCGGAAAAACGTTATCGTGAAAAGACTTTCAAGCATCCATGACTTCGGAAGTATGGATATTCTTTGTTGTGATAAAACAGGTACTCTTACGGAAGCGAAAATACAATTGGCTCAACATTTGGATCTGAAGGGTGAGAAAAATGATCACGTTTTCCAAATTGCCTATTTAAACAGCTACTTTGAAACGGGGTTAAAAAGTCCCCTAGATGAAGCTATTTTAGCTTATCAGCACTTAGAGCGAGAAAATTGGGAAAAGATTGATGAGATCCCTTTTGATTTTGAACGAAGGCGCGTCTCCGTTTTGGTAGATAATGGGAAAAAGCGTCTCCTGCTTGTGAAGGGAGCTCCGGAAGATATTTTAGCAATTTCTACTCATTTCGAAGATGAGCCTCGTCCCCTTTCACCTAAGGCCCTGTACGCAAAAGAGCGAAGGAAAATCCAAAATCAGTTTAATGACCTCAGCCAACAAGGTTTTCGCGTTCTAGGTATTGCCTGGCGAGAAGTTCCTCGAACTCACTCCCAGGCTGTTATTCATGATGAAAGCGGACTCACGTTTGCTGGCTTTGCGACTTTCTTTGATCCTCCTAAATCAAGTGCAGCCGAAGCCTTGAAAAAACTCCACGAGAATGGAGTAAAACTCAAAATTGTCACCGGTGACAATGAATTAGTCACACAACATCTTTGTCAACAACTTAACATTCCAATAGATGGCCTTTTGATGGGTCATGATATAGATAGCATCGATGATTCAGCTCTGAGTGCCAAAATTGAAAAGGTCAATCTTTTTTGTCGCATGAATCCCACACAAAAATGCAGAATTATTACTTTACTCAAATCGAAAGGACATATGGTTGGATTTATAGGAGATGGCATTAATGATGCACCTTCACTTCATAGCGCAAATGTAGCCGTATCAGTTGATTCCGGCGTGGATGTGGCCAAGGAAGCCGCCGATATTATTCTTTTAAAACAAGATTTGAATGTGATTTATGACGGGATTATTGAAGGACGCACAACTTATGGCAATATCATGAAATATGTTATGATGATGACCAGCTCCAATTTTGGAAACATGATTAGCATGGCAGGAGCTGCGCTTTTTCTGCCTTTTTTGCCCATGCTACCAACGCAAATTCTCCTCAATAACCTCCTTTATGATTTATCTGAAATTGCTATTCCCCTGGATAATGTAGACAAAAACTTTCTTGAAAAACCCCACCGCTGGAAAATGTCCTCCATTCGAAACTTTATGTTTATGATGGGGCCCATAAGTTCCGTCTTTGATTTTCTAACTTTCGCGATCTTACTCTATGTCTTCAAAGCTTCAGAAACTTTGTTTCACACAGGATGGTTTATGGAGTCTTTAGCAACCCAAATCTTGGTCATTTTCATCATTCGCACAAGGTTATCTCCATTGAAGAGCAGACCCCATCCTATTTTAGCCATCTCAAGCATCAGTCTGGCCTCTTTGGGAATCATCATTCCTTTTACCCAGCTGGGGGCGTACTTTAGCCTTACTCCTCTGCCCACCTCTTTTTTTATTATTCTTGGCATCCTCTGCGCGTCTTATCTCTTATTGGCAGAAGGCGGTAAACGTGTTTTCTATCGCTATAGTATCAATGGGGTTTAGGGAGAGACCATCCCAAAGTTGGGGGTCGTGTGACGTTGTTGCGTAAATAGAAAAAAGGAGTCAGGAAAGGAAAAATTATCTATCTTGGATTCTAGAAGAAAGGATAGCTAATGCCCTATAAAGAACGTCTTCGCAAACATGGTTGTCCTCGCCAGCGAAAAACCAGCTATCGCGTTAAAAATTGGTCTGACTATAATCAAGCTTTAAAAAACAGAGGGTCTCTGACTTTATGGATTTGTCAAGATATTGGCGATAAATGGTATGCTCGTAAAAGCTCTTCTTCCCAAAAAGGCAGGCCCTATTATTATTCTGATTATGCTATTACGATCATGTTAGCTCTCAGAACCATGCTTAAGCAAAAGCTAAGGCAAATTCAAGGCTTCGTTACCTCGTTATTTGCATTGATGGGCCTTAATCTGGATGTTCCTGATTATACGAGGTTATCTCGCCGCGGAACCGTTGCTCTTCTTACTTGCCAATTAGACAAAATGAATGAGCCAGGTCATCTTGTTATTGATAGCACGGGCATCAAAGTTTATGGAGAGAGTGAATGGCTAGAGTCTAAGCATGGGAAACACTATAAACGTAAACTCTGGCGCAAGCTTCACATTGGTATTAATGAAGAGGGGTTGATTGTTTCCCGAATGATGACCGATCATCTAGCAGATGATAGATCTTGCTTACAAGATCATTTGCGACAAGCTGATCCGACAAAAGTAACCGAATTAATTGCTGACTCAGGTTATGATGGTCAAGAGACTTATGATCAGCTGGAATCAGCCAATATTAAGCCTATTATTCCTCCAGCTCGTGGGTCCCCATCAACTGCTGATGAGGCAATCTCACCGCGGCAAGAAACTTAACTACATTGATAAAAAAGGAAAATACGCCTGGCAATCTAAAAACAAATACGGACGAAGAGCTAAAGTAGAAAATACGATGTATCGCTATAAAGAAATTATCGGCGGTAAACTTAATGCAAGATTATGGAATAACCAAGATGCTGAATTGCATCTTGGATGCTTCATTTTGAACACTTTTACCAAACTTGGCCTGCCGGAATCAGTTAAAATCTAATAATTTTGGGGAAAAGGGAGAGTTCTATCCTCAATCCATATTTACGCAACAACGCCGAGAGTGATCAATAGTTTGCAAGCTTTCTCTTTCTTCTTCAGTGAAATCAGTAAGTTGGGAGGGCCACTTTTAGTAATATTTCTCGTTTAACTTCACTTTCTTTCAAAATAAGAGGAGGAAGATAAGCATCTCAGGATTTCTGCAAATAAACCCTCTTTTTGTACCGGTTTGGTTAAGTATCCGTTCATACCTGCTTGCAAAAATCTTTCACGATCTTCTACCATGGCATGGGCGGTTACAGCGATAATAGGTAGAGCTTGCGCCGTAATTTTCAATCTATCCCGTATCTGTTGAGTTGCCTCAATACCATCCATCACAGGCATTTCACCATCCATTAAGACAAGATCATAGGAGAGTGGGCTTGGGGTAATAGCTTCCACAGCCTCCGCCCCATTCCATACAGTAGTAACAGAACATCCTGCTTTGGTTAGCAAAGTTTTTAAAATAATTTGGTTGACCGCATTATCTTCTGCGACTAACACTCGAATATTTGGTAGTTTTTCAATCTCTCTTATAGGAGGGGGGCTCCCAAATGAAGAAATTGAATCTTTTGAGTAGCCTACTTTTATATGGAAACGAAAGGTTGTACCTTTATCAACTTCACTTACGACTGTTATGTCCCCGCCCATCATTTCACATAATTTCTTTGTAATAAACAATCCCAATCCAGTTCCTCCAAATCTACGCAGTATTGAGTTATCTGATTGAGAGAAAGGTTTAAAAAGTCGCTCTTGAGCTTCAGGTGATACACCAATGCCTGTATCAGTGACTTTCCCGGTGATAAGTTGACAAATATCTCCTACAATTTTAACATGATCTTTATTAGATTTCCCCTTAAGGGAAACCACTACGCTCCCTTTACTGGTAAATTTGACAGCGTTGCCTACTAAATTAAATAAAATTTGTCGTAATCTTGTAGGATCACCTATGACATAAAGCGGAAGCTGAGAATTTGCCACCAGATTAAGCTCTATTTTTTTTTTATGAGCATCTAATGACAACATCTGTATCACTTCTTGAGCAATAGTAAGAGGATTAAACTTAATATTTTCCAGTTTAAGTTGACCGGCTTCAATTTTTGATGTATCTAAAATATCGTTTAATATGCTTAAAAGCGACAAACCAGCGCCATAAGCCATTTGCAAGTAATTTAGGTCTTCATCCGGCAAAATTTCTTTGTTAATAAGTTCCAACATACCCAAAAGGCCTGTTAAGGGAGTCCGTATTTCATGGGACATATGGGCTAAGAAGCTTGATTTTGTCCTATTTGCAGCTTCAGCTTCTTTTTGGCGTTGTTGTAATCTCTCACCTTCTATTTGAGTCATCCTCATATTTTTCTCATTAACGATGCGAGTTGATAATGAAATAAGGAGGTCAAGATTTTCCAGGAGTTTTTTATTGATATCTTTTACACGATTGCAGAGTCCAATGACACCTATTACTTTCCCTTCGGCTAGGAAAGGTATGCCAAGAAAGGATTTTAATGGTGGTCGCTCAAGAGGAATTTCAATTTTTTTAGAATAATCCTTAATATCATTCACCATCAAAGGTTCTCTTGTTGAGAGTATATCTTCAATAAAATTGTTGAAAAGTTCCTCTAATTTTTTTGTTCTTTCTTCTCTTGTAGGGGACTTCTCGATTGAAAAATTGCCCTCCCATAAGTAAGGGGAAGGAGGGCTACCAATTTGGTCAGAAGTTATCTCCTTAATAAACCCGAACTCACTTTCGCTCAACCTGATGAAATTTTGCAGAATAACGTGTAAGCTATAACCTTCATTACTTTCCTCATTTTCGTAAAAAAAACTATTAATATGCGAATCTTGGATCTCGGTAACAGCTTCTAAAATTCTTTGTTTTATGTACCATTCCTTTCTTGCTGAGTGTGTGAGTCTTTGGTCTAATCCTATTTCAAGTTTTTTCATTAAAGTAATATCTCTGGCAATAGTAAGGGGATAATTTTCTTTACTTTTTGTTGGCTTTTCTGTTGTCATGGATAGCCCTATCCAATCTAACCAACGATAAGACCCATCCTTACATCGGTAACGATTGATTAGCCCAGCCGGCGTAAATTTATTTTCATATTCTAATGTTTTTTCGATATCGTCGGGATGGACAAAATTGATATAAGGCGTACCCAGAAGTTCTTCAATTTCCCATCCTAATATATAGGTCCAAGTAGAATTAAGCCTTTTAAAATAGCCGCCAAATTGAAGAATACACACAAAGTCTTGAGAGTTTTTGAAAAGATATTCTATCTCTTTTTCCGACAGGCCCCATTGAGGGCCACTAAAGCTGCCTTCCTTTTCTTGCGAGCCTAAAGGGAAGGATATATCTTGCTCACTAAGAGAGGGAAGGCCCGCTGTCTGTGTTTGAATTTTTGGGGTAATTTCCAAAGCAGTTTTTTTTCTTCCTCTTCTGTTGGGGACATAGACCATATTTGGTTGTGGGGAAGAGTGACAACCATCAGAATGAGGGCTAATAAATACTTTCTCATATCGCAGCCTCATAAATTATTTAGAATAACAAGATTATTCTTAACAGAATTAATTTCTATTTAAAGGAGAAAACCATCAAAGATTCTCTGAAAAAGCATATAGAACTTAATCGGCCCGGTTTTGTCGCATCTGTTGCTAATATTAAAAATTGAGTATACAATTCTGCAAAAAAGAGCATCAATGCTCACTATATCTCCCTCATTATTGCCTCACTTTAAAGGCTTTTGTTCATCCCCGTCTGTGATCATGCTCTTTATCTATATGAAATGTCGATTTTCTCTAAGTTATCGAGCCTTAGAGGAGATGATGATGATCCAGGGGGCTAAAATTGATCATGCAACCCTACAAAGATGGGTTAAGCGGTTTGCTTCACTAATTGACAAGCGTGGGTTCTGTCGCAAAAAATTAAGTAATGAGGTATAAAGGCAGATACCACCTAAGCGAGAAGATTCAAGATGATCAGTTTTAAAGGATGTCATTTTCCCAAAGATGTTATAATGATGTGTATTCGTTGGTATGTGGCTTATCCCTTGAGTTATCGTCATGTCGAAGAATTGATGGAAGAGCGAGGTGTTTATCTTGATCATGCGACAATTAATCGTTGGGTTGTTAAGTATTCCCCGGCACTTGAAGTGAAGTTTAGGAAATGCAAGAAACCTGTTGGTAAAAGTTGGCGGATGGATGAAACGTACATTAAAATTAAAGGTGAGTGGCTGTATTACTATAGGGCCGTTGATAAAGAAGGAAACACCATAGATTTCTTTTTATCTCGAACACGTGATACCCAGGCGGCCAAGGCATTTTTTGAGAAAACGATTGGGAGCAGTGGACAACCTGAGAAAGTGAATATGGACAAAAGTGGAGCCAATTTAGCAGGACTGGAGGAGATCAATAAAAACCTTGGTGAAGGCCAAAAGATTTTGGCTCGCCAAGTGAAATACCTCAATAATATGATCGAACAAGATCATAGGGGGGTAAAACGAATTACCAACCCCATGCTTGGGTTTAAAAGTTTTGTCTGCGCTACTGCAACATTAGCAGGAATTGAGTTATATCGTATGATAAAGAAAGGACAGAATTTTCTCGAAGGAACCTTTTCATCCTGGCAGCAGTTTTACGCCCTCTCAGCATAATTATGTCTACTAGGAACACATAAATTCGGTACGATAAAAATTTGCGACAGAACCGTTTTTCTCAATCTGCTAAAGGTTAAACGCTATGTTTATCCGGCCCAAGAGTATAGAGACAAGCTTCAAGAATCCTTAGTTTGCTTCAATCAAATTGTTATGAAACACCCTCAGTCTATCTAAAAAGAAAAGTCTACCTGCTATTCTTTGACCATATCCAACAACTTGACGGCCCCTCCATGGATAAAGAAGGGATATAGGCCTGCAATTAGATGCCTTTTAAAGTAGATATTTATAAAATGTATAACAATATATCAACCTATGAGCATATATTTTTCTTAAATATAACAACTTAAAAGGTGCCAAAAATAACTATTGTTTAAACTTATAAGTTGATATATTTTTATAAAAAGGGAAAGATAATATGCATGGCTTGAATAGAAAACACCTTGACAAAGAGTTGAGTGAGCTAAGAAAGTTGATCTCAGTAAAAGCTCCACGGAGTGGATGGCTTAAAGCTATCCGTGAAGCCTTAGGAATGTCTGCACGGCAGCTCGCCTTTAAAGCCGGGATTACTCCCCAATCGATTATTAAGCTAGAAAAATCAGAAGCCGAAGGTACTATAACCTTGAAAACACTTGAAAACATGGCAGCAGCCTTAGATTCCCAAGTATTATATTTTGTAATTCCTAATCAATCTCTTGAAGAGAGGATGGAGGAGCAGATTAGGATTAAGGCTCAAACTATGCTAGATAAAACAAGCCATACGATGGGTCTAGAGAATCAGAAGCCAACACAGGAAGCTCTTCTCGATCAATTAGAGGACCTTATTAATCAGCTCCGCTATGAAATTAAGACCAAGAAAAACATATCCTACCTCTGGGAAAATGACCAATGATCTTTACTTATGGAGAAGGTGCTACACCTTTTAATGAGGATGATGCCGATAAACTCATCCCCAACCATATTCGGACTCAGCACCAATTAAATGAGTGGGAACAGGCTAATATCCTTATTGCTGAAAGATACCTTTTCTCGCGCAAAAGAAATGATATTTTAACCACGGCTTTCATCAATAGGATCCATAAAAAGATGTTTGGCCAAACCTGGAAATGGGCTGGTACCTTCCGTAAACATCAAACGAATATTGGCGTTAAACCCTACGAGATTACTTCCTGTCTAAAAATTCTTTGCGACGATGCGAAATTTTGGGTGAGCAACCAAATATATGAAGCTGAAGAAATTGCTGTCCGTTTTCATCATCGTCTCGTCGCCATCCATCCTTATCCTAACGGTAATGGAAGGTTATCTAGGCTCATGGGCGATGTACTCTTATATAATCTTAAGAATAAAAGGCTCTCTTGGGGAAGAGTCAGCCTAGTGCAAGCCTCACAAACACGTCAAGAATACATACGGTCTTTAAGAGAAGCTGATCAGGGTAATTATGTAGATCTTTTAAAATTTGCAGTAGGCTAAGCAAGAATAATTTCCACAACAATCACTAGAAACTCAAAGAAGCATAATGCAATACCCTTCTCTAACAATATAACATGATAAATTTGGTAGTATTTAAGTATATTTAAAAATAAAATTATAGAGAAATTTGACATATAATTGATATCTGCCGTAATATCTAAAATATAGATTATTTTAATAAGGTATAAAATATGAAGAAGCTATTTATAAATGCTATAGGAGGAATTATTACTTTCGTTCTAACAAGATTAGCACAGGAATTTGTTATATACTGGCTATATGGTAGGTATGAAGAATATAAAAAGTCAAAACCACCTAAAAGAGTCCCCATAAAAGATTTTCTAGCTAAAGCCAAACAATTAGGATGGAATTTGGAGACTATCAATATCCTTCCACTGCTCTCTGCGATCAGGCAATATGGACTTGATGGAGGACTTTCAATGTGGGGAAAGCCCTATAAGGGGACAGGCCAACTAGAATATGACCCAGTGGTATCAATCTCCTCGGAAGACTGGAAATACTTATGCATCGATGCAATAAGTTTATATAATATTAATAATGACGCTACTATTATATGCTCAGCTGACTATAGTAAAATAAAATATCAGGATATATATATTGAATCTAAAGCTTTATCCTGGCTTAAAAAAGGGCGCTTAAAAACCTATTTTAAAAAATAGGCAAAAAATTAGAGGGTGTTAACTTAAAATGCATGGCAAAGAAAGAGTTTTATTAACATGGTAAGCAGCAAAAAGGGCCATAGTTAAGTCTGTCATCTCCAAGGAGCGGGAAGGTGCAATGTATTTCCGTTTAAATCTTAGGAACCAATGCCGCTGCTGGCCGTTGTTTCTCTCTATCCCATGTGTTCTTGCTTCCTCATGAAATCTCCTTAGGTTAATAAATGTTTTATAACAAACCTGTCAACCTAATTCCCTATTTTCATACCATAAAAATTCTCAACTACTACCTTTAGCTTAAAGATTGACAAATGCTTCAGGATGTTTATGGGCAATCCTTAATAAGGATAAAGCTGGTCCTGTAGGATACCGTCTTCCTTGTTCCCACTCTTGTAAAGTACGCACACTAATCCCCATAAGCGAAGAAAAGGCGGCTTGGGAAAGATTTAATTCCTGTCGTATACGGCTAACATCTTTGCAAGCATCTATCTTTTTTATGACACCTTTGCCATTTTTTATTTCATTAAGAGCTTCTAAAATTTCCTGACCAATATTTCTAGAATTATTCATATTTCTAACTCCTTTTTAACCTTTTTCAATACGGATAAGGGGATATTTTCATCCTCATTTTTAGCATAAATAGTCAGTAACCAAATTTGCCCTTGTTTATTCTGGTAAAAGTATATAACTCTTACCCCTCCCCGTTTTCCTTTACCTTTTGCTGACCATCTAATTTTCCTTAATCCACCGCTGCTTGGAATGATGTCTCCTTTTTCAGGATGTAGGGCTAAGTCCCATTGAAAAGCCGCATACTCATCATTATCAAGATAAGATGAAATAAGCTTACTGAATAAAGGTGATTCTATAAATTCCATACTATAATATTACGTCAGTGACGTATAAAGTCAATATGCTTTTTATAAATATCTTTACCTTGCCATAGAAACACCCATTTTATCTCTAAAAGCTTAAGTAATCTAAAAAAATTCTCTTTCCTATATCTCTCAAAGTAATGATTGTTATCCAATTTAACGGATATAGGGTTGTATTTTCTATTTTTTGAAGAGGTTTGAATGGAAACAAAAGGATTACAAATATCTTTTAGGTAAGCAGCTTCTCTAAGCGCATAAATGCTTTGATAAAAGTGACCAACGCTTTTGCATAGTTTTATTGCTCACCGCGATCCCTAAAGCTCTTTTCTGTCCTATTAAAATAACGAGCTTTTTGCCTCGGGTAATTCCTGTATAGACAAGGTTCTTTTGCAACATGGGGTAATGCTGAGTAAATAATGGAATGATGACAACCGGGTATTCTGATCCTTGGGATTTATGAATTGTCATTGCATAAGCTAAAACAATTTCATCAAGGTCACTGAAATCATAGTGAACGTCTTTCCCCTCAAAACTGATAATCAATTCTCCTTCTTCTATATCGATGCTTTTAATAAAACCGATGTCTCCATTATAGACTTCTTTGTCATAATTGTTTTCTATTTGCATCACCTTGTCCCCAAGGCTAAACCAATTCCCAAACTTTTGAACGCTTGTTGTTGGCTGAGGTGGGTTTAAAGCTTGCTGCAATTCGGTGTTTAGATTACGCGAGCCCACTATTCCTCGCGTCATGGGACAAAGCACTTGAATGTCATGAAGGGGAGAATAATCAAACGTGTTCGGCAAGCGTGTTGTCACGAGATCGACAATCTGTTTAAGCCCTTGTTCTGCGTCAGGTATTTCGATGAAAAAGAAATCAGATGTAGGTCCATACCCTTTTAGGTTGGGCATAATTCCTAGATTGATACTGCGGGCAATTGCGACAATAATGCTCTGAGCCCCTTGCCTAAAAGTTTCTGTAAGATGAATGAACGGAATGACCTTAGAGGCAATTAAATCAGCGAGTACTTGACCGGGACCGACTGACGGTAATTGATCTTGATCCCCGACAAAAATCACAGCGGCATTTAAAGGAACTGCCTTTAGAAGGGCATGCATTAAAGGAACATCAACCATGGAAACTTCATCGACTATAAGAACATCACAGGGAAGAGGCAGCTCTTCATTGTAATTAAACCTTCCCGTTTTAGGATTAATGTTCAAGAGCCTATGGATGGTTTTAGCTTCCATCCCTGTGGCTTGTGCCATTCGTTGAGCCGCACGCCCTGTCGGCGCACATAAGGCTAGTTTTACCTGTTTGGATTGTAAAATTTGTAGAATGGACCTGAGCAACGTTGTTTTCCCAACGCCCGGGCCCCCTGTAATGATGGTTACTTTATGGGTTAACGCCTCAATGAGGGCTTGTTTTTGAGAAAGGGACAAAGAAAGGGCGTTATGATGTTCTACCCAATTAATGGCTGCGTTGATATTAAATGGGGGCCACGGCAAATCTGAGGTGTTTAAATCTCGTAACTTCTGCGCCATTCCTTTTTCAGCGTGGTATAAGCCTTGCAAAAAAATGCAACCCTTTTCACCAATATAATCTTTGATAACGGTGCCCCCTTGAAGCTCGAGGTTTACAGCTTCTTGCACTATCGCTTGCTCAATCTCTAAAAGCTCTTGGCAAGAATATAGTAATGTTTCGATAGGCAGGCCACAATGCCCCTCATCCATTGCTTTTGCTAAAGCATAACTGATGCCTGCTCGGGCTCTAATAAGAGAATCTTTACCAATTCCTAAGTGCATGGCAATTTTATCAGCGGTGACAAAGCCGATCCCTCTAATATCTTGAGCAAGCCGATAAGGATTTTCTTGAATAAGTTGAATAGCATTATTGCCATAAGTTTTGTAGATACGAACCGCTCTTGTAGTACTAACACCGTAAGAGTGTAAGAACAGCATGATGGTTCGAATAGCTTTTTGATCGGCCCATCCTTTAATAATTTTCTGTTGTCTATAAGGGCCTATGCCCGGAATTGTTTGGAGTTTGGACGAATCCGCTTCTATGACTTCAAAAACACCTTCCCCAAAAGCTTGGACAAGTTTTTTGGCATAAATAGGGCCGATGCCTTTAATAAGGCCTGACGCTAAATACTTTTCAATTCCTTCTAACGTTGTTGGCGGTGTTAAATGCAAGGCTGTCGCTTTGAACTGCTGGCCATATTGACGATCTTGGATCCATATACCGTGAGCCTCAACCCATTCCCCAGCACTGACAGCAGGTAAAGAGCCAACTATAGTTACAAGCTCTTTATGGCCTTTAACTGTGGCTCTTAAGACGCAAAATCCATTTTCTTCATTATGAAAGGTTATGCGTTCTACCAAGCCACAGATTGTTTCCAACGGTTGGTTCATTAATAAAACTTACCTTAATTTTCTTAGACAAGAATGACCTAAATAACCCTGGAAGTATAGGTGTAATTGCAGACTCATTTATCCAGAAACAACATAAATTGTTTATTGTATACGGTAGGCTTGGTACAGTGAGAGCGTAGAAAATAATGGGGTGATAAAATAGTAATCTATACCCTAATCTTGATTTATCAAACTCTTTAATCTTTTGGGAGAAATATAGGGATTTTTCTAGATGCTTCGCCAAATAAACCTAAGGCTATGCCACTTATTACTAAAAATGATGTTAAAATTTTTACCCCTATACGGCCGTTAGGCCGTCCTTTCTGATTTAGTAGGAGCTTTAAGTTTGAGAATATTAAGCTTGAGCGGCTGGTCGCCTAGAGGACCTGATTCACTCATAGCTTCCTCTTTTACTTCCGTATTTTCTTCATTAACGTCCTTAGCACTTTTTAAAGGGGAGATGAAAGCGGGGCTCTTAGACTCGATATTTTTATAGTTAAAGGTCAATTTTGTCACCGGATAATCTTCGGGTAGCTTAATATAAGCCTCCAAGTCTTTTAGAATTAAAAACTCAGAATACGGGATAATAGCTTTCTGTTTTTTATGCTCGTTAATGGTGACACCATCTCGCATTTGATGAGCCCCAAATGAGATTCCCTCACTATTCTCTAAAATTTCATGTTCTCCTATCATCCTTGAGATCCATTGCGCGGTATCGGTATCAGGGGAGCGGTAAAATATCTTTGTGTTATAAAGACTCGACATGGTTTTGCGGCACTCATGTCCATAAAGTTTGTCAATTTGGCTAATGTTCTGCAAGCCTGAGACAATGCAGCCGCCATATTTTCGGATTTCAGCCAAAGCTTTGGGCAGCGCTTCAATCTTATTGAGAGATTGCTTCTCATCAATGATGAACCAGATCCTTCTCTTATAGTCAGGACGACAAGCCATGAGAGCATTGATGGCACTATTAAGCCAGGTTGATAATAAGGGCCTTAAGGTTTCTCGTTGATCAGGCATTGCCGCTAGAAATAACCATCCTTTTTGGGATTCATCTTGAATCCATTCTCGAATAGAAAAACCATGGTCAGAATCTGAAATCAGATGAAGAGATTTTAAATGCGTTGATAAGCTGACACGAATGGAGGCCGCTGTTTTATCGGCTGCAATATCCACCAACGATGCCGCGGCTGTATTGGCGTAAAATCCCTGAATCTTCGCAAGCGGCTTATGAACGGCATAATCTAAAAGACTTTTAATTGAAGGATTCTTGCTCCTTTTAAGAATTTTAACCGTTTCAGCAAAAAGCAATCGACTGGCATCGGACCAAAACGGATCGTGCAGCGTTTGAGGGATTAAGCTTGAGGCAAAATCATCAATTTGAATATCCGTTTGGCATTCTTTCCATAAACTCCAGGAATGGGATCGCGCGTCTAAAGGATTGAGGAGTATATCTGTCTTAGGATTATAGAACTTCTCCACAAAGGTGCCCGTTGTATCAACAATAATGGCTTTATGCTGTTTATCTCTAATTTGGGGAAGAAGATGATTAAAGGTATTCGTTTTACCCGCCCCTGTGGTACCGACAATCAACATATGTTTAGTTTCACTATCTTTAATCAAAGGTAAGCCTGACAAAGTAATGTCGGATGCTTTCTTATCTTTTTGGATAAGCTTAACAAGATCTTTGAGAGTTACTTCATCGCTCCCTGAGACAATTTCTTTGTTTTTTAAAGCTTTGCCACTATAAACCCAATATATAATTAATAGCACCATGCTTATCAGCATAGCCAATATGGTTTGACCGAGCTTTTTAATAAGAACGGCTTGAATGACAAAGGCAGCTAAAATATAGGAAGGTTTATGGGTAAGAATATGGTCATCAATTTCATAATAGTTCCCATCAGCATGCAAGATCCAAGAAGAGTCAAAAAATCCGTGGGGCAAAATGCTTAAAGTATCCCGGAGTTGCGCTTTATAAAAAGTGAACAAGAACCCCACCTTTTGCCAGGTACCATCATACCAAAGTAAAAAAGTAAAACATAGGATTCCTATAATCAGGGTAACTTTCAAGGTTGTTCCGAACACCTGATTAATCATTCGGAATTTATGGAGTTGCGTTTGTCCCCCTTAGGTGAAGGTATCGGAAAAGTTTCTCATAAATAGTAATTCCTAAAATTTTAAGTTTTCATAAATGATTTATATGGTAGACTGTACTCATGGAAAAAGATCAAAATACACTTCTTCCTTCCGAGGAAAATATTTATTGGACTTACACTAAAATCGCTTTGAAGTTTTGGTGGCGGCATTTTTTTGTGATTCCTATAATTCCAATCCTTCTGCTTGCTTTCGTAAGATTGGATCTGACTGCTGTGTTAGCTTCTATTTTTGCCATTATGTTTTTTGCCATTTTTGATGACCTGAAATGCAACTATAAGAAACGCAATCCTATTGATATAAATTCTTGCCTTAGATTTGAAAATGTTTCTCTTCAAGAGAGAGATTATTGGAATGCCACACTTGGCGGCACTCCAGCTTATGCAAATAATGTGAGCTTGCAAAAATAAAATCATTTAGCTTTGATCCAATCTGCAACATCTCCAGGCATTGAAATTACTTCATCTAGGCCTTTCTCCATAGTTTTAATAGAAACTGATTTTCCTTCCTCATTATTATACTTATTTATAACTTCCTCTCTTTGAGAGTGGATTGAGTTTTCACCTTCTTGGATGGTTTTACGTTGTCGTGACATTTGCTGATCAACTGACCCTTCAAACAATTGTTGTCTATCCAATCTACTAACTGTTATTTCTGATTGCCCTTGATTGCGAACTAATTCTAAAGAGTCTTTTGTTACAGCATATTGGCTATGTCCTGTCTCTTGGTTGTAAGAAGATACAACCGATTGCGCTGATGCAGGAACAGATGAAGAGGGAAGAATATGCTTTTCTTCCATAAACCGAGTGGCATAGACGCTTGCCATTGCGGGATCATTGGCAATAATATGGGCGGTCCCATGTTTACCGATTTTCCCATGCGTTCCGTCTGCTCGTTGATCTGATAACCATTCGACAAATTGTTGATTATAATTAGAGTTAATGGATGCTGAATTAGCTTTTGTAAACAGGGCCTGCTGGCTGTAAGATTCTGCCTGATTATAACTTCTTGCCGCCTCTGCTCTTTGTTGCATCCCTCGCTCATAAGAACCAGAAACACTCCCTGCTAACCGTCGACTTTCCTCATCAGATAAACTATGGGAATAGTTCTTTGCCGCTTGAGTGGCCGCTCTCTGGGCTGCTTGAAAATCTTCGGATTCAACCACATTCTGTGCTTTTTGTAATAATTCTTGATCACGAGTACTGACAGAAGTATTCGCTCCTAAAGACCCTTTTGCAAAGCCAAGCCCTCCCCCAACACTAGCTTCTGCAAGTAAAGAAGCTGCTTTATCCTGAGTTATGTTGTTTTGGTCGGCAAAGCTTTTAACAAAATTAGCTGATTGATGAATGGCATTTGAGTTTTCAGCTGAGAAACCTTGACTGATTGCATCGCTTGCTTGATGAGAGTTTACAATACTGTTGCTAAGATCGACCATATCCCGATAGCTACTC
The DNA here is from genome assembly GCF_000742835.1 of Candidatus Paracaedibacter acanthamoebae. Taxonomy (GTDB): domain Bacteria; phylum Pseudomonadota; class Alphaproteobacteria; order Paracaedibacterales; family Paracaedibacteraceae; genus Paracaedibacter; species Paracaedibacter acanthamoebae. Next base: position 282,980 of record NZ_CP008941.1, on the reverse strand, counting down.
GATAAACTCTGGCTCGAACTCTCAGTCTTATTCAAAGCATTTTGGTAACTCTTATTCGCCATGGTTGAATACTGGGAACTTTGGGATTCTGCTATATTGGGTCCATCTACATAAAGGAACGTAAAGTACCGCAGGAATTCTTTATAATCATTAAGAGGCTTTGCTTTGCCGCGATTTTATGCCCCCTGTTTTTCAGATAGATTCATGCGGCCATTTTCGGGGATAAAATTCCAACAGAATCTTTACGCTTTTCTTCGGAGAAATCGTATTCACCAAGCATATTGATATGGGCCCATGTCATAATAGAATGGCTGGAAATAATATGGAGTAATTGTTCTTTTTCCTCCTCGCCGGTCATCCGTTCCAGCTTATGGGTAAGATAGAGGTAATTCCAACAGATAATACAATTTCTGATCAGTCGATTACATGCTTCAGCAACTTCCTGCTCTTCTTTCTCTGCCTGCGTAAATTCGCGTGGGCTACCAATGGCTACGGCACGGGTGAAACGATTGGATAGCTCTACCTTGTTTAGCTGTTTCTCAATTGCCTGCCGTAATTCCATTTCATCCAGATAACGAAGGATGAATAAGGATTTTATAATCTGACCAAAAGCTTTGATTGTCTGGTACAGAGTATGTTGCTTTGAATAGGAATTAAGTCGCCTGAATATATCAGATGCGCTATTCTCCTTTAGCTTGATGGTTGTGACTAAACGCAAAAAATCATCCCAGTTCTGGTGAAGCAGTTTCTCATTAACGTAGTGGTCTGGCACAATTGTCCAATCTTTTCGCTCTTGTTTGCTGTGATATTTAAATATATAGAGCTGCTTATTCTGCAATCCTTTCAGCCGTGGGGCAAAGGAAAACCCAAGCATATGAGTTATGCCGAAAATAGCTTCACTATAACCATATGTATCCGTGGAGTGGATATCACTTTTGACAACATCATTATGCATAAGTCCATCAATCACATAGGCGCTCTCACGGTCAGAGGCACTAATAATGGTGGAGTGCCAAAGGAAATGCCGCTCATCGACAAAAGTGTAAGCACTTACCCCTTGCCCTTGCCCAAAATATTTGAACGAACGGCTGGCTAGCAAAGACTCAGCACGTACCTCAAATTTCTGTCCATCACTAGCGGTATGCAGCTTATCTGCTCTACTACGGTAGATATTTGGTAACTGCATTTTATCCATCACCATCATTACTCTGTCATTAGATTCACGGATATTCTCCAATGAAAAACACCAATTGACGGTGTGATCCAGTTCATTCTCACTAACATGCGAGGATATTCTGGCCATTTTTCGTACGCCGATTCCACAGCCAAGCCCGATGATGCCGGCCAGTAAGAGAGGGCGGGAGGTGGTCTGTGATGTATGAGTCTGCTGCCAATGCTCAAAGGCTGATAGCATATCGCAATGATGATGTACGGTTTCCAATATTTCAACCAATGGTATATAGTGTCGTTTAGGGAACCACGCTTGCAATGGATCAGTTTCCCGACTATCCAGTGGTGGAGTTTTTATACGGAACGACCCGTCTGCTTTAAAGCTGAGATATTCATTCTTCCTGGCTCTAGTGTTGGTTGCCTTATACTGCTCATGCAATGCATGATCCAGTTGCTGTAATACGGTTTTAGAATCAAGAAAATTCAGCAGCCCGGCACGCTCCAAAAGCCGATGTTTTTCTTTTTTCCAGCGTTGCCGGCTTATTATATACTCATTCAACGGCCGGTATTTATAGGAATGTATTAGATTTAGCTTACCAGATTTGATGGCAGCTGCCACATGCTGAAACAGGAAGACCTTATATAATGAGACACGGAATGTCCCATCTTCTCTGTAGAGTGCTTTACGTTCTGTCTCATCCAAAAATAATGCAGGGGCCTGTTCGGTAATATGACCATCCTTGTCGCGGAAATAGTCAATTGCTTCTATCAAAGGTGATTCGTGTTGTTCAGCTTGAAGGTTCACAGCCTTTAACACTGAACTTATGCGATTTTGCAGACGTAAGGATTTACTTTCCTGGAGATCATACAAAGTCGAGGTGTCAGATAACCCTAAAAATTCTTCACGGATGTTTTCAATATTACGGGATGTATCGCAATTCAATGCTTCTTTGATGAGGTTTACTTTCTCACTGTCTGGAAGAGTATTGTCATTTGCAACGGAACGGATTTCCTGCATTACGCTAAATATACCAGCCTCCAGATTTTGTATTAAGATTTGCAATTGATTGTGTTGTGTCTTCTGTTGCTCTAAGGCTTTTTCTTTACGTTCATTAGCGATCGTAGTTTGGAATGCCTTCATAACATTTAAGAAAATATCAACCAGGTTATCCTGCATACGATAATATTGGTGCGCGACAAATGCTAAAGCATGAATATAGCGATCTGATGGGGAGCGCTGGTGTATCTGGAATATTTGTGACCTCATCACACTGCCGGCATAATAGCGAATCCCCGCGTGCCCTAATTGAAGTAGGTTTAAGGTATCAGACAATTTTCTGTGCAGTTCTTCAATGACATGAAAATCTGCTATGCATTCCCGAACTTTGGCGGGTTTTGTAGATTAGGATAGTCTTTTCAATAATGTTAGTCGGTAGCTTTGTTCTCCGTAATCTCGCGTAAACAAAGAATCCAAAAGTACCGATGTTTCAGGAGCTAGCTGATCACTCATTCGCGACATCAGAGCCTGTTTATGGGATTGTAGCGATTGGCGTATCAATTCACATATTGTCCCTGATTCCGGAAGTGTAATGCGCTTTTGGATCAGAATGTCGCTGCATCTATCAAAGATTAATTTGGGTTTCAAATAGTACGATGACATCGCGTCGATCTCATGCTTAATCATGGCTTTGGAAATTTTATTAAATGATTGAAATCTATAGTATTCAACTATGATTTGCTGATGCCGTATCCTACTTACCTTTTTATAAGCATGTGTGATAAACTCGCAAACAGAACAGTTAAGTATATTTGCTACGACGGCAATATCCCTCTCGTAAAAATCTTGTGGTAAGAAGAATCGTCTCGCTGCTCTGAAATATCCGCACAACAATAAGAAACCTATCTGATTGGTTGGATTTCGTAAATTACGCGCTAAATCCAATAATTTCTTTGGAAAATCAAAAAACTTTTTTCGCTGCATATGATCAAATAATGGGGGCTTGTTAAAATTCTCCTGTTCCTGTGTGGTCAATATTTGCATTCTTGGCATAAATTATACTTCCTAATAAAAATGATTATAGCTGTCCAAAAACGAACGGTTTTGGACATGGCTTGCCCCCACTGTCCAAAAATTATATTGACATACTTTAGGCCATATGTGACATTTAGGACATCCTTTTTAATACACTTTATGCCATATTATGCCACGCACTTTTGCTTATGCTCGTGTTTCTACCATGGAACAAAATCCTGAAAACCAGATAAAAGAAATTCAAGAAGCTGGGTTTGTTATTGAGCTGCATCGAATAATTACTGAAACTATATCCGGATCCATGCATATTTCACGGCGTAAAGGGTTTGCGCTTTTGTTAGATAAAATGGAAAAGGGAGATATATTAGTAGTCACTAAGCTCGATCGACTGGGACGGGATGCTATTGATGTAAGCACCACTGTTGCTAAGCTTGAAAAAATAGGAATCAAAGTTCATTGTCTGGCACTTGGAGGTGTTGATCTCACTAGTTCAGCAGGAAAAATGACTATGGGAGTAATTAATGCGGTTGCTCAATTCGAGCGAGATCTGTTAATTGAGCGCACACAAGCCGGCCTTGCTAGAGCCAAATCAAAGGGCAAAACTCTCGGTCGCCCGAAAATTCTCTCAGAATTACAAACAAAGCAAACTATACAGCAATTACAGGAAGGCAAAACTATTGCAGCTATTGCAAGAAACTTTAACACAAGCCGACAAACCATCATGCGTATCAGAGATACTATCAATCATTAATGCATTTCTGTGGTACTTTACGTTCCTTTATGTAGATGGACCCAGTATAGGCAGAAACTAAAAGAGTCTCTGTCTATCTTTCATGAGATAGTCGTTTCACACCCTCAGTCTATCTAAAACGGAAGATTTTGACCCAGTTTATTGACATGATCAATAACTTGACGGCGCCAAACGATGTCAGTGAATCTCACATTTGATGAGAATAAGTTCTTTCACAAAAAGGACGGAACCATATACGGATATATAACTGCAATATTCTTCTTAGGGTTGACAATTTTTATCTTGCAATACGGATCGGTCCATAATTGTGTGACGACACCCTCGAGCCCCCTATTCTACCAGACGGTTAAAGTGGTTAGCATTGAGGTGAAGAAGATGCAAGGTTTCTGCCTCTGAGTTCCAGTGATAATGATGACTTAAACCAGTTCTTGTCCAAATTGCCAAGTTCTTGCCCATAGCTCGAGCAATTGCATCCGCGCTGGAAGCCCGGTAAAACCCTTCCGTATCTTTATGTGAAGAATAGGTGAGCCAATTTGTTTCCACATTATCGTGAAGAGAGCGATACCCCGCTGCTGAGGGCAGGATAAAAGAAGTAATATAGCTCTCAATGGTTTGTTTGTTGCGGCAATAAGCTGACAGCTCTTCTTCGAGGGCTTGCTCTTGTAAAGTCAATTCAATGAGCTTTTGCATATGAAACCGGACGAGATCGGATTGACGCTGCGTAAAGTAAGCTTCTAACAGCTTATCTTGAGGCCACTTATCTCCTTCGGCTCTGTTCAAAGCTTTATTCACCAATGACACTTGTTTTTGGATATCAACACCCAATTGAGCTTGTTTTTCTTTAAGCTTTTTATACTCCGGTGTCCTTTTGAGGTTCGGGGGAAAGACATCCATCTTAAAACTATCTTCCACTTCACAACTGAGCAAAAAGGAAATGGCTGGATCTTTCAGCTGATCCATGAGCATTCTAGCAGCTTCTTCTCGAGGTTTGTTAAGAGCCGTGTAGCCACAATCTCCATCTCCAGGAACAAGCTCCTCCTTCATATGGTAAGTCTGGCCGTACAGGGTTATCTTAAATAGGGGAATAGATTTCCCAGAGGTTCTATTGAGTGCATAGCCTTTCACAATGGTTGCGTTTGAATCAGGAAGCATCCCTTTAATTTGATCAAGACCCGATTGCTCCTGGCTTAATTTTCTAAAAGCTCCTTGATAAGGATTGTTGGGATCAGTTTCAATGACAAGCACAGGGGATTTTGTCTGAGAAGGAGCTCTTACCCTTTGTTGCCAGGACGTGAGAAGACTTTGATAGCCCTCCCCTTGGATTCTATTCCATCGAATATCCAAGGCCTTAAGGCTGGATGTTGTGGCAATCACCGCTGCTAAGGATTGTGTGCTAGCATCTCGCAAAAGGTTGCCGCGTAAATCCAAGCTAGTAAGAGAAGGATGAGGGGCAAAGGCAGGAGCAAGAATTGCAAGGCTCTGGTCATCAAGGCTGGTATCCAAGAGCCTGAGAGATGTCAGACTAGGAGCCTGCTGTAAATAAGTTTTAAAGTCTGTGCACGTGGTAGCATCATTCAAGGGCGTAAACTGAAGAACCAGGTTTTGGATAAAGGAAAAGTCAGCAATATGATCCGCCATCTTAGTGAATAAAATTCGAGAACCTGGATAGCCTAATTTGGAAAGAACAACTCGGGAAGGTTGTGTTGTTTGCAAGACTTGAAACTCCTGCAATCCCTTATTACGACTCAAGAGATTGTCCAGTGTGACGCGGATTGAATCCTCAAACCCAGGGTTGTTTTTAAGGTTGAATTGGATCAATGTTTGATTGTGTTGCAAGGCACCCATCAAGGCTTTTAACCCAACAATGGTGAACTGATTCCCCACAAAAGATAGGCTTGTTAGGTGCGTATTTTCTTTAAGGAAAGCGGCCCAAGTTAAGGCATCTTCGTCAGTCAAACCAGCGCTAGGAAGGGTCAATTGTGTTAAGCTCTGATGGTCTTGCAAGAGCTTCTTCAAGATATTGGTATCCTCCCGGGTTAACGTGTGAGGAGGAAAGATCAGGGACGTCAAAGAACCTCGTAAAGGGGCTAATTGATAACGCAAGAGATCACTAACATGCCTGAGCTGTTCTTCTGTAAAGGTTGGCAACTGAAAGGGAGGCTGTTGTTTATCACCAGCTAGAGGCGGCTGAATATCGGTCAGGTCATCATCCAAAGGTTGAGAATAAACTTGCGCAAAGTTTGGTGAATAACCCTCAACGGTCAGAAGTTGATAGGACCGGGAAGACGGGTGAGCCGAAGAACCAGGTGAGGTTGCAAGAACATGATACAAGGGCCCCTCTGTTCCAAAGGTTTGAGAGCATTTAAGGGTTGTTGCCTGGCCTTGTTCCCAGATCCAACAAGAGAAGGGATAAAGATTAGCCATGGCTTTTAAGCTTTGGGCGTGATCAATAGAATTGATGGGGTCAGATCCTCCCAAGACAAAGCGGATATAGGCACGATAGTCCGACAGGCCAGCGGCTTGAAGTTCTTGAACCAACGCACCCTCTTGCTGCAATAGAGGAATAGCCGCCAACAGATGCTGCACCATCAGTCCTCGATCGAGGGGAATCACCTGGAAAAGATCAGCTGCAGAGGGTTCCTCAGGGGCAAGGGACAAAAACTTAACCCAGGCTCCTTGATGTTGTCCTTTCAGCCCAGATGATGATTTAGGCGCATCAGCAAGAGAAACAATCACCTGAGGCTCCTGCTGGGTAGGCTGTTTTGGACGTAAATCTTGGTTTCGTTTGATAAGGTCATTAATAACCCGCTGAGTGTCCCTATCACTCATACCCAATCCCAGGCTCGTGAGAGTGGTATTGGTCTTCAAGGCTTCTCCCAATGCCACAACACCAGAATTACTAATCTTATTGCCCCCCAATCCCAGGCTCGTGAGGGTGGTATTAACCTTCAAGGCCTCTCCCAATGCAACACCAGATTCACCAATCTTATTGTCTCCCAAATCCAAGTACGCGAGGGTTCTATTGGTCTTCAAGGCTTCTCCCAATGCCACAACACCAGGTTTACCAATATAATTGCCATACAAATCCAGGCTCGTGAGGGTGGTATTGGTCTTCAAGGCTTCTCCCAATGCCACAACACCAGAATTACTAATCTTATTGTCTCCCAAATCCAAGTACGTGAGGGTGGTATTGATCTTCAGCGCCTCACCCAATGCCGTTCCACCGCGATTACCAATCTTATTTTTTCCCCAATCCTTGTTCCCCAAATCCAGGAACGTGAGGGTGGTATTGGTCTTCAAGGCCTCACCTAATGCTGTTCCACCAGTATCACCAATCTGATTGTCCCCCAATCCAGGCTCGTAAGGGTGGTATTGGTCTTCAACGCCTCTCCAAATGCTGTTCCACCAGTATCACCAATCTCAGTGTACCCCAAATCCAGGCTCGTGAGGGTGGTATTGGTCTTCAACGCCTCTCCAAATGCCACACCACCAAATTTACCAATCTCATTCCTCTCCAAATCCAGGCTCGTGAGGGTGGTATTGATCTTCAGCGCCTCACCCAATGCCGTTCCACCAGTATCACCAATCTGATTGTCCCCCAAATCCAGGCTCGTGAGGGTGGTATTAACCTTCAAGGCCTCTCCCAATGCCACACCACCAGAATCACCTATCCCATCGCCACTCAAATCCAGGCTTGTCAGGGTTGGCTCATTGCGCAAAAGTCTGATGAAGTCTTCTGAGAACCATTGACTCTCATATATACCATCCCCCAATCCCAGGCTCGTGAGGGTGGTATTAACCTTCAAGGCCTCGCCCAATGCCACAACACCAGATTTATAAATCCAATTTCCCCGCAAATTCAGGCTCGTGAGGGTCGTATTGGTCTTCAAGGCTTCTCCCAATGCTACCGCACCAGAATCACTAACCTTATTGCCCATCAAATCCAGGCTCGTGAGGGTCGTATTGGTCTTCAAGGCTTCTCCCAATGCTACCGCACCAGAATCACTAACCTTATTGCCCATCAAATCCAGGCTCGTGAGGGTGGTATTGGTCTTCAAGCCCTCACCCAATGCCACCGCACCAGGATCTCCAATCTCATTGTCCCCCAAATCCAGGCTCGTAAGGGTTGTATTGACTTTCAGGGCCTCACCCAATGCCACAACACCAGGTTCACTAATCTTATTGCCCTCCAATCCCAAGCTCGTGAGGGTGGTATTGGTCTTCAAGGCCTCTCCCAATGCCACAACACCAGGTTCACTAATCTTATTGCCCCCCAATCCCAGGCTCGTGAGGGTGGTATTGGTCTTCAAGGCCTCTCCCAATGCCACAACACCAGGTTTACCAATATAATTGCCCCACAAATCCAGGCTCGTGAGGGTGGTATTGATCTTCAAGGCCTCTCCCAATGCCACATCACAAGATTCCCCAATCTCGTTCCTCCCCAACGTCAGGCTCGTAAGGGTTGGCTCGTTCCGCAAAAGACTTATCAGGTATTTTAAGAAGGGATGATAATTCCTCTGTATACTGTTCAAATATCTGAGTTTGTTCATTTCCCGCCCCAGTTGGACAGGGAACCGACAGTTCACTGTACGCCATTCTGGCAGGAATACTTTACGGCATCCCTCCACATTAAGAGTGGTGATTAAGGGATGCTGGGTTAACAATGCCTCAACAGTTGCATCAAGAAGAACTGGGTTATTATGTAAATCAACCTGGGTGAGAAGCGGTTTTGGTTGAATAGGTATAGTTACGTTTTGTAACTTCCGACAATCTGTGATCGCCAGTTTTGCTAAAAGGGGTGTTAAGAGATTAAGATCAGTTAGGTTTTCACAATGACTCATTACCAGCGTTGTAAGCTGATTAAAAGAAAAAGGACCAATAGCATTCCTTAATCCTGTTCCATAGCGAATCGACAACCCTCGCAAACTGGAAGCCTTGGATAATTCCTCCATCCAATTCTTATCAATATTCTTGATGCCACTTAAATTTAGCTTGCCAAGATTACCCTTCTCAAAGGCTTTAAAGATATCGAGGGTTAAAGCCTCACAGTTCTTAAAAGTCAATGATCGGGGATCGCTGTCTTTTACATGGCGCAACAATGCCTGCTGCTGGGCTGTATCTAAGACTGCACAATCAAAACGGGACAAAAAAGTCGCCCGGGCGTTTTCGCTTGAAAGCTTTGAAAATGTCTCTAAAGACTGATCTGATCCTAACAGTTGAGCATCCCGATATGCCTGAATGGCCTTTAACTCTTCTTGCGCCTTAGACACCTTCAGCATTCCTAAGCGGCGATTGGAGAGAATCAAACTATCTTGAACTGGGATGTCTAAAGAATCCAACAATAGTCGCGAACTTGTCGTCGAAACCAACCCTTGCCGATCATCAATCCTATACTCGGTCCCATGAATGGTCCGGAATCGATCTTTGAGTGCAATTGGTTTATTTAGATCAAAAGCTGGTTTATACCGATTGGCTAGCAAAGGCTCTAAACGTCTCAATACTTCCATGTGGGATATACTCGTGGGAGACATACTTGTGGGGAACGCCCTTGGACGCCTTGGGTTCAATACATTGTTTCTGGGCTGAGTTTCCCTAGAAGATCTGCCTAAAGACTTAGCTGAGAACAGGCGTTGCAACCGAACCAACTTGTCATACAATTGCGTCATCATCTGTTCTTTGAAGGGAAGACACACGATACAGTCTTTCTCAGCTAAAGAAACAGCTTCAGCATTTGTGAACAACGCCTCATATTTGGTCTCCAACCTGCTTAAATCTGCAAGCCATTCGCTTAAAAGCTGATAGGGATCTAAAGTGGCGAATGCCTCTCTCACCTCTTCATGAACGGGATCATTCATCTGATCCAAACAATACAAAACTGATTTAACCTGCAGTTGCTTCTTCGCTCGTGGATCATCTGATTCTCTTGCAACCGTTGGCATAAAGGCATGGTCGCTATCCACCCCAATCAGACGATACTTGTGGGCATTCGTTGCGAGAGGTTCTAAAATATAGTTATCTGGTTTATCATCCTCGGGGTTAACCAACAGGGTAAAGAGCATTGATTCTGAAAAGCTCTTGGAATCTAATTGTTTTAATAGATCAGGATGGGTGTCTAGCACGTCTTGAAGGTTTCCTCCCTCAACCCCGAAGGAGACTAAAAATGCTTCTCCCTTCAGCTTAACCAAATCACTCCAATGAGTCCCGTGCCCAATCAAAAGATTGTGAAGAGAGCCAACAGCATACTCAAACCCTGGAAACTCTGGTAGATGTTTAAAATAAAGGATCTTCCCATTTTTCACCACCTTGGCAACAGCCCGACGACCAAAGACGTTGGAGGAGCGCACCGTTCCATCTTCATTAAAAATTTGGTCATAGACATCATGGGATAATGACCGTTCTCCTATATCTGCACCAATGAGTTTATAAGCAAGGGTAGTGTCTGGATAAAACAAAGGAGTGCCTAAAAAGGACTCCAGCTCTGCTTGGATTTCTAGAACAGGATCCTGACCGTCGATCATATCCAGAATAAAATTATATTTGCGGGTTTTCACCCGATCGCCTGGAAGAGGCTTATGCTGCTCTGCAATTGCCCGCAGCTCCTCACATCCGAAGATGATTTGTTGAGCTGGAGGGAGAATCTCTTCTAATGTCAAATGCCACGCAACCTTTGGATTAACTTTTGCAAGATAATCAAAGATTAGCTTTAAAGAACTCTCAAACTCTGGTTTTGATTGCCAGATGCGATATCGTTCTACAAGCTTATCTACTTGGACAGGCAAACCAATAGGCAGATGAAGGGACGCTGTTTCTTCATATTGGACAGACTTCACCTCTGAAGCAAAGATAGCAGCATCCCATGCTGTTGAACCAGACGGCGGTATCTTTCTTGAGGGGATGGACTTCTTCATGAATTTAAGGCGAGCCTGCTTTTGAGGTAAGGAAGGTTTTGCCTCTTGAACAGGCATCTGAATTTCCAAGGCTTGCATGGCGTCAATAGTTTGAGATTGATGTGCCTTCACTACAGCTGCAAATATTAAATCCAGATTTTGAGCTAGAATCATATCCAAAACACTGGTGCCATCTGAGGAGACTTTGTTAAGAGGGGCTCCCCGTTGGATCAATGTTTCTAGAGTCTTTAAATAGCGATCTTGAGTCTCAGGTGTGACGGCGCTGATCCAATGCTGGAGCAAAGGAACTGATACCTGATTCTTGACAAGCATAGTATGCGCATCTGCTCCCCAATCAACCAGCAAGTTTAGAATATCTGGATCTTTTATACGATACAAAAGGGAGGTTAGAACCTTTTGATCACGCCACTCAACTTGGTGTGCCTCCTCGGGAAAGAAACACGCAACTGTGCTCAAGAAAGATTTTTGGGCGCAAAGAGACCAGCCTTTAAAGTCTTCAGGGTTTTCAGCAACTTCGTTGATTAATTCACAAGCCGCTTGGGATAAAGAGTGCACTCGATACCCTTCGGCTGATGACATTTTCTCCTGAGCGAGACTTTCCAGAACCAGTCGACCATCTGGCAAGGGCATGGTTAAATCTAATATATCTTCCAGCGTGCGAGCAGGAATAATCCGGTGAGTTTGAAGATCCTCGATTTCTCTTAAGCGCTCTAAATGATTTTGTAACGCTTTTGGTATTACAGTCCCTTGAGCGTGCTGGTTGTCCCCCCCTTGTTTCTCTGGTGAGGAAAATCCAGCCCTAAAAGACCTATATGCCAAACTGACCAGGGGAAAAACCTTGTCTAAAAGATCCTGATAGGTCTTTACATCAGAATCCCCTAGAGCTTGATAAAGGATCGTAAAATTCTGATAAAGAGACACAGCTTGCTGCTGCGCCACACAGAGGGGTAAATCCAGGTCCAAAAGCTGATCCGGTTTTACGCCACTGGCTTGTAACAACTCTTGATAACGGATTTGTGCGGATTGTAAAAATGCGAGGCCTTGTAATAGCCATACAGAAGGGTTGATCGATGGGAGTAACTGTCGAACTTTATCATCAATGACTTGCGCCATAAAGGAGGGCATCCCATAGAGAGCGTTACGAACCTCTAATATATGCGCTGTCCGACGGGAACCGCTGCTGAGGCGACTGATGGGCGATAAACTCCATCCAGGAGGGTAATAAAAAAGGGGAGATTCATTTGTGGTTGTTCCCTCAACTCGAAGCGCTTCTGGCAGCGCCTCCGTTGGTGGCAAAACCAAACTGGAAACCACTAGGCTCCCTAAGTTGGCAGGCGACTTGATGAGATTGGCAGATACCAGAGACTCTTTGGAGATGGGCCCTTCTCCCCACAATCCCGTTCTTAAATCCATCAATCCCTTAAACCGCGGCTGAACAGCTAAGGTAAAAGTATAGGGTTTAGGTTGATAAGTCACAGACTGCATCCCATAAAACCCTTGTCCACTTGATTGCCCCACTGATATCATCTGCCGACCATGCTGAGAAGACGATGCCGTGGCCATCAACGGAACCATAATCATCACATTCTCAAGGGTAATCAAGCTGGTGGGCAATACACCAACTTGACCCGTTAGAAGATAACCCAAACCATAATGGCTCAGATACTGATTTAAGGGTAATGGTGTATGAGTACTGGCAACTTGAACCTGAAAATGCTCATGAATCGAGTCCTGAGGAACGGTATAGAGAGTTTCTGAGATAATCGACTGACCATAGGGATCTAAGTTTAACAGATTCAAGGCCTGTTCTTGCGTAATAACATGGGGAGCCAACAAATCTCCCCGAATCAATGCCCCCTTGGGAACAAAAACCTGATCTCTTCTCATCCCTTGGCTTACAAAAAATCCCCCTTGCGTTCCTGCTGGCTGGCTTGCCCCTCTTCCTCCCCCTTCTCCTTCTCCCATCTCTTCTGAAAGCGGTCGAGCTTTGAGAGCTGTTAACAACTGGGTCCCTAAATCTTTAATCGGCTGATTTATGCTCTTCAAAATCTTTTGGGTATCCTGATTGTGCAATGAGAAAGATGGGGATACTGCATGTCTTTCCATCCGCTCCATAGCCATTACAGGAACAAAGGGGTTCAAGGTCAAGCTGCTGCATAAAAGACCAATCAATACACGACGCCATACAGGAATCCCTCTTAGAGTATCACCTTTTTCAAGTAAATCCTGATCGCAAGCTGTTTCCATTGACAAATAATCATTTCCATTCAAACTTGTCTGATCAGAGAGCTTATCTTTTATCATAATTCTTCTTCTTTTATGTTGATGTTGTATGGTGTCCTAAAAAACCAGTGATGTATTCTTGGAGCCCCTTTTTACGAGGAGAGAAGTTGGGGTAAGAGCCCCTCCTCCTCGAACTTATGATTCACATCCTTAGCTCCTTATCTGTATGCTTAAAACTTCCAGCTCTGCGGAATACCCTCATAGAACCCAGCAGGGACGATTGCATAACCTGTCACTTCCATCAATCGCAAGATAGCGGCATCTCTTAAAATGTATCTCAGATGTGTTCCTTTCTCAAAAGCCGCCTTGTGATCAAAAAAGATATTGCCTTGACTATAATTTGATTGAACAAAAGTGCTATAAAAACTCGCAATCACAGGATCATGTTGAAGGAAATCTTTCACAACCGCCTCACCAAGGACAAAGGTTAAGCGAGGGGCAGACACAAGACCAGGCAATGGCTCAGATACTAGCTGTTCTCTCTTGAGATCTACCAAAGCCGATCTGATTTCTTGGGAGAGGGTTTTTAAGCTCATTCCATCAAAAGAAACCTCTGCCCGATAAGGCTCTGGCGTGTCATCTTCATCTTTATCATGATAAATCAACTCTCCAGAAGCACTTGTGGTCGTGCGCATATCTTTATAAACAATTTTACCGCCATTTAAAAAACGATCCATTACAGCTTTCATCTGGATTGTCGTCTCGGGTTTTTCCAAATGACGTATCGCAAAGGATGGATATAGCACACGGCTATAGGATCCAGTTAGACTTAATGGTAACCGCATCATCTGAGTAAGAAGGGTCTTCATAGCTGTTTGATCTTCATAGGCTCCCATATGAACTGCGTGACCAATCAGGAAAGGAGAAGCATGCTTTTCGATAAAGGCACGCTTGTAGTCCTGAAGGAGGATGCTCAGTCTTATTTTTAAGGTCATATCCGTGATACTAGGGGCATGACTCACATTAATCTCGTGCAAGTGATTCATGACATACTCAAGAACCCACTCTTGAAAAAAAGTAGCTTGTCCATCTGCACAGCGGCCCTTAGTACCTCCTACAAGGGTAGTGTATGCCAGAAGGCGTTTTTCATCCTCACCATTTTCCCAATCGGCACTTTTGCGCAACATAAATAACAGATTTTGCTTGCGATCAATCTTTTGCGCAATCCCCTGATCTTCGCCTTCTAATGTATCAATAATATGATCAATAGCTCGCATATTGATATTCCCAAGCGACAATCCCGCTATCAGATTGCGGATGGAATGGATGTTTTCATTCAGGAGAGATTCATAAATCTCTTGCTCTGAATCTCCAATAACACCACTTTGATAGAGTTCTCTGGCTTGGGCTTGAATGTCTTTAAGACTCTCATAAACAATAGGTCCATAAATTCCCAGAGCTGGATCTTCATAAGTAACCGCTTTCAAATTTAAATGAGGCTGATCTTGAGGAAGAGCAGCCTCTGCTTGGGCAATATAATTAACAGTCTGGTCATAGAGCTTTGTTAAAGCAGCTGCTTCTTCCTCTTCGCTCCCTGAAACATAAGAAGGATCAAGGTCCTCCAGATTCGTCCAATCATTATCTAAATTATCTTGTGTTAGAGTTACGATCAGCTTTTCCCGATAGTGACGCGCAATTTCTGTTGCCGCATCCCTCTCAGAGGTTTGGCCTGTAAGGTTTTGTAAAATATGGTACCCAATGCCTGAGAAATCATGGAGCTGAGGGCTTAAAATCGCCATAATCTGACGGGCCTTCTCGTCTAGTTCTGCTTTGACTTCTAATAAACTGAGCTGTTTTTGCTCTGCATAAGCTTTCAAAGCGAGAGCCGATTGAAAATGCTTGATAATGTTCTCCTGCGTATCCTCATGATTGGCTTCCTTCATCAGATGGCGGGCCAGGGCAATATCGCCAAGAAGAGCTTTAGAAAAAGGCAAGCCTGTATGGTTTTTAATATCCTGGAGATTTTTATAAAAGGCAATCTGTTGAGCAAGGGTTCTTTGATAGGGTTTTAACTTCTTAAAGATTCCTTGCGCTTCCTCCTCAATTAATAAAAGTGGGGTATTAAATTTCTCTATGTATCCTTCAGGAATCGCCCGATCGGCAGCAAGCAAAAGGGTTGAGGCTGAAGCCTGGGTGAGCCTTGAAAGCAGAGTTGGTAGAAAGACTTGACCATCAAAAGGAGAGGACGCTTCATGTAAGGCTTTCACCAAAGGTGTAATAGCGCTCACCCAAGCCTCAACATGAGTGGGGGCGCCTTGATCTGGACTTGTTTTTTCCTTCCACTTAAGATCTTCTTGACCTAAATACTGCCCAAGCTGCATCTGACGCATCTGGTGAGCATGCGCGGTATTAAGAAGAATTTTTGAGGACTGGATGGCAAGGTCTTTTTGCTCGTGAGCATTCAAACCAGGAATAACATATGTTTGCCCTGATGAGCTGAATAACCCAACGATGGATTTAACCCGCTCTGCAGTTTCCATAATATTTTGATTATAAGATAACCCATGAGTCAGGGCATATTGAGTCAAAGACATATGAATCCAGTGGGGCAAAAGACTTGAGGGCAGCTGAGATTGAAGATATTTGCAAAACCCGTATTCCGTTAAGGCATAGGCCGGATTTTGAAGAGAGGCCTCCTGATCTTTCAAAAGAGTGATGCGAGCAATTTGAGGACTTAAGTCTTTGGGAAGATTAATCAATTGAGCAATGAGCGGAAGAATCTCTGATCCTTGGGCTTGTACCCGCTCATAATAATCTTTGGCTTGAGCATAAGCTGCCTGTCGCTTTTCCGGTGTACTCATGTCTTCTTGACCCTGCTCACACCGAACACCCAATCGAAAACAAGCGGGTTGATAACCATAACTCGCTGCGCTTTGGTAATAGATCTGAGCTTGGGTATCTGCTTCTTCTGTCTTTTCCTGTTCTAGCAAAAATCCCATCATGAACTGAGCTACCGGATCGTTGAGGTCGTCGTCGGCCCCTTTTGCATAATACTCCTGTGCTAGAAGTCTAGCAGAAGCCATAGAGCTCGAATCAGAAATATCAATACCCTTCCCGAAATAATACATATGTCCTAAAGATGTATAAGCATAAGGGTAGAAGCGCCATAAGGCTGATTGCTCATAGAACCTGGCTGCATAAGCAAATCGCAAGCGGCGTTGGGCAATTGTTTCTCCAGGGCGATGAGCAGCTTCATACCACATGCCCATCTTAAAGAATTTTTCCTCAATAGATAAGGCTGGATCATCTTGAATATCTGATAAGGATGCCAGGGGTCGATCTGTGGGATGATCTCCTGCTGCAGCCCCTGCACCATCATCAAAAGTTTCCTCATCCTCCGGAAGGGCGGTGGTAAAAAAGAACCCTCCCATCGGGTCTTCCGGACTGCCTCCCCTTTCAATGTAGTAAGCGGCCAAGGCATCTTTAAACCGAAACTCTTCAACAGCTGTGGCAGGCAGGAGACGACCCCCTTCATACATATACCCCAATCGAATGAACGCCGGCGTATGACCGTTCATCCCTGCTGCCAGATAAGCCTGAGCTGCTTCCGCCAGGGAATCGCTTGTTCCTTCCTGTTCTAAAGCCTGACCCCGTTGAAACTCAGCTTCCGCACTGACGGGAGTCAGAGGAGCGCCTAACAAAGCCTCCTGGGGATAGGAAGGAATCGGCATCCCTTTAACCTTAAGACGAATCACATCCCGATTTCGGTTTTCCTCAAGAGAAGCCTCTCCTGCAAGGGAAGAGTCCATTGAATACGCACAAAGGGTTGTGGCACACAATAAGGACAATAAAATAAAGCTCCGAGTCTTCTTCATATTCTTTTTCCTTCTTTGGCTTTTAATTTTTAACAGTGAAAGTATTGTAAATTTTTACTCAAGAAAATCATTACAATAATTAATCTTAAAATTTCTATGTAAATATAAATAATTTTTTAACAACACTATCAAACTGTAGAAAATAGAGGAAGAGAGAACTCACACAATTCTGATCCTGCCTTAAGTTTCAAAAGGCATTTTTAAGAACTTGTCTGGTAAAAAACAAATATGCTAAGTCAATAGCCAAAAATGCTTATAAAATGTTGATAAGATGTATCCAAGGGATTTAAATGATAAAGAGGGTCTTGTTGTAAATAATAAAAGAGTCTAGAAAATTACGGTTTTGTTGCAAATTCTTGAGAAGTTGTTAGGTTAAGGGTAAATTATCTAGTCGTATCTGAAGTAAATTGAAAATTCAGGAAAACCATGCAACAGACCCATGAGATATGAGACAAAGCTTCTTCATCAATATATTCACCTTCTCTTTCAAGAGTCTTGATAATTTCTTCCATCTTAACTGGGTTATCCGCCCGAAGCCCCGAAATTTTTGGTAGCCTAGATGAAAGCATTAATATCCTTAGTGTTCCAAGGAAAAATTGTTTTTTAATTTGGATACTGTTTCCGCCTTGGAGAAAATTGTAAAATGGCTATTTTTCTGGATTTGTTAAATTATAATTGAGCAAATCAAAAATTTCGAGGCTTCGGGCGGGTAACCCCAAATACTGATAGTAAATAAACCGCTTCCTCAACACTAGGCCTGGGATTCAGCTCAACAAGCTGACGGATCCACTAGATAATCAAGAGAGACAAATCTTAATATATCCTCCTCCGAAACACCCCATTCTTTAGCTTTTTTAATGAATAATTTAAAAATATAGATAAGGTTATTTTCTTGTGATTTTATCCTCTCTTGGAAATGGCATAATATACCACTAAGGTAGTTGGCGCTGTTAGACCTTATAAGATGCTTTGCTGTATGGATATGATACCAACCTAGACTTCCCGGCATAACCTGTATCTTTAATGAACATTGAACCCCTTCCCTAATTCCTTCGTTCCGAGAATCCCACTTATCCAGGTGAAATATATGCTCCATTATTTCATCTGCTTTTTTCCAATACCAATTCGCGTCTCTTTTCGCCCACCATTTTTCTTTATCTGTTTCGTAGAGTGCATAATATGCTCCTGCAGCAGCTTCATACGCTCTTGCAATGAGGTAGGAAGCATGAATATTACGGTGCTCCTTTAATTTAAGTAAATAAGATAAAAAAGGTGACTTTTTCTTAAAGTCTCTAACGTCTTCTTTAATAAATTTTAAATTTACCTTTTTAATCATTTTCCACTCTTCTTGGCTTAAAATTGGCCAAGGAGAGATTTCAGCTTGGTGTGCATGCTTTCTAAGCTTTTTAATTAGTTGAGCTCTTATAAGGGAAGGAGGAATTTCCAATGAGGGAGAAATAAGATACACTTTATTAGGTAACGGAGATTTTTTTGATGCCCACTCAAGCTTTCGACATACAATAATCCTTAAGCTATCGATTAAATCAGCATAATAAAAACTTTTTATAGCGCTGGGCATAACATTTACCATAGATCTATAATTCATATTATTATGGTACGAAAAGAATATAAGAGAGGGAATTTTGGGATATAGAAGAGACCGAAAAGAATGATTAAGCCTATAATAACAGCTTGTCTCATAATCCAAATCAGAACTATCTTGAACATTTTCAGCTATACAAATTTCTCGTCCTGAAACCATATGTAAGATAATAGTAGCAACATTTTTCTCAATATCTTCATCACCTAAATTAAATGCTTGTTTCTTGAGAGGAGGTTTCTGCTCCTTAGATTTACAACTAAGCTCTCTAAATTTTTTTATACCCTGAAAGATTTTATCTTTAATAATATCTTTTTTCTTAAGCTGAAGCCTTTTAATCTTCCTTATAAGCCCTTCTTCTGTATGGCCTTTTACTGGATATAATTGAATATCTGGCCAATCCCACAAAGAATAATAAGCTTTATATTGATCATAATACCCTTTTAAATCTGAAAGCATGAATCCTTCACAAATTACTTCTCTATTGCCAGACACAAAAACTGTCACAGAGTTCCCCGGATTTGGCTCCTCCTTACTAGATATCCATAAATATCCCCCATTAAAATAATGCGCTTCTTCTCCCTCATCTTTTAGAACTAGACCAAGCTGAACAGCTAAAATGTTTGGCTTATTACCAAATACATAATCCCTTTCATCTTCTAAGGGGTTTTGAATTTTACATGCTATATTTTGAAGTACCCTCAATACATTTGATAACGTTGTATCGTCACTATTAATGGGAAGGTTTTTCTGTAAAACCGAATCCCGGAACATAATTTGGGTAAATTTATGAACGCGTAATCCTACTGGAAGGCTTATATCCACCTCTCTAGTTTTTTTCCAAATACTTCTTCTAATTATACTCGTGGAAGATTTTTTATTTACATCTTTTAAGTTCTGCTCATCTTCGACTAATTTAGTCTGATAATCTGTTTCACTCTGAAATTCTATAGGGGAAAAATTTCTTGTTAAGTGGGAAAAGGAAGAGACTGGAGCAAAAGCCAGACTTTCAACTTTAGCTTCGCCATTTTCTAAAAAAGCAGCGTCAAAATTTCTTTTAAGATCGCTACAAACTTTCTCATTGGATGTTACCTGATCATTTGAGGTAGCTTCAGAAGAGCCTGCAGCTAACATGAATACGGTAAATAAAAATAACTTAACAATAGCTGATTGTAAAGGGAGGAAGATAATATCTATATGAAAAAAATTAAGCATTTTAGGTTTTAAATTCTCTTTAAGTTTATAGTCTACCATATACTTTATCCTTTATTTGAAATGAAATTATTATTTTAAGGAACTACCATAACAAGAGAAATAAATTGGATAATCTTTTCCTAGACAAGTTCTTATGCTTTCTTCTTAAACAAGTTGACGACCCTAATTCACCTACTTCGACATAGCCCACTGAGAAATCTCTCTATTAAAAAATCTAGGCTCTAGACCGTATACTTTTACATGAATGGGGCTTATCCCCTTACGCAACAACGCCGGGAACCTCCTGTAATCGTCCCAAAATTAAAAGGAGTTGAAAGTAGAATTGTTGAAAGCTGCTGCATGCAGCTTTTGGGTTCCGTTGCAAATTTTTGAGAAGTTGTTAAGTTAATAATAAATTATCTAATAAATGGTCTCTGTAATGAAACCTAAAGAGTTCAGATATCGCCATTTTCTTCCAGAAGTTATTTTGCAATGCTTGCGCTGGTACTTACGTTATCCCCTCAGCTATCGCCAATTAGCAGAAATGATCAGTGAAAGAGGGATAAAGGTTGACCATACGACCATTTACCGTTGGATTCAGCATTATGCTCCTGAATTTGAGAAAAGGATACGCTGGTATGCTCGTCCATCAGCTTGGTCGTTAAGGGTGGATGAAACTTATATTAAAGTCAAAGGCCAATGGAAGTATCTCTACAGAGCAGTCGATAAATATGTGTGCACTGTTGATTTTATGCTAGCACATACTCGGGACCTGGCCGCTGCTAAGCGATTCTTTAGAAAAATGCTGAAACAGTGTAGAGAGAGGCCTTCATCTATTACAACAGATAAGCATTCTTCTTATCATACAACTATCGAAGAATTAAAAAAAGAAGGGGGTCTGGATGAACGCGTCAAGCATAGACAAGCCAAATATCTCAACAATATCATCGAACAGGATCATCGACGTATCAAGCGTCGTACCCGTCCCATGCTAGGATTCCAATCGTTCAAGACGGCTAACCGAACGCTCAAGGGAATTGAAGCTATGGCTATGATGCTTAAAGAACAAACAATTTATTTGACGGAAAGCTTCCAAGATCAGGTCCGATTTTTCAATCGTCTTTTCAACGTATACGCCTAAATTCTGTCCAGATTATATATGCTGCAACCTTAACTCAACCTTTTTCCAAATTTGCAACGTATATGGCCTGAGCAAGAATGCAAGAGTTTTTTTAAAAGAAAACATTGAGGTGCGGACGTATATTCGGCTTTTAACGAAGGTTTATCCTTCTAGCCCAGATGGTATATCCGATCACTTCTTGCCCTTATCGGAACCATGGTTTTTGTAAACCGTGTTGCAAAACAGGATCTCAAGAAGCTGGTAATTCACTTTGTCATCTTTTTATTTTACTCTAGCAAACCTCGGTGGTAGGTCATCCTTATAATTTTACTTATGGGATATCTAGTGAATAGAGTGGTACTCAGTTTGTTTGGCAAGTAGAGACCATACAATTCTTGCATTCTTATTAGCTAGAGCTACATAAGCTTTCTGTTTACCACAACGCTCAATCAGCTTCTCTAACCAATTAGAACGCCTTTTAGCAAAGCTAATAAAGGCGCGTGCTCCGTGAATAAGAAGCGTCCTTAAATACCGATCCCCTCTTTTGCTAATGCCGAGCAGCACCTTTTTATTTCCGCTAGAATGCTGACGTGGTACCAATCCTAGCCAAGCGGCTAAGTGACGCCCATTCTTAAAGTTAGAGATATCACCAATTGCTGATACCAGAGCTGTTGCTGTTAAAGGGCCAATCCCTTCAATTTTTTTAATCCTTTGGCATGCTTTATTCTCGCTACAAATTTTGGCGATCCGCTTATCTAAAAGCTTAACTTTTTTATCAATTTCCAAAAGATCTTGATGAAGCTGGCAAAAAACCTCCAGAGCTAAACTTGTCAGCAAGTTATTTTGATTTTCCAGAAACTGAGGTAATTTCTCCCTCAAACACCCAATACCTTGAGGCGCCACAAGTCCATATTCACTAAGCAGTCCTCTAATCTGATTGACAAGGGCCGTCCTTTGCTGCACCACTCTTTGACGGTACCGATGGAGCGATTGGATATCCTGCTGTTCTATAGTTTTAATTGAAACAAATCTCATATTAGGCCGTGCTACTGCTTCACAGATAGCTTCAGCATCATTCGCATCATTCTTATTCGTTTTAACATATGGTTTTACATATTGTGGGCTCATCAGTTTCACTTCGTGCCCGTAAAGCTGAAACTGGCGGGCCCAGTAGTTAGATCCACTGCAAGACTCCATTCCTATAAGGCATGGAGGTAGATTGGCAATAAAGCTAAGCAATTGGTCACGTCCAATACGCTTCTTTAGCACTGTCTTGCCTCTTTTATCAACGCCATGCAGTTGAAATACCCGCTTGGCTATATCAATCCCTAGTGTTTTTATTGTCATGGTGGGGTCCTTATCTTTATTTATTCCTTTTACATCTCCAGATTACCATTCTTTTCTCATAATCTGAAAGTTGCTCAGGCCATCCCATCAGAACCGTTATTTTTATGTCCAGGTTTTTCCTTGATAATTTCATTTTTTCCTTATACTTTATTATTCGAAAATAATCTAAATTAAGAAAAAAGAAAGATGTATAAAAACAAAAAATTTTTAACTACCTTTGCCCTTATAGCTCTCATATCTTCCAGCTATGGAAGCCAAGCAGAAAAAGAGGAACTTCTTTCGCGCCCTAATTCTTTCGAAACGAAAAATTTAATAATTGCCCCCACGCATGTCGAGGATATCGATAGAATATATGAGATGCATTATGACCATTATGCCCTTGAGTTTATGGACAAAAACCCCGAAGAGTTTAAAAAAAAGTGCCCTTATCATCCCGAAAACTCAAACTATCATGGCAAAAAACAAGAATATACAGCTCAGGTAAGAGCATACCAAGAAAAAGAGGCTCATGAAAAATCCAAATTCACTGATTATTCGATTTTCCTAAAGAAGGCGGGAGAAGCCAGCTTTCTAGGCCACTATAAGTTAACCCTAGGGACACCTTATGTCAACTGTCGTAAGAATGAGCCTTTCATTGATATCATGATGTCTGCCCAAAAAAGAGGAAGAGGCTACGGTACGGAAGCTCAACAGGCAATAACTCAGGAGGTAATTGAGGTACTCCTTCAATCTGAAAAATGGGAACGCTTCAATGCTGAGATCCTTGCAGAAAACGAAGCTTCTTGGAAGCTCCATGAAAAATGTGGATGGCGTTCCTATGAAGAGGTGAACATATTCAATACGGTTAAATATTACATATACCAATATCCACCAAAAACATGTGAAGAAGAGGTGGAGGGGTTGAGTGAAAATGGAATAGTGAAGAGTGATCATATCTCTCTGAAAGAGATGGAGGATTTTATGCGAAGTTATCGCAACGCCTCCTCCCGGTCGGGGATTGGATAATATATTTTAAAGTAAGAGCCTGGGATTAAAGGAAGAATTATTATGAAGTAGGAGACCATCCAAAACTGGGGGGTCGCGGCAGAATTACTGACCTAATCCTTAAATTTCTATGGCCCCAATTTGTCTTAAAATCCGCAGAACCAAAGCTATTGAAATACTGCTAAGCTATTATTAATCATACCTTATTTTTCCTTGATTTCCCTAACGACCCCCCGGTTTTGGATGGTCTCCATCTTTGTAATGTTGAATGGTCAATTTTAGCTCCCCGGATCATCATCATTTCTTATAATTCGCGATAGCTCAATGAAAAACGGCATTTCATGTAAACGAACAGCATAATGACTTCGGCTGAGGAACAAAATCCTTTAAAATGGGGAAGTAATTTTGGTGATATTGTAAGCATTTGACAGACCTCTTATTGCCTACAATTTACCCCTAACTAACTTGACATACACTAGATGCGACAGAACCAGCGCCTGTTGATCCGTTTTTTACAAAAAAGAAGAAATGGCTCTAAATAAATATTCATGCACCACACAACCCCTTGCCTGCAGGCAATTGGGCCTGCTTTAAGGTTCGCTTGAGCTTTTTTGCACAACCACCAGGTGCTATTAATTACTAATTTCGCATGAAGTCAACAGGAATTTATTGGTTAGAATTATCTACTTTATCTTTTTCCATTTATGGGAATATTTTTATACAAGAATAATAATGGTTTTTTGTTTACTTTTTAGTAAACTTCCTTGCAATCAGAAAGGAGTATATTGCGTTGGGCACGACATATCCAATATCTGTGCTAGCACTTTATTTTATTCCTTTTTTTCTAGTTTACTACCAAAGCAACATTCCAAAATTTCTTAATCAGGTGCTTCCTAATAAAGGAAGACGCCTTATACCTTACACCTTCCTTCTAATACTAAAAAACTTATAGGAAATAATAATGAAGGCTATTCTCCTGGCAGCTGCTGCCCTTAACAAGACAGCCTTTGAAGAACAAGAGCTATGCTTTGCAAAAGGCTATCAAAAAATTAACAATGACTGTTCATCCAAAACTACTTATTAACTACTTATTAACTACTTTATAGGGTACAACTCATGAAACAACGGCACAATAGTCTTCTTACTCTTGCTTTAAGTTTACTTCTTGGTACCAGGGTATGTTGCGTCGCCTCACAGGCAATGGAAAATCCATCAAGTATTGATTTAGCAAATATTACCAGCACATCTTTAAGCCTTAAAGGAAGGAAGATTGGAGGTGCTGAGGCGCAGGTCCTAGCCAAGAATACTACCCTCACTTCCTTGAATTTGGACAATAATGATATTGGTGCAGAAGGCGCTCATGCCCTGCTTCAAGGTTTAAGGAAGCATAGCAACCTTATTGAGCTCAAGGGAGTCGCTTTCAATGAAAGAGAGACGGCGGAAGTTGCAGCTCTTCTTGCCAAGAACCGCACCCTGGCTGAAACACGTAAAGTCCAAGCGCAGTTGCTAGACTTATTCTCTGAAGGCTTGGGTGCTGATCACCCTCTTAGCCATCTCGCCTTAAGCCTTGCTGCTATTCAAGGGTTGGGAGGGCCTCCCTCCCCACTTGTTGCAGTGCGCCATCTGAGCCAAGCCCTTAAACAAGGCGAATCACGGGCTTTACCCCATCTCCGGACACTAGCAGAACAAGGCCATGCAGATGCTCAATACGCCCTTGCTCAATCATATGAGCACGGCCATGGCACGCTCCCTCAACCTCTTGAAGCTCTTCATTGGTATAGACAAGCAGCTGCACAGGGCCATTCCCAAGCTCTGGAGCATTTAGTATCTGACAAGGAAAAAGCTGCCCAAGAAGGCGACCGTCAGGCACAATATGAGCTCGCTCAAGCGTACTACTATGGAAATGGCTTGCCTTTAAATATTGATGAAGGCATTAATTGGTTTAAACGTGCAGCAGAAAATCATCATGCGCCTGCTCAACTCTTTTTAGCCCGTCTTTACGAAAAAGGTGAACATGTGGTGCAGGATTCCACACAAGCCTGTGAGTGGTATGATAAAGCCCTACAGCAAGGTGAAGAAAAAGCCCTTATTGGCTTGAAGGCCCTTGCCCAGAATGGTTCTATAGAAGCTTGTTATGCTTTAGGCCAAGCGTTTGAGAAAGGGCAAGGAGTTGCCCAAGATCTTCTGCAAGCGCGCCAATGGTATGAAGGTGCAACCTTACAAAACCATGCTCCTTCTTTGTATGCATTAGGGGCTCTGACTGAGGACGGACGCGACCAAAGCTTTAACAAAGCAGAGGAGATTCTTGCACTTTATCAGAAAGCTTATACCTACTATGATCAAGCTCAGCATTTAAGTCATCCTCAAGCTACTTTTGCTTTATGGCGGGTAGCGCAAACAAGAGATTCCCTGAAGGATATTAAAACACCCGAGCTGAGACGCAATCTCTTGTTAAAGAAACTTCAAACTGCCTTGCCTGCCTCTTTAAGCCCTGATGTACTTTATAAGGTGGCGTATTTGGCTGAGATCATTCGCTTGGGGTTCCAGGAAGGGCCACAAGAAGCCCTTTTCCAAGCTCTTTATGATTTAGGCCACTTTCCCCGACACAGCTATCAAAGCCGTGCAGTCCTAGACATGCTCATCCATTTAATTAACTCAGAAGAATTCAATGCAGATGCTTTAGATGAGCAGGAAGATAATTTCAGACTTACGGCCTTAGGACGTATCTGCCGCGGTATTCATCTCATTAAGGAACCCTCATCATTAATAGCTCCTGATCAACTCCCCCCTCGCTTGCGTGTTGCATCCGATGGGATAAGGGATGTGCGTGTGGAGGTTTTCAATTGTTTGTTTAAACAAGATCAAGCCACCAGTCATTGGCCGGCTTTTGAGCAGTCTATCCATCGTCTGTTAGGTTACTTTGATCAAGGCGTCATAGCAGGCAAGATCACTGCAGAGATGCTGTATGATGAAGAGTTTGATGAGCATGGAACCCGTAAGGCTTTAGAAGATTTATTGCGTGGTGGTAAGGTTGGGCGTCCTTCTGCTCGCTTTGCCAACCGGTTGATTCAGATCGAGCCGTTAATCTTGCAACTTGATGAAGGAACACGGTTTGCTCAATTGTCTTCGTGGGCACTTGCAGGTCTTCATTGCAGCACGCGTGCAGAGAAGGAAACGTATGATTTTTATGTCCGTTATATGAGTGAAGGCCAAAACCTTGACAGGGAAGAGTTAAGTCTGGAGATGCGCATTGCCCTTAGCTTGGCAGATCTACGTAAGCAACTTATAAGCCGACTTGTTCCTATGGACGAAGTAGAACGCTTGCATCAGGTGGCGTACTTAGAGAAGAAAGCAGGGCCTCTGCTTGCCGTGGTAGGTGATGCTGAAGCGTTTCAAGATAGACATGAAATTATTGTCAAAACTGTCTATAAAAGCTTGTCTCCTGAAGACATCCTGAAACATGTACAAGCCCATTATACGGTTGATAGTATTGCTAACTTTTTAGCTGAGACCATTAATCGGGGCACGCGGTTATCATATACGCACCTTGCGCATGCTTTTGAAGAGCGGAAATCGAGCATCAGCCTTGCAGAGTTTTATGATGAGGAGATCACTACCTTTACCCCTCAAGGGGCTAAAGCTCTATTGTATAGTACAGGGTATTTAGAAAGAGAGCAGATTGAAGATAATCTTCAAGATAAAATCAAGCTTTGGAATGATTTAGCACAAAAAGGCAGCCAAGACGCCTTAAGAAATTTAATCACCACTGCTGAGCAAGGACATGCAGAGGCACAATTTAATCTTGGGGTGATGTATGAAGATGGCCAAGGCGTTACGCAGGACGATGCGGAAGCCGTGAAGTGGTATCGCAAAGCCGCTGACCAGGGAGATGCTGATGCTCAAAATAACCTGGGAGTTTGTTATTACAATGGCCGTGGCGTACCGCAGGACGATACGGAAGCCGTGAAGTGGGTCCGCTTAGCCGCTGACCAGGGACATGTTAAGGCTCAAAATAACCTGGGAGTTTGTTATCAAAGTGGCCAAGGTGTGACGAAAGACAATACGGAAGCCGTGAAGTGGTATCGCAAAGCCGCTGACCAGGGACATGCTGCGGCTCAATATATCCTGGGAATTTGTTATTACAATGGCCTTGGCGTCACGAAAGACGCTACGGAAGCCGTGAAGTGGTATCGCAAAGCCGCTGACCAGGGAAATGCTGGGGCTCAACGTATGCTGGGAGCTTGTTATGACATTGGCCAAGGCGTTCCGAAGGACGAGATGGAAGCCGTGAAGTGTTACCGTAAAGCCGCTGACCAGGGACATGCTGCGGCTCAATTTAGCCTGGGAAATTGTTATCAAGATGGCCGCGGCGTTACGCAGGACGATGCGGAAGCCGTGAACTGGTTCCGCAAAGCTGCTGACCAGGGACATGCTGCGGCTCAATTTAGCCTGGGAAATTGTTATCAAGATGGCCGTGGCGTCACGAAAGACAATACGGAAGCCGTGAACTGGTACCGCAAAGCCGCTGACCAGGGACATGCTGCGGCTCAAAATGAGCTGGGAAATTGTTATTACTATGGCCGAGGCGTTACGCAGGACGATACGGAAGCCGTGAAGTGGTACCGCAAAGCTGCTGACCAGGGAAATGCTGCGGCTCAATTTAGCCTGAGATTGTTATAAAAATGTCCAAGGCGTTACGAAGGACTATATGGAAGCGGTGAAGGGGTACCGCAAAGCCGCTGACATGGGACATGCTTGGGCTCAAAATAGCCTGAGATGGTTATAAAAATGACGAAGGCGGTATCGTCATCAACTTGTCTGTTTGAAATGATATAAGATAAATTTATCAAGGTGACTTGATGATCCCACAAGGATGGCCATCCTTGTGGGATCGAGAGGCCATATTCGTTATCAACTCGGTTACTCATAACCGTAACATAGAGGGAATTGCCCCCTCTTCGTCTATTTATCGAACAGTTGGCTGAGCTTTTATGCTCGTAGACAAGTAGGATTATGACATGACCCATACCTTTACTGCAACTATCGGGATTGATATATCAAAACAGTACCTAGATCTTTATCATTCAACCCTTAAACAGACTCAGCGTTATCAAAATAATGCTTGTGGATTAAAATTGCTTTCTGCCTTTATTGCTAAAAATACCGTCGATTGTGTTGTTTTTGAACCAAGTGGGGGATATGAAAAGAAATTATTAAAATTCCTTTGTGAAAATGGCATTCCTTTTTCTATGGTTCATGCCCTTCAAGTTAGAAAATTTGCTCAAGCTAAAGGGATAATTGCTAAAACAGACCTCATTGATGCAGCTCTTTTAGCAGAATATGGGCTTAAAATGCAGCCTAAACTGACCTCGATAGAGACTGCTTTAACCTCAAATGACTTAAGATGCTGGGTTCAACGGCGTACTCAAGTAACTAATTTAATCCGTTTGGAGAAACAATACTTAGAGCACCAGGACAATCCGATTATCATAGCGTCTATAAAGAAAAATCTTGACTCTTTAAAGTCTCAGATTTTAACCATTGATCAAGAAATTCAGCGCTGCATTCATGAAACAGAAGCCTTAAAGAGAAAAGCAAACCTTCTCAATACTGAAAAAGGTATAGGAAAAGTCTGCATATCTATCTTACTGTCTCAATTGCCTGAATTAGGTCAACTTAACAGCAAAGAAATAGCCGCTCTGGTAGGAGTAACGCCTCACAATAGAGAAAGCGGATTGTGGAAGGGGTATCAAAAAACATCGGGCGGAAGAAAAATAGTACGATGCGCTCTGTATATGGCCACGATTTCTGCTAGTCGATACAACTCTAAGAGACTGTGTGAGAAGTAGGAAAAAGGATTAACGTATATAACGCCAATATGATCGCTAGCTTAGCAGAGCAAATAAAAGGAGCTCTGCAGTGAAGAGAATTTATGAAAGTGATTTAAGTGATCAAGAGTGGTCTATAATCTCTCCTATGATTCCTCCCAGTAGGGCTGTGTTGCAAAAAGTTGGAAATCTTTTTAGGTTAAGTAAAAAACTAATAGGCTTGATATGAATGACTTCAAGTGGCGACACTATCAAGGTGCAATAATTCTGAGCTGTGTTAGGTGGTATTGTAAGTATGGAATTAGCTACCGTGATCTAGAAGAGATGATGGTTGAGCGTGGTATAGAGGTTGATCATACCACCCTTTATCGCTGGGTGCAGCACTATGCGCCTTTGATGTTGAAAAGGTTGAGCTACTTCTGGCGCCCATCTCTTGGTCTTAGTTGGCGTGTGGATGAAACGTATGTCAAGGTAAAAGGGCAATGGAAGTACTTGTGCAGAGCCATTGATAAGCATGGACGCACGATAGACTTCTATCTATCTTCTACAAGAAACATCAATGCAGCTAAGCGCTTTCTATCTAAAGCTCTCAGGAAGCTTAAGGACTGGGAAATACCAAGTACCATCAATACAGATAAAGCAGGTTCCTATCCTGTAGCAATCAAGGAGCTCAAGGAAGAGGGTACTTGCCCACAAGAGGTTAAGCATAGACAAGTTAAGTATCTTAACAACATCATAGAAGCAGACCATGGTAAGTTGAAACGCCTAATCAAACCAACACTGGGCTTTAAATCTATGAAGACAGCTTATGCTACAATTAAAGGCTTTGAATTAATGCGTATGTTTAAAAAAGGTCAACTGAGAGCCTGGTATTATGGCCAAGGACTCATGGGTGAAGTGCGCCTAATTGACAGACAATTTGGTATTTATACAGCTTAAATACTTACACTTCATACCACTTTCCTAATCTTTATAACTTTTTGCAACACAGCCAAAATTTCTATCTTTATCCTTAACCCTTAGAACTTGTTTTGGAAGAATTTCTCATAAACTGAAAGCTTCAGCTAAGAGAGTTCATAAGCATCAGGCCTTAAGTATTTGGCATCAATCTACTCAAACACAGGATAATTTTGTCTAAAGTTCCTCATAATTAGGAAAATATATTCCTCTTGAATTAATGTGACAACGCCCATTTTATCAAGATCCTTACCATCCCTCATATTGAGCTAGTGCAAATTCTTATTTCCCAAGCTGCTCAAGCCTATCTCTAGCATTTTCATTATACACCTTTGCCGATTTTCCATAGTATCTTATTGCTTTTGCAAAGTTTTTTTCTGTACCTAATCCATATTCATACATCCGGCCAAGAGAATAAAAAGCATCTTCGGCATGGCCCTTCTCCCCCTTTTGATACCAATATTGCGCTTGACTGAGGTCCTTTTTCACCCCTCGACCTTGTTCATACATCCAGCCAAGATTATAGTGGGCGTCGGCATTATATTGTTCTCCTGCTAACCGGAAGAGTCTCACAGCTTCTTGATCATCCAAAGGAACGCCCTCCCCATCCCGATACATCAAAGCTAAGTTGTATTGGCCCTCATTATCTTCCTGGTCTGCAGCTTTCTTTATCCAGAGTAAGGCTTTTTCTAAATCTTGCTTGGTTCCCCAGCCTTCTTTATATACACGACCTAGTGTAGCTTGCGCTAATGGATAATTTTGGGCTGCCGCTTTTTGATAATATTCTATTGCTTTTGTTAAGTCTTTCTCAACCCCCCGCCCATAATGATACATATCACCAAGAAGGTTTTGAGCAGAGCCTTGTTGGTAAGGCTCTGCCATAAACTGTTCAGCAGCTTTTTTGAAGAAATGTGGCGCTTCTTTCCTTGTTGTTGGCACTAAGTTCCGTTGATATATAAATCCGATATGATATAATGCATGGGGTTGGTTTTGTGCTGCAGCTTGATTGAACCAAGATAAGGCCTTAGCAAAGTCTTGCTCGACATATTTGCCATAGCGATACATGAATCCAAGATTATATTGCGCGGTTGCCTCTCCTTGCTCCGCAGCTTTGGAGTACCAGAAAAAGGCTTTGGCATAATCTCGTGCTACACCTTCAGCGTACAAGTACAGTGTGCCGAGGTTATTTTGCACGATTGCAAGCCCTTGTTCTGCAGCCTTAGAGTACCAGAAGAGGGCTTGGTCAAAATCCTGCTCAATCTCCAGGCCCAAGTGATACATGACTCCCAGGTTAATTTGTGCGGCTGCAAGTCCTTGTTGTGCGGCCTTGGCGTACCAGAAGAAGGCTTTGCCAAAATCCTGTTCCACCCCCTGACCTCGCCGATACATATATCCCAAGTTATTCTGTGCGTTTGCATTCCCTTGGTCTGCCGCCAGGGTAAGCAATTCCTTGGCTTTGTCAAAATCCTGGGTCATCCCCTGACCTTGCCCATACATAAATCCCAGGTTATTGCGCGCAACTGAGTTTCCTTGGTTTGCAGCCAGGGTAAATAATTCCTTGGCTGTGCCAAAATCCTGGGTCACACCCTGACCATGCTGATACATGTATCCCAGGTTATTTTGTGCATTTGCATTTCCTTGATCTATAGCCCTAGTATACCACTCAATCGCCTTTTTATAGTTTAGAGGCACCCAGTAACCACAACGATAAAAAGAGCCTATGGTATCTAGGACACTAGAATGCCCGTTTTTAGCGATATCGAGCACATCCATCAAGGCCTCTAAATTACCTTCCTTTTCACCACTTCCAAATAACATCTTCCCTTGCTCTAATACTTGCTTTAAGCGCGCGCTAATACCTCCATCTTTTGAGCCTAGGGTGAGGGAGGCTGATGTCGTCATATCGTAACCACTGAATAGTAGAATCTTCCCAACCCATTCAAGAGAATCAATGGACTGAGAGCGGAGATTTAAGCGCTTTGCATGCCCCAGCACGGCCACGATATGTGAAAAATATTTAAGCGCATCCTCGCGTGACTCCCAATCATCAAAATTCGTTTTAAATAAGTCTGTTGCTTTTCCTAAAAATAAATTACATATCTCCTCAATCCGCTGCTGGCCCGTCTTTTTTATGTGCTGGGGGGCTTCTTGTTCATCTCTTGCTACTTCTTGCTCGGCGCGAATTACATATTGGACTAAGCGGTGAAGGGAGGCAAATTGATTATTTAACTTGATAAGCGAGAAGGCCGCTAGCTGAGATAGGCTATACTTTAAATTGATTTCTGATTGAGCAGACTTCAAAAAAATATCGACACCTATAAATTCGGATCCAAGGTAGGAAAAATACACCATTAAATCATGGGCTAAGGGAGATATTCTTCTCCCTGAGATTGTCCATGTCTTAGCAACAAGATCCCATCTTTCAGCCACGAGATGCTTATAAGAGACATCAGGGTCCAGATCATCCGGGTTGCGATGCTCCTCATCTTCTAATATATAGATTGGTTGTTTTCTAAACTCCTGTAAATAATTCTCAATCGTATACCCGCTGTCTTGAAGGTAGGCTATACAACCTGCTGCATGAGAGAGAGCCAAAGGGAGATAATCAAGCTCATGGGCAAGCTCGAGGGCTTTTTCTCGGCTATCTTCGGTAGGCTCCAGTTGAAGCCTTGTCAGAATATAATCTGAGGCTTCTTCAGGACGGAAGACATCGAGGAAAATCATCTTATCTTTCCATTCCTTACTATACCGAGAGGTGATCACAATATGCCCACCTGTCTGGGGGATCTTGTTGCGTAAAAAAGAAGGATTGGGGGCATTGTCATAAATAAGCAGATAGCTTCCTTCTTTCTCTAATTTCTTCTTAATACTGTCTATAATCTGGCCATCTGTATCATCTGTTCTGAGGTGGATTTCAAGTTTTCCTTCTCCGCAAATAGTTTTATACTCTTCAATCAAACTCCGCAGCGTGTCGCTTAGGATCCAATAAATATGCTTATAAGCTTTATTATCCAAAGCCTCATAGGCATATTTCAAAGTTAGCGTGCTTTTGCCGATCCCTCCCATTCCTACCACGGGAGCGCATACAACAGCTGTTTGCGCCGCTTCATGGAGCTGCTCCCATAAGAGGGTTAAGTAGCTTTTTTTCGATCCTTCAGGAAAACTTTCTTGGAAATTACTAAGGCGATCTGGCAAATTATGAGAGGGAACGGTTGCAATCACCTTCTGCCAAGGACGGGAATTTTTTGAAAGGAGACCTTTTGGTTTAGGGAGCTCTATCCCTAGTCTTTGTGCTTGCTCTTGATACCTATTTGCCTTATTGGCATTTCTACCCCCACTGGGATAGTTTTCCGAAGAGGAAGAATAATAATAGAATAGCTTTGAAATTGCTTTCCTCACTTCCGATTCAGCGGCCCGCTTCAAAAAATCCAATCCTGCATCTTCATCGGGGGGGATCCCTCCTCGCCCCTCCCAATAACACATGCCAATTCTGTAAAGTGGCAAGGCAGATTTAGTGGGGTCAGATTGCATATAAAGATAAAATGCTTTTAGATAATCTTTCTGCGTCCCTTTTCCTTTCCAATAACACTCTGCTAAATCCAATATCATTTCTTCGCTTATATCGTCAACTTTAGCACAGCATAAAATTGCATTATAAAAACAAATGAAGACTTGCTCATCTGACAGCCCTGGAGTTTTACCCTGGAGCCACCAATCAGACGCTGTCCTATTCCTCTTATCATCCCCTGCTTTCAATTGTTTCAGTTGGGGTGGGGGTGGAAGAGTAAAAAGCTTGCTTTCCTTTAAATAGTATGCTCGTATCCAGTTCACAATTAGTTCAAACTTCTCCTTTGTTAGGCGTACTCCTTGGTTCATATTAGGTCTTTTGCTCACGTTAGTATGAATGCCTGTGGTAAGAATTATCTCTTGATCTGGCTGCGAAGGGGTAAGCCATTTTCGCCAAATTGCCCCGCCACTTTGTCCCTCAGAAGTAAGGATCTCATATCTTATAACTTCCTTATCAAACCAACCTTCCTTCACATCTGCCTCTTTCTCCCACATTGAGGCGGAATAATAATCGGCACTCCCTTGGTTCCCTGGATAGCCTGTTACAGTAATCCTCCATTGATTAAAGAAAAGATCGGGAGCATAAATTAAACCAGACCACCCAGCATTATTCCCTAAGGGGCGATCTAAAATAACCATTCCAAAATCATAATTATCATCTGGTGAACGTTTTACCCATTTTTTTGGACAGAGCAAAATTGAGCCTTTACTACAGCCAAAAGGAAAACTATTCCTCTCTATCCCTGGGGCTCTTCCTGGGGTAAAAAATACTTTTGTTGCCCATTGAGGCGGATTAATATAGTTTCTATTATAAAGATTGTGGCCTGCAGTAAGGACATGATTGGGACCAACCAAAATACCAGACCCAACAAGTACTTGTTTCGCCCCCCTACCAGTTTTAAATGTCATTTGCAAATGACCATGCACGCGATGAGGCCACAGAGATGGATCTTCTACCTTCAGGCGTGTTTCTTTGACAGAGCCACTACTTTGTTGGGGGGCCTCTGGTCTGTCCTTTACCAATTCAGCTCCCCCTGGCTCTTCCTTTATATAATATTTTTTACGTAAAGATTGAGGTATGCTTAGACCTGCCTCTTGCAATGGTCTCGCTTCTTCCGGACGATAGCAGAGCGTATATTGAAGTTCTGGCGTTCCGGCCACAAGAAAGTCGGTTGTTTCACTATACTCTGGCTCCTTTCTCCCATCCTGACCCTGCTCTCGCAAATCAAAGCGATCAGTCTCTGAATCAGCTGATTTAGCAGAATCTGTAGCTTGTAGGATTGTAATCCCTACAAGCCCGGAGTAAAATAGATGCCTTATGAAGGTGAAATTAAGACAGTTTCCCATCCTTCTCACCGCCTTTTAACTTCCAAGAACTTATCTGTAAATCTATTAATTTGTTCTTGCATTCCTTCTTGCTCAGCATAACCTTGTAAATCATCAATTGCGCGCGGATCCGTCCTATCCATATCTATTTTTCGGTCTAGGAAAGGATTGACACGATAATAATTCTCTTCTCCCAAAAAACTTTGCATTGTTTCATGGTTTCCTTGGCTATTGCTATTCATGATGACTTCAATAATTTGTTTTGCATTAATAGCTCCTGCATTATCAGGCAGAATGGACGGTAAAGATTCATCCCCTGTTCCAAGAGAGAGTAAATAAAGATCACCAGGAGAAAAAACACCATTATGCAACTCTTTAACCATACTTGCTGTCACGAGTGTTGCTGGATTATTAACCCACATACCCCCATCAACAAAAGCATCTGTATGGGTTGTTAATCGATACGCTGGAAAGAAAGTGGGAGCTGCTGAGGTACATCTTGCAATTTCCCAAACTCTATGAGCCTGGTCTTCATCAGTCCGGTTCTTAAACAATTTTGGCCTCCCACCGGTTGTGCAAGAAGTAACCAACACTGAAGTGCTCATCTCATCAAATGTAGAATTTTCAAATTTCTCTTGCAACAACGTTTCAAGGCGACTTGGATCATACTTAGCTCCAATAAACCCACCTAAGGACCTTAAGGTGACACTCCACTGACCTGTTGTTGGGAATATTTCTGGCCCTCTATTTTCAAACAGGTCAACCATAGTATCAGGTTCTAAATCGCTCCCAATACCTAAAGCAAGAATTCCACCGATTGACGTTCCCCCCACATAATCAAATACTCGAGAAAGCCTATTATACCCCTCATCTTCTAATCTTTCGTGGAGGCTCTTTAGCCAGAGTGCTGGCATCAGTCCCCGCATTCCACCTCCGTCGATAGCTAATCCAAATTTTGGCTCAAGATCTATCTGTATGTAAGCGTGTCTGCGAGCATGATCAAGTGTCAAATTTTCTTCCCGTAAGAAGTCGCCTCTTGCACTTTCAGAGGGAACATACTGGGTCTCATCTTCTGGAAGCGTGGATATATCCCCTGCAGTCAAAGCCCTACCACTTGCCGAGATGTCTGGCTCCATCGCCATAGTCACATTCGAGACTAGGCCTATGGTTGCGAAAAAAACCGAAGGGTATCTGAACCCTTTAAGATTATGAATCAAATTTTTAGATCTAAACATCGCATCCTCCTTAATATTATTAACATAAAATATTTATTTAAATTATATACTTATATAAAATTATTGTTGGATATAAATTATGATTTCTTCTTGACTTTATAAATAAACACTTATTAATCTTAAATATTAAAAAGATAAAAATTTTCTCCTCCCCGTTAAATTAACTAATGAAGGATAGATCGGTCCATATATGAAGATGCCATATTTATGGCTTTGGAATTTAAATGGATTTCTCTGATCCACGTATCCCAATTCATCAGAAAGCTTTTTGGGTTTATGAGACCTTGGTTACGACCTATGATTTAGCTATTCAACAGAAATGCTAGATGATTTGGCACCGTCAACTTAACAAAGGATCAAAATAGGAATAAAGTAAGGAAAAAATAAACCTGGTATGATTCTGTCATGTCTTTAACCAAAGCTCCCAAACGTCACCGCTTCCCAGTCTCAATAATCAGTCAAGCTGTATGGCTTTATTACCGCTTTAACCTTAGTTATAGAGATGTCCAGGAACAACTAGCCTTTCGAGGAATTATCCTGAGTCATGAGACAGTCAGGAAATGGTGCACTAAATTCGCTCTTCATTTTATAGATGTCATCAAGAAGCATGAGAGGAAACCAAGTGATAAATGGCACCTGGATGAAATGGCTCTTAAGATTAATGGAGAGGTGTTTGTCTTATGGAGAGCCGTCGATAGCGACGGAATCGAGCTCGATATCTTTCTCCAAAAACATCGCAATAAGAAATCTGCTATCAGATTCCTAAGCCGATTATTGGGGACGTACCCAGCCCCAAGAGTTATTGTTACCGACAAATTGAAAAGCTATGTAAAGCCGATCCAATTCATGTGCCGTAAAGCAGATCACAGGACTCACAAGCGGCTCAACAATCGTATTGAAAACGCCCATCAACCGACTCGCCGCAAAGAAAAATGCTTGATAAAATTTAAGTCTGCTCCTGGCGTTCAGAGATTATTGTCCCTGATGGGGAAGGTCCGCAATATCTTTTCAGTAGAAGTTAGTCGGTACAAGAATAAAGCTCCTGATCAACGGTTTGCTTTTGCCGCCGCCAAGACCATTTGGCTGGAGGCGGCTCTAGAGCTTCTTTCTGTCTAAAATTGACAGTTCATAACCACAATATAACCTTTTTTAGTTAAGTTGACGGTGCCAGGCCAAGTATCCAAAGGCCACCCACTGCTTGAGCAAAGATCGCCCAGAACTGTTAAATTTTTTTGATTTCCCAGCCGAGCATTGGAAGCATATCCCAACCACAAACCCCATTGAAAGCACCTTTGCCACAGTCAAACATCGAACAAAACGATCAAAAAATTGCTTACCTCGCCAAACGGCTTTTGTTATGGTGTTTAAACTGATTAAAGAAGCTGAAAAAAGGTGGCGGCGTGTGGATGGCAAAAACCAATTGCCAAAAGTCATCTCAGGTGTCAAATTTAATAACGGTTGTGAAGTCATTCCTGATGATATCAAGCACGCTGCTTGAATGACCCGTCACCAACTTTTGCGAATATCTCCGATAGTATTTCGGTGAATTTAGATTCAACAGTAAATTTTTGGGTTTCCTTAGGAGCAAAAAATATAAAATTAGAGGCTTCGATGTAGCTTACAAATCATTATGGTATGTTATTTTGTACTATTTAAAACCCTAGTCAGAGCTTTGGAGGTAATATGAATGGAAATAAAGAACTGCTTGCGGTCGCGGCCACGTTTACAGCAGATCCTATAGAAGAAGCACTTCATTTTTGGATAAAAAATTTAAACATCCCCCTAGAAATAGAATTTTCTGAATATAATCAAATATTTCAACAATTGCTAAATCCAAACAGCTTATTTTCTAGCAATAAGAAGGGGGTAAACTTAATTTTGCTGAGGTTAGAGGATTGGTTAAGAGAAAAGATAAAAACCAACTGCAAAATAGATGAAGTAGACAAGAAAGGTCTTTATAAACTTTCTAATGGAATGCATATTTCTTGCTTGAATGAATATGAAGCTGATTATTTGTTTAAAGAAATATTTTTAGATCAAGTCTACATTAAAAATGGAATTTTATTAAGACATGACTCTGTTGTATTCGATATTGGAGCAAATATTGGAATGTTTTCTTTATTTATTCAATCTCTTTGCCCTGAATCAAAAATATATGCTTTTGAACCAGCACCACCAGTTTACGAAATTCTTAAGTTTAATACTTCTCTATATAATTCAAATGTTATGACTTTTAATTGCGGAATCTCTGGGATTGAAGGAACAACTAAATTTACTTTTTACCCAAATTCATCTGTTTTTTCAGGTTTTCATGCCGAAAAAAATAAAGATGAGGAAGCTATTCGTACTATTATCAATAATATGGTTACGGAGCAATTAAATATGCGAAGTAAGGAGAATGCTGATATAGAAAAAATTGTTGATGATTTGGTTCAAGGGCGGCTGCAGCAACAAGAGTATCAATGTAAGTTAAGGACTATTTCTTCCATTATAAAAGAACATAATATTGAATATATTGACCTATTAAAAATCGATGCTGAAAAAAGCGAATTTGATATATTGAAGGGAATAATGGACGATGATTGGGCAAAAATTAGACAAATTGTTTTAGAAGTACATGATGAAATAGGTAGTATGCATAGAGATATTGTTGAATTTTTAAAGATAAAAGGGTTTGAGTGTATTATAGAGGAAGAAATTTTCTTGCATAAATCTGGTCTAAAAAATATCTACGCAAAGAAAATAGGAATTGATTTAAAAAATGTAGAAAAAGAAAAAAGCAAGATATCAAATAATGTTTTTCAAAAAAATATTGCAACTCTTGAGCAAGCACTCAGCGAGTCGGTCCGTAGAACAAACGTGCCTCACTTACTAGTGTTTTGTCCTAATACACCCTTACAAGAATTAGGAAAATGGCAAAATTC
The DNA here is from genome assembly GCF_000742835.1 of Candidatus Paracaedibacter acanthamoebae. Classification (GTDB taxonomy): domain Bacteria; phylum Pseudomonadota; class Alphaproteobacteria; order Paracaedibacterales; family Paracaedibacteraceae; genus Paracaedibacter; species Paracaedibacter acanthamoebae. Next base: position 243,939 of record NZ_CP008941.1, on the reverse strand, counting down.
AATCTATGAGCAATTGGAGGAAAGCATTTCAGAGAATGTTAAGCATATACAAGGTTTGGATGTAATTACCAGTAATGAAATTTTTAAAATGTATTCTACAATCAATTATTATGATCCTTATGGAGATAAAAATGGACATACACCTTTCACCCCAATTTTTTATACAGCTTTAGCTACGTTTATTGCAAGAAAGTTAAGAACAATTATGCTAGGGAAACCTTATAAGGTATTAGTTTTGGATTGTGATCAAACATTGTGGAAAGGGACTGTTGGTGAAGAGGGGGTTATAGGAATAGAACTTGATGAACCAAGAAAAGAGTTACAACGGTTCTGTGTAGATCAGTACAATAAAGGTATGCTGATTTGCTTAGTAAGTAAAAATAATGAAAAAGATATTTTGGAAGTATTTGAAACAAGAAAAGATATGATATTAAAAAAAGACCATCTCACTTCCTGGGAAATTAATTGGGAACCTAAATCACATAATATTCGTTCCCTCGCTAAAAAGCTATCTTTAGGGTTAGATAGCTTTATCTTCTTAGATGACAACATAATTGAGTGTGAAGAAGTGAGGTCAAATTGTCCTGAGGTTTTAACATTGAAATTGCCAAATAACTCTAGTGATTATCCTCGATTTTTAGAAAATATTTGGGTATTAGATCAGATAACTACAACTAAAGAAGATGCAAGCAGGAATAAGATGTACAAGGAAAACCTTTTACGCTCTCGATGTGAAGCAGATACCAATAGTTTTGAAGAATTTATTCAAGGGATTGAATTAAAAATCGATATTCATTTTGCAAAGCTATCAGAGTTAGAAAGACTTTCTCAATTGACGCAAAGGACCAATCAATTCAACGCTACAACCAAGCGACGAACCACTAATGATATAAGCTCTTTGATAAAGCACGGCTCTCAATGTTACGCATTGGAAGTGAAAGATCGCTTTGGAGATTATGGGCTAGTGGGGATGATAATATTTGATGCCGGAAATGACTCAATTATTTTAGATACATTTCTTTTAAGCTGTCGAATTTTAGGGCGAGGGGTAGAATATCATATCATTGAATGGCTAGGCAAAATAGCTAAAGAACTTGGAGTGAAAGTTGTTGAGATTCCTTATTATCCAACAGACAAGAATCAACCTATTAAAAATTTTTTAAACCATATATGCCAAAATAGTTGTGTAAAACATTTACAAGAAGGTTTACTTTTTTCCATTCCTATTGCTGAAGCAATAGAAGTAAAAAAATGGCAATTTCTGGAAAACAATAAAGAATTGAGCAAAACTTCATCCCGGTTAGAAGAGCAAGTTCAAGCAAATTCCAGGAATTCTCTGGTTGTTGCCAGTCGCCATTCAGAATTTATAAATTTTATTGCTGCTAATGTCAATGATATCGACGCCATCTTTAAAGCTGTTAAATCAAAGCAAGTTAAGCCAAGACCGTTACTTTCTTCAGAATACATAGAGCCAACAACAAAATTAGAAAAAGCGTTAGAAGAAACTTGGAAGAATGTTTTGGAAATAGACAAAATAGGAATCTACGATAGTTTTTTTGAAATTGGGGGAACTTCGTTGAAAGCTGTTCAACTAATTTCTCTTTTGAACCAAATGCTCAAAACTGAAATTAATACTATTGCCTTATTAAATTACCCTACTATACAAAAATTGGCTAATTTTTTAGAAAATTCATCTGAGGAAGAAACAATGCAACAAGAAATTAAAAAGCGAGGGGCAGCTAGAAGAGCGAAACGTCAATTAGCAACTTGACTCTAATAAAAGTAGAAAACAAATTGTAATTGATAATTAAAAAGGGAATTAAAAACGGTTATGAATAACGCTAAGCCATATAATATCGGTGAAAATGATATTGCAGTCGTTGGGATTGCCGGTAAATTTCCAGGGGCTTCTACACCGGAAGAACTATGGAAAAATCTTATTATTGGTAAGGAATCAATTACTTTTTTTACTAAAGAAGAACTTCTTGCACAGGGAATTAGTAATGAATTGATAGAGGATCCAAATTATGTTAGAGCTATGCCCATCTTAAAAGATGAAGATAAGTTTGATGCTCAATTTTTTGGCTATACTCCCCAAGAAGCAGCACTATTGGATCCTCAACAACGCCTATTTTTAGAATGTGCCTATCAAGCATTAGAAGATGCTGGGTGCAATCCTGAGGTTTACAAGGGATTGATAGGAGTTTTTGGGGGAGCTAGGTTTAACAGCTATATCTTGCATAATAACAATCATATAAACTTTAAAACTGATTTTCTCCCTACTCTTTTTTCTAGTACTAATGATTTTCTTTGTACTAGAGTATGCTATAAATTAAATCTAAAAGGACCGGGAGTGACTGTTCAAACTGCTTGTTCGACCTCGTTAGTAGCGGTCCATATGGCATGCCAAAGCTTATTAAATTATGAAACCGATATTTGTTTAGCAGGTGGCGTTGCAATTCAGGTTCCACAAGTTGCGGGTTACCTTTATGAAAACAATGGTATTTATTCTAAAGATGGACATTGCAGAACCTTCGACGCCAGTGCAAGCGGTACAATATTTGGGAGTGGATGTGGAGTAGTCGTTTTAAAAAGACTTTCCGATGCCTTAGCCAACAATGACTCAATCTATATGGTTATTAAGGGATCTGCAATTAATAATGACGGATCAAACAAGGTCAATTATTCTTCACCCGGCGTAGAAGGACAAACTCTCGTTATTCTAGAAGCCATAGAAGCCTCTGGAATAAATCCAGAGACCATTTCTTATGTAGAAGCGCATGGTACAGGAACTCTGATGGGAGACCCCGTCGAAATACATGGGTTAACCAAGGCCTTTCGTTCCTATACCCAAAAGAGACAGTTTTGTGCTATTGGCTCTATAAAGTCTAATATCGGGCATCTTGATATTGCTTCAGGTATTGCCGGACTAATAAAATTGGCATTGGCCTTTAAAAATAAAACTATTCCTCCCAGTATTAATTATGAGGTTTCTAATCCGAATATCGACTTTAAGAATAGTCCATTTTTTGTCATTACCAAAGCTACTCGGTGGGAATCTGAAAATGAACCCGTGCGCGCTGGAATTAGTTCATTTGGCGTAGGTAGTACAAACGTCCATATTATTTTGGAAGAACCACCTAGGCAAAAATCTATTATAGGAACCGGCACTCCCCAGCTTTTACTGGTATCAGCTAAAACACCAGAAGCTTTAGAAGAATCTGCAAAAAGGTTTGGAAGCTATATTAAACAAAATCCAGATGAGAGTCTTGCGAATGTAGCATATACAACGCATATAGGAAGAATGCATTATACCTATAGAAAATTTGTAGTATGTGATAGTCACAAGAAAGCAGCACAAGAGTTATTAGAGAGCCAAAGGATCACTTATTTAGATAGTAAAAACCCAAGCATTATTTTTATGTTTCCTGGGCAAGGAGCTGAATACGTCAATATGGGGCAGGAGCTGTATCATACAGAACCAAATTTTTCTAAGCATGTGAATGTATGTTTTAAAATTTTGGAAAAAGAATTAAATATCAATTTGCAAGAAATATTATATCCAAATCCAAGCAAATTAGAAGAAGCTCAAGCACAGATTATAAAAAATGAATTCGCACAAATCAGTTTATTTGTAGTGGTGTATGCTCTAGCACAATTATGGATAAGTTGGGGAATTCAACCAAAAGCTATGATCGGGCATAGTTTAGGTGAATACGTGGCTGCTTGCTTGGCTGGAGTGTTAACTATAGAAGATGCTTTAAAATTGGTTGCATTGCGAGGAAGGTTAATGGATTCTGTTCCTCCTGGAAAAATGCTTGCTGTTTTCGTTAACGAGAAACAGATCCAAGAGTATTTAAATGAAGAATTATATATAGCAGCAGTTAACAGTACTGAAAATTGTGTAGTTTCAGGATCTGGAGATTCTATTGAAAGATTACAAATTATCCTTGGACAAAAAGGGATTCTTTATCAATTATTAAACACTTCTCATGCGTTCCATTCCTTGACGATGGAACCAATATTGGAAGAATATAACAAAATTTTAGAAAATTTTAAATTTGATATTCCCAAGATAAGATATATTTCTAACTTGACTGGATGTTGGATTACTCCGGAAGCAGCAAGTAGTACTCAATATTACCAAGCCCATCTACGCTATCCTGTACGTTTTTCGGACGGATTAGATCTTTTGTTCCAAGAGAAAAACCTAGTACTTCTAGAAGTTGGGCCTGGTAATGCATTAGCTTCTTTTGCACTCCAGCATGCAAATAGAAAAGAAAATCACGTTATATTAAACTCATTAGCTTCAGTGAAGAATCCTCAAAAAGCTTCAGAAAAGCATTCTATCTTAACAGCACTTGGCGGTCTTTGGCTAAAGGGAGTAAAAGTAGATTGGGATCAATTACATAAGCATGAGCAACTTAATAAAACTCATTTACCTACCTATCCGTTCCAACGTAAGCGATTTTGGCTTGATAGTTCTCAGATTAAACCAAAAAATGGTAATCAATTTAGCTTGGATCTAAAAAACCAACCTTACCCTGGTGTCATTATTGATTCTCCTATTTTGAAAGAAAATATAATTTTTGAATCATATTTCTCAAAAGATTGGCCACTTTATATTAAAGATCATAGAATCGGCGGCCTATTAGTAGTAGCTGGTGGCTCGCATCTCTCAATGACTATAGCTGCTATTAATTTAGTTTTCAATAAAGAGGCTTATCTTTTGAAAAATGTTATTTTTTCTCAGGCACTTACGATTAAAGACAACGAGAGGCGAAAATTGCAACTTGTTATGCCAGCCGACCTTAATGCAGTTAATATTGTGAGATTGTATAGTTACTTAGCAGGGGAAGAAGGTATATCTTCTAAATGGGTTCAACATTTTGAAGCAACTTTGGAGGAGGCAAAAGAATTAACATCATGCTTTTATGACGAGGAAAAAATCAAAAAAGCTTTTAGTACAGAAATATCAGCTAATAATTTATACGAATTAATTAATAAGCGTTCTGTAGTTTTGGGACCTAGCTTTCAATGGATTAAGCGTATTTATTGTGAAAAAGGGGAGGCCTTCACCTTTTTAGATAAACCTCATGGGGACTTAGGAGACCTGCCGATTCAACGACAATTCCATGCTGGATTGATTGATAACTGTTTGCAAACCTTAATGGCTTGTCTAGAAAATGAAATTGGTACTTTCCTTCCTTTTACGATTGAAAATTTAATAGTATATGCACACTCCACAGGACCATTCGTTTGCCATGCCAAACTTCTTGATAGGCATTTACTTAATAAGGGCATCGTAAAAGGTAATATTGAACTTTATGAAAATACCGGGAAACTGCTTGCAAAATTTGAAGGGGTATTTCTAAAAAAGAATCAAAAAAATACTATATTAGATAATTTTAGGAAATAAATTAACTGAAGGCGATATTATGGATAACGAGAATTTTTATGAAATACAATGGAAAAAGATACCAATATTTTCAAAATCACTACGTGAAGCGGAAGTAAATTTAAAATCAACGGGTGGCTGGATTTTATTCTCTAACAAGAAGAATGAATCAGAAAATTTAATAAAAAATTTGAACTTTAACAGATCAGAAACTTTTTGTATTTATAAAACAGAAGATTTAACCAAAACAAAAAATCTAAGAATGAGTTTTTTGTTCGAGAAAGTAATGTTGAAGATTTAAAAGTTGTTTTTGAAAACTTAACTAATAAAAATCAGAATTATAAAGGCATTATATATTTATGGGAAATAAATGACGAGCATTATATAAAAGATCCTGGCAATGATGCGATGTATGCATTCAAGTACTGGCTAGTAATTTTGCAAGAAGTTCTAAAAAACAGCATGAGAATACCAATATGGTTAATAACAAAAGGAGCTTATACAGTTATCCCTCTAGAAGTACCTTCTAGTTTGTGTCAAGGCCCTCTATGGGCGCTAGCGAAGTGTGCTATGTTAGAGCATCCTGAATTAATTTGCAGAACGATTGATTTAGATCCCAAGTTTAATATTATAGATCAGCTTGAGATCTTAGCCAATGAAATTGGGTGGATAGATCAAGGACTTGATCAAATAGCTTATCGAGACAAAGTTCGTTATAGCAGTATACTAGCCGCTTACTCTGAAATTAGTATTAAGAATTCTTTCAATATTTCTCGTGAAGGAATTTATCTTATTACAGGTGGATTCGGTGGCTTAGGGTTAAAAGTTGCTGGATGGCTTGTGCAGCAAGGAGCACAACATTTATTATTGATTGGCAGAAATAAACCCAATCAAGAAGTTAGTGAATCTTTGCAGCGACTCAAAGAGAATGGCGCGACTATTTCTACTCTGGAAATTGATGTTGCAGACCCTAGCCAAGTAGAAGAGCTATTTTTAAAAATAACGCAGGAATCATTTAATTTAAAAGGAATTATTCACGCAGCAGGAATTATAGAAGATGGTGTTATATTAAATCAAACTATAGAAAAGTTTGAAAAAGTATGTATGCCTAAGATAGCTGGAGCTTGGAATTTGCACTCTGCTTCAATTAAGTATGATTTTAAATTAGACTTTTTTGTCATGTTTTCCAGTATAAGCGCTTCCATTGGGAATCCTGGACAATCTAATTATGCATATGCAAATGCCTTTTTAGATAATTTAAGTTATTATAGGCGAAACCAAAGAATGCCGGCACTCTCTATTAACTGGGGACCATGGGCTGAAGTTGGCATGGCTACAAATATTAACCCAAAATTGCCCCCTGGACTTAACTTTTTGCACCCAAATGAAGCTATCAATGCTTTAAAATTAGCATTAGAACTCAACTTAACTAATATAAATGTTGCAAAAATTAATTGGCAAGAATTTTTATCAGCAAGGGCGAGCACCTCGTCACTTTTTGGTTCTTTTAATATTTCTAAAAATAAAAATGTTACCCTCCATAAAAAAGAGCTAACAAAAGAGGAAACTGAATCATACATAATAGCAAGTATCCGAGAATGTCTCTCTAAAGTTTTACCGTTAAATATTGTAGAAGAATTAGAAGATGAGCAGAGCTTTTTAGATGTTGGCATGGACTCATTAATGGCTTTACAATTTAAAGGTTATTTACAAAACAAATTTGAAGGTGCTTGTATTTTAAGCCCTACTGTGGCTTTTGAGTATCCGACTATCCCAGATTTGGCTCAATATATTTATCAGCTTATTGTTTCCTCTAAACAAAAAGAGTGTAGGGATAATCAATTAGAAGAACCAGTTAAAAATATAAGTAAAAATAGCCTATCTGAAAATCCAAAAAATACCCTTTCGACTACAAAATATCCAACCAGTGAGGAAACTGAATCGTACATAATAGCAAGTATCCGAGAATGTCTCTTTAAAGTTTTACCGTTAAATATTATAGAAGAATTAGAAGATGAGCAGAGCTTTTTAGATGTTGGCATGGACTCATTAATGGCTTTACAATTTAAAGGTTATTTACAAAGCAAATTTGAAGGTGCTTGTATTTTAAGCCCTACTGTGGCTTTTGAGTATCCGACTATCCCAGATTTGGCTCAATATATTTATCAGCTCATTGTTTCCTCTAAGCAAAAAGAGTGTAGGGTTAATCAATTAGAAGAACCAGTTAAAAATATAAGTAAAAATAGCCTATCTGAAAAGATAGAATATCCTCCTTTGTTTTTTAATTCTTTTAAAGAAGAAGCAAGCTCTAATGATATTGCAATTATTGGTATGAGCTGCTTTTTCCCGGGCTCTTCTAGCTTAGAGGCATTCTGGGATAATTTAATTGCCAATCGGGATTTGATAAAAGAGGTCCCAAAATGGCGTTGGGACTGGCAAACCTATTATGGTGATAAGGAAAACCAAACTAAAGTTAAATGGGGTGGGTTTATTGAGGATATAGATAAGTTTGATAATCAATTCTTTAATATCTCGCCTAAAGAGGCAGAGTTAATGGATCCGCAACAAAGAATCTTGCTGCAAGCCGTATGGCAGGCAGTAGAAGATGCTGGCTATAACCATCAAAATATTTCAGGTAGTCTCACTGGTGTCTTTATCGGCGCATCAACGTATGATTATGCTGAGATACTACAAAAATACGGCGAAACATCAGCTCATGTGCCAAGTGGTAATGCCCATAGTATTTTAGCCAATCGTGTCTCTTATTACTTAAACCTAAAAGGACCTAGTGAGGCGATTGATACTGCTTGCTCAAGTTCTTTGGTAGCATTACACCGAGCCATAAAAGCCATTCAAACAGGTGATTGTGAAATGGCTATTGCTGGAGGGGTGAATGCCTTACTGACCCCATCAGCTTATATTTCTTTTACTCAGGCTGGGATGTTATGTGAGGATGGAAGGTGCAAAAGCTTTGACAAGCTTGCAAATGGATATGTTAGAGGCGAAGGTGTTGGCGTTATTCTATTAAAACCTCTAGATAGAGCATTAAAAGATAAAGACATCATCTATGGTGTAGTTAAGGGAACTGCTGCCAACCATGGCGGGCGCGTTAGCTCTTTAACGGTTCCTAATGCTAATGCTCAGGCTAACGTGGTCTTAGAGGCCATTAAAAAAGCAAGGATTAATACTGAAACCATCAGTTATATCGAAACACATGGTACAGGAACGAGCCTAGGTGACCCTATTGAAATTAACGGATTAAAGAAAGCCTTTAGAGATAATACCACCCATAACTATTGCGGTCTTGGCACTGTTAAAACTAATATTGGACACCTTGAGCCAGCGGCCGGTATTGCTGGGGTTATTAAAGTGCTCTTAAGTATGCGCCATGGAAAACTACCCGGTATTATTCACTTCAATCACATTAACCCCTACATCGAACTTAAAGACAGTCCATTTTATATTGTTGACAAAAACAAAGAATGGCAAAGACTATTAGATAAGCAAGGTAATCCAATCCCAAGGCGGGCAGGAGTTAGCTCGTTTGGTTTTGGTGGGGTTAATGCCCATGTTGTTTTAGAGGAAATCCCTTATAACGTATCTAAAATTCAAAATAAGCATTATTATTTGATAGCCATATCTGCTAAACACGCTCATTCATTAAAACAAAAATGTATTGATTTGAACGGTTATTTAGAACGACATCCTAATTTACCTATAGAAGCGGTTTCTTATACTTTAAACACAGGAAGAAGACACTTTAATCATCGTTTAGCTTTAGTAGTTTGTTCAGTAGGTGAGTTAAAACAAAATTTAACCATGTTGCAGAATGGTCAAAAAGATGATTTTTTTCAGAGCACACTTAATAAGGCCAACAAAGATTCAGTTATTTACGCACAAGCATTAGAAAAAATTTTAGAAGAATTAAGGCTGCTCGATATTAAAAATATCGTTAGATATAAAGAGTTATTAGAAACTCTAGCCAATCTCTACATCGAAGGTTATGATTTTGACTGGAGTTTGCTACACCAAGGGGAAACACAACAAAAAATTAGCTTGCCTGCGTACCCATTTCTAAAACATCGTCATTGGATCTCTGACATCATTCATCCGACCGCACAAACAATCAATAGACTTCACCCATTAATTGATAACAATGTTTCTACTTTGGCATTACAAAGTTTTGAAAAATTGTTTACAGGTCAGGAGTTCTACCTACAAGATCATCGGATAAATGGGCGGATGGTGCTACCTGGAGCTGCCTACCTTGAAATGGCACGCGCAGCCGGGGAGTTGTCTTCTTCTAATTTAGTAATGGGTTTACGTAATGTAACGTGGATTCAACCTATTGAAATACAGCACACAGAAATACCAGAGCCTAAGCTTACAAAAATTAACCTCCTCTCTTTAAACCAGACTGAAATAGATTTTGAGGTAAGCACTAATACAACGGGGTCGATACCACCCATAAAGCCGCGTATACATGCTCAAGGTAAGATTGTTTATGGTTTGCATGAGGAACCACAAGAAGAAACTTTATTTGATGTTTCTGAGATTAAAGGACGGTGTAACTTCTATAAAAATAGAGAAGAAATGTTCTCCCATTTAACCGGTGTTCTTCATGGACCTAGCCTGCGAACAATCAAGCATATTTGGCATAATGATAAGGAAGCATTAGCTGAGCTGTGTTTACCAGATCATTTATTAGAGGATACACATCAGTTTCTTCTGCATCCTAGTCTCATAGATGGGGCAATACAAGCTACTTATAGTTTAGGATTGAGTGGCAATAGTTTATCGTTGCCATTTACTTTAGGTGAATTAAAGATTATCGGTAAGTTATCGAATAGGTGTTACGCATATGTGACAGTTAATTCAGGGGTTTTACCTAGGTTCCAAATTAAAATCATGGATGAGCATGGGAGAGTTCAGGTAGACATTAAAGATTTCATAGTGCGTCCTTTTCAAGTAGATGAAGTAAGTAGAAAAGGAATTTACTATTATGAGCCTGTATGGGAGTCTAAAGCGATTAAGAAACAGCCACCCACTTTGAATCAGGAAATATTTTTAGTTTGGGATGATGAGGGTAGCTTTAGCCAATTATTGCGCCAGGAATTACCGAACCACACCGTTTCAAGGGTAATCAATGGACAAAAATATGAGTCAAAAGGAGATGAATATCAAATTAATGTTGACGAAGAGGAGGACTACTTAAGTCTATTGAATGATCTTGATAAGGCAAATCGCTATCCCACTTATATTATTTATAAAATTAAAATAAAACAAATTGTTCCTTTATTACAGCAATTATATGAATGTTTTTATAGCTTATTTCACTTGAGCCGGTCATTGATTCAACAAAAGTCAAAAAAAAGGGTACATCTTCTATTTTTAATTGAAAATGATAAGAATGAAATCGCTTTATTTACTCGTTCAATTTCGGGGTTCATAAAAACATTGGAATTGGAGCAAACAAGAGTGAAATGTCGGATTATAGAAATTGGAAGTGCTTTAGATTTAAATAAGGTTCAATTAGTCCTACAAGAACTAGATGGAAATGAGCGAGAAGTCCGCTATAGCGATTTAGGTTTGCGTTTAGTTAAAGACTATCAGGAAAAAATTTTCACTGAAGGACAAATAGGCTCATCTTTTATTAAACAGGGGGGAATTTATCTAATCACAGGGGGAGCGGGAGGATTAGGTTTAATTTTTGCAAAATATTTATCGGATAATTATCATGGAAAGATAATTTTGACGGGACGCTCTAAGTTAGATCAAAGTCAGATTAGGGATATCGAAGAATTAAAAAAATTAGGGGGTAATGTTGTTTACTTACAATCTGATATTACAAAACGAGACGAAGTCGAGTATGTACTGGGTGAAATAAATAATCGATTTGGAAAATTGAATGGTATTATTCATAGCGCTGGAGTCATACGAGATTCTTCAATTTTAAAGAAGAAGAAGGAAGATGCTGAGAAAGTTCTAGATCCTAAATTGCAAGGGACATTTTATTTAGACGAATTAACGCAGTTTTATGATCTAGACTTTTTTGTTTTATTTTCTTCTGTAAGTTCCGTAATTGGAAACAGCGGTCAATGTGATTATGCTTTTGCGAATGGTTTTATGGATGGGTTTGCTTCCTATAGAAATCAATTATTTCAAGAGAGTAAACGTTATGGAAAAACAATTGTTATTAATTGGCCGTTATGGGAGGAAGGAGGCATGCAAATTGATGAAGAGTCTAAACAATGGGTAGAGCAGTCTTCAGGGATGTTGCCAATTAAAACTCAAGATGGTATCAGAGCATTTATTTCTGCACTAAATCAGCAAAGATGCCATCAATATATTGTTCTCCATGGATATAAAGATAAAATAAAAAATATATTTTACGAAAAACCAAAATTAACGCACAATAATTTAAAAGACTCTTTCTCATCCACAGTTAAAAATCAGCTAAGAAAAAAAACTGAGGAGTATTTAAAAAAACTATTATCTGAATCTATTAAATTTCCAGAAGAGAAGTTAGATACTAAAAAAAGTTTTGCAAGCTATGGAGTTGATTCAATAATACTAATTAGCCTCAATAGACAGTTAGAGAAAAACTTTAAAGATTTGCCCACGACATTGCTTTTTGAATATGAAACTATTGAAAGCTTAACAAATTATTTTATAGAGAATCAAATTGAAATATTAGAAAATAAGTTTAATTTAAAAGAACTTCCAACAAAATATTTTTAGCTCGTTAGGAGAAATCGAGTAGGAGGAGCCTCACGACTCCGTCCTCTCACACCACCAGTACAAGTGCTGTCGCATACGGCGGTTTCAGTTAGCCTCCTTTTAACATAAGCGTGCGACCTGGTTCAAGTTAGCAATCTGTGCCCTCTCTTAAAGGATCACATTGAAAAAGTCATTGAGGTTAAAATCGCCAAGCTTGAGCCCCATCTCAAAGAAATTACGGATACAGCGCATAAGCTTGAGCAAGCTTATCCGGGCACTCCTACAAAGGAAACAACAGCGATCCTCATCAAAGAAATGTAAGACCATCACTCGCCGCAGCAAGCGTTACATAAGGTGAGCCAAACTTTCAGCGAGGACAACAAAGAGCTATACAACCAAGTCAAAACACTGCCAGCCCAGCAAAATAGGCGAAGTAATCGGTTCCGTTGCAAATTCTTGAGAAGTTGGTAGTTTAAAGGGAAATTGGGGTAGTGGGCTCATTTGTGTCAAAATTTGGGGTTCCATTAGATATGGTGTAAAATCCAACGATCTTTTTGAGATTAGTCTCGTAAAGGCCTCAATCTTCCTTTCAAGGAGTTGCTTAAATCGAATTGGTATTTTCCATAAGGGTTGATATGGCCTCGCCTAGCTGGAGACAAATGTTTCAAGTCATCATCATTGATTATACCTCCTTCGCGCTTAATTTGATCAATTATTTCGGCCATATAAACAGTATTCCAAACAGTGACAATATTGATAAGCAAATTAAGGCAGCCAAAGTGAGTTTCTTGTTCTTCTGGCTGACGTGCATAGATACGGCCTTCTCTCCCTAAATGTCGAGTACAGGACTAGCATTACTGCTAGTCCCGCCTCTAAGAACCGTGCGGGCCACTTTCATGGCACACGGCTCAAGCCCTCATAAGGCTGAATGGTTTTCAGCCCGGTCAGCTCAGTATTGTAACTGAGTTTACGGCGGCGTTGCTTTTCCAATTCTCTCTTTGCAAAGTAATCCTTGTAAAAGGGGTCAAAAGGATTAGCTTTAGCGACAATTTTAATGTGACGGCGAATCTTGGTGTCTATTGCGCGTTTCAGAAAGAGGGTTTGCTTCTTCCCTTCTTTATCTTTTATCAAGCAATAGAAACGCCAATTATCACCTTTATGGCTCTTCCAGTAGTGTTTTATAATCCACTTTATGCCTTTGCGTGCGTGCCTTTTGAGTGCCCACCGCTTAAGGGCTTGGAAGAGTTCGTGGTCGATTTGAGTGAAGACTTTCGATGACACGACACTGCGGTAGTAGATTGTCCATCCCGTTATCTTTTCATTTAACGCATGGATTAGCCTATCTGTTGGCAGTGCTGCCCCTTTTCGGATCAACTCTTTGATTTCTTTTAAAAACCTTTTAATGTTTTCCTTTGAGGGTTTTGTGAAGACTCGACCGTTCTTGTATTTACGAATGTGAAATCCAAGAAAATCGAAGCCATCTTCTATCGGTGTTATCTTTGTCTTCTCTGCCGATAACTCAAGTCCAACAGTTTTCAGGAATTCTGCCAGCTTTGGCATCACTTCGTTTTGGAGAAGCTCTGCTGAAGCCGCTGTGACTATAAAGTCATCAGCGAAGGAAACGATATTAATTTTCTTGGCTTTTCTTTGATAATCGCTTGTTGGTCTGAGTTTGTTTTCCAAACCAGCTAGAGTTAGAACCGTGAGTGCGGGAGAAATCACCGATCCTTGTGGAGTTCCTTTCGTTGTTGGGTTGAGGTGACCATTTTCCATGAAGCCTGCTTTGAGAAATTTCCTGAGGAGCTGTTTGTCCATAGGAATGTTTGCAAGAAGCCAATCATGATTGATTTGACCAAAGCAATCCCGAATATCGCCTTCGAACACAAATGTCGCTGATTTTGCTCTTCCCAGTGCGTTAAGGCATTGTTCAATCGCATCATGAGTCGACCGCTTTATACGGAAACCGTAGGAATTCGGATCGGCTCGTTTTTCGACAATGGGTTCTATGGCGAGGAGGTGTACGGCCTGCATCGCTCGACATTTCAAGGTTGGAATGGAGAGCGGTCTTTGACCTTTTCCTGATTTCTTCGAGATGTAAATGCGTCTTAGCGGTTGAGCTTTGTAGCCTTTGCGTCTAAGACTCTTTACAGCTTGCATTTTCTTCAGATCAGGGCACCGTCAACTTAACTAAAAAAGGTTATATTGTGGTTATGAACTGTCAATTTTAGACAGAAAGAAGCTCTAGAGCCGCCTCCAGCCAAATGGTCTTGGCGGCGGCAAAAGCAAACCGTTGATCAGGAGCTTTATTCTTGTACCGACTAACTTCTACTGAAAAGATATTGCGGACCTTCCCCATCAGGGACAATAATCTCTGAACGCCAGGAGCAGACTTAAATTTTATCAAGCATTTTTCTTTGCGGCGAGTCGGTTGATGGGCGTTTTCAATACGATTGTTGAGCCGCTTGTGAGTCCTGTGATCTGCTTTACGGCACATGAATTGGATCGGCTTTACATAGCTTTTCAATTTGTCGGTAACAATAACTCTTGGGGCTGGGTACGTCCCCAATAATCGGCTTAGGAATCTGATAGCAGATTTCTTATTGCGATGTTTTTGGAGAAAGATATCGAGCTCGATTCCGTCGCTATCGACGGCTCTCCATAAGACAAACACCTCTCCATTAATCTTAAGAGCCATTTCATCCAGGTGCCATTTATCACTTGGTTTCCTCTCATGCTTCTTGATGACATCTATAAAATGAAGAGCGAATTTAGTGCACCATTTCCTGACTGTCTCATGACTCAGGATAATTCCTCGAAAGGCTAGTTGTTCCTGGACATCTCTATAACTAAGGTTAAAGCGGTAATAAAGCCATACAGCTTGACTGATTATTGAGACTGGGAAGCGGTGACGTTTGGGAGCTTTGGTTAAAGACATGACAGAATCATACCAGGTTTATTTTTTCCTTACTTTATTCCTATTTTGATCCTTTGTTAAGTTGACGGTGCCGCTTGCACCGCTAAAAAGGAGGCAAACTCAGCTTCGACGGCTTGAGCAATCAGAGCTTGAGCTCCATGTCGTAATAGCTGTGTCAGATGGTCTTCAAATTGTCCTGGTTGTTTGAGGCTAATGACGTTATCTTTATCCATTCTTTTTGAAATTTAGGGCCGTACAATCATCCCTATGATACGCCGCCTCCTTTACAAGCTCTATCACCAACTTTTGCGGTTAACTCCTATCGATTCCTTGGGATAGTCCGCAGAGACCACTGTTCCATCCGGTTAGTAACCAATAAGGCTGCGTCCTTCATCAGTTTTTCTGCAATTTCATCAACGTGCCTATTCCTCCAATTCTCCAAGGATGTTCCTTTTACCCATTGATTAAAAGCCCCTAAGGCAGGCCCACATTGAATTTGATAATTGGCGCGTTGCGCCTCGTTCCCTTGAAGGGCTAAGCGGGTGGTATAAATAAAATACCAGCGAAAAATAAGTGCCATTTTATGCTTGGCGTTTTCTTTGGCCTTTTCAATTTCTTCTGGTTTTTCTTTTGCATAATAAGCGCGTGTTTCCTCCCAGACCTCTTCAAAGCTGCACTTAAAATATTTCTCTTGAATTTGTTGGCCAATTTTTTCATCGATTTCTTCGAGCGCATTATATTGACGATATAAATCATAGAGTTTATTTGCTCGAGCTGGAAATAAAAGCCCCTTACGAACGACCTGAACCTTTGCTCCAAATTCAAACATATCTCCCGCAGGAGCATAAGTCGTATCTTGCACGTTTATATTTTGTAATAGGTCTTTGACATTATCACTGGTGCCAGCCTCTACCGTACATTGGTTAATGGATCCCGTCATAATAAAATCAGCTCCTAACATAAAAGCTGCTGCTGCTGCTTCTGGCGTGCCAATTCCTCCTGCAGCCCCAATACGAATTGCTTTTTCGTAAGCGTAGCGCTTTATTATTTCATCCCGCAATCTTAACATTGCTGGCATTAAGGCATAAGCCACTCCTTGATCTGTATGTCCTCCTGAATCAGCTTCTACACAGATATCATGAGCCATAGGGATCTTTTCACTTAATCGAGCCTCCTCCTGGGTGAGTTGGCCACTTTCAACAAGCTTACGAACTATATTAGGGGGAGCCGGACTCATAAAAGCTTCCGCTACTTCTGGCCGAGAGACTTTTGCGAGGATACGATGCGAGACTTCAATTTTCCCTTCACAATTCAGGTGGAGATTTTTTAGGCGGTACCGTACAAGGCTAGGCGTCATCTGCACATAAGCAGCAGCTTCAATACTCTTGATGCCATATTTAAAAAACAAGTCAACCGTTTGATCTTCTAGCACAGGTTTGACTAAATTACAGAGAAGATTCATCCCATAAGATTCATTATGCTTTAAGTGTTGTTGAATATCTTGGATAGCGGTTTCAATTTTTTCTAAGCGTAAACCGCCTGTTCCAAAAAAACCCATGAGTCCAGCTTTACCAAGCTTAATCACTAGTGCAGGCGACGCAATTCCTTTGTACATTGCACCCGCAAGGTAGGCATACCTTAAGCCATAATCATCTTTAAAATCCTGGTTTCCGAGCATCAAATGGCTATCCATAGGCATCTAGAAGTTCTTTCTTTATTGTTTTCTATTAAATGCACTAAAAGCTTACATAAATTTTCAGCAATTGCAATGTATATATTAAAGCTGTAAGGCTAGGGTTATTAAAAATCATCATCTAATTTCCAAGAGGAGTATCTAATGGCTACTTATATTTTACCTGACGTTATTGCGTAAATAGAAAAAAGGAGTCAGGAATTTTATCCCAAAGCTGAAGCTCCAAAAATCTCATGAAACTCAAGTGGTCTTTAATCTGAAATTCAATCTGATCATCAGATAAGTTGTACAGACTTTGCAAAATCAAGATCTTAAACATTAGGACGCTATCATAAGGGGGACACCCACCTTTGGAACAATCTGACGATAAGCAGAGACCAGATTCTAACTCATTGCGAAACAGAGGGTTGGCCACTAACGGTACTGTCGCATCTGTTTGAGGAGAGTATAATTGTGAGTAAGACGGCCTGATTTTGGACACCCTAAGCCATTAGGTTGGCAAAATTAAGAAATGCAGATTGAGAAGCTGTTTGTCCAATTATTTGCCCTTTTTGTATCATACGAATATTTTCGATTCCTGAAATAGTCTGTTTGGCTGAATAGAAGTTTTTAAACCCAAGAGTTGGCCTTGTTCGTTTCTTGATAAATCGATGATCCTGCTCAACAATATTGTTGAGATATTTGATTTGTCGTATCTCAATTTCATCGCCTTTTGAGACATTCTTATTAAAATAATCAAGGGCTGCTTTGTTGCTACAACTCTTGTCAACTGTCACTTTGTCAGGCTTTCCATTCTGCTTGAAAGCCTTTCTGAAAAAGGCCTTTGCAGCATCAGCATCTCTTTTGGCTCGCAGTAGAAAGTCAATAGTATTTCCTTGACTATCGACGGACCGATAAAGGTAAACCCATTTCCCGTTCAACTTGATATAAGTCTCGTCCATGCGCCAGCTCCCCCTAACTGGTTTTTTGCGCTGACGAACACGCTTATCAATTAGATACACAAACCGACGCACCCATCTCTGTAACGTCGAATGGTCGATAATGGCCCCTCTGATCATCATCATTTCTTCCAAGTCTCTGTAGCTTAGAGAAAATCGACATTTCATATACACAAAAAGCATGATAACTGAGGGAGAAGAACAAAATCCTTTAAAATGGGGAAGAAGACGGGGACATATGGTGAGCATCTAAACAGACTGTTTTCTAAGCCTTTACACCTTAATCTCTCAATTTTCAACAAATGCGACAGTACCCCACTAACTGTGTAAAATGTATACACATATTAATTAATGTATTAATTTATATGCTTTTAATTTTTAATAAAGTACCCAAAATAAGTGGTTAAACTCAGATTTTAAGCTCAAATTAAATACAATAAAATCAAAAAAGTAAGAAGGGATGTGTATACATTTTACACAGTTAGTGGCCAACCCTCAGCATTAGGATGAGGCAACTTAAGTTCAATGAATGTGAACGGCACTTCTTGCTCAGGCTGTTCTGAATACCCCGCTGCTTACGGTGGGGTTGTTTATTATCAAATACTTAGAAGTTTTCCCCAAAATTCTTCCTTGTCATTATATCCATTAAAATCAACATGCTACAGCCGAGTTTGTAACATATCTATCTTTCCGACGCGAGTAGCCACTATGGACCGCCTCTATAATTTTAGAAGCTATTAATTCTTCTTGTTTTAATATGTTCTCATGATGAGCATTTACTTTAATAAGTGTTAGGTTCGGCTGATCTATAAGAATTTTATCTATGTTATTATATTCAAGTGTTAATAAATATTCTTGGTATTTTTTTACCGCCTCAATATCTATATCGCTCTTTATACCTTGAAGCATTGCTTTGTATAATAAGACTTGAGTATTTCTCAATGTTGAGGATACTTTTTGTTTATTCATCATACGATATTCTATCTCATAATTCATTTTAGCTTTTTCTATATACGATTTCTCATATCCTAGTGATGCCAAGTAATCTCTATAGAGAGATTTTCTTTTATTAAGATCTATATTACCCATTAAAGATACCATATTATTATCATTTAAGAACGTATCTAATAAATAAACTTTAATTTTAGTGCAGTCTCTTTGTTCTAAAATATATGCGATCTCTAATGCTATTTTCCCTCCTAATGACCATCCAAGCAAATGGTATACTTCTTGTTGTGTTTGATTCATTATTTCATCAATGTAGTATAAATAATATTTGGCTAATTCATTTATATTATCTATTTTATTTTCATGATATATATTATAGGGATCTATTCCGTAGCAACTAAAATTATCGGTTAGTAGATCAGCTAAAGAAGTATATTGCTCACATCCTCCTCCCCCTGGATGTACCATAAACATATTGGGCTTATCATAGGTATTGTTCAATTTAACAACAGTTTGATAACTATCTTTAGTTTGAGCGATTCTTGAGGATAGTAATTCGATATTTTTATATACAAATATATCGGCAACTTTTAAGTGAGATTTATAATAATTATTCAGTTTGCTAACTAATTTTATGGCTAGAATACTGTTACCTCCTAATATAAAAAAGTCATCAGCAATACCTATCCTATCTACATGTAAACCTAACATTTCAGCCCAAATCTGACGTATTTGATGTTCTACCTCATTCCTTGGAGCAGTATAATTATTACTTACGGTAAATTCAGGTTTGGGTAAGGCCTTACGGTCTAATTTACCATTACTGGTTAATGGCATGCTTGCTAACGGCATAAACACACTCGGTACCATATAATCTGGCAACGTCTTACTTAGGTGATGAATGAGATCTTCCTGAGAAAGGTCAGATCCCTTCTCAGCAACAAAGTATGCAACTAACTGTTTACCTGTCTCTGATTCATCAGCAATCACTACCGCCTGAGTAATAGCAGGGTGCATTAGCAACGTTTGCTCAATCTCTCCACATTCAATGCGGAAGCCTCTGATCTTTACTTGATGATCAATACGACCTATATATTCTAAATTACCATCAGGTAACCAGCGTGCTAAATCTCCTGTACGGTATAATCTTAGGTTCTTACCTTGTGCTTTCTCCTCTTCACTTACAAACGGGTTCTTGATAAATCTCTCTGCCGTTAATTCAGGCCTATTCAAATAGCCTCTCGCCAACCCATCTCCCCCGATGTAAAGTTCTCCAACAACACCATTCGGGACAGGTTGAATCGATTCATCAAGAATATATATAGATGTATTCCAAATAGGCTTCCCAATGGGAACTATACCTAATGTATTCTCACATGCACAATCCCAATATGTCACATCAATTGAAGCTTCTGTAGGACCATATAAGTTGTGCAATTCTACGTGGGAGAATCCTTCAAAAAACTTTTCTCTAAGTGATGGAGAAAGCGCTTCTCCACCAACGATCACACGTTTAAGACTTGGGCATGCTGCACCTTTTTGAGTATATAAAAACGCACCTAGCATGGAGGGAACGAAATGCATTAAGGTAATTTTATAAAAATTTATGGTTTCTTTTAAATAAGCGGGGTCTTTGTGGCCTTCTGGCTTTGCAAATACAAGCTGAGCTCCCCCTATCAGAGGAAGTAAAAACTCCCATACAGAAACATCAAATGTATAAGGGGTCTTTTGTAAAATGGAGTCGTTTTCTATTAATTTGCAATAATCTTTCATCCATAAAAGATGATTTACCAGTCCCTGATGAATGCTTAATACGCCCTTGGGTGTTCCTGTAGACCCAGATGTATAGATGACATAGGCTAGATGATGAGGTTGGGTGATATAAGATGGATTTGATGTTGGATAATTCGTGAGCTTTTCTTGATTCGTGTCTATCGAAAACACTTCAGCTTCTGTTCTTGGTAATCTCTTAAGAATATCTTGTTGTGTAAGAATCAATGAAGCTCTGGTGTCCTCTAACATAAACTGGATACGGTCTTGAGGATATGAGGGATCGATCGGGACATAAGCCCCACCTGCTTTTAAGATCGCTAGAATACCGATGATCATCTCTAACGACCGCTCACAAGCGATTGCCACCAACGTATCGGGCTTAACTCCTTGTTCTCTCAAGTAATGAGCAAGCTGATTAGCTTTTGTATTAAGCTCTTGGTAGGTAAGTTCTTGCTCTTCAAAAATTACTGCTATATTATTTGGTGTTTTTAGGACTTGCTCTTCAAACAACTGATGAATCGTTTTGTCTTTGGGGTATTTTTTTCTGTTTTGTTCCAATCTATGAGAAGCTGTTTACGCTCTAAAGCAGTTAGCAAAGGCAATTGACTTATCGCCTGATCATAGTTTTGGCTTATGCCCTTTAATAATTCTAACCAATGTCCCACCATACGGTGTATAGTAGACTTCTTAAAGAGGTTAGCATCGTATTTAAATACGCCAAGAAAATCCTCTAAATAAGTGTGAACTTCCAGCGATATAGCACAAGGTATTCCACCTGCTTCAATGCCTACCATTTTTACATTCAAATTATTAAAATCAAGAGAAGGAGGTTGAAAATTTTCCATTGTAAACATTACCGGAAACAAAGGATCTCGATTAATATCCCGGGATAACTTTAATTCTGTTATTAAATGCGACAAAGGTACTTCTTGATGCATTAATGCACCTCTCATAGTAACTTTGACTTCTTCAACAAGCGTTGCAAATCTTTTATTACTTGCTAAATTGACTCGGATGGGTAGGGTATTGATAAAAAATCCAATAACATCTTCAAGATTACCTTTATTTCGCCCGTGCATAGGAACCCCTATTGAAAAGTCTTCTTGTCCAGAATGGCGAAAAAGAAATGAACAAAATGCAGAAAATAAGATTGTATATAAGGTAACTCCTTTTTCTTGGCTAAGTTGCCTCAGTGTTTGAGAGAATTCAGTTGAAAAATTAAAATCATACTTTTTTATATTAGGAGATTCTCGGGTTCTGGGTTTGTCTGTCGGTAAGATTAGCGGCTCTAAATAAGCCAGTTGATGTTTCCAATATTCTAATAACTCTTCTTGAACTACGCCTTGCATCCTTGCTCTTTGTTCAACAATAAAATCCCTATAAAAGTGAGTAACAGGCGTCAATGATAATGATTGATGACGAATTAATGCCTGATAATTAGCTGCCAACTCTTTCAAATATACCATCATTGACCAACCATCAAAAATAATATGATGACAACTCATAATCAAAATATGAAGATTGGGATTAAAGCATAATAATGTATGGCGAATTAATGGCCCTTTTTCCAAATTAAAAACTTTACTAATTTCTTGTTTGAAAAATTTTTCATAAATTTCCTTTAACCCTTTACCAATTGAAACCTTTGAACAATCAATCTGATTGATATCGATATTAACATCTGGAGATATTGTAGCAATTGGTTTCCCATCAAGCTGTGAAAATGTCATTCTTAAAGAATCATGATAGCGCATAAGAGTTTTGCATGCATAGAATAAAGCTCTCTTATCCAAAGGTCCTTCAAATGAAAGAGCTATACCAATATTGTAGGCAGTATCATTAGGTGTTAATTCCTGTAAAAACAAAAGACGCTCTTGTCCTAAAGAAGGGAGTAACTGGACAGTTTCTGTCATAAAGCCACCTCATTTAACTTTGGTATCATTATAATAGATAATAATAATAGACCTGCTGCGCAAGTCTTTTTCTCTCTTTTTTCTTCCTTGGTTTCTGCGGTTTCCAGCCGCGACATTTTTGCTTACCAGTAGGTCTAATAACGGTTGCAGTAGCTTTTACTTTCACTATGTGAGTTAAAAAGAGGCTTTGCCGGGAGTTCAAAACGATTGGGTCAAGCCCCCAATATATGATCCAATCTTTAAGTTAGTCTTGCGGGTTAATATGACGTTGTTGTGTAAATATGGATAGAGGATAAACCTCCCCCTTTCCCCCAAAATTGTTACATTTTAGCAGATTTAGGCATGCCAAGTTTGCTAAAAGTATTTAAGATGAAGCATCCAAGGTGCAATTCAGCCTCTTGGTTACTCCATAATCTTGCATTGAGTTTCCGGCCGATGATTTTTTTATAGCGATACATTGTATTTTCGGGTCTGTTGCATCTTAAAATTTTAAGTAATTAACTTACATATTCATCTCATTCTAGGTGCTATTTCCCCGACAAAAATCCATTAAGAGCATTATTATCACTTTGTTGCCAAAATACCCATGAACTGATAAATAGGAGATAGGCTGCAATAGATTTGGTAGATTGAGTTTATGAAGAAGCAGATTAGTAAATTTTCAACCAAGAAGATTTCTTATAAAGTAACAAACTGGCGTGAGTATAATAAGGCTTTGAAGCAAAGAGGATCTTTAACAGTTTGGTTAAGTGAAGATCTTGAGGAAAGCTGGTTAGCTCCTTCAGCAGAAGAACGAAAACGGGGCCGGCCTTTAGTTTACTCTCAGACTTGTATAAATCTCCTCCTAACTTTCCGTCATTTATTCAAGTTAGCTTTAAGACAAGTGATAGGTTTTATTGAATCGTTATTTACTCTTTCAGGAAAGATATTGCCTGTACCAGAATTCAGCCGTTTATCAAAAAGAGCAGCACAAGCCTTATCTTGTTTCCCTTTACCTTCTTTAAATGGGTACTGTCGCATTTGTTGAAAATTGAGAGATTAAGGTGTAAAGGTTTAGAAAACAGTCTGTTTAGATGCTCACCATATGTCCCCGTCTTCTTCCCCATTTTAAAGGATTTTGTTCTTCTCCCTCAGTTATCATGCTTTTTGTGTATATGAAATGTCGATTTTCTCTAAGCTACAGAGACTTGGAAGAAATGATGATGATCAGAGGGGCCATTATCGACCATTCGACGTTACAGAGATGGGTGCGTCGGTTTGTGTATCTAATTGATAAGCGTGTTCGTCAGCGCAAAAAACCAGTTAGGGGGAGCTGGCGCATGGACGAGACTTATATCAAGTTGAACGGGAAATGGGTTTACCTTTATCGGTCCGTCGATAGTCAAGGAAATACTATTGACTTTCTACTGCGAGCCAAAAGAGATGCTGATGCTGCAAAGGCCTTTTTCAGAAAGGCTTTCAAGCAGAATGGAAAGCCTGACAAAGTGACAGTTGACAAGAGTTGTAGCAACAAAGCAGCCCTTGATTATTTTAATAAGAATGTCTCAAAAGGCGATGAAATTGAGATACGACAAATCAAATATCTCAACAATATTGTTGAGCAGGATCATCGATTTATCAAGAAACGAACAAGGCCAACTCTTGGGTTTAAAAACTTCTATTCAGCCAAACAGACTATTTCAGGAATCGAAAATATTCGTATGATACAAAAAGGGCAAATAATTGGACAAACAGCTTCTCAATCTGCATTTCTTAATTTTGCCAACCTAATGGCTTAGGGTGTCCAAAATCAGGCCGTCTTACTCACAATTATACTCTCCTCAAACAGATGCGACAGTACCATTTTAGATAATAGATAGGATTTCTATATAGTTAGTTTCTGAATGCAACAGACCCGGGGGCCCGGCCACCTTCTCTTAAAGCTGAAGATCTTATTGTCGCTAAAGCTTTGCTGAAAGATGACAATATTACCGTGGAAGAAGTGGCTAAAAGGCTAGCTGTTGCTCCTTCGACGCTGTATCGGCATCTGCCGGGAGGGCGCAGTTCTATTTAAGGCCTTTCCATCAGTGTTCTTATCTTAGAAAATAACACTCTTTTTCCAAGAGGGTCAATAATACTGGCAAATTTGCTTATTTAACCTTTTCAAATGGAGTCAATTAAATGGATGCCACAGGGAGTCAATAACTTTGAGGGGTTAGCATCTATGAGTGGTATTTTAGCGGTCGACAGCAATATTCACCTACTTTTGAATTTTCAATTATTAAGCCAATAAATTGCATAATTTTATAATGGTCAAGTCCAATTATATTTTCTATAAAAAGCTTATAAATATAATCAATAACATTTATTCTGCTCTTGCTATCAGGGATTTTGGCAAACGCCTTGATAATTCAATGGTAGGATTCCAGTCCTTTACCTATAAGACAGCTAATCGAAGTCTCAAAGGAATTGAGGCTATGGCTAGGATGGTCGAAGAGCAGACGATCTATTTGACGGAAAGTTTCAAGATCAGATTTAATTTTTCAACCGTCTTTTCAAAGGTTATGCCTAAATTGCGTCCACGTTATTTCCCCTTGCAGCAGCCTTAGCTCACTCTGATTTTAAATTTGCACCAGAATCTATAAATCTAACCTTTATTAGTAATTTGGCGATACCTTAATACATGTTATTTTTTGATTAAGATTTAC
This sequence comes from Candidatus Paracaedibacter acanthamoebae, assembly GCF_000742835.1. Taxonomy (GTDB): domain Bacteria; phylum Pseudomonadota; class Alphaproteobacteria; order Paracaedibacterales; family Paracaedibacteraceae; genus Paracaedibacter; species Paracaedibacter acanthamoebae. Next base: position 218,955 of record NZ_CP008941.1, on the reverse strand, counting down.
GTATCTGGCGCTAAATCATACATTTATATTTTCATTAATTAGTTATTATAATCAAACAAAGTTAAAATATAAGATGGAGGGAAGTTGAGAATATATAATTCAAATTTATCTTACACAAATAATAAACATGAGAAAAAATCAATATTTACTTTTTATCCTCTTAAAGGAAAAAGCTTATGGTGGGCAAGAAAAATCTCAAGTTGGGTGAATCAGCTTAAACGACTCTATTAATACCCCAACTTCCCAAGACCGATTGATTCTTGCAAGCGGTAGAGAGGGAGATTTGATTTGTTATCCAAGTCCTTGTAACTAATATTTCAGCAAAATAAACTCTCATAGATAAAAATGGGCGGCTCTATTGAAAATTTTCAAATTGAAGGGATATAATAATGGCTTCTTCTACTCTTGGAAAAACATTTGATGACTTAACAAAAAGTAATCCTTGTGAAGGGTGTCCGGCTCCTTGTTGTCGTATGCAGATATTACCTTGTTTGCCTCCTCAAACCTTAATGAACTTAGATCATATGCGTTTTTCTCTTCTTTTTCCTAACACTGAGATAACTATTTCTATAACTGGGGAATTTTCCTTGGTTAAATGGGCGACTTGTCAATTATTTGATACCGATAGTTGTCTTTGTGGCGTCCATAATACACCCAAAAAGCCTTTAACGTGTGTGCATTTTAACCCTCATGGTTGTTGGTATAAAAGGAACTTCGTTACTGAAGATGCTCCCGATATATGTCGATTGGACTTAAAACGTTTTGAGCGGTGGGTTCAAGAAATAGAATTCGAAAATGATAGGGTAATTTCTGCTCCTACTTTCCAAGAAACTCAAGAAATGATAAGGGCAATTCGCATACAACCAACCTTTAAAGTTAACCCTGAACTTATCAAAGACAAACCTGTAGGTTGCTGAGGAAAGGAATAAACCGTTATGACTAGAATTGTATTCTGGAATCTACTGAAATTTACAATGAAGCGGATTAACGACCCAAAAAATGTGGCTGCTTCTGCTGCAGCATTAAACAATATTTTAAATGTATTTAAAAAGAATACTCCAGATATTTTTGCATTAATTGAATTACCATGTGGAAAAGGGGGAAAGCAAGGAGAGTTGGTGGGGAAAGGGAGTGCTTACCAAGGAGCTCTCCAATTGCTAAAACAATTAAATGCCCTTCCTGGAGCACCTGTTTGGGATCTAGTTCCACCTATTGTTACTGGTGCGGGAGGAAGGAGAGAGGGGATTGTTGTATTCTTTAATAAGAATACGGTTCAGTTTCAAGGACCTTGGAAATTTGATGGAACAACCACTAGAGATCCAACATCTCCCCTACCGCCAGGCGGTTGGAAGGATTATAGCGCTACACACTGGAAAATACCTGGTGGTACGACTGTTAAGAAATGGGGGGGGCAATGGGAGTTTATTAAGACCGGTAAAAAAGGAGAAATTCTCGAGTTTCCAACAGCTGGGGAGCGCCGACCTTGGTTAACACGGTTCCAAGAACTGAAAGGAGGGAAAAGAACAATAGATGTGATTGCTTTCCATGCCCCTTTTACCCAGGCTTCTCCTGTCAATGCGGCTATAAGCCTAATAGGGACATCTTCTATTGCTCCGCCGTTCAACACGCCAATGGCGGTTGATGTTTGTGTTCTGGGGGGAGATTTTAATGTCGATGCTAATGATAATACAAAGAGGGCTGAGGCTTACGGTCCCCTTATGGTTGCTCCTAAAAAGGCTATGCGTACTAAAAAGAGCACACCTGGTGGAAATTTTACAGGTAACTTTTTAACCCCAATAACCCCGCCAGGGGTAAAGACCGTCTACGCTAAAACCTCTTTAAAAGCTGTTAAAACTGCAAGTATTAAAGGGGGAGACTATCCAGATTATGATTACGCCTCTAGTAGTTATGATCAGATCTTTATCCGCTATAAAACTCCTGGAGCTGCTAAGGGAGAAATGGACATTAATGAAATAGCTGGAGCTTATATAAAAAAAGCAGGACCACTGGCAGGAGGTGGTTTGCCTGCCTATGGTTATGCTGCAGCTTTACCTTCAGCAAAAGCAGCAAAAAAAGGCTACACTTATGCGCCTGGAATGCAAGATTCTATTAAAACTATCTTTATTAAAAAAGTGAAAGGCGTCCTTTTAGATTCTACGCAAAAAGATGCACTTTTCCGACAAGTCAATAATTATGGTTTTGTTAGAAGAACAAGTGATCACATGGGCGTTATTATAGATGTGTAAAAAGAAAGATAATAAAGAATGAGCTTATTAGATCTTGCAACAGCTCTTAGAAATCAACTACCTGTTACAGGTGAGGGAAGCGTTGTTTTAGATCAACAAACTTTAACAAGTTCTAACGCCAACAATGTGGGTACCATTCTTCAAAATATTATAGACTATTTGGGCGTCCCCGTTGGTGCATTGCTAACTATTACGAATTTATCAAGAAGCGATGTTATTGATCCTTCTGGTTCTTCCCCTCTTATTATTAAGGCCGGAAAAACTTCTTTTTTCTCTACCAATATGTTCGTAAAAACGCTTCAGTTTACCTTAAGTAATCAGACACTGACTATGGTCTTACAGACAACTGATCTGACAAATACTGATGGAACTCCTTGGACATTAGGAACAAGCTTTTTTGAGTTCTTAGTTTTCCCTATTCTAGATCAATCCTTTTCTAATCCTTCTTTTATATTTTCAACTACAACATTACCTGCTTGGCCAATGGAAAATCATGTGACTGAAGACCTTCAGGAAGGGCTTAATTTTTATGCAGAGTTAAACCTTACAGACCCTATCTTTCAATCAATTGTATATTTCTTAAATTTTCTGGGTGTAAAATTTAATAATGATTCTCATTTCTTTGGGCAAATTGATAATAAGAATAGAATTCCAGGCTTCTCTTTGAATTTTCCAAATCTGCAATTAACTTCCCCGCTTCTTAGCACAAAAGATGCAACATTTTTTCTTTTTGATCTTTTTACTGTTAGTAATCCTAAGTTTGGAGTCAGGCTTATTCCGATTGCAGAAGATAGTGAAAATGATTGCCCTGCGGACGTAACGCCTGAACTTTACTTTGAGTTGGATCTTATTGTTGATGCAACCACAACCTTGGATTTTTCTGTTGGTCTCAAAGAAACTGAAAATTTTCTTATGTTCGGTGTTAGATCACCAAAACCTCTCTCCTTAGAGCATGTTTTTATCTTGATGGCAGGAAACAAATGGGATGATTTAATTCCCAGCCCTTTACAATCGGCTCTTAGTGCAATTGATTTTCAAGGATTTATAGCCACAATTGGAATTGGAAACTCTAGTTTCACCCTTTCTTCTTTGACTGTAAGCGTTGGCTCTGATCCGAATAAACCTCTTAATCTTTTTCCACCTTTTAAAGATTGTAGTTTTTGGGTTACCTGGACCATCCTAAATCCAACCGACCCCTCGACCAAGACTTCCGCTATTAATTGTGAAGCCCAAGTTGAGTTTGAGAAGATTGGAATTTTTAACGTTGAAATTGCTCCTGCATAAGAAAGGAAGTGCCATAAATGACAGACAATCTATATATTGAAGGCAGTTTTACAGGATCTCTTAAATTAAGTTATTTGGTGAGCATTGCAACAAACCAGAGTGACTTAAAACTTCCTTTTGATGTCGATTTGACTTCCTTAGATATTGCTCTCCAAACTAGCTTGCCAGGAACTTATAGCCTGGGCGCTATGGGTTCTGTGGATGTGGCCCTTTTTGATGGTACTTCTTTAAATCTGCAGAATATCTATTTTCAAGTCGAGGTTCTTTCAAGCAAACTCAACACAGCCTTACTGTATGGAACTCTTGAGATAGGAAGCATTTACGTTGATCTTAGTGCCACTTATTCACAAACGGACGGGTGGATTTTTACAGGGGGTCCGCCAGCATCACAGTCTATTTCCATTACCAATCTAATACAGGATCTATTCGAAAAATTTGATCCACCTATAACTCTTCCGTCTTTCTTCCCCGATATCACCTTAAACAATCTTCAAGTTGAGCTTCGTCCTTCTCAAGATAAACTTACTCTTAATGTAGACATTGATCAAAATGCTGCACTTCTCATTCAACTCAACAAAGATACGTCAGGAAAATGGCAAGGGCTAGTTAGTTTGTTTTATCAGCCAAAACTTGACTTAATTTCTTACATTCCTATCCTTAATCAGGCTGCTGATGAGCCTCTAGAACTGCAACTGTTTGAAATAATTTATGCTTCTGCAGCTGGTATTTCTTATGAAAATCCTCTAGACCAAACGACGAAAACTGCCGCTCAAGGACTTACCTTTCATGTTGACTTACTCTTGGGCGATAAGGTTTTCTCTCTTCCACAAACAGAGCAGCCCTCTTCTCTGCTTACCAAAGAAAACTTGAGAGATTCTTCAAACTCTAGTCCTACTCTTTCCTTTCCCATTCAAAAAGCGATAGGTCCTCTTCAGTTTGAGAAAATAGGCCTTGGCTTCGCTGGGCCTGATCTTGCTTTGTTTTTGGATGTTTCTGCCTCAGTAGGCGGATTATCCTTTGATCTTATGGGCTTTTCTTTAAGTGTTCCTTTAAATGACCCATCCCCCCATCAATGGCAATTTAACCTTAACGGCTTAGGCTTGTCTTATCTGGCTGGGCCTATAGACATGAGTGGTTCTCTCTTAAAATTGCCCGATTCTCAATCAAGAACAACTGAGTATGATGGCCAAGCCCTCATCAATATAGAAGAACTTAGCATCTCGGCTTTGGGTTCTTTAATAGTGGGACAAGGGCCTTCATCCTTGTTTGTTTTTGCTTTTGTCGATGATATTATTGGTGGGCCCCCTGCATTTCTTGTAACAGGATTGGCTATGGGTTTTGGGTACAACCGGCTTTTGCAACCCCCTTCTTTAGATCAATTCAATAGTTTTCCGTTGGTTCAAGCTTTTAGGGATCCTACTACCCTTGTTGGGCCTAATGACCCAAGTTCACCTGCAGCAATGAATTATGCTTTAGAAACCTTAGATAAAGTTATTTCGGAACAAGTTGGCGAATATTGGTTGGCTGCAGGCATTAAATTTACATCTTTTGAGCTTATAAATTCTACTGCTCTTGCTATTGTTGAATTTGGCAAAGAATTTGAGATTATTCTATTGGGAAAATCCTTTGCAAGCTTACCTGCCCAAGGAGAAAGCTATGCTTATGTAGAATTAGACCTCGAAGTGGTTCTTGATCCTGCCCAGGGCCTCTTCCAAGCTTCTGCCCTCCTTTCTAACAATTCATACGTGCTAGACCCTTCTTGTCATTTAATGGGAGGTTTTGCTTTTTATGTTTGGTTTGGGTCAAACGTCCATGCCGGAGAATTCGTCCTTACCTTGGGCGGTTATCATCCGGCTTTCACCCCCCCTGCCTATTATCCAAGCGAACCTCGCCTTGGTTTTAATTGGATTCCTTCCGGTGACGTAACCATCAAAGGGGGATCTTATTTTGCTTTGACTCCCTCTTGCATAATGGCAGGAGGATCCTTAGAAGTGTTATTCCAGTCCGGCGATCTAAGAGCCTGGCTCACAGCTTATGCAGATGTTTTAGCTCATTGGAATCCTTTTTATTTTATTGCCGATATTGGTATAACTGTCGGCTGTTCCTACCGGCTCGATCTTTGGTTAACGACTATTACTTTTAAAGTTGAGTTAGGAGCAACTTTAATGTTATGGGGCCCTCCTACAGGTGGAACCGCCCATATTGATTGGTATATTATATCCTTTTCCATCCCTTTTGGAGCGGATCAAAGAGAAGGTATAAGTAAAATTGGGTGGGATGATTTTAAAACCATGCTGCCTCAGTCCCCTAACTCGGCGCGTAACTTACAAAACATAGTTACCCTGAGTCTTGCCGATACTTCCTCTGTCGAAATATCTCATATCCGTGTCACTGATGGTCTTCTTGGGCAAGTTAAAAATGACGATCAAACGACCCGTTGGTTGGTTCGTGCTGATGAATTTACCTTGGCGATAGAAAGCGCTATTCCTCTTACACAAATCACCTTTAATAACCAAGTTTTTCATTCTGCTGATCAGCAAGGGCAACCGATTCCTGATTACTTTGTTGCAATCCGCCCTATGCAAGTTGGAGTTGATACAACCTCCACCCAGACTATATCAGTTACTAGTAAGAGCGGTTCCCCCATATCCTGGCAAGATTCCAAACGACTTAATCGAGATATGCCAACTTCCCTATGGGGTAAGCCTATTGATGATCCTCAAAATATTGATCCTAACGATAGGCTACTGCCGAATCGTTTGATCGGATTAGAAAAGGTTATCCCTCAATCCCAGATCCAACCAGGTCACACAGGCCCTATTGATATGCAAACGGCTTTTACCTATTTTCCAATTGATGAACAAGATGAAAAGATACCACCTTATCTACCATTATCAATAAACCCTTCTCAACATGCAAATACCCCCCAACAAAGTAATCAGGCTTTAACCATCATCCATAATACCCTCACTCAAGTTGCTAATATTAGGACGAGTATTTTTAAGGATTTACAAAATTTAACCAATTTTATAGGCACTGATGGAACCCTAGACAATCTTACCAATGATCCAATATCTGCGTTCGAAGCTGAACCCCTCTTGGGTTCTTTGCCGCTTAGTTAAAAACTATGGGAACAAGAATAATGAAAACAGTAATACACGAATCTACCCTTCAACTTCTTCCACTGGGCGATATCGAGTTTTTTGATAATATTATACCTCCCTTACTGGATGACGATTATACTATTACCGTTAACCAAAATCTTTCAGGCAAAGATAGTGAAGGTATTTTACTTAATCAAAATTTTAGCACAACCCAGGCGTTTTCTGTTCAGGGGGCAAGATTTAATTTAAACACTAGTAGCGATATTCAATACTTATATCCTGCTTCTGGGGGCCAAGGGCAGTTTGGACATAAGCTCCCTCAAATTGTCTTAACCAAACGCAGCTTGCCTTGGGAACGACTGCTTAAAGGAAATCCGGAGGGAACCCCTTGGATAGCGCTTTTATTGTTCGATGAAGATCAAGTCGAAATCCCAGAGACTACCAATCCATCTTCTGCCGGTAACAACCCAACTAAAGTAGCCACCCTTAAACTTGGCCAGATCCGAAATATAAATGAGAATGGCATCCTAGGACCTTTAATCTCTCAGTTGAATTATGGGCAGACTGATGACATGCCATGTCAAGCGATTGATGTAACAACAGATACTTTCATAAACCTAGTGCCTCGCCAGGATGAATTACCTTATCTTGCCCATGGTCGCCAGGTCAACGTTGGCGACAAAGAAATCCTTAATATGACACATTCAGGCTGGTTTTCTGTGGTGATCTCCAATAGATTTCCTATTCAGAATCCAACAGTTCCGACTAAGCAAATCCTTCACTTAGTTTCTTTAGAAGGTTTTGAACCTTATTTGGTAGATAACCCTTCTTTTCCCAGTGGAATTCAAAAAATTCGTTTGGTTTCATTAGCCAGCTGGGCCTTTACTTGTTTACCAGAGACAGGGGAAACCTTTAGTCAATTAATGCTTAACCTGGTAAGTCCTGGGAGCCAAGCCGGAACTAATCTTCTTTTCCAAATGCCGATTAAACAGAATAATAATTTACCTTCAGAATCTTTAGCAAAACAAGCCTTATCTAACGGCTACGTGCCTATAAATTATCAGACATTACCAGGTGATCAAACCTTTGCGTGGTATCGCGGGCCTTTTTCTCCTGTTTTAAGTGAAAGATTCACAACAAATCGCGAGCCTTTCCAAACTGCAGCTGAAGCTATTATTTATGATCAAGCAACGGGCCTTTTTAATTTATCTTATGCTGCAGCTTGGCAGACTGGGCGATTGCTTGCTTTATCCAATGGCTCCTTCGCTGCTAATGTACTTAACTGGCAGAGGCAGGCAAATCAGCTCGTTGACCTTATGGTTGCTCGTTTTACTTCGGATCAGCTTTACGACCTTCTCAAATCTAATACAAGTGATGTCAATCAATGGCTTGACGCAAACTTGGTTTCACAAACCTACCTGAATTATTTAGTTAATGATTTCGCTCAGAAAATCGCTCCTAAGGTTACTTCAACTTACAGCCCCGCAGACTCTGATGGAGAAGACGATGGAACAAGCAAACAAAACAAAACTTCTTCATCATTCTCTCCAGGACGATCCAAGAAAGACACACCACCAACCAATCTTGTCGACGAGCTTAAAAAATTATTACAGCAAGATAATGCTAAAACCCTCATCCAAACAATGGGAGGGGATGAACTAACAGCCATAGTAGAATGGTTAGCACGTTTATATTTGTTGTACGGTATTCCTTTTAATAACTTAGTTCCAGATAGCCAAATGTTACCCCGTGAATCAGTGAGGTTTTTCTACCTTGATCGTGCCTGGTTGGATAGCTTGGTTCAAGGCGCCATGAGTATTGGAATTCATACCAGTAAGGATAGCTTCTATTACCAAATAACAAAGGATATTATTCAAGAGACTGTTGATACTTTAATTTTACAAGTGCGAGAAAAACTCTTAGGGTTAACCCCTTCTAATCCGCCCTCAAGTGATGCCTTGGCTGGCTTTATTTTTCGCTCTACTGTGGTCTCTAGTTGGCCAGGCTTAGAAGTTAAAGCCTACCGTACCGTAACGCAAACCGCAGAGGGTCCTCAAGCTTCAGATCCCCTCAATCTTTTACGAATGGACCGTCTAGCCCCGGATGTATTGTTATGTTTATTCCCAGAAATTCCTTCCTGGATTGAGCTTAATGAACCTAAAGAAGGGTTATGCTTTGGTGTTGAAGACGTCAATAATCAATTGGAAATAGGGCTGCGTAATCCTGCAGATGGCAAACTGACTGGAATTTCTTACATACTTCAGGAAAGCGATTATCGTCCTCAGAGTAATTCTCGTGTCTTGAATATTTCTAACTTACAGCAAAACTTAGCAAAACAGCAAGGAATGTCCGGGCCCTTCGGGTCAGCTGATTTTGCCTTGCAGATGATTGATGTCCCCGAACAAATGGTTTTTCAAAATACACAAAGTACATAATCCCAAGGAATCCCTTTCATGAACAATTTCACTTCTATGTTGTTTGTCCCCGTAAACTTGCAGGGAATGGTTGTCAACCAACAGGTTATCAACGGAAGCGGGTTTAATCGCTGGTCTATGGATTATAATGCTCTTATCAAGGAATTTCAAAGCCCTGAACCCCCACCTTTTGGAAACCTATCAGGCAATATCAAGCAAGGTATCCATTTGCACTGGACACTCCCCAACACTTTAACCCATGGCACTACAAATCAGTTCCTCTTCACCGTAAATTTAGGAATTAACGATATCGTAATAGCTCTAGAACAAGGTCAGGTTTCTTCTGATTTTCAACAACAATTTAATAAAAATGGAGCCCCCTTAGCGACGACAGGAATAACTGTTACTCCTATAAAAACAGCTCAACAATGGCTGATTAGCGACTGGGCCCATAAAAAAAATATCTTGTTCAAGAACAAAATAATGCCTTAAAAATCTCTGATGCTAAAGTCCGTTTTCCGACCATTCCTAATCGCTGGCTGGTCTTGCGCTTTCAACCAGGTGCTTCTCCTGCTTCTCTTAAAAGTTGGATTATTCAAAGCGATTATTTAGGCGATGAGGGAACAAGCCCTTTTATTAACCCTAATGCCGAGAAATTAGAAAAAACAAAGTTAGGCAAAGCAGAAGAGCTTACGCCAACATGGATAGACCCAAACCCCGATCATCTTTTCCTTCAAGCCGTTGGGCCAGGAAATGTGACTTTTTCAGCTTATGCTCCTGGCATTGAAAACGTCTTTAGCTTTGTCGACACACAAGTAGCTACCCTACCTAATAACAGCCTACTAACTTACCTTGTGGTCGGATGGTACTCTAAGCCAGGAGAAGATCCCTTAGCCGGTATTACTAGCGATACGTGGAAAGATCGGCTGTCAGAGTTAAAATGGCAAACCAACCAAGTTCCAACCGCAGCTTCCCCTCAACAATCTTTGTTTCATGGGATGCTCCATTCTATAACCTGGCAAACAGAGATTATTCCTCAACGCCCAAATAGCGATCCAAAATCCATTTCTGAACAAGTCAAAGTGGCAATTGGCAATACTGCGATCGATGCGCTTGCGGCCTTAGTTCAAACCCAAGCTCAGAAAGAAGGCCAAACTATTGATACAGTTTTGTTAGAAGCGTTTCAATATGGCTTGCTCGAATCTCTAGATAAGCCTGATGGAGTGGCTCGGGTGAGCAATCAAATCCGCCAAGCTTGGTATGGGTCATCTAACGGTGGAACTTTTTGGCAAATTGTTCCAGCCCCTCATCAGACAAGCCAGTATAGCCCTGACCCTCGTCCTTATGCCGAAGCCTTGGCTACTTTAAATAGCCAGCAAAACCAACTCGATGAAAATGTACGCCAATTAGCATCTCTGCAAGAAGAGCTTTATAAAAGGTGGTGGAAAGCTGGAAAGCTTTATAATACTTCTCCTCCTTATAGTCCACAGTATCCCCCTGGTGACTTCTCTCAAATTCAAGATAACCTTAAAATTGGTTCTCCTGTTTTTAATTCTTTCCGCCAATCGGTTGAACAAAAACAACAACAAGTTAACCAATTAGCCAGTTCCCTTCCCAACCCCCAAGACCCCACAAGTATTGCTTCTTATGCTAAAAATATCTTAAAACTCCCAGATACCTTTATCTTAAAGCCAACCGCTATGCCAAGATTCTGGCATCCTAATGATCCCGTGGTTCTTATTTCAGGACTTGATACAAGCTTCCCTCAATCCGATGATGATTTGCTTTTATGCCGATTACCAGGACAAACTGTAACCGGCTTAATGATTGACGGAAAAAGTGTTGATGCCACAACGGCAGGCCTGCAAAAAAACATTCTCTATCCAGTCAATAACTCTTATGTTCCCAATGGTCAGATTGCTGCTTTGTGCAATGAAGTGTTCTTTCTTGACCCCAATAATGCTCTTGTTATTGCCCGAGATGGTCTGCAAGACCAGAGTAAAGAAGCTCTCGTGCAACAAGCAATTACTAACCATCAGTGGGCAAGCTCTCAATCAGTGTGTCCAGATTCCCTGGCCTATGGATCATGGGTTCAAGCCTGGAGGCCTCTGTTTCTAGAATGGGATGTCGATTGGTATCCAACCTATACGCAGAATAGTGTTAACGATCCATGGGTCTTTGGTTTAGATCAATGGCAATTTGATGGTGAACAGTATCGTTGGATTGGTCAGCAACAACCAAGCAATGACTTAATCCAAGCATTTTCTGGCAGAACTTTTCTCACCCCACAAGCCGTCTTTAACTTTCAAGCCCGTTTAGAAAATTACCTAAAGAATCACCCAAACCTTGATCTTTCGAATATCGATAAACTGCTCCAAGACCTTCAAGACTGGGATATTCTTTCTCAACGACTCAGTGGGTTCTATGATCAATTAAGCATGCATAAAATTGAGCAAAATTGGCCTCCTGATGCGAGCATTGCAAGTCAAGTCGGTGATCAGCATCATGCTATTCCTAACCCAGAACAGGGAGATGTGGATACCTCTTTTGGTGGAGCCGCTCCTTTTTTCTTCCCTCAAAAAGCTGGCTTTTTTATGTTTAAGAAACTGCAAGTTGTTGATTGCTTTGGCCAAGTCACTAACTTGATCTATGCAAATGGCAACATCGGGGGGAACTATCAAGCTTTCCTACCGATTCGATCCTCCTATTTAATACCAGATCAGCCAGGGGAACTGACCTCACCCAATCAATTCATCCAGCAGCGTTTAGGACCTATACAAACCAGCCGCTTAAACTTCCGTTGGGTGGATAGTACCAATGATGAAGAGGAGGTCGGACTCGCTGCCAATGCAAATCCAATTTGTGGGTGGCTCCTTCCCAATCATATTGATAACAGTGTTATGGTTTATGATGGTCAAGGTCACCTACTAGGGGAAGTGCTGGTAGAAGGAGGAACACAAAACGTCAACTGGACTTCTGTCCCCGATAGCCCAAACCCGCTTATTGATCCTAGTAAAATACCAAATATTCGTTTGCGAGGATTGATCCAAGGAATTGTAGGTACTAACAAAGCGAACGCCTTTAAAAACTTCTTCCAAGTCATTGATGAAACATTATGGTTTGTAAACCCGCTTGGTGGAAGAGATGATCAAAAGCTTTCCGTTTTGATTGGTCGACCGCTTGCTCTCGTGCGTGCTAAATTGCAGTTTGTTTGGGACGGTGAGTCGACCTACAACCAGAGTTGGGAAACTACATTTAAACAAGATGACGGAGGTATCTCTACTATCTCCTTTGATATTCGATTAGGTAGCTTGGAATTAAGAGATGATGGCTTAGTAGGGTATTATTTAGACAGTGATAACTATACAGTCTTTAATGCTGTTCATTACCCAAGCGGGCTGACTCCAGCCAATCCACCTTATATTAAACCCATTGGTGGTGATACCCGTAATTACATTTCTTTAAAGTTTGATGGGAACAAGATGTGCTGTACCCTTCTCATGGATCCGCGGGGAAGTGTTTACGCGCATACCGGAATCCTGCCTGACAAAAGCATTACCTTGCCTTCTTCCTTAGTTGAGTTAGCCCTCAAGAGCATGGAGGTTAGCTTTCGAGTAGGACCTTTACTTACGGATTCGGATGCTATCCGCATCCCGAAACTTTCTGAACAAAATGGCCAATGGTGCTGGATTCAACACTCAAATTCTAGCACCTGGACAGTACAGCCTCTTACCAAAGCCAGTGCTCTAGCCCGTCTTCCCGATGCCCCTCCTCGGTTCTTAGAGGGATGGTTGCGTCTTAAAAATTTTAACACAAAGGGAAAAATAAGATGAAGATTCAAGAAGAAACGAAGCTTACTTATGCGGTTTTAACCACCCCTGATATCCTCCAAATTAATGGGGATACAACTTTAACTTTGACGGTTTCCAATAACCAAAGTGGCTACATCAATATTACCTCCTTGGCCTTTCAAATTCCTCTAGGGGATAACGCGAAAGATCTCAGTACCGATCTGACCGGAATTACGTTTACCAAACCAACAAACTGGGAACTGAGTCAAGATAAAGGCCAGTTCACAGCAACTCCTACTTCACCTTCACAGGGTAAGATTGGACGAGAAGGGCTGACCTTTACATTCGTCGGGATTAAGGTGAATGCACAAGTCGGAACAACTCTTCTTACTATTAAAGAAACCACTCAAGAAGGAGGAACCCTTTCTACAACTTTACCTTTATCCAAATTTCCAGAGCAATTCCAGGTCAGTGACCTTGACGCGACCCCAGAGAGTGTCAACCCTGGAGAAAGTACGACCTTGTCTTGGAGTGGCAGTGCAGGATCTTATGAATTACAGTATAATCAAAAAACTATCCCAAACCTTCCTTCTACAGGGAGCTATGAAATTCCAGCGGATGATCTCGTAGACACAACAACCTTTTACCTTAATGTGACCATTAAAGGCTCAGATCCAACTTCACCAGCCACTTTACAAAGAGAGAAAACAGTAACCGTTTATACTCCTAAGATTATAAGTTTTGGCGGTAGTAATGGGAGATCCAGTGCATTACCAGGAGGATCAATCCCGCTTTCTTGGATCACAGAAAATGCAACCCAGGGTTCTATAACAGATCCAAATGGGAACAACTGGGATATTTCTACAGATCAGTTAAATAACGGACAGATGACTGTCGGCGTGCCAGAAGATGTGTCAGAAATAAAATATACGCTTACGATTAGAGGAAATAGGACTACACAAACCATGGATAGCCCCCCTATCCAAGTCTATGAATTTAAAAAACTTTCAGATATACATGGATTTGATGACCCATCTACTCTTGCCATCAACCCAGGCGGAACCAGACTCTATGTAGGGAACTGGGGCTCTGCTGGGACTGTTTCGGTTATTGACATTGAGAATGATACCAATAATAAAATCGCCGATATTATTACAGGATTTAATTACCCGGGTACTCTTGCCATCAAACCAGATGGATCCAGACTCTATGTAGCAGACTGGTACCAGCATACTGTTTCGGTTATTAACATTGAGAATGATACCAATAATAAAATCGCCGATATTACAGGATTTCATTACGCGATTATTAATCTTGCCATCAAACCGGATGGATCTAGACTCTATGCAACAGACTCGTACAATCGTACTGTTCCGGTCATTGACATTGAAAACGATACCAATAATAAAATCGCTGATATTACAGGACTTAATTTCCCAGGAGTTGATGACTTCATGACTCTTGCCATCAAACCGGATGGATCTAGACTCTATGTAGCAAACGGGAGCATGGGCAATGGTATGGTTTCGGTTATTGATATTAAGAATGATACCAATAATAAAATCGCCGATATTACAGGATTTAATAACTCGAGTATGCTTGCCATCAAACTGGATGGATCTAGACTCTATGTGGCAAACAGTGATACTATTTCGGTTATTGACATTGAGAATGATACCAATAATAAAATCGCCGATATTACAGGATTTAATAACCCGATTGCTCTTGCCATCAAACCGGATGGATCTAGACTCTATGTAGGAAACGGGAGCATAGGCAATCGTATTGTTTCGGTTATTGACATTAAGAATGATACCAATAACAAAATCGCTGATATTACAGGATTGGATATGGATAGTCCTAGTGCCCTTGCCATCAAACCGGATGGATCTAGACTCTATGTAGCAAACTGGGGCAATAGTACTGTTTCGGTCATCGACGTTCCTTCTTCTATATAAATATAGGATGGGGTGCATGAATATTTTTTTAGAGTTATTTCTTCTTTTTTGCAAAAAATGTCTCGGTTCTTAGAGGGATGGTTGCGTCTTGAAAATTTTAACACTAAGGGAAAAATAAGGGTTCTGATGGGATGGCCTGAGCAACTTTCAGATTATGAGAAAAGAATGGTAATCTGGAGATGTAAAAGGAATAAATAAAGATAAGGACCCCACCATGACAATAAAAACACTAGGGATTGATATAGCCAAGCGGGTATTTCAACTGCATGGCGTTGATAAAAGAGGCAAGACAGTGCTAAAGAAGCGTATTGGACGTGACCAATTGCTTAGCTTTATTGCCAATCTACCTCCATGCCTTATAGGAATGGAGTCTTGCAGTGGATCTAACTACTGGGCCCGCCAGTTTCAGCTTTACGGGCACGAAGTGAAACTGATGAGCCCACAATATGTAAAACCATATGTTAAAACGAATAAGAATGATGCGAATGATGCTGAAGCTATCTGTGAAGCAGTAGCACGGCCTAATATGAGATTTGTTTCAATTAAAACTATAGAACAGCAGGATATCCAATCGCTCCATCGGTACCGTCAAAGAGTGGTGCAGCAAAGGACGGCCCTTGTCAATCAGATTAGAGGACTGCTTAGTGAATATGGACTTGTGGCGCCTCAAGGTATTGGGTGTTTGAGGGAGAAATTACCTCAGTTTCTGGAAAATCAAAATAACTTGCTGACAAGTTTAGCTCTGGAGGTTTTTTGCCAGCTTCATCAAGATCTTTTGGAAATTGATAAAAAAGTTAAGCTTTTAGATAAGCGGATCGCCAAAATTTGTAGCGAGAATAAAGCATGCCAAAGGATTAAAAAAATTGAAGGGATTGGCCCTTTAACAGCAACAGCTCTGGTATCAGCAATTGGTGATATCTCTAACTTTAAGAATGGGCGTCACTTAGCCGCTTGGCTAGGATTGGTACCACGTCAGCATTCTAGCGGAAATAAAAAGGTGCTGCTCGGCATTAGCAAAAGAGGGGATCGGTATTTAAGGACGCTTCTTATTCACGGAGCACGCGCCTTTATTAGCTTTGCTAAAAGGCGTTCTAATTGGTTAGAGAAGCTGATTGAGCGTTGTGGTAAACAGAAAGCTTATGTAGCTCTAGCTAATAAGAATGCAAGAATTGTATGGTCTCTACTTGCCAAACAAACTGAGTACCACTCTATTCACTAGATATCCCATAAGTAAAATTATAAGGATGACCTACCACCGAGGTTTGCTAGAGTAAAATAAAAAGATGACAAAGTGAATTACCAGCTTCTTGAGATCCTGTTTTGCAACACGGTTTACAAAAACCATGGTTCCGATAAGGGCAAGAAGTGATCGGATATACCATCTGGGCTAGAAGGATAAACCTTCGTTAAAAGCCGAATATACGTCCGCACCTCAATGTTTTCTTTTAAAAAAACTCTTGCATTCTTGCTCAGGCCATATACGTTGCAAATTTGGAAATAAGGTGATTTAAGATTGCAATCCCCCAGGGACTGGACAGAATTTAGGCGTAAACGTTGAAAAGACGATTGAAAAAACGAACCTGATCTTGATAGCTTTTTGTCAAATAAATTGTTTGCTCTTTAAGCATCATGGCCATGGCTTCAATTCCCTTGAGCGTTCGGTTAGCCGCCTTAAACGATTGGAATCCTAGCATGGGACGGGTACGACGCTTGATACGTCGATGATCCTGTTCGATGATATTGTTGAGATATTTGATTTGCCTATGCTTGACGCGTTCATCCAGACACCCTTCTCTTTTTAATTCTTCGATAGTTGGGTCCATCTACATAAAGATACCGTCTTTATTGTCAACTATGAAAAGCAAGATTTTGATTGAAAGATTTATTACTTTTCAAGATTCCAAAAAATATATGGAGTAGCTTTCTCATGTTAGCGACAATTATAACTTTTGAAGGCTTACCTTTATTTATCAGGCGGTTTACAAAGGCTTGAAAAGCGTTGTTATGATTTTTTACAACAATCGTCGACATATAGAGCGCTTTTCTAACCTTTCTAGATCCTAATCTGGAGATATGTGATTTACCCTTAACAGACGTTCCAGACTGGAAATGGGAGGGAGTAACACCTACAAAAGCAGCATATTGCTTGGCATTTTTAAAACGACTGACGTCAGGCATATCAGCTAAAATGGTCATTGCCGTTTTAGTTCCAATCCCCTTGATTTCTCTAAGGATATCATATTGCCTTTTCAGTTTTTGTGAGTTAGTGATAATATTCAATGCTTCTTGTTCTAATTTTCTTATCATGTCTTTGATAAATTGCATTTCTTCATTTATGGAATTTGCTACAATTTTATTTATAATTTCTTTCTCAAGGGAATTGGTCAATCTGTTTAATTCCATTTTAAGAATATCTATTCGAGCATTAACTTCGTATAATTCTTTATTTTCCCGAGGCTTTGGGCTCCATAAAACAGGACAATTTTGCAAGCAAAACATCGCAATTACTTCACAATCAGATTTATCTGTCTTCTGACGTATCATCTTACTGAGCCTGAAAGACTTAACTTGCAAGGGATTAATTACGCTTACCTTATAACCAGAGTTGTATAAACAATCTGCTACTGCCTCTGAATAAGAACCAGTGGATTCCATACAAATATGAGGATCAGTAAGCCCAAATTCCTTAATCCATGAAATTAACTCTTCACACCCCATGCTATTATTATCAAAAGAATTTTTCTTGTTTTTTCCGTTAAGCATAACGCAAGCGTCAAAGGTTTTTTTAGATATATCAATTCCAATAACATGAACATTTTGCATATTTACCTCACACAGTATAATGAGCATAGTTTTTAACCAACCTTGTAAAATGCATGATCACTCAATCTTGAGGTCATAAGATACCGTTCGGTTTAAAACCAGATATGGGCAGAGAGAGTTGACTCTTTATGACGTGCTCACATGGCACAGGAAAGTAACCGGCTTCTCTCTGCCTTTTATACCAGCATATTAGCTTCATATACTGGATACTTGAAAGATACAAGGATACCGTCTTCCCAAAAGTGTTATCGGCTTTGCTGTTCGTTATTATTACCGTTATAAAATAAGTTTAAGAGATTTAAGTGAAATGCTTGAGGATAGAGGCCTATCTTTTACTTATAAAACGATTCGAAATTGGTGCCAAACCTGGGGTCCTGTTTATGCCAGAGATATCCGTCAGAAAAGAGGATCAGCTTTTACAGGCAAAGGAGACCATCCCAAAGTTGGGGGTCGTATAGGTTTTATTAGATTTCCATGTTTCTATAGATGGTAGAGGGGTGGGTATTCATTGTTTTAGCGATGTTTTTAATAGACTCCCCTTCTGAAAGCAGGCGCTTGATCAAGCTTTTTTGTTCTGGATTGAGCTTAGAGGGGCGACCAAAATTAACGCCTCTTTTCTTTGCCAAATGACGTCCAGTACTTGTGCGTTCCTTAATCACTTCTCTTTCAAATTCAGCAATACCTGTAAATACTGTCATCACCATACGGCCGGCATGGGATGTTGTATCAGCCCATGGTTCGCACAGTGAACGAAAATAAGCTCCCACCTGACGAAGCTTGTCACTTATTTCGAGTAAATTTCTTGTAGAGCGGGCTAACCGATCTAAGCGCCATACAATAATAGTGTCATCTTCTCGTAAGTGCTCAAGCATCTTTTCTAGCTCAGGTCTTTTAGTCGAGTACAGGACTAGCATTACTGCTAGTCCTGTACTCGACATATGTATGATGGATTTGTCCAAGCTGCCATGGAAGTGTTTGGTTCCCGAGCTGTTGTTATTGATAGGTTTCACGTGGCCAAGTTATACCGGGAACCACTTGACGCCTTACGGATTAAGGAAATGGCTCGCCTAAAATCTGAATTGCCTCAAGAAGAATATGAGAAGTTGACAGGAATGATGTGGATATTGAGAAAGAAGCATGAATGTTTATCTCAATCGGATAAAGCGGCGCTAGAAGTCCTTTATAAACATTCCCCAGAACTTAAAAAAGCCCACAGCTATGCCTTAAAATTAACACATATTTTCAATAGTAAAAGTAAGAGAAAGGCTGCTCTTGCTAAGCTTGAGCGGTGGATTGCAAAGGTTAAGAAGAGTGATATCAGCTGCTTTAATAAATTTATAGGC
Source organism: Candidatus Paracaedibacter acanthamoebae (assembly GCF_000742835.1). Lineage (GTDB taxonomy): Bacteria > Pseudomonadota > Alphaproteobacteria > Paracaedibacterales > Paracaedibacteraceae > Paracaedibacter > Paracaedibacter acanthamoebae. Next base: position 199,992 of record NZ_CP008941.1, on the reverse strand, counting down.
ACATTGCAAAAATACAAATCCAGTATCGCCAACTATTTTAAAGACCGCAAAAACAGCGGATTTGTTGAAGGACTCAACAATAAAATCAAGGTGGCTAAAAGAAGATGCTATGGTTTCTTCAAACAAACTTCTCTCTTCCAGCGGCTACAGTTGGATTTAATGGGATTTAAGAAATATGTCTAAATCTATTTTCACTAGAAACGCAGAAGAGCCAGAACAAAGTTTTTCGAGCAATTAACTTGACTTTCCATCCTCTTGAACAAGATGCGACGCAACATCTTCTATAGTCTTATATTTAAATAAGTCCTTTATATTAATTTCTATTCCTAGGTGTCGCTTTAGTCTGTTAACTAGCCTTATACTTGTAATGCTATCTCCTCCTAAGTGAAAGAAGTCGTCTCTAATGCCTATTTTATCTTTCGGTAAGCCAAGTACTTCAGCCCAGATGTCATGCATAGAAACTTCTAATGCATTCCTTGGAGCTACATAACCATCAATAGGAGAAAATTCAGGCTGCAGCAAAGAATCTCTATCAAGCTTACCATTAACATTTAAAGGAAGATTTTCGAGATGTACTAAAACATGAGGTACCATATAATCTGGCAGCTTCTCTCGTAGAAATTGCTTTATCTCACGCTCATCAAGCTTGTGATCAGCAACATAGTAGCCTATTAAGTATTTATTGTTCGCTGCATTTTCTGCATGGCCTACTTGCTCTTTAATAATCACTGCACTCTGCTTGATTCCTTTAAAATTTGATAAGATTTTTTCTATTTCTCCCAGTTCAATTCTATATCCTCGAATTTTTATCTGAAAATCATTACGTCCTATGTATTCTATATTTCCATCCTTAAGCCATCGAACCAGATCTCCTGTCTTATAGAGTCTCGCGTTCTTTCCTAATCTCTTTTCTTCTTCTGTTTGAAAAGGATTAGGTATAAACCTCTCTGCGGTAAGCTCTGGTCTGTTTAAGTAACCTCTAGCAAGTCCAACCCCTCCAACATAAAGCTCTCCCACGACCCCTATAGGAACTAGCTGCAAAGAAGAATCAAGAATGTACACTGAAGTGTTAGCGACAGGCGTTCCAATAGGTACGGAAGGAGTGTCTATTACTTTTCTAGTTGCATCATAGCTGGTAGCAATAATAGTACTTTCTGTAGGTCCATAAAAATTGTATACTTGGCATCCTTTTATCTTATGAGCTTTGATAAGCACGGAAGTCAGAAAACTCTCTCCTGCTAGCATAATTTTACGAATATATTTGGCTTTCTGTATCTTTTCTTGGTCTAAGAGGATATTCATCATGGATGGTGTACTAAGGAAAGCAGTAATTTGATGTTGCTCAATTAGATTGATCAAATACTCTCCATCGCTTAATCCCTGAGAGGTAGGAATAATCACAGTAGAGCCATTTAATAATGGCCACCACAAACTCACAACAGCTCCATCAAAACTAAAAGAGAACTGATGAAGATAACGCTCTTGAGGAGTAAGAGGTGTATACTCCTGCCACCAAAAAAGACGATCACAAATACTCTGATGTTCAATCATGACGCCTTTAGGCTTGCCAGTAGAGCCAGAGGTATAAATCACATACGCTAAATGATGAGCTTGACTTGCCTGCTCCAAATTAGAAACAGGATAATCTTTTAAAAAAAGAGGATTATCAATGAGCACGACATCTGTTTCTATTTTAGGGAGCTGATTTATTAAGTGAGCTTGGGTTAACAGTAATTGAACTTTGGTGTCTTCAAGCATAAACTGAATACGCTCTTGAGGATAATTTGGATCAATTGGTACATAAGCTCCTCCTGCTTTTAAGATGGCAAGAATGCCTATAATCATCTCTAAAGAACGCTCACAGGCAATCGCTACTAGCGTGTCAGGCTTCACCCCTTTCTCTCTTAAATAATGAGCAACCTGATTGGCTCTTTCGTTAAGCTTACGATAAGTTAAAGAAGCACTTTCAAAAACAACCGCTGTATGATCAGGAGTTTTATCAGCTTGAGCTTCAAATAGTTGATGAGTAGTTTTGTCTTGAGGATATTCTTTATCTGTTTGATTCCAATCAATGACAATTTTCTTAGCATAATCAGGAGATAGATTTAGCACCTCAGTAAATTGCATCTCCCCCATGGCAAACGCATTAAGTTTACTAAAAAAGTTTTTTATATGCCATCCAATATCATAAAAAAACGTTAAATCATTCCTGTATGTTATGGAGATTTTATTTTCTTTACTATCATAGAAAACATATAATAAATATTCATTATCTAATAGGACATCATAATCGTAAGCAACCACAGCTTTTGGTTTTAAGCTATCATCTTTTAGCATCTCTCCCTTATAAAAAGAGCTCTGACTCACATTATAGATATCATTATCGAATTTTTTAATAAGCTTTTGGTATGGATCTAATAATTTACTCTCAATAAATTTTCTAATAGGTATTTTAGGTATTTTTTCTGCCTCACACAAAAAATCATAACCATATATTCCCTCTTGCCTTGCATTGAGCAACATTAAAAGATATACGGTTAAGAGCTGTAGATCTCCTGGAGTTAAATGAGCTTTATCAAGCTTTAGATTATAATTTTGATATCCAGTAATTTTATTATTGAGTGTCTTTAGATGATCAATGTGGAATACAGCTTCGTTGTCTTTCAAGGTATGATAGTAGTCGATTAGTTCAGATAAAGTCCTTTCATAATTCCTAAGCTCATAAAAACGGTTGCCATTATCGTATCGAGTATGAAACTCTAGATTTTCTTCTCTAGGCCTTAACAAACTAACAGTAGTATCAATAAAATTTTCTGTAATTTCGTTATAAAGAGAATCTATGGTATGTGCCTCATCTAACTCCTTATAGCGACAACATAGAGTAGCCGCCTTGGTATCTTTCCCCAAGAAGGACGCGATAGAAAGCTTATTATCTTTTAAATTAAGATAAAAATTAATTTTCAATAAATTATTGAAATTTTTTAAATGGCTATTGAAATCAATTAAATAATCAAACCTTTGAGAGATGAGAGAGCCCTCATCTACTATTTCTAAATTATACTTATATCTTTCTTTCCATCTCAGCGTCTCATCTCTGCTTGGAAGGATATAAATAAAATGTCCTGCATCTATTAGGTAATCAATTAATTTCTGTGCTAACTTATCATGCTCTGAATTAATTAAAAATTTTAAAGGTCTCATTTTAGGATTTACCTCAAATATTTATAGATTCCATTCTATTTTCTTAAAACTCTCCTTAATATATTTATCTTTATCTAAGGAAGATTTTTTTAACACGTTGAAAACATTCTTAACAATAGGAATGTCTGGAGTAATATCAAATCCTTTATAAATATCTTCAACAATGGAAATTGATTTCTTTTCATCTTTTAGGATATCATTTAATAAATCTTTATTAAACTTTTTCTCAGAGTTAATGTTTAAATAAAGCTTAATAAAATCCGAAAAATGTTCACCTATACTTTTTTTGTAATCATCTGGCATCTTTTGCCAAGTATAGCTTAATAAATCAAAGAAAAACCCATAATGCTTCGACTCATCATTCATATGGTCGTTAATATAATACCGAATAGAAGGATGAATATCATCACTATTGAAAAATTCTACTAGCTCTCTTACTAAGGTAGTTTCAAAAATACAAACAGCAATAATCTCAAAAATTTCGTGGTATTTTTTGTCTAACTGTCCTTTTATTAATGTTACAGCATGGTAAGCATCTGAAACTGGATAATCTACTTTCTTCAAATCAGGATAATGTTGATCTAATTGAAGCAGCATATCTTTTGCAACATATACATGATAATACTCATCAATAATGATAGTACATGCATTTAGTTTTATCGCTTCAGGATATTTTACAACTAAATCACTGTATATAACTCTCGTACATGCAGAGTTAATTAATTTTATCTCTAAATTTATTATATCATTTAAATATTTATAAAAAGTTTGTAACAGAATTTCTTCTTTAATTTTTTCACCTAAATTTACAATTTCTTGATTTAATAAAAGAGGTTGTTTTTTTTCTGGAAAGAAATAACCATTTTCCTTAAAGTCAATATATTTTCTTGGTCGTGTTCGAATTGAGCTTCTTGTCTCCCATGTTTCTTGGTAGGTATTGACGAAGTGCCTCTCTATGGGGTTTTGTCTCAGTTTCTCATGATCATTTAAATTTATAGCTGTTTCCATATGGAGTCATTCCTTTTTATTATAACGCATTACCCAACATTTTACAGGTAGCTGAAGGCATAGTCTAGGGAATAAAATACCCATAACAACAAAGGTGACATATATTGGGTACTGTCGCATTTGTTGAAAATTGAGAGATTAAGGTGTAAAGGTTTAGAAAACAGTCTGTTTAGATGCTCACCATATGTCCCCGTCTTCTTCCCCATTTTAAAGGATTTTGTTCTTCTCCCTCAGTTATCATGCTTTTTGTGTATATGAAATGTCGATTTTCTCTAAGCTACAGAGACTTGGAAGAAATGATGATGATCAGAGGGGCCATTATCGACCATTCGACGTTACAGAGATGGGTGCGTCGGTTTGTGTATCTAATTGATAAGCGTGTTCGTCAGCGCAAAAAACCAGTTAGGGGGAGCTGGCGCATGGACGAGACTTATATCAAGTTGAACGGGAAATGGGTTTACCTTTATCGGTCCGTCGATAGTCAAGGAAATACTATTGACTTTCTACTGCGAGCCAAAAGAGATGCTGATGCTGCAAAGGCCTTTTTCAGAAAGGCTTTCAAGCAGAATGGAAAGCCTGACAAAGTGACAGTTGACAAGAGTTGTAGCAACAAAGCAGCCCTTGATTATTTTAATAAGAATGTCTCAAAAGGCGATGAAATTGAGATACGACAAATCAAATATCTCAACAATATTGTTGAGCAGGATCATCGATTTATCAAGAAACGAACAAGGCCAACTCTTGGGTTTAAAAACTTCTATTCAGCCAAACAGACTATTTCAGGAATCGAAAATATTCGTATGATACAAAAAGGGCAAATAATTGGACAAACAGCTTCTCAATCTGCATTTCTTAATTTTGCCAACCTAATGGCTTAGGGTGTCCAAAATCAGGCCGTCTTACTCACAATTATACTCTCCTCAAACAGATGCGACAGTACCATACTTCATGCATACAAAAAATAATCACACACGGTGCCGAACAAAACCTTTTAAAAGGGGAGAGGAAACCTTTAAATAGAGCTACGACCGCCAGGTAAATGCCGATATAGAGTGGAAGGAGCAATCTTTTAGCAGCCGATAACCCGGCTAAGGTTCTCTCTTTAATAATAGAGCGTTCAAACTCGGCCAGAGAGGCAAAAATATGAAAAATTAACCGCCCGCCTGACGTGGTGGTATTGATCGCTTCAGTGAGAGATTGAAACCCTATCTCTTGGCTTTCGAGTTTTTTGAATTTGTTGCGTAAATAGAAAAAAGAAGTGGGAAAAGGAAAAATTAGTTATCTTGGATTCTAGAAGAAAGGGTAGCTAATGCCCTATAAAGAACGTCTTCGCAAACATGGTTGCCCTGGCCAACGAAAAGCTGACTATCGCGTTAAAAATTGGTCTGACTATAATCAAGCTTTAAAAAACAGAGGTTCTTTGACTTTATGGATTTGCCAAGATATCGGCAATAAATGGTATGCTCGTAAAAGCTCTTCTTCCCAAAAAGGCAGGCCCTATTATTATTCTGATTGTGCTATTACGATCATGTTAGCTCTCAGAACCATGCTTAAGCAAAAGCTAAGGCAAATTCAAGGCTTCGTTGCCTCGTTATTTGCATTGATGGGCCTTAATCTGGATGTTCCTGGTGATACGAGGTTATCTCGCCGCGGAACCGTTGCTCTTCTTACTTGCCAATTAGACAAAATGAATGAGCCAGGTCATCTTGTTATTGATAGCACGGGCATCAAAGTTTATGGAGAGAGTGAATGGCTAGAGTCTAAGCATGGGAAACACTATAAACGTAAACTCTGGCGCAAGCTTCACATTGGTATTAATGAAGAGGGGTTGATTGTTTCCCGAATGATGACCGATCATCTAGCAGATGATAGATCTTGCTTACAAGATCATTTGCGACAAGCTGATCCGACAAAAGTAACCGAATTAATTGCTGACTCAGGTTATGATGGTCAAGAGACTTATGATCAGCTGGAATCAGCCAATATTAAGCCTATTATTCCTCCAGCTCGTGGGTCCCCATCAACTGCTGATGAGGCAATCTCACCGCGGCAAGAAACGGTTAACTACATTGATAAAAAAGGAAAATACGCCTGGCAATCTAAAAACAAATACGGACGAAGAGCTAAAGTAGAAAATACGATGTATCGCTATAAAGAAATTATCGGCGGTAAACTTAATGCAAGATTATGGAATAACCAAGATGCTGAATTGCATCTTGGATGCTTCATCCTGAATACTTTTACCAACCTTGGTATGCCCAAATCTGCTAAAATGTAACAGTTTTGGGGGAAAGGGGGGTGCTCTATCCTTACTCTACATTTATGCAACAACGCCCCTTTTATTGACAACCTTTTCTATTTACGCAACAACGCCATAAAAAGGCCCATAGAGTTTTACTCAAATCTGTTGAGCATCGGGATCATAAACGTCTTAATAATAGAATAGAAAACAGTCATCAGCCGACCCGAGAAAAAGAGAGACAGATGAGGGGTTTCAAAAGTGTGCCAAGTGCTCAAAGATTTTTGAGCAGTATGGGTGCTTTTCTTAATCTCTTAAAAGTAGGACGGTATAAACAGGGTGCCAAAGAGTATCTACAAAAGTTTATTCAATCCCTTGACATCTTTAATGAGATTGTAGCCTCATACCAACATTATGCCAAATAAGGGGGGAAAAACCTCGTTCGGCTTATTCCTTCTAAACAACTTGGTACCCCTGGAGGTTATTATCCTTACTTATTTTCTAAATGCAACAAAGCCACTTTACCTGACATTTTTCATTTTTGCACAACAAGAAACCTACTGATCTTGACAATATTATTGAGAACATACAATTATAGGTCAGATAAAACGTGGAGAGAAAAGGCATGGGGACAAAGAAGAAAACTAAAATGATTGTTAGGAGTTATTAGTCATAAAAAAAATTACATCATTTCGAAAATATTATAAAATGTTCAATTTTATTGGTTCGCTTTACAGATAAAAAATATTGATAAATCTTTTAAAAAAACAGACTTATATTGCATCGGAATGTTCAGGGATTAAAGGTCAGAACCCCCTTTAGGGAAAATTTTGCAGCTGGCTCAACAGCGCTCTTCCTCATTAATCCATTATTTATTGAAAGGATAAATCCATGGCCACACATTCAAAAACAGATCGTCACATCACTCTTCTGGCAAGTCTAGGATCCACGTTAGAGTACTATGACTTCGTTGTTTACGGAATGATGGCAGCATATTTAAGTGCTGCGTTTTTCCCCTCTCAAAATCAAACTGCTGCCGTATTACAGTCCTTTCTCGTATTTGCTGTAGGATATTTCGCCCGCCCCTTAGGAGGCACCGTTATTGGCATCATTGGCGATCGTTGGGGACGGCGACCTGCATTCTTGATATCAACTACCCTCATGGCCTCCAGTACGCTCTTAATTGCTCTCCTCCCCAACTATGAAACTTGGGGAGAAATTGCCGTTCTCCTCTTAGTCCTTTTTCGGATTATACAAGGTATCTCGTTTGGCGGAGAACTGCCTGGCGCCATGACCATTGTGGGCGAGTTCTCTTCAGAAAACCGACGAGGAAGAAAAACAAGCTTAGTGATTGCAAGTATGAATCTTGGGGCTTTGCTGGCAAGCGGAGTTCTTTATTTACTTGCCTCAACATTAAGCAAAGAAGAAATTGTGAGCTGGGGTTGGCGGCTCCCTTTTTTGGCAGGGGGAATCTTAGGTATATTACTTCTTATCGCCCGGAATACGGTTCAGGAGACGCCGGTTTTTCAGTCTATTCAGGAAAGAAGCAAAAATCATAAGCCTCTCATGGTATTGTTAGGCAATCATAAATTTTCTCTTTTAAAAGGTGCTGCCCTGACAGCATTTATGGCTGCTTTAACTATCACCAATCTCTATTTACCTTACTACCTTCCCAAATTCTTTGGATATGAATCAAAAGATGTCTATTTCGCCACAACCTTAAGCTTTATTTTTTCAGTCCTGGTTCTACCATTGGCAGGAATGTATGCAGACTTATTTCGCCATAAAACCACTCTCTTACGGTGGACTTGTGCTTCTTATATTGTTTTATCTTTACCCATTTTCTTGCTTTTATCGACGGGAACAATGCTATTCTTGGTCACTTTTTTAATGATCCAACAACTTTTTATTGCTCTTTTTGTCTCTACTTTTTTCCCCATTTTAATTCGTATTTTTTCACCTGAGGTAAGATACACAGGCATTGCTTTTTGTTACAACTTAACTTGGGCAATCATGGCAACACTTCCAATGGGCCTAACAGCCATTCTGGACTTTTTTGCAAATCCTTGGGTCGTTCCCCTCACCTTGTCAGTTATTGCAGGGCTGTCTTTAGTGGCAACATGGGGTACAAAAGAGGCCATTCTGGACGTTACAAATAATCGGGATGAAGAGAATGTCGTGAAACTGGAGCGGGTGGGATAAGTCTATTTTAAGGAGTCGAGAAAGAATTCTGGGCTGCATTATACCTTTTTGGGACTCAGCTGAGCTTTCGTTGTCTTTCTTCTTTTCTGTAAAATAATTCTACCGGAAAGCTAGAAAAATTATTTTTTAGATTGCTTCTTCTATGTCGCTGCATACATTCAGCATTGGCTCCAACAATTTTATCATCTGACCATTTTTGAGAGACTATTCAAAACTTGGGAGTATGAAGGGAAATCAAGGAGACTATTTTACTCAAGACTTCCGATACAGACATTTTCTTCCAATAATTACTCTACAATGTATGAGATGGTACCTGCGATATCCTATCAGCTAAGAAAGCTAGAAGAAATGATGCTTGAGAGGCACAGTGAGGTTGACCCCACACCCCTTTACCATTGGTTCAGCATTATGCACCCTGCCCTTGGGCGCCTCTGGTATAATTTTAACAAATACCTTGAGCACTGGGGGCGCAGGAAATACAAAAGATTTGCCAGACATAAAAGACAAGCACAAGAATATGTGAGGTACTTAGCTAAAACAAATCCTCCCTTATTTATTGGAAGCTTAGAACAATATGATGGTCCCCGTGGTAGAAGCCGGATGAGCTGAGAGGTTCACGCCCGGTTCTGAGAGGGGCCAAGGGTGAAACTCCTTTGGTCTACTCCCCCCTACGTCATAGTTAAAGGCCAACGGAAATATTGATACCACGCAATTGATAAACATGACCAAACGATAGATTTTATGCTCGCTCCCAAGCAGAATATAATGTCTGTAAGGCGTTTTTTCAGGAAGGCCCTCAAGCATGCTCTGAGACTCCTTCTAAAAATTAATACCGACCAGATCATCGAAGAATTAAACGAAGGATACGACCGATGTTAGGCTTCCAATCCTTTAAAACAGCTAACCGGGCAATAAAAGGAACCTATGGTAATGATGATCAAGCAACAAACATATTTCCTAAGGAAACCCCTGTCTGAACAAATCAAAGTTTTCAATTAGCTATTTGGCGTTTACGCCTAACGCATACCTGTAAGGTAGCTTATAATAAGTAAAAAATTAACTATCTTTCAAATTGGCAACAGATTCCTATTCCTTATATATTGAAGGAAAGAGAAACACAGCTTGAAGAGATTGGATCTGGAACAGTGTTAACAAGTTTGGTGCGACACATTAAGAATGAACAATAACTTATTAGCATTTACATACAAAACGCCTCTTACCTTACAACATGGTAATGTGGAGTATGTAGCGGGTTTTTGTGTCAGCAAGCTTAGTTTAGAAGAATTAAATGCAAATTATTCTGATTTCTTGCATGTTGAGGAGGAAAAATATTTTATGTCTCTTCGCTACCCTAAACGGCAACATAGCTATCTGCTTGGCCGTTATTGCGCCAAACAGTCCCTTATCCTTTATATACAAAATAATCAACCAACGACATTATGGATTAAAAATGGAGTCTTTCAGCAGCCCATTGTTTATTCTTCTTTCCCAACAGATGCGCAAGTGAGTATTAGCCATACAGATACTTTTGGAGCCGCTCTCGCCTTCTCAGAAGCACACCCCATGGGAATTGATGTAGAACACATTTGCGCAACTAAAGCTGCAACAATAAAATCTCAACTTACTCTGGCTGAACAACAAAAAATTATTTCTTTTTCAGATGATTCTCCTTTATTTTTAACACTCTTTTGGACGGTTAAAGAAGCCCTCTCTAAAGTTATTAAATGTGGCTTTACTATCCCAAGTAAATTGTTAGAGATAGGAGATATTCAACTTAAGGAGAATTATGTAGAAAGTAAATTTAAGAATTTTCAGCAATATCAAGCTTTATCTTTTTCAGTGGCTAACTACGTCTGTTCCATTGTCTACCCAAAAAATTCCGTTTTAACCTCCAATCTTTCAGCAATCAAAACAGCAATGACAGAGTTACCTATGCCCCAACCAGAATATGACCTTACTTCCAACAAACCAACAATAAGCAACTCAGCATAATTTAAACCAGGACAATAAAGTAACTCTTTTAAAAAGGACTAAAAATGAATATGTTAAAAGCTTGTCAACTTAAAAAACATCATAACAATTGGGAAACAGGGCAGAATTGCCGTTGTATGATTTTTGGGTTTCCCTCGTACGGTCATACTAATCCTTTGCTGTTGTTATCTGCAGAATTGGTCAAGGCAGGATATGAAGTGTCCTTCTATAATACAGACATGTTCAAGAAAGAAATTGAGAACACAGGCGCTACATTCATCGATTACAAGAGCCCCACAGCTGTTTTGTCTTCTCAGCCTATGGATTGTAAAACTCTTGATCTTGAAGCGTTATATGAGGAATTAAATCATATTCATGATGAAGTTTGGCCCACTCTTCCTCGATTCACTGAAAACGTAGACATCATAATTCATGATCAATTTGCTATTTGGGGAAAACGTTACGCAGAGAGAAATAATATCACCTCCTTATGTTCTAACACCTATCTCCTCACTACCCCACATTACTGGAGAAGCAATTTCAAAATAGAAAAACTGAAAGAAAATGAACAATTATTAGATGAGTTCGTTAATTGTCTGTCAGGAAGTTCAGCCAACGGAATCATTGTTTACACTCCTCAAGAGATGCAGATGGTGCAGCTATCAGCTGATGCAAGAAATATCTTCTTTCTTGGAAATCGGTTCGCTAGTCAATATGCCCCTAGCACAGCTAAATTTGGCAAAGAAGCTCTTATCTATATTTCTTTAGGTACTATTTTTAATTGCGATATTGAATTATTAAAATCTTTGATAGACTACTTTGGCAATACTAAATATAATTTAGTTATCTCTTCTGGAAATAATTTAAAAATACATGAGGAACTAAGTAAATTAAAATTAAAACCTAATATACAAGTACATAAATTCGTAGATCAATTAAAAGTATTACAAGAAGCTTCATTATTTATAACGCATGGTGGGAGTAACAGCCTATATGAGAGCCTCTATTTCACTGTACCTATGATTCTATTTCCACAAATGGAGGAGCAACATATTAATGCTCAAAAAATGGCAGAGTTAAATGTGGGCTATTACATCCAAAAGGATGGGGTTTCAAAAGCTCGAATGGATGAAGCGATGAATAATATCAAACAAAATTGGGATATCTATAAAGGGTCCACAATGCTACTCAGGGAAGCAATAATCAGATCTTCAAATGCTCAAAAAGTTGTTGACCAAGTGAATAAGCTTTTAAGCAAGAATCAACGACCGCCGGCCAAAGCCGTCGGTATGTAATCAGCCTAAAGGCGAGCCTTCATTTGCTATATTTAGATCTGTCGCATCTATAAGCAATGGAAATATTTGAGTGTAAATTCTCTAGATTAAGAAGATTATTTCATGCTCAATACATCACCTAAATTGCTGTCCCATTTTAAAAAGTTTTGCTCCTTACCTCCGATGATGATAAGAGGGTCTAAAATTGATCAAGCAACTTTGTAAAGATGGATTAGATACTTCGTGGCCCTCATTGGTAAGCGTGGACGTCAGCGTAAGAAACCAGGTGACTCAAGTTGGAGAATGGCCGAGTCCTATATCAAGCTGAATGGTAAGTAAGTTTATCTTTACCGCGCCGTCGATAGTGAAGGTAATACGATCGATCTTCTTCTCAAAGCTAGTTGGAGATGCTGTAGTGGCAAAGGCTTTCTTTTAAGGAAAATGCAAGGCCTGATAAACTCACGATTGATAAGAGCGGTAGCAATCAAGAAGCTCTTGACCATTTTAATAAAGATGTACTCGCAGAAGGCCAGATTGAGATTCGACAAATCAAATATCTCAACAACATAGCTGAGCAAGGCCACTGATTTATCAAGAAACGAACGCGGCTACCCCTTGAGTTTAAGAACTTTTATCCAGCTAAGGAGACTATCTGTGAAATTGAGGATATTCGCATGATACAAATAGGGCAAAATTGGTCAGAATGCTTTTCAATCCTCTTTCAGCAATTTTGTGAGTCTGATGGCGTAATAAGTCCAACATCAGACCGTCTTACCTAAAGTCATAACCTCATTTAACAGATGCAATAGATCGCCCATCTATTTATTTCTCTCAAAGATAAGTTAAGCGCATCTTCTAAGTGCTTAACTGAAGAAGGGAAGAAGCGCTTACCACTGCAACACCAGTCACAATAGAATAAGGAGATTAGGCTAGAAAAGTAAACCCCAAGTGTTTGCGCAAAATTTCTCCTCACAAGCGCACTGCCTAAAAGTATTCTGATGTATCATGGATGATAATTTTAGAGGTAATGTTGTTCATTTTTCCTCAAGCGTTAAGAAAGAATAATACCTTTGAAGGGTAAACCCTGTTTTTAAAGCAACCCGAAGGGAGGCAGCATTGTTATAATCACAACTCCACTCAGGTACCCAACCTCGTTCTAAGCATTCTTGAATGGCAGCTTTTACCACTAATGTTGCTGCTCCTTTATTCTGATGCTTTGGATGGGTGGCAATAGCAATCTCACAATGGTTATTTCCCACGCATGCTGCATAAGCTGCACTCAATACAACTTCTCCTTCACATACGACAATGCCGAATCTATGTTGAAAGAAAAGCTCATGAGAGCCTACCACCTCAAACCACGGGCACTGCCTACCAAAATCTGCATCGAGGATTTTGTGGAAGGTTAAGCCTGAGGGCATTATAATATTTATGCTTGGATTTTTATAAAAAAGCTGGATTCGAGGGATGGGTTTCATCCCATGCAAAAGAAGGCGCGTGTGATGTCGTTCATCACATATGAGAAGAATTTCTGGAAAAGTTTTAAAATATTGCAGCAAACTCATGAGTTCGCCATCATCTAATTCACCGGCTAAGTAACAAAAAGGAGCAGTGGTCTTAAGCAGAACAAACTTGCTTGGTTCATTGGGAAAAGATTCTCCTAAGCATGTTTGATTAATAAGAGAGCAAACTCCTGCTTGATTGGGAAGGAAATAAAGTTCTTCCAAAAGGTGGGGTGGAATGCTTGTCGCTACTGTGCTCATGTTCCTAGCTTTCTCTTATAGAACTAGCTTTTTGCAAGCAAATGCCATAAAAACTCTATCTTGCACATATTTGAATGCTAATTTTGGCCTCATCGCTATTGGCTGTCAAGGGTAATGTAAAAGTGCACCAGATAGCAGAGCAAAGGCGCACCGTCATGCATCTGGACCTGTCCGTATTGCAAGAGTTAAAATAAGATGTTTGGTTTTAAGAAGGTAGATTGCAGTCATGTCATTGACTTCTTGTTAAGACTTTTGCCTTTAGCCATGATGGGATCTGCGTTCTCTTCTCTCTCAATCAACTTACTGGCTTTTAGAATGCCCTGACAGTGCCAGAATTTTTAAGAGCGGATCTAATCCTTTTTACTATCATCTTTATCTTCACCTTCACAATCTGCGGAATCTCTGTTTCGTTTACTATTTGGCTTGATAACAAGCATCAATGAGCCATAAACGCCCATAAAATACGAGCGTTCTTGTGGACTATGACAACACAAGCCTTGTTGTTATAGCCTATGCGTTCTTTAAGCCCTCTAATCCAACTGCTCAGTGCATCAAGTTTATGGGTCGCCTGTTTTTAGGACAGCTCTTGCACCATGAATCAAAAGGCTTCTTAAATAGCGGTCACCCGTTCTTGAAAACCTTGGTATTACCAACAGCAGCCACAAGTGCAGTTGCCGTGAGAAGGACTATGCCTTCAGCTCGAATGTGCCCTTTGACACACTTCGCTTTTTCGCCAAACCTGCCGTATGCTTTTATCATGCTTGAAAATTTTGAGATCTATACCTCTTAACCGCTCGTAAAGATCTGCAAACAAGAGTTTGTTGCGAGGATTGATATCGCGTGCGCAAGTATCAAGAGCTTGCAGAAATCTTTTTCTGCTCCGACCTATACCTTGAGGAATGACAATCCCATATTTAAGTAACACCCTCCATTTGATTGATTAAAGCCGTATGCTTTTGAATCAGACGGCTCCAAATGCGGCGAAGCACCTGGATGTCTTGCTGCTCAACACTTTTAATGGCAACAAATCTCATGTGCGGTCGTGTTATAGCTTCACAAATCGCTTCTGAATTGTTGAAGTCATTCTTGTTGCTTTTGGCATATGGCTTTACATATTGAGGATTCATCAATTTTATTTATGACCAAAACAGATAAACGTACGGACCCAATATTAAGCACCCCCGCAAGCTTCCATTCCGCCTAAGCAGGGAGGAAACTGCCATAAACTCTGCAAGTTTTCTCCTGGATAAGCGCTTTTGAAGTACGATTTGACCATGTTAACTCACGCATGCAACTGAAAAACATTCTTTGTTAAATCTATTCCCATAACCTTAACCTCAACATTTTAGGCTTTGCGATTTTATTGTTAATTAATGGGCCGATCCATCCCATTAACTTAACTTTTGTTTTTGAGTTGGATGGCATACTTTGATTCTCAACAAAGGAGAACTCTAACCAGGGCCATAAGTTATAAGGGTCATCGCTTCACAGAAGAGATTATCAGCCATACAATATGGCTTTATTATCGTTTTGCTTTGAGCCTGAGAAATGTCAGCGAAGTTTTATCCCAACGGGGCATTTTATTGAGCTATGAAGCGATTCGCTATTGGACTAAAAAGTTTGGCCTAAACTTTGCCTGGGAAATTAAGAAGAGATCTGGCATTCTGATGAAGTCTGCTTGGTAATTAAGGGGCAGAGATATTGGCTGTGAAGAGCGGTAGCTCAAGATGGATATGAACTTGAGATTCTTTTACAAAGTCAAAGAAACTTTGAAGCAGCCAAAAGGTTTTTTCAAAAATTACTTCCCGGTCTAGTCTATGTTTAATTACAGACAAGTTGAGAAGCTACAATAAGGCAAGAAACAATCTTATTCCTCACCCAGTGCATCGGCAACATAAAGGTCTGAATAATCGAGCTGAAAATTCTCACCAGCCAACAAGACACCCAGAGAGAAAAAAATGTGAAAATTCAAGTCTCCTCCTCAAGCTCAAAGATTTCTCATCACCCATGAAGTCATACAAAATCTCTTTAAAGTTGAAAGATATAAGCATTTGACAAATCACTATCGACGGTTAATCCAAAACGCCCATGCTTTATGGCAGGAAATAACCTTAAAGGAGAATTATGCCTAATGAAATCAATATAAAGGCTATTCTTGCTATCTAAAAGTTAACTTGACGGTCCCCCCTTCCCCTTTAATGAGGGGGGTGCCTTTTTTGATTTTGGGTGACTTTATCCTAATGCTCATTTGCCTATTTTTTTTAAAGGACTCGACTTTTTTGCCAATCCTCTTTTAATTTTATTGTCCTAACGACCTGTATGGACATCTCCCAAAGAAAGATATATAAGTATATAGGTTATGATATTTAGCTGTAGCACCCATAAAAGTTTTTCTATAACCCATCATAGTTCGACATACAATGCTATGTGTAAGGCCTAGGACATTAAAATTGTCCTTTGAGGTTGCTGATGAAACTTATTAATTTTAGGAATCCATTATGAAGAAAAACGCCTTTTATCTGTTACTCTTTTCACTAAGCATTTTTGAATTTTTGCCTATAGCCTCCATGAGTTCTTCTTTATCGCAGGACAGTTGGGAGCCTAAGACCCCCAGGATAAAGATTTGCCTCCTTAATCCTGAAGATATGAGAGAGTGATGCCCTTGGTGTCCCCTACTCCTCCTGCAGACATTCAAGAGTGGCAAGAAGAGTATTTGCTACTTCATCAAAAAGCTAAACATTACCATTCTCATAAACTCGGTTATCCTGTCTCGTTAATGGCGTCTCTTTATAATGAGCAGAGAGGAAAAGAAGACATAGAGGTGTTCCATGAATCCGGTCTTGAACGTCACAAGATTATTAATAATAGTGTTTTAGGCATCCTTCCTGGAAGCCTAGCGGAAATGTTTTTGGTTAATGTTGGTGACCCTCGCTATGAATCAAACAGCCATCCAATAGAAGCAAAGAAAATAGAAAGAGACGTTATTGAAATAATGACAACTTATCTTGGCTTGAGCCCTGGAAAAGGTGCAGGCTATGTCACGGCAGGGGGCACGGAAGCCAATTTTGCAGGACTGTGGTGGTCCCGTCAATATCTTCTTCACAAAAATGAGGTGCTTATTCAAAAGATTAGCCATAAAATAAAGACGATAAAACAGAAGCACCATTTTGATCAAACGTGGGCAACAGATGTAACAAACGACCCTGCAGAAACTCTTGACAAGAGCAAAGCCCTCTGGGAGCTTTACTCGCTTGAACAGATCTTTAAGCAACTTTTATATCCATCAATCTTCTTTACAGAAACTCATACTCATTATTCTATCCTCAAAATAGCCCAGCAGCTTGGTCTTGTTTGTAAGCCTGTTAAAGCGCAAGAGGATGGCTCTATGGATATAGCCTCACTTACAGACATGCTCAAAGAGCATAAGGCGAAGAATAGCTACAATCCGGTGATTGTTGTTGCAAATGCCGGCACGACTGTCCTGGGAGCAATAGATGATATCCCAGCAATAAATACGGCTTTACGCCAAACTTTAACCTCTCCTTGCACCTATACCATTCATATGGATGGGGCGTTAAATGGCGTTACCCTTCCTCTTTTAAAACCCTTTGAAGAAGTGGACGATTATTTCCAATCGATTGGTGTTCACACCATAGCTATATCGGGGCATAAATTCTTGGGAACGCAGGCGATTTGCGGCATGATTCTCACAACACAAGAGTTTCTTGAGCATGCCTTTCCTTTGAAGACGCATATTATTGACTATATTGGGAATATCGTTGATATTACCTCTTCCGGCTGCCGGTCGGGACTCAATATCATGCTTCTTCATAATGCTATGTGCTCTCTTGGCTTGCATCAAAGAGATTACAGTAAATTAAGGTCCCTCGTGAAGAGGAATCTTGAAAACGCCCGTTATCTCTCTCAAAAGCTTAAAGCTCTCCTTGGCGACAAAGAGGTCTTATGGCAGGAAGGTCGATTCAATGTACTCTTTAAGCGCCCAAGCCCCAGACTTATTGTCAAGTATAATTTGATGCCTGCTTTTGCAGATCATGTAGCCGCTTGTGTTCTTCAGAATGTTACCCGCTCCTTAATCGACAAATTTATTGATGATTATCAAACTGAGCTCACAACGGCCATCAAGCATACTGACCAGGAGTACGCTCTGGCAGGGTAAATGGTAAATTAGGCAGGTAAGTTTTCCCTCCTCTTCGCCTATGAGACTACAAGGAAGAGGCCTCCTTACTCATGGTTAAGGCGAAGAGGAGGTGGTTTTCAATCCATTGTGACCACCCAAAAGTGGACCAATTTCAATTCATTATTAACACGAGCTCAAAGTTTTACGGATAGGCTTTATGTTATATTTTAACGTGATTATTGAAATTGCTTAGTTTATGTGTCTCAGTATTCAGTTTAGAGAGAATATCAGTTAAGCAGCCTTTAAATTTTTGACAAAACTCTTGTACGTAAGATTTTTCAAAAAAACGCTTACGATAGAAAATTTCAAGGTTAATTGATTCAGGATGCTGCATTACAGTAATAGTGAAATCAATTGGGAATACCTCCCGTGCCCAATAAAAATTATTCTCTTCTGAAGCATGGGACTGTGATTCATCCGTGATCCGTGGATCGTCCGCTAGAGATATTTGGCATTCGGCATCGCCCAATTTAAAGTTATAATTATTGATTATAGTTGGTATATAATTAAACTCTATATTAGGTATCTTGTTTAACAGATTATGCTTGCTTTTAAAAATATAGTCTATCTCTCCTCGCGCTATAGAGAAATGTTTTCGAAGAGTTTTATCAGTAGATAAAATTTGCTCTAGAATAGGTGGATTTTCGTTATAGTCAAAAGTACATGGTATCATGGAGGCGACAAAACCGATTGTATTCTGGAAGCCGCCATGTGTACGGTTATGATGAACTAAACTTATGCAAAATCTCTTTTCTAATGTTAATTCATATAACACTTTTTGCAAACAAGATAACAAAATAACATATATACTTATTTTATATCTTTTAGATAATTCTTCTAATTGTTTATAGGTATCTTCATTAATAGAAATTCCTTCAATTGCTGCGCAATTTTCCCCTACATTAAGGTCACCAATATATGGAAAATTAACCGGCTTAACTCCAGTCAGTTTCTCTTGCCAATAGGGTAAATCAATTTTATCCTGCTGTTCATAGTGCCATTTTACAAATTGGCTATAAGGTTTTGCATTTAACTCCGTTAAGGAATCATTGTTGTAAAATTCACTTAAATTTTCCCAAAATATCCGAATTGATATTGCATCGCAAATTAAATGATGTATATATAAAATTATATAATATTCTTCATCTTCGTTTTTCAACACAAACACGCGCCATAATGGAGGGTTATCTGGAAGTAAGAATGTGAAAGCAATATTATGAAAGTAAGAGTTTGCTTCGGTATCATCCTTAATATTATCTATAGTTAATTCCCATGTCATATTTTCTTGTATATATCTTTGATAATACCCTGCGGAATTTTTTGTGTATCCAGTAGAAAATGCCTCATGATTGTCTATAATTTTTTGTATACTAAATTTTAATCTGCTAAAATCCAGCGGGCCTCTCACCTTACACATGGATTTAACATTATTGTAATAATTAGCATTACTATCTAAGTCCACCAGCTTTAGTAAGAGTTCCTCCCTGGGGCTAAGTGTAGAGAATGTCCAATTTGATTGAGCTTTGTTCGACATGATAGAAATCTCTCAATGATTCGGCGGAATGATCCTACTTGGGGGTAACGGTTTTATTGGATAAATTCCGTTTGTTAGTAGTTTTAGAACAATACCTTCCTTTTTTAAGGCTTCGAATTTTTTAGTATCAAGGAGCTCGTTTTGGAAGCTTTGTTCGACAGGGTACGAGTAACCAAAAGTAGGGTAATTAACCCCATCAACTGGTTTACTCGTACCCTGTCGAACAGAACTTCTCATAGTGTTGACCTTTGATTAGTAATTAGGCTAAAAATAGAGTTGAGCGTCAATGGAGAAGGAAGATCGTTAACCTCTAGATCTAAACTGAATTTGCTATTTATTTCTCCTAACAACATCGTCAATGCTAATGAACTTATCCCATAACTTTCTAATTCTGTCTCTTCTTCAATGCTCTCTTTATCTACCTGAATAATTTTTGATAATTTTTTCCTAATAAAATCATTTACAGCTTTTAATTCCAGAGGATAAGTTATTGGTTCTTTTAATTTTTCATTGTGGCTATGCATATTTATTTCCCAAATAGTTTTCAATAAATCTATATTTTATTTAATTTAATCTTAATGACTTGAATTTTTTATCACTATAAATTATATCTAGTTGATTGTTAATGTATTGATTTCGACACTCTCCTCTTTGTATCTTACCACTAACTGTTTTAGGAATTGAGGCAGTCTTAACTAGGACAACCTCATAAGCATCTAGACCATGCTCTTTAGATAAAGCTCTGCGCATTGCTCTTATAATTTCTATCAAGTGGTTAGTATCCTGACTCGCAATAACTTCCTGAACAATAATTAACTCTTCGTGATCATCCAATTCTACAGAAAAAGCTGCATTAGTATGATTCTTTAGTATTGAATGCGAATTAGATATGGTTGTTTCAATATCTGTTGGATAATGATTTTTTCCAAAGAGAATAATAACTTCTTTTAAGCGCCCTGTTATAAAGATCTCCCCATCTCTTAAAAACCCAAGGTCCCCTGTCTTAAGATATTTTCTTTGGCTTTCTTTTCTAGAAAAATCTGTACTGAGGTGTTTTTTATCTGCTTTATTCCAGTAGCCTGGGCTGCATTGGTAGCCTGATACCCATATTTCTCCTATGTTTTTAGTTTCCTTACCAGATTGTGGGTCCATTATCACAACATCTAGATCCGGGACCACTTTGCCGCATCCTACGATCACACGACCTTTTCTTCCCGGATCTTCTTTTATTATATTTTCTTTTAAAGAATTGGTATCTAGATTCAACAAAACAGGTTTTTTTCCAATACTGCTCGTAGAAATCGTTCCAACTGTCTCCGACATTCCATACAAAGGGGTAAATGCTTCAAAATTAAAATTATATAATTTATACTTTTCATAAAAATTCATAATCGTCTTTTCACGTATTATTTCACTTCCAGTAACAGCAACCCTCCAATTATTCAAGTCAATTCCTTGTATTTGCTCTTCATCCATATAGTTAACACAGAGCTCATAACCAAAACTAGGACAACCACTGTGAGTTGCACGGTATTTTGACATAGACAGCAGCCATTGCATTGGATGCGATAAAAAGGTAGATGGAGCCATAAGGAAGCAAGTGGCACCACAATATAAAGGCAACAAATAGCCATAGAGTAAACCGTAAGCATGAGTATGAGGTGCCCAATTTAAAGCAATGCTGTCTTCTTCATACCCTAAAGCTGATGCTGTGACCTTAAAGTTTCTAGTCATATTTTCGTGCGTACAAATTACACCTTTAGGGTAGGAGGTAGATCCAGATGTATACTGTAAGTAAGTAATGGTAGATGGAGAAATCTTTAAAAAGGAATAATATTCTTTTCCATAATTACCACTAATTTCTTTAAAATCAATAATAGGTACATGGGAAAGAAAATTGAAAAGTTTACCATTTCTTTCATAGAGCTCTATAAAATCTGTGTCACAAAGAACCATTGCTATATCCGCATCTTTTACAATAGTTTCTAGAGATGGCAGTGTTCTTTCTAGCGTGCTCTTGGTTGGCGAAGGTACAGGTACTGCAATTGCTCCTGCATATAAACAACCTATAAACGAAACAATAAAATTTAATCCTGGAGAAGAAGGAAGCAGAATCCTTTCACCATTGAAACCATGCCTTTGAAGGTAATCACCTACAGTACGAGCCTGTTTATAAAGTTCACTATAGGTCAGCTTGCCAACCTCTGTCTCACTGTCTTTGAGAAAAACACAGGCATTCTTATGTGGTAAAGAGATAGCGTATTGCTCAAGCATATAGAGAAGGTCTTTTTCTTCTGGTTGCATAAAGCCACCTTAGTATTATTTTAGATAAATTTTGCAAATTTTGGCACACATAAAGATAATAGTCAACCGGTACCGTCATCAACTTGTCTATTTGAAATGATATAAGATAAATTTATCAAGATGACTTGATGATCAGAAAGGGATGGCCATCCCTTTCTGATCGAGGGGGCATATTCGTTATCAACTCGGTTACTCATAACCGTCACATAGAGGGAATTGCCCCCTCTTCGTCTATTTATCGAACAGTTGGCTGAGCTTTTATGCTCGTAGACAAGTAGGATTATGACATGACCCATACCTTTACTGCAACTATCGGGATTGATATATCAAAACAGTACCTAGATCTTTATCATTCAACCCTTAAACAGACTCAGCGTTATCAAAATAATGCTTGTGGATTAAAATTGCTTTCTGCCTTTATTGCTAAAAATACCGTCGATTGTGTTGTTTTTGAACCAAGGGGGGGATATGAAAAGAAATTATTAAAATTCCTTTGTGAAAATGGCATTCCTTTTTCTATGGTTCATGCCCTTCAAGTTAGAAAATTTGCTCAAGCTAAAGGGATAATTGCTAAAACAGACCTCATTGATGCAGCCCTTTTAGCAGAATATGGGCTTAAAATGCAGCCTAAACTGACCTCGATAGAGACTGCTTTAACCTCAAATGACTTAAGATGCTGGGTTCAACGGCGTACTCAAGTAACTAATTTAATCCGTTTGGAGAAACAATACTTAGAGCACCAGGACAATCCGATTATCATAGCGTCTATAAAGAAAAATCTTGACTCTTTAAAGTCTCAGATTTTAACCATTGATCAAGAAATTCAGCGCTGCATTCATGAAACAGATAACTTACAGAGAAAAGCAACCCTTCTCAATACTGAAAAAGGCATAGGAAAGGTCTGTACATCTATCTTACTGTCTCAATTGCCTGAATTAGGTCAACTTAATAACAAAGAAATAGCCGCATTAGTAGGAGTAGCGCCTCACAATCGAGAAAGCGGGTCATGGAAGGGGTATCAAAAAACCTCGGGCGGCAGAAAAACAGTACGCTGTGCTCTTTACATGGCAACGATTTCTGCTAGCCGATACAACTCTAAGATCAAATCTTTTTATGATCGGTTAATTGCCAAGGGTAAAAAGAAAAAGGTTGCCTTAACAGCATGTATGCGCAAGCTTCTGATCATCCTTAATGCTACATTGAAACTGCATTTTTATCATAAAGATGCACAGACTTAAAAAACACAGTTGCTATGTTTGTAAGGATTTAAGCTTAGCGGCTTTGTTGCGTAAATGGGAAGTAAGAACAAACTCTCCCTTTTTCCCAAAATTATTAGATTTTAACTGATTCCGGCATGCCAAGATTAGTAAAAGTGTTCAAAATGAAACACCCAAGATGTAATTCGGCATCTTGGTTATCCCATAGCCTGGCATTAAGCTTACGACCGATCATCTCTTTATAGCGGTATATCGTATTTTCTACTTTTGTTCTCCTGCCATAATCATTTTTTGTTTGCCAGGCGTATAGTCCCTTTTTATCAATGTAATTAATACCCTTTTGTCTAACAGAGCAGTGCTCTTTTGACAGTGAAGGAGATCCTCGAGCTGGAGGAATAATGGGTTTAATGTTGACTGATGCCAGTTGGCTGTAAACATTTTGACCATCGTAGCCCGCATCAGCAATAAGCTCTTTTCTTTGTTACATCAGCCTGCTTAAGGTGAGCGTCTAAGCAGGATCGATCATCTGTTAAATGAGTGGTCATTATCCGAGAAACAATGAATCCCTTGCTGTTAATGCCAAAGTGAAGCTTACGCCAGGCTTTACGTTTGTATTGTTTGCCATATTTTGTTTCAAGCCACTCACTTTCTCCAAATACTTTAATACCTGTACTATCAATGACAAGATGACCCGGTTCATCCATTTTTTCTAAGTGGCGTGTGATTAAAGGAACAGTTCCGCGGCGTGATAGTCTCGTGTAGTTAGGAACATCCAATTGAAGGCCAAGGAGGTGAAACAATGACTTGACCACCCCTTGAGTTTGCCTAAGTTTTTGTTTAAAGATGAGCCTTAATGTTAGCATGAGTGTAATGGCATGATCAGAATAATGAAGGGGCCGCCCTTTTTTAGGAGTAAGGGATTTTTGCGCGTACCAGTTATGGTGAAGATCCTCACAAAGCCATAAAGTGAGATCTCCTCTGTTTATTAAAGCTTGATTATAGTCTGGCCAATTCTGTAGGCGATAGTGCTTTTGACGTTTATGAATAGCGCCTGAGCGCCTAATGCGTTCTTTATAAGGCATAGGTCATCCTTTTTATTTTAAAAAAGATACTTCCATTTACCTTTTATTGACAACCTTTTCTATTTACGCAACAAAGCCACGTTCTATAAATGGCGAGCAAAATATGGCGGAATGGATACTTCCATGATTTGCCGCCTGAAAGAATTAGAGGTTGAAAATCAACGCTTAAAAAAGATGTATGCTGAAGCCCAATTAAGATCAGAAATCATCCAGGAGGCGTTAAGAAAAAAGTTCTAAAGCCATCTCAACGCCGTGAGATGGCCAAACAAAGCATAGCAGACCATAATATTAGTATTCACCTGGCCTGCGAGATATTCCAGATCAGTGAAACTTGCTTTCGCTATCAGCCCTTGCATAGTGACGAGAATGCCTTAATTACTGAGTAGCTTGTTAAAATAACGAGCACATGGCGCAATTGGGCTTCGGTCTGTGCTTTTTATATTTACGCAATGTGAAAGGGTTTAAGTGGAATCACAAGCGTGTCTACCGCATTTATAAAGAACTGGAGCTAAATTTAAGGATCAAGCCTAAAAAACGCTTGGTTCGTGATCAACCCGAGAAACTTGGAGTCCCTAAAGTGATTAATGAAGTATGGTCAATGGATTTCATGCATGATCAGCTTGGTGATCAACGCCGTTATCGTCTATTCAATCTCATTGATGACTATAACCCAGAAGGGTTAGGTATAGAGGTTGATTTACCCTTACGTTGTAAACGGGTGATAAGGTCGTTAGATCAAATCATTGAATGGCGAGGCAAGCCCAAGCTATTGAGATGTGATAATGGCCCTGAGTATATTAGCCCCAAACTGTAGAAATGGGCATCCAAGCATGGAATAACTCTGGCCTATATCCAGCCTGGAAACCCTCAGCAAAATGCTTATATTGAAAGGTTTAATAGAACCGTCAGGTATGATTGGCTTAACCAGGAAATATTTGACAGTATTGATCAGGTTCAAGAAAGAGCAACAACTTGGTTATGGCATTATAATTATGAAAGGTCTAAATGGCCTTAGGCGGGATAACGCCTATGCAAAAGCTGCATGGAGCAGCTTTAAACAATTCTACTTTTAACTCCTTTTAATTTGGGGACGATTACCCAACCGCGTATAAGAATATTCAGAAATTTATTAATTTTCTATCCTCCTCTTCTCTCCTTTCTCATGACAAGCTCAAAAAACTAAAAGTTAAGCTGCCTTTCCTTTTCATCCGAACGAAACTCTTCTCCAGTTTTGGCAGCAGACCACATATAGTTATCTATTTAGATACTGATCATAGCTAGCCTGTAGGGCATCTTGTACAGTTGGGTAAGGGGCACTAAACTGATTCTCAAATACATATTTCCAGTTTTGTCCCTGCCTAAATACATTAATCCACGCATTTCCAAGCCTTCTTGAGTAGCCCCCTTTTGGAGTTTCTCGCCATTGCGAAACGTCCAGCCAATCTCTTTTTATATCTTCTTTTCTTTTAGCTTCCCTTCTTTCATCCTCTCTTCTGGCAGCTTCTTCTCTCTCAACTGCTCTTCTTGCTTCAATTTGTCGTTGATAGGCTTCGTTCTGTACTTTTCGCTCTCTTTTCTGGTTTTGCTTATCTTGAAAGAGCTCTTCCCGTGAAGCAAGTTGGGGCTCTGGCGCTTTTTCACCCAATTCTTTTATAACATAACTACCCTTCCTAACTTTTTGAATCTTTTTACTTTGAAGAAGTATTTCAAGCAGGGGCTCAAGTTTCTCGAAAGACCAATCTGAATTTGTAGAAATATAACGACTACTTAGGGATGAGCCCTTCTTTTTAATTGATTCATCCCACATCCACTCAAAAAGCGCTTTAGCTTCAGCCCTATCAGAACCTTTCAAATTAACTTCAAATTCTAGCCTAGTGCGTTTTTTAGCTCTCATCTCATCCAATTGTCCTCGACGAATCTGGAGCACACTCACACAGTTTGATCCTACAAGTAAAGATTGTCTCCTTTTCTTCTGCATAGATTCACTTAATTCATCAAATGGGGTTCCAAGAGGGAACAGCTCGTCTCTCAATTTTTCCTCTTTGGTCAATTCTAAAAGTTTTTTTGTGACTTGG
Organism: Candidatus Paracaedibacter acanthamoebae; assembly: GCF_000742835.1. GTDB lineage: Bacteria > Pseudomonadota > Alphaproteobacteria > Paracaedibacterales > Paracaedibacteraceae > Paracaedibacter > Paracaedibacter acanthamoebae. Next base: position 173,924 of record NZ_CP008941.1, on the reverse strand, counting down.
TGTTTAGAGTGATATACCAGTGACATATGAAATACGTCTTCATTACCGCACATTTCACACTGGCTATCCCCATATTCGGCATCAAACTCGTGTAAAATTTTCCAACCAAAATGAGGCATGACGATTTGTAACGCGTGTTGCTTCCACTTGCCCTGGATGGACTCAGCATATGGATATTTATACCAACATGAGAGATCCCAATTTTCTTCACGAAGATAAGAAATTAAATTTTGGAGATCCTCCGTGTCCTCTTCCCTCATCTCATTATAAAACTTTAAAATATCCCCTCTTTTATTAGGCATGACTGCCATTCTCTCAAGAGGGCGCGTATTCTCCACAAAGGCTTGCCCAAGCCACTTACATAACTCAAGCCCTGCAGCTGTTTTTGTCCAGAATTTCTGCTTTTCATCAGTGTTATTAGGGTATTTGTGGACATAGGTTTTTAGTTTGCTCCATATTTCATCCCATGCCCTCCCTTCTTGAGTTTGCGGGACGCGATAGCCCATAATCGTGGTCGCGGGAGGATAGTGGTGGGCATATTTTCGAGTAGCGCCTATATTAAAAATAAGGCCCCCTATCCCTTGATTAGCGCAAAGCTTCTGGTGCTTTGCCAAATAATTATTATTACATGAATCGCATACTTCCCACCAACTAAAAGCATTAATAGTAAGCTTTTTAACTGAGTCACCGTATTTCTCCCTTAAAGATGGGAGAAAAAAATGTGTAAAAAAGAGATCATAGTAGAATTCTGAATGGAGTCTATTTTCTCTCCCCTCAAATTCTTCGGTTAAGCTTCGAGTGGGTGGAAGATGCTTTTGGATCCACCGTGCACGTATTATTTTTACTTTCCGGTCGAAGAAAATCTCATATACCCTAGCCACTGTCTTTTCCCACGCATTTTGAGTTCCTCCACTCGCAAAAACACAGATCTCTCCTTTAGGCGTTGTAAAAAAATATGGATCTCCTTCTTTTATTGCCTTATTAGGCTGTTCTACTTTCAAAACATATTGTGGGAAAAATATATTTGCCAGATGATCGATCTTTCCTAAGTAAACGTTAGCTAATAATTTGAGCTTTGTTCCCATGTCAATTACAGAAGCTAGTGCTGGTAATGGTTGTAGAACGTACCGACAAACATTTTCTTCCGTACTCTCTTCATCACTTTCGATTTTTATCTCTGGATCACAGGAGGAAGATATTAATCTAGGCCGTGTATATTGCTCAGGCAAACCCCTGAATTCATTTACGGAAAACTTTGGCCTCTCTTTACTCTCCTTCCCTTTTAAACGTTTTCTCTTTGAGTGAAGCCTTTGTTCACTCTCAGAGGTTTCATCACTGGATATGTCTGTATCGCTATCCTCTGAAGTTGCCGTGGCTATAGACCTTTTTGGAGTATGAGAAAGAAATGGGTTTTCATCTTTGCTAGAAAGATTGTCATTAAATAAACCTGACTGAGTTAATGAAGCAGAAAGGGCTTGGAGGGGTTTTTTTGCATCGAGAGCTGGAAGTTTTTCATAAAAGCAACGCCCTCTGGCTACTCCTTTTTTTAAACGTTTTCTCTGTGATAAGGGCCCTTGTTCATTTGTAAGGATTTCATTAACAAATATGTCCAAATCACTACCATCTGAAATTGTCGTGTCCTCATTGTGATACGAGGATCCTTGAGCTCCTTTCTTATCATTTGTTTCTGGAGCTTCCATTGTTTGCGCAGCATACAGAATTATAAAATAAATTAAAGCGAATTGAATAACAGCTGCTTTTGAAATGGTTGGAAATATCATAGCAGCTCGTTTGCTGATCTTGAAAGACCCAAAGCCGGTGAGTGTAACAGGCTCTACTTTTTTTAAACTCTCAGTAATCGTCTTAAACAAGGCATAAATGGCTTGCGAAGCACTCTTTTTTTTTATATTGGCTTGTTCAGCTACAGCTTTGACTAAATCTTTTTTATTCATTCTTTCTCGTCCTTATTTTGGAAGTTAAGGCCCACACTAAATGCTTTATCCAAGTCCACCATGTTTGTCTACCCATGTTATTTGTCTTTTAGAAACGCCTAATCTTTGTCATCTGTTTATTATTTTTATAATCTCATAATAACTTCTTAATGCTGCTAGCCAGACTTCTTCAAGATAAGTTAGAAAATAATCCAAAGGCTTAATGGCTATTGAAGATGATTTAATACACGGATTTCAGATTCATGCTATCCGTAAAATCTACTTAAGGGCTATTTTGATTGATCAATATTATCCTTGAGCTCCCGGAAACTAATCAGGCATTCTTCTCAAGCTTTATACTAAGGTGCCTATTGTGAATTATTATAAGATAAGGATAATATGCAGAAAGCTAGAGGGAAAGCTCCATCACCTTAGCCGCCACCTAATAAACAGTGTCATCAGTTGCTCCGATAAAATTTAGAGCTTCTATAATGCTCTTCATCATATAATGAGGAACCTTCCCATCCCATTTTTCATCCCAATTTGGAACTGTAAGGGGAAAAGGCGTTTTTGTGAAAGAACGTGAGGAAAATTCTGGAATGACAGCTACTAAACCTTCCCTATTTCTAACGGTCATATTCAAAGGAGCTGGTATTTTACCATGATCACCCTTGCCTTGCTTTATACTGGGCTCACATTCCAACTTTTCAAAAAGGTTATAAAGATTTTGACGAGAAAAATTTCTCTCTCCTCGACGGATTTTCCGATAAGTTTTTAAAGCATTTTGAGAAAGTTTATACTTTTTCAAAGTTGGTTCAAGCTTAGGGGTTGATTCATTTATAGCGGGTTCATGTTTAATTTCTTCTTTATCTCTAGACTGATAAGTTAGAGAAACCTTACGAGTTTTTATTTTCTCCCGTCGCGGAATTACAGCTTCAGGTTGAGGAGATTCAGCGGAGAGATAAGGCTCAAAATATACTGATGTTGCGGGCATAACAGATTTTCTTGCGGCTTTAGGAGCCGCTTGGCAAGATGCGATTTCCCCTTTCGCTAACTCTTGCTGTTTCTTTTTATTATGTTCCAATTTTTCCTTAATGTAACCTAATTGGCGTTGGCGAGTGTCTATCTCTTCTGTTTTCTTAGCTTGTATTTTTTCTTCTTTAATTTTTCTCCATTCATCAGAGTTACCGTTCAGAGCCAAAACACTAGCTCGAAAAGCTATAAATCTCTTTGGAAGAGGTTTCCCTGTTTCATTTAACAGAACAGTTAATACCTCTGTCCGAATTAAAGCGTCCTCTAAATTATTAGCATGGAGTAACATGAAAATGATATGCTCTAGCATATGCAAAGAATCTTTATTGGGACAAAATAAAGCAAACCTTTGTTTAAAAAATCGGTATAAATTAACTAATTTTTCCGGTTCTAATTTATTAGCCTCATACTCTCCTTGTAAGACACCTAAATGTTCTCCAAATTTCCACCCTTCACTTTCAAGAGAAAAATACTTTTTCGTTAAATCTTGAAGGTGAGTGACATATTCTTCACAAGAAACTTTTTTTGTTGAATATAACAGTTCATCCTTAAGCATTTTTTGGAGAGAAAGTTGGAAATATAAATCAAAACTCTCTTTATATGAATCAAGAGGTACTACATCAGCAGCTTTTAGCTGCTTTTGATAATAAGTCGCTTTTTTTCTTTCTTCAATTCGTCTAGAGAACTTTCGAGAAGGTAAATTCGGCGGTCTCTTCATTTCTGGGTGAAAAATAGCCTGTATTGCAGGCACCATGTCCTGAACGTGCTGCAGTGATGCTTGTAATTTTTTGCGATACTTAGGGCTTTCAGAAAGCTGTTCCTTTATTATTTTAATCGCTTTGGTATGGGATTGGGCAGCCTTTAAATTTGGTTCTAAGGCTTGGTTTATGGCCATTAACTGAGTTAAGGACATAATGTGATTTTCACCCATATTATATATGACATTATAGAATGAATCTCTTAATATTTCCTCATCTTCCTTTGTCCTAAAAGCAGTGCACGCATCACTTCGAAGAGTGGTAATATAACTTTGTAAGCCAATGAGAATCTGTTGAGAAGTATCCAAAAATAATTGTGCTTGGCCACCACTAGCAAGAGCCGCCCCTCTGAAAATAGCATCATAACGGGTTGAGAGTTCAAAATATATTTTTGCTATATCAAAGTTTTCTTGGGAGTCAATCTGAGGAAGGGGCCGTGCAATTTTAGGGCAGAGAGAAGCCACAAAAGCTAGCTTTTTTTGAATTTCAACTGCTTCTGGAGAAACAATATGCATTGGTGTCTGAGACGGGGCTGTTATAGATATAGACTTTAATGAATTAACAAGCTCTTCTTCTTTTTCCATAGAGTAGATAGAAAGACTAGAGTATAAAAGGATAAGGGTGGCAATAAAAGTGCTTTTAGAGGAAAAAATAAAAACCTTTTTTGATCCCATTGTCTCAACCTATAGAAGGGTAAATAGAAGGGTAAAAACTTATGCAAGCCTTATGGAGTTTTTCGAAATTACGCAAGTATAATAATTCTTAAAAAATCCTGTTGCCTGGTTTGGTATTAACTTTAAGCGAAGTCAGTCTTTAAATAAGGAGGTTAAATGATAAACTACAAAATAGATGAGCTCTTTTATAATTACTAAAGAGTTGCCATTCACAGTTATGATTTCGGCTCTATTGATAACTCTCTAACTCTTTGGGTAATTCTTAAGGATGGTATTCTCTTTTCTAAGAGCTTGGTTTGTTAAAATAAGATTTTCTATAAATTTTTTTAGCGTTTTTAATTCTTTGTGATCTTTTTTAGCACTCACATAGAGCCTAGCAATAAATTCTCTTAGTTGTTGTTTCGTATCACTCATCAAATAAGGCATAATATCATCTTCAAACCCCGCCTCCTCTTGATAAATAGAAAATGAATCATTTTTAAGTACCTCAAGAGGCTGTTTTTTTTCTATTGAGATTAATTCTTCATTAGGGTTAGATTCTGTTTCTATATTTTTTGAGATTTCAGGTTCTTCCTGAGCTTTATCTTCTTCTGTTTGTTCGTTAATTGCTGTTTTTAGATTTAGACCATCTTTATAAGTATCATCTAAGCTTTCTAAAGAAAGTACTAAAGAGGTAGAAGAAGTTTGCTTTTCTATAATAGTTTGAGAAGAATGACGTTGTTTTTTATTTTTCCTTCTTTTCTTTTTCTTTGTGAGATTTTTATTAGAAATGGTGTTTACATTTTTATCCTTTAATATTCCCTTTTCTCTATTGCCAGTTTTAAGTAGTTCGGAAGAAAAGGGACTTTCTTCCACTTGTTTGATAGGGTTATCTTCTGAAATTATCCCAAGAATGCTGTGAAAAAAATCTTTAAAGAAAGGATCATATTTATTATTTACCTCCTTCTCATAAGAATAAATTTTTGTAAATAAGAGTAAAGTTTATTAAGTTCTAGGATAAATTTTTCTCGTCTTAGGGTTGGTGTTTCTTCCTTTAAAGTACGCGTTAAATCATTGAAACTGAAGTCTTGTGTACCTGTAATTTTTTCCATAAGATCTCGTATAATGGAAAAGCTTGGCTCTTTCTTATCCCTCGAAAGCTCAACAATATAATTGTCAATTAGAATATTTAAGGTAGAAAATGGATTAAGAGAGCACTCTTTAAGCCTACTTTGGGCCTCTTCCAATTTCCCTTCTTTAAATAAAACCTGGGCTTCTTCATATGTTGCCGATAATTTGATAGTAAAGTGAGCAGTACTTAATTCTCTTAAGTCATCCAGGATGTAGGGTTTTTGGGGAGAAGGAGGAAGTAGCCCATTAAAATTTTTATAAAGAAAATTCAATTCTTCTAAAGTGTATTTCTTAATGCTTAAGCAAAGGTATTCCTGACAAGCTTTCCCACCTAAATCAAAATTCCCTAACTGATAATAGGCACTCAAAGACAGCTCTAAAGCGGCGCGAAGATTTTCAGCAGAAGGATTATTTTCTCTTACACCAACACAGGCCTCCAAGCATTTTTTATAGTCATTACAAGCTAGATAAACAACGGCTTTTATATGAAAAATATCCTGATCTTTATGGGTATTAAGAGTTATATCAGAAAAGGATATTGCTTTATTACCTTCTGAGCCCATAGCATATGACATAGCAGCCTTCATGTTATATATCTCTTTTAAAAAAGGGTCGGAAGTCTCTAAAACAGAGAAAGAGTCGCCTAATTTTTGACAAATTCTCTTTATTATTGGTATCTTTTCACATGACTGTAATTTGGATATCATGTCGTCAATAAGGTTGGAATGTTCTATGAGAGATTTATTTCTTAAAAAAGAAACTAATTTGTCTATATTACCATCTAAAAAATTCTGGAGTAAGGGAAAGGTGTTAGAAGAAATTGCTTCTTCTTCCAAAAAAATTCTATCAGAGCTTTCTAAAGGCAAGCAGTCTGTCCGTATTGAGCTAGAAGATTCTTGAATGGCTATGCTATCATCACAGGCAAATAATTTTGTATTAAAAATAAAAAAAGTTATAAATAAAAATCTGACATTAAAAAAATTAAACATTTTTTCTTCCTTATTGTTTCTTCACTATTTCCTAAATCAGGTAGAACAATTTCTTAAAGTAATAAATTTTCTTTCATGTATCTAACCATTTAAAAGCCTGTGTCCTGATTCTTTAACTGTTTCATCTCCATTGACATACATATATAATGTCATTGGGGTAATTCCAAGACATTTGGCAACCTCTTAAGCTCCGGCTTTGCGATCCGCCAGGGCCATTCTCAACAGATGCACATCCATTTTTCTTGGCCGTCCCTTTTTTCTCTCCCCACCTCTGGCTGCCGCTAATCCAGCTTGAGCCCGTTCAACTATTAACTCCCGTTCAAATTCAGCAAAAGCAGCAAATAGACCAAATGCCAATTTACTCTACGCCATAGTTGTATCAATTTGAGCTCCCTACCCTGTTAAAACTCTAAATCCTATTTCCTTATTTTTTAGATCTTCAACCATAATGACGAGATGCTTGAATTTACGACCTAGCCGGTCTAATTTCCAAACGACCAAAGTACTACCAGGCTGAAGTGATTTTAGACACACCATTAATTCTGGGCGATCATCAAATCTTCCTGAGGCTAAATCTTTGTAGATAGCCTCTAGGTCGACGTCCGCTTCTAAAAGGGCATCTTTTTGCAAGTCAAAAACTTAACTTCTATCAACTCGTGGAACGCGCATATAACCAATGAGTATTTTATAACCTTTTTGCTGCAAAATAACTTAATTTGAGGATACAATCTTGCTCAGATTATTTAACCGGTTTTTTTAGTGTAAATAAGTGTTATCTTGATCCCTTTGCGAAACTGCTAAATAAGCGATCAGGGCTGTTGAAAAAGCCTCACTTCATAATATATGGCGTAATTACGTAAAGGTTTTTCGCTCTCTAGATATGTCTCTTCATATAACTAAATAGCTGATTAATAATCATAAATATGTTATAAATTTAATTAATAATAATAAAACTGGGTTACTTAACAAATGCAAGTATCTCATTTTTACCAACCTTGCCTCTTTAGCTATATTTCTCCTGAGTCTTTGATTCCTAGCTCTCATATTTTAAGGCATATAGATAGTTTAATTGAATTATCGTTTGTTATTGGGATGATCGTGTACCTTATCACTCCTCCTTAAGCAGAATTCGTGATAGTATGGTCAAAGTGTCTTTGAGCGTTTCTTTCAGTATGTAATTGCGCTGTGCCAAAAAATGGGATTGGTTAAAGGTGAGTGCTTGATGACAGATAGTACCTTAATTAAAGCAAATGCATCTCTAGCCTCGCTCGTTACTCTCATTCCCCAAGATGAGCCCAAACAACGATATGGAACAGGCCTTCATCCTCCAGTTGCCCGCAAGATTAATAACGCTACTTACATAAGTAGATCTGCTGACATTTTAAATCAGCTTATTAAGTAACAAATAAAATCATACATACCTCTATTTAGTAGCCGAAGTGGTTGCGCTTCTCCTACTTTAGAAGAAGGATTTATATATGATGCCGGTCGAGATGTATTTGAGTGTGTTAACAAGATTACTCTGTTCCCTTCCTCTCATATAGATAGAGTGCTAAAGACGTATAGAGCTCCAACTAAAAAATGCCGATCTTGCGTAAAGAAGGGCAACTGCCAAGCTAAGATTATAAAGAAAAATGGAAGAAGATATGTCTTAAGAAGTGTTTTCCAAGACCTTTATTCTCAGGTAATTGAGGATAGGAAATCTCCCCAGTTTCTTAAGGAACTTAAAGAAAGGATGTAGAAGATGGAGGGAATAATTGCAGAGGCAAAAAATCTGCATGCCTTAAATCATGCTAAATACCGAAGACTTGAGAAAGTTCAGATCCAAGCATCCATGACAGCAAGTGCTCTAAATCTCAAGCGATTGCAAGCCGCTAATTAAAGCTAACAGATGAGCAGTTATCTTAAGAGGGCTTAGTCGATTTCATTACTCCTTTTATATCCTGAAAATAAGCCTTTTAGTCTTTTCAATACATCTTCATAACATACTAGTTCCTTAAACATCGTATACGGCACATTCTTCCAGAAGGACACAAAAAAAGGGTGACTTTTTCAACAGGCCCGATCGTTTTTATTGTTCTTTTAAAAATTCCCAATTCTTTATCTCTCTTCTAAAGAAATTAAGGATAGAGGTAATCTAACTAATAAAATATAATTTAATTTAAAAGTTTATTTTAGAACTTCTTTAGGGAAATCTTGAAAGATTTCGCAATCATAATTCTTAGCATCTTCCTTTCGGCTTTAGACAATAAAGAATTTAAACTCTTTTTAAATGCAACAGACCCGATTTATAGCCATTGTAAATATTACTCTCCAGTTCCTGTTCCCGCTGCAAAACCTTAATTTTATCAGAGGAAAGTTGGTTAATTACCTGTTTTCCACGAATAACCTTAATAGTATGTAGGGTGATGGATTCACTCAGTGGGTCAAAGCTTATCTCTACAGAAGCCTGTTGGGTAACACCTTTTTGATTGGTTACCTTCTTAATAACTTGAATATAGGAGTAAACCGCATCTGCTTCTTTTTTAATTTGCCGATTCACTAGGTAGTAATATGCACCATAAGGGCTATATTTGCTTATGTCTTTCGGCTCTTTGCTAGTCTTACCTGGTTGTATCCAGGCTGCAGGTTCGCCAATAGCATACTCCGGAGTTGCAGAGGCTTCTAGAACTAAAGCCCACCCTATAATGAACAAAAACTTTGGCCAGCGCATGTGTTACTCCTAATCTAGGTAGATTCGATATTTTTCTGAAAAAACTGTGTTAATCTTCCTGATCAGAGATTTGCCTGACAATAGTCAACTTCTTTGATCTTCTTAAAATCCATTCTAACAAAGGCAAGCCAATAGCCAGCTCTAGTAACACTTGAGGAATAAAGCTCAAGATTGACGTACCTATAAAAACAGTTAGGCTCTGGGGTGTTTCCCAAGCTGCAGTATGAACAAAAACGCAAGCCCCAGCCATGGGCAGAATGACAATTGCCCAGTAGGTGCTCCACGTAACCTTATTCCTTCGGGCGTGAATGGAAAAATCTTGGTAAGGTCGCGTCACTGCCTGGGAAAGGAACTTTTTGTCAAAAATAAGAAATAATATAGCGGTGACTAAATAACAGAGAATGGTCCCTATTGAGAGAACGCCTATCCATAACAGCTCGTTTGATTCAACTGCTTTTCCAGCCTTTTTTAGCTTTAAGGCAGAGACATCATTAATAAGAACAGCTGAGTCCCTTTTACGGCTCTTCCCAAACCCAACTTCTGTTATGAAGCGATTTATAATATTGTTAGAGCTAGATTTTTTTTAGCCACGAGTTGATTTTCTATCGGACGAGGCTTTAACTGCATATATTCTTCACAGTTTGTTAAGAATTGCACTAAATCTTTCTCGCTCATATTTTGTAGGAGTAGTTGATTAATCTCGACTGCATAAGAAGAATATTCATCCTCAGGTACTCTTAGTTCAAAAATACCAATGGGATCCCATTCTTCAAAAAGTATTTTATTAATTTGTCCGACACTTTTACTTAATTTAACTTTTATTATATTTCCCTATTAATACTGTTACAATTTTTCCTTCTGAATTTGTTATGACATACAGCTCGTTTACTTTATCATAGAAACCGTTTAGAGAATTTTTTGCTTTAAATTTTCTCCCGACTTTATTGCATGTTCTATTGCAGAAGGTGGGGGCGCCTTTATTTTTGTCAACAAGCGGGTTTGGTTAATAAACCGAGCCCGATCACACAAATCCATTGTCTCAATTTGCCCACCCCTTCCATTAAAGGTAAAATTGCTGGCTGATTGTGAGAATCTCTTTGCGCTTAAAAGGTCGACCTGGTGAATAATATGCTGTTGACTCTTTAAAATATCACTTTCCTGAACAGATAAATTAAGGGCTTTAACCTCCTTCTGTTCATCCAGCAGCCGGTTAACAGAAAGCTTGAGGGGGGTCTGTGCTTGACCAAAATCCGCATCCACTGCAAAGGAGGATTTTATTATTATTTTAACATAAGGAATCAATACCAAAATATTGATAATTTTACGAAAAACCATTTAGATTTCTTTCTATAAATAAAAATTCTGGATCACCAAATAAAAGCCAAAACCGTCAGCAGTTAATTCAAATCTAGCTATCTTTAATTATTTGTTAACAGTTTCGCAAGAGGGTAAGTTGCTGTTTTTTCAGGTTTTTAGCAAAAAAATGAATTTTGTATAATAAATTTTTGAGGAAAATATTTTGAACAACAATTATTACAACTATTTTTATTTAAAATTTGAAAATAAATACAATATATTTGGCAAATTTACTGTTAAATAATTATAATATAATTAAAATTTGAAGTGAGTTCCTGCTATTTATCAAGAGAAATATTCATGTCTTTTTAAACATCTCAACAATATCGTTAAGCAAGATCATCGGCGGATCAAGTGCAGCCGGAAACTCGAGCTTACAAGCGATTCTTCATACGATTTCGAGAGTCCGGGTCACTCTTGCGCTTGTCCGGGCAAAGGGAATGTTACCCCCTAATCGTTATTAATGCGTTTACGGGCAATTTCTTTTTTATAACGATGCGCCGCTTGGCCAGCCCTGAGAAGAACATCCGGTGTCAAGCTGGCTTTGACCTGGTCGCGGAATTCACCTGCATCAAGCGTCAGCTCTCCTAAATCAGCATGATTTTCCGCTGCTAAACTTAAGAAAACATACGCTGTCTCTAAATCCAGCGGTACCCCCTCGCCGTTCTTACAAAGGATGCCATAATTAAATTGAGAGGGGCCGTAACCACGTTGGCTGGCAATCTCATAATACATTTTAGCTTTATGAAGATCCTTTTCAAGAATATCACCATGTAAGTACAGTCCGGCATAAGTATCTAAAGCCGGTCCATACCCAGCCTTTACAGCCTTTTCTAACAAAGGAAGACCTTTGGAAAGATCAGGTTTGTCTCCAAACAGCAAAATCAGGGACGCGTAAAAAGCAGCTTTAGGATTAGATTTCTCGGCTAGCGGTTCAAGTATGCTTAGGGCTTCGGTGCTCTTATCTTGATAAATCAAGCTTATTCCTTGATCAGCTGGGTTAGCCAAAACAAGGGTTGTCAAAACAGCCCAAAACAATGGTATTCTCATAATATTTCTTCCCCTAATGATCTGAGAACAGGGATTTCCGCCTGATCCAACTGTATAATATCGACCTCTGCCAACCTCTGTCAATCAACCTTGCTGTTTTTCAATATGGCTTGCTTGACAAAATTTTCAGGTTATGGCTCTCTTTAATGAGGTTAAATAAATAGGTTCTGTGAACCGACTATAATTGGATAAATTTTATGCATAGCTATCGCAGCCACACTTGTGGACAACTTAGGAAAAAAGATGCCGGCCAAACCGTTCGTTTATCAGGTTGGGTCCATCGTAAAAGAGATCATGGAAATCTTCTATTTATTGACCTTAGAGATCACCATGGTTTGACCCAATGTGTTGTTGACATCGATAGTGCAAGCTTTAAAATTGCCGAAGGATTACGTAATGAAAGCGTCATCCGAATTGATGGTAAAGTTATTGAAAGAACAACCGAGACAACCAATCCTAAAATGGATACCGGTGATATTGAAATTCAAGTCACGGAAATTGAAGTTCTTTCCATAGCCGATACGCTGCCTCTTCAAGTTAATAGCGACGCTGATTTTCCAGAAGAGACGCGTTTGCGTTACCGTTTCTTAGATTTACGGAAAGAAAAACTCCATAAAAATATCGTGTTACGATCCAACGTTATTGCATCTTTACGGCGACGGATGATTGATCAAGGTTTTACTGAATTCCAAACGCCAATCTTGACGGCCTCCTCTCCCGAAGGAGCTCGTGACTTCTTGGTTCCCAGCCGCCTCAATCCAGGTACATTTTATGCCTTGCCCCAAGCCCCACAAATGTTCAAACAGTTATTGATGGTAGCGGGTTTTGACCGTTATTTCCAAATCGCACCCTGCTTCCGCGATGAGGATGCCCGGGCAGATCGCTCGCCTGGTGAATTCTATCAACTTGACTTTGAAATGTCCTTTGTCACTCAAGAAGATGTTTTTGCTGCTATTGAACCCGTCCTTCATGGCGTTTTTGAAGAATTTGCGAATGGTAAATCTGTTACTCCCTATCCGTTCCCGCGAATCAGTTTTGATGATTCTATGTTAAAATATGGAAATGACAAACCTGATTTACGAAACCCTATTGAAATTTGCGATGTATCTGAGATTTTCCTAGGGTCTGACTTTGCCATCTTTAGCAATCTCGTCAGCCAAGGTGCTGTTGTTCGTGCAATTCCGGCACCAGGTGCAGCGGCCCAAGCGCGCAGCTTCTTTGACAAACTTAATGATTGGGCGCGGGGGTTAGGTATGCCAGGGCTTGGTTATATCACCTTCTCTGAAGGAACGGCCAAAGGCCCGATCGCAAAATTCTTGAATGACGATCGCCTGAAAAAGCTCCAGGAAATGGCTAACCTTAAGGATGGCGATTCAGTCTTTTTTGTGTGTGATAAAGTAAAAACTGCCGCTAAAAACGCTGGTTTTGCCAGAACCAAGATCGGTCAAGAATTGGGACTTATTTCAGAAAATACATTCAATTTCTGCTGGATTGTTGACTTCCCAATGTATGAACAGGATGAGGATACAGGTAAGATTGACTTTTCTCATAATCCATTCTCCATGCCGCAAGGCGGTATGGATGCTCTCCTTAACCAGGACCCTTTAACGATAAAAGCCTTCCAATATGACATCGTTTGTAACGGAATTGAACTTTCCAGTGGCGCGATTCGTAACCACTTGCCAGAGGTTATGTACAAGGCATTTGAAATTGTCGGCTATAAACCCGAAGATGTTGAAAAGCGTTTTGGCGGTTTGCTGAATGCCTTTAAGTTTGGGGCGCCCCCTCACGGTGGAAGTGCACCAGGAGTGGACCGTATCGTCATGTTGTTGGCAGACGAGCCAAACATTCGGGAAGTCATTGCCTTCCCAATGAACCAACAGGCACAAGACTTAATGATGGGAGCACCATCCGTTGTAGAAAAGGATCGCTTGAAAGAGCTGTGCCTTGACATACGGCTGCCGCTCAAAGCCGCACCAGCTGCATGCTAAAAGGAGGAAAAGTGGGTTCTAACTTTTTTCAAACAAGCAGATTCCACCCCATTTTTGATACATCTTTATCTCACGATTTTTCGTATACGCGCCCATATAAGGTATCGATAGATTTCTTTGATTTTGCAGCAAGACATCTTCCGGCCAATGCCTTCATCGTGTGCGATCCAAAAATCCCACAGCTTGCCACTGCTTGCCCAATACTTCTGATGGATTCAACAGAAGATAACAAAACGCTAGCAGGGGTAGAGCAAATTATTCAGTTCTTGCAACAACATCAAGCCGATAGGCAGTCAACCTTGATTGCGATTGGGGGCGGCAGTTTACTTGACCTTGTTGGTTTTTCTGCGAGCATTTACATGCGGGGCATTACGTGGTGGGCGGTGCCAACCACCTTATTGTCAATGGTTGATGCCAGTGTGGGGGGCAAGACAGCGGTTAATCTTAATAATACTAAGAATTTGATCGGCAGCTTTCACCCACCGCGAAAAACCATTATTGACCAAACTTTTCTCAATAGTCTGCCTCCAGAAAACTATGCGTCCGGCATGGTTGAAGTAATTAAAATGGCTTGGACCTCTGATGCCAAAGCATGGAAGACAGAAAAATTCTATAATAAAGAGAATATTGTTCCTTATGCTATCGACCTAAAGCTCAAGATCATTAATAATGATTGGTTTGAAAATTCCGCCAATAAGGATCGTCTTATTTTAAATGCCGGCCATACCTTTGGTCATGCTTTTGAAAAGCTATACCCCCATCTTTCCCATGGCCAAGCCGTAGCTCTTGGATTGATCGCAGAACATGACTTTGCTACCCATTTTACCCAATCTTCTCATCCCATTGATCAACTACAGCAAGCCTTCAGCCATATAGGACTTGAAACAAACTATAAGAAATATCTAACGGATGTTGATAAGTTAATCGATTTAATGCTTAAGGATAAAAAGAGCCAGCAACAAATGTTGCAATTCATTGTCGCAAAAGCACCCGGCCAACCCTATTGTTTAAGATGTAAGGCAGATGATATCAGAACATTTGTTTCTGAAAATGTATCGTGATACAGTCTTATTATTATGGGAAATCGATCATCCAGATTTGTGATGTTGTTAGGAGCAGTTGTCTGCCTCCTACACTTTTCTATTGCCCCAGTTTTAGCGAAAAAAAATCCATCTGAAAAACGGGAAATTGCCATCGGCCGGCTGATTGATTCAGACGCCAAAAAAAATCACCGACCTTTAATCGCTATCTTAAAAAAGCCATCGATCTTTATTCTCGCCATATCAAACAACTACAAGAAACAACATCCGATAAAGAATCTGCCCTCTTACTCGCGGAAGCAGAAAAGTTTCACAGCCTGATTCAAACTGGGGCTCTGTCCCATAACGCCATGATTGAGAAATTAAAGCATGAACATGAATTGATGAAATTGGTTGAATATAAGCTGAAACAAAAGGCTTTGCAGCAACAACCTCTTGAATCTCGCCAAGACGTCACCATGTCCATCGGGGGCACCCAGGGTAGCAAAGGAAACACTGATCACGCGCCGGCCCGACGAATCAAACAAGATCCTGAAGACTACGATATCTCAATCTCCATTCCAATGGACGTTGGTAACCGTCATGGATTTGACAAGCTAAGAGAGGAAGAATAAATCATGCCCGTTCTCGCTATTGTATTTATTATGCTTCTCGCTTTAATTGCTTTGGCGAGTTTACTATCCTCAGCTGAAACATCGGTCACAGCCGTCTCCAAGGCCAAGTTGCATAGTTTAGCTAAGAAAGGGGATCCTAAGGCTAAGTTGGTGCTTGAACTGCAGAAAAACGTTGGTCTTTCTCTGTCGACCATTCTTTTATTCAACACTTTATGCCTCACTATTGTTAACAACAATATTGGGGATATTGCCGCAGATTTGTTCGGTAAAGAGGCAATCATTTTTGCTTCTTTCGCTATGACGATCATTATTACTGTGTATGCAGAAACCTTACCTAAAATTATTGCTGTCAACAGCCCAGAAAAGGTTTTAATGCTTCTTATCCGCCCTTTATGGGTTGTGTTCCGGGTTTTCCGTCCCATTACTCTTGCGATCAACAATTTTGCACGGGCTCATTTAAGACTTTTTGGTATTAAATCGAATGCAAATGATGAATTCGCCGCCCTTGAAGAATTAAGAGGGGCAATTGATATGCACTTTGCCCACGAAAAGCCTGATGCCAATAATGAACGGGCCATGTTAAAAAGCATTTTAGATTTGCGCGAGGTCTCCGTTGGAGAAATCATGACGCACCGCAAAAATGTGACGATGGTTAATGCCAATGATGCCCCCAGTGAGATCGTCAAACAGGTTTTAGAAAGCCCCTTCACGCGCGTTCCTCTTTATAAAAATGATACTGATAATATTGTTGGCATTATTCATTCGAAAGCATTGTTACGCTATGTTAACGCTCATCAGGATAGCTTAGATAAGCTCGATATTGTGTCCGTTGCAGCCGCCCCTTGGTTTATTCCGGAGACAGCAGATCTTATTGAGCAACTCCAAGCCTTTAAAAACCGCCGAGAACACTTTGCCATTGTGGTTGATGAATATGGAGCATTTAACGGCATCGTGACTCTGGAAGATATTTTAGAAGAAATTGTTGGAGATATTACCGATGAGCATGATATTGCTGTACGCGGTATCCGTCCGCAAGAGGATGGCTCATTCATTATTGATGGTACGGTGACAATCCGCGATGTCAACCGTCAACTGAATTGGGAATTGCCTGACGAAGAGGCCTCAACAATGGCAGGTTTGGTCCTTTATGAAATCCGCGCAATCCCCGAGGTCGGGCAATCCTTTAACATCCACGGTTATCATTTTGAGATTCTGCGCCGTCATCGCAATCAAATCACCCTCTTAAAAATTAAGTCAATTACAAGCCAGAATTAAGGTGGTCTTGTTATTTATCCCACCAATGTTTCCAAAAGAGGCCCTTTTCCCAGCAGAAGAGCTAGGAAAGGCCCCTTATTTCCGGTCAACCGAAGGGCAACCCGGAAACTCGAACTCATAGGAGTGATCAAACAATAAGTGCATCCCCGGGCTTGATCCCCAATCAAGTTGAGAACAGGCCCAGGATTTCGAAATCATAAGGGCTACCGCTTGTTATCTCGAGATCCCGGCTCTTCGGCCGGGAAAGAAAAGCCTTTTTCCGGACAACTGAAGGGCCACCCGGAAACCATGCCTAGATTTTATGGACAGCCTGATTTTATCACAGTTATGCCTTGTCGTCCTTAAGACACAGGAATGGATTCCGGCTCAAGGTCGGAATGAGAGAAAGTGCGCCACTATATACTCACTTTTTCCCCTTTATTTACCCCCCCCCAAAAAAAATTTTGACCAATATATAGAACCTATCCCCCTCGTGCAAGCTCAGCAGCGTTAATATATGAGCTATAACAGAAGGATTGATTATTTAGATACACCAAGGACACGACAAGCAAAACACTAACTATTTATAAATTTGTAATGACTACGCCTTAACTCGACTACAATGCCCCCTTGAGCCAACATTAAGTTTTTATTAATCAAAGCTTTAGAGGAATTAAGTATTTAATAATATAAAGATCTGAGTTTGTTCCTGTTCCTCTAGGCTTCCTGCCAATTTTAACCTCTTCATCCTTTTTAAAAGAGTGGTCGGGTGCCGTATAAATTTATGAATATTTAATATTAACTCTTTTTTAGGAAGAGATTCACTAACGTAGAATTATAGATAAAGTATAAATTGAGAAAAATTTTATGTTGAGAGCAATATTAAGAACAACTTGTGCATCATTATTGCTGACAAGCATTCACAGTATGGATATTGAACGTCCCCTAGACGCCCAAAATGTAAAATTTGTTCAAGATCAGTATAGTCACTATCTGGCTTTATCCCAACAAAACACAATTGGCAAGGATGTTCATGCAGTTAATGAAGCAATGAATATGCGACAAACTTTAATGGAGTTGCAGAAAGTTGATGCAAGGTACATTCCTGCAACAAAAAATATTGGCCTGGATGTCCTTGCAAACATTTTGTTAACTCCAGAATTTTTGGGCCTTACGCCCCAGGGGCAACAATCAGTTCACTACAACATTAATAAGTTGAAAGAACATATAAAAATAAATCCTGTTGAAACTAAGGAAACAGGCGCTCATATTCCACAATTGTTAGCACGCCTTTGGGATCTAAGTCATTTTAAAGAGCCGCGTTCAGCCGATATTTTTTTTCCAACAAGCTCAGCTACTCGAGCTTTTTTAATAGATATTGTGCGTGAAAATAGTGAAACAGGCGGCGGATGTTACGCGGGGCTTCGCCGGCCGATTTGCCTGCCTTTATTTAATGCTCATTAATTCATGGATAGAGAATAAATGGCGTCCCCAACGGGATTCGAACCCGTGTTGCCGCCTTGAAAGGGCGGTGTCCTAGGCCTCTAGACGATGGGGACCTGATAGTATTGATTTTATAACTGCTGTGCATGGCAATTGCAAGAGTTTTTTAAAAGTTTTTTGGGGAAGTACAAAATGTGGGGAAAGTTTGAAGATATACCCAACCAACAAAAAGTCGCCGGACTTTTGACTCCCCAATTTGGTCAGATTTTTGAAGGAATTTCGAAAGCGGGTGTTAGCTCTACCAAAGGTAGGAACAGCAGAGAAAAAGATAATTAAAGATGGAAGGGTAAAATCGGAATTTTCAGTTTGTTTGAAAATATATGGAGGCCGGGACCGGAATCGAACCGACGTACAAGGATTTGCAGTCCTCTGCATAACCACTCTGCCACCCGGCCTCTTAGATATGTAGTGATAGTAGACGCAACGAACGCAAAGGTCAAGATATTCGTGAGAAGGAAAAAATGATGAAAGAAATTACAGCTCAGCAGCTCAAAAAAATGCTCGAAGCTCGGGAAGAGCTAGCATTGGTGGATCTACGTCCCTCATGGGAGCAACAACTGTGTCTCATTGAGGGCAGCCTAAATGTTCCTATGAGTGACCTGCCCGACCACATGCATATTTTACCCGACGACAAACCAATCGTTATGGTTTGCCATCATGGGTCACGGAGCCGGCAAGCCGCTGCTTTTCTTAAAGGATGTGGTTTTCAGAAAGTTTATTGCCTATCCGGCGGCATAGATAGCTGGGCCAAAGATGTTGATAGGACCATGAAGCGCTATTAAAGGGTTATGTGCCTGAGGAATCGGGAAAAGAAAAGCATTTCGCTATCTTTTAGCTGCTTATGGATGACAAGTATACTCGCCGTCGCTAATGCTGCCCGCGACGCCAAGGTCAAATCCTTTGTCGATGATATTAATCACAAAACACCAAAAGTTAGCGAGCTTATTAAAATGCAGCCTCACGGCATAACAGATTTGGTAGAAAAATCTCTTGAAAATCCTTAAAAAAGACCAACAAATTCTATTGCTCAAGCCATGATGGACGATTACAAAATCCAAGTTGAAGCCAACCAAATCAGCCTTGAAGGAACGCAAGAAGAATTAACCGGTGGCTCAAAAATTCTTTTGGATGTCCTTAAACTCATTGAAACCCAACGGGCCGTTGCCCACGCCCAGCGTAAGTATTATTTAACAGTCTATCAATTATTATTCTTGATGGGCGATTTAACAGCGCGCAGTCAACAACTCAAGGTTGATTACGCTGATCCCGCCGATCATAATAACGCCATCCAAAATCGCTTGTAACCTCAATCGATTTACGGTTTGTTTCAACAATTAATTAATTTAACCTTTTGTTAACGAATTCATCTTGAGAATAACGTGAAAACATAATACCCTTAAAAAATGTTAAGACATATTGTCGAGGGTTACTGTGTTAAAACTATTGTCAATTCTTTTCTTTAGCGCTTTACTGCCGGGGATCGCATCCGCAAAAAAACAGAAGCTCCAGCCGTATTACAAACAGATGTCAAAAAAGCTGACCCCGCCTCACTCAAAGCCGGCTCTGTCACAGATACATCCAAAACAGATACAGTTAAAGTGGATATGCCACCTTTACCAGAGGGCGATTCATCCACAGTAAAGTCTCAAGCCGCTGCAGCCAAAAAACTTGAGAGTGGTCCTATTCTCAACCACACTGGAGCGGAAGGATTCCTGACTCAAAAGCCAGATAATATTGAAACGTTGACCCGTAAAATTTTTGAGGCTATACCAGGTCTTCAAGAAGATTCACTGGCAAAATCGATGGCCGATGCCTATCAAACTAACCCTCAAATTAAACAGCAAATTTCAGCTATTAGAGCAACGGTTGAAAAAACAGTCCAAGCCAAATCAGGTTGGCGTCCAACTGTCAATGGGACACTTAGTTCGGGTCTTAGCCAAACCAATATGATGGGTGATTCCGTGAAGCAACAGGCGAACACACCTGGCACCACAAAATCACAAAAAGATGGATCGTTATCGGCGAAGGTAGAGTTACGACAAAATTTATTTGCTGGTGGGCAAACGCTCAATCAGATGAAGGAAACTGAATCTGCTTATAAAGCTGCCAAAGCTGCCCTTACTGATGCCGAACAAAATGTTTTATTAAGCGTCTCAGCAACATATATGTCTTTAATGTCTAAATACGCGGAGGTCGAACTTTTAAAACGTAATGAAGCTAACCTCAGAGAAACATTAAAAGCCACTCAAGACAAGTATGAGGTAGGAGAAGAAACCCGGACCAGCGTCGCCCAAGCGGATGCTCAATTAGCCGCTGGCATTGCTCAACGGATCACCGCTGAGGGAGAATTAGAACAACTTAAAGGAACATTTGAAAGAGCGACATTCAGAAAACCCGGTAAACTGGCAAGACCGCCAATACCAAAGAATCTTCCAAAAACCCTTGAGGAAACAATTGAACGGGCAAGACTCAACGCACCGACCTTATTAAAGGCTATGCAGGACGAAAAAACAGCACGTTATGCAGTTGATCGGGCAACGGGGGCACTCCTTCCTTCTATAGATCTTGTAGGATCAAGTGCTGCTTCTAACGACCACCTTAAGAGTAAATACACTCAATCTAATAATCGCGGCTTTATTAACCCCCAAAACAATCGCCGGGTAGATCATTCGGTTCAACTGCAAATGACAATCCCCCTTTATGAAGGGGGCAATAAGCGTTCTCAACGCCGCGAAGCATCTGAAGGTGCCGAACAAGCTCGAATTGCTATTGAACAGGCCCGTCGCACAATTGTGGAGCAAGCGGTTACCGCATGGAATAAATTCAAAGCGGCTGAAGCAAAGATTATAGAATTCAAAAAGCAAGTGCAGGCAAATCTTATTAGCCTTGATGGAACACAACAAGAATTATTAGTTGGCTCAAAAATTCTGTTGGATGTTTTAAACGCTATCAATCGTCTGGTGGAATCCCAAGTCAATCTCGTCAGAGCGGAGCAAGACCATCTCGCAGCCGCCTATGAAGTTATGTTTGTCATGGGAGAGTTAACGGCTAAATCCTTGGGATTAAAAGTTGACTTGTATGAGCCAGATATTCACTATAGAGAGACAACAAATAGCTTTTGATTTTAAATATTTAATTAAATCAAAGATCGGGTTAATCTAGAAATAGATTATTCAGTAAAAGGGGACTAACAAATGGTACTAGGTTGGGGCAGCAAAAAAGCACAAATTCAGCATAATGATGAAGATATGTCCATGGAAGAAATCCTAGCGTCAATTCGCAAATATGTTTCTGAAGAAACACCCGTCAAGGAAGTTGAACGGCCGCTTGAAACAGCGTCTCGATCAGAATCTCCCTATCGCACAGAAGGCGTTGCGCGCTCAAGTAGCCCCAACGCCCCAAGGCAGCATGAAGTTCCTGTTTTTGCCCCCAAGAATAGCTTTGAAGATAGTTCCTTGTTTGTGACATCTTCTCCCGAAACTTCTGGCGAAGACTATGCTGTTACGCGCGAAACACTGGGAAGTCACGCCACACTGAATGAAAGTACACCAGAGGCAAAACCGGCTGCCGCTCAACATAATCCCTTTGCTAAATTGGCAGAAGCGACAAAAAAGGAAGCTATTTCCTCAGAAGCAACCTCGGCGGCAGGGAAAATGAACGTAACACTGGACCAATTAATTGGTGATTTAGCGACACCCATGATTCAACGCTGGATTGATCAGAATCTATCACAGTTGGTTGAAAAAATGGTGGCTGATGAAATCGCCAAAATGACAGGCAACCGATAATATTCGGCCTGACAACCAAGGATTTTTCGATATTTTTCAACAAAAAATCTCTTTCGGGCAAGCGTAGCGTGACCCGGAAACCATACCTTGACTTTGTGGACAGGATGATTTTACCACAGCTATATCCGTCTAAATCTTAGTAGCATCCAGACGCAGGAATGGATTCCGGCTCAAGGCTGGAATGAGGAAGAATGCACCATTATACCCACCCTTTTTCCGGGCAACTGCAAGCGCGAGCCGGAACCTCGAACTTATAAGGGCTACCGCTTGTTATCTCGAGATCCCGGCTCTTCGGCCGGGAAAAAATAGCCTCTTTCCGGGCAACCGAAGGGCGACCCGGAATCTCAAAATTACATGAGTTATCGCTTGCCATTTAGCAGGGAATTATACCCTAACGCCTCCGCCGTAAAGCTTACAAGTCTTTAGGGGAAAGTAAGTCTGTGTAGAAAACTATGCTGGTGTGTTTGACACTGCGGACATTAATAAAGATCTGGGAAACTTTAAGGGTGATCTTAATGATGGCATTTTGCAGCTAGAACCGGCACGTCATCCCAACAAATGGTGTAATGTTGTCGGCTAGTTTTGACAAGCCAACATACGCGCCAGCATCGAGTTGCAGATTATCTGTAACGCCATAGGTCATGCCAAAATCAAGTGTTACATTCCATTTTGAACCGCGTTCTCGGGACTTTTCCGTAAAGATTTCCAAAAAACCCGAAGTTTTATCAGTAAAGTCATAACCAAGGGAAGCAGAATTGACAAAATTAAAGACATGTCGCTTAACACTATCTCCCTTTTGATAATCAACTTCTGTCATAACACCCAGACCTAACTTATCGGTTATTTTAATATCTAAGGGCAAAATAACCCCACCATCATAAGACTTATTGCCTAAATGATCATGGTTCGTGGGCAGTTTAACAAAGGGAATAAGGCCAAAAGCTGTTCTATCTTTACCCTCATTACCCCAAAAGTTATATTTAAAACGCAGCAGCATATCATCAAACCCTTGATTCCGAACTGCCTGTCCCGCCTCAATATCTTTAGTTTTCACCGACTTAAAACTGGTCATGATAAGATTTACTTCCAAATTATCGTACAATCCGACTCGGAAATTTGGGGCAAAAATGGTATAGCCATAAGTGCGCGTATGATCGCGTTTGTTGCGATCATACGTATAAGTCGCCATATCAAATTCTATTTGATAATGGCCAGCATCAACGGTAAACGGTCCCTCTGTTTTATCAGGTCGATCCGTTGATAACTCTCTCAAATTCTTAACTGGAGTAGGATAAAAAATATGATGTTTAGATTTATCATAGCTCTTATTTTCGGCAAAAGCAGAAGTTAGCAAGAAACTTATCGTGCAAAGATAAGAAATTAAAGAATGCATATCCAGGACCTTTTAATACAGATTAATGATTAATTGTATTCGTCGGTTCTTTAAGATGACAAGCCCTTCCTTAACGACTTAACACATCCTAAACGCAAGAAATCGATTTCAGGTTTGCTAGTTATTTTAGGATTTGGAATCATTGCCAAGCCTGAATAGGAATCAATAATTTTGTTTAGGGCCTTACTATCTACAAATTCAGATAGCAGTGGCTCTTGATCAGATAGATACTTGAGAATCTTTGCATATAAGACATCCCCACCGTGAAAGCCATCAATAAATTCGCAATCAGTTGTCTCTAACATTTTTTGCGCATCTGTAAAGTCCGTAACAACGATTCCAGTGTTTTAAAATTTTTCTTTTAAATCATCAATATAACTGTAATCATATTTTTTCATTTCTTTGATGACCGTGGGAGCCATTGGCGGGAAAAAAAGTATGACTCTAATGCCTTGCACCTCAAAAATTTTGATAATTTCGAGAAAGTTATTAAAATGAAAAGAAGAAGAAGAAAGGTGACTAAATCTATCTGCACCCGCTCTGACAGATGATAAAGTGACATGATCAAATTGAGGAGAAATCTCTTTATATTGAACAAGGGGCCCTGTGATAGAATGGGGGAAAAGTTTACGAGAAGGGCATACTTCACTATATTAGATTCAGGCTTATCACCGTGATAAGGATCGACTAAATAAGCAATCTGTTGAAAGGTAAAAAAAAGACACACCAAGCGGCAGTATAATTTTTTCGTATACAAAATTTCCTGGTAAGAGGAAGCTCATATTACTCAAAATAAAAAAGGAATATTTAAAATATCCAATAACTCCAATATTAAAAATTAAACCTAAGATTAGGATTTTTTTATTATGTTGAACGAATTTTCACAAGACGCAATTAACAACAATCCTAGTGCCACGGTGTTTCTTTTTTGTACAATTGAAAACACAACACAAAGAAGGGGTAGAAAAATACAAATAAACTCAAAACTACTAAAAAGTACGCTTAACCTCTAATTACACATCCAATTTTATACGGCTAAATATTCTTTCAAATATTTACCGGTATAACTTGCCTTAACCTTAACGATTTCTTCGGGCGTTCCTTCTGCAACCACCTCTCCCCCTTTATGGCCTCCTTCCGGCCCCATATCGATGATATAGTCAGCGGTTTTAATAACCTCAAGATTATGCTCAATCACCACCACCGTATTACCTTGATCGACGAGAGCATGCAGAACTTCAAGGAGCTTAGCAATATCATCAAAGTGAAGACCTGTCGTTGGCTCATCCAAAATATAAATAGTCTTACCGGTAGCCCTCTTAGAAAGTTCTTTAGCCAACTTGACGCGCTGTGCCTCTCCACCCGATAAAGTAGTGGCCTGTTGGCCCACGTGAATATACCCCAGCCCTACCTGCTGTAATGTTTCAAGCTTATTTCGAACAGCGGCATGAGCCTCAAAAAAAGTTGTTGCTTCTTCGACCGTCATATCTAAAACGTCAGCAATCGACTTTCCTTTAAAAGTCACCTCTAAGGTTTCTCGGTTATAGCGTTTACCATGGCATTGATCACACTGCACATACACATCAGGGAGAAAGTGCATTTCAATTTTAATCACACCATCGCCCTGGCAAGCTTCACACCGTCCCCCTTTCACATTGAAAGAAAACCGGCCCGGTGAATAGCCGCGCGCCTTACTTTCAGGTAAGCCTGAAAACCATTCGCGAATGGGTGTGAAACATCCAATATAGGTTGCAGGATTGGATCGCGGTGTGCGTCCAATCGGTGATTGATCAATATCAATGACCTTATCCAGATGCTCAACCCCTTTTAATTCCTGATAATCGCCACCCGTCCCACGACTGCCATTGAGTTTGTGAGCCAAAGCTTTATAGAGCGTTTCAATGGTAAGGGATGATTTGCCACCACCCGACACCCCCGTAATACAGGTAAAGGTCCCTAATGGAATATCAACCTTAACATTTTTAAGATTATTGACCGTCGCCCCTCTCAAAGACAATGTCTTTTCTTTATGTCCAGAGCGTCGCGTTGTGGGCAGAGGAATTTTCTTTTGATGCGTTAGATAAGCCCCTGTAATACTGTCAGGATTATCCATAATCTCTTGGGGGGTTCCTTGGGCGATAATTTGCCCGCCGTGAACGCCAGCGCGTGGGCCCATATCAATCACATGGTCAGCCAAGCGGATTGCATCTTCATCGTGCTCAACCACGACGACGGTATTGCCAATATCGCGTAAATGACGCAAGGTTTCTAACAGTTTATCATTATCGCGTTGGTGTAGTCCGATCGATGGTTCGTCCAACACATATAAGACGCCTGTTAACCCCGAGCCAATTTGCGAGGCTAAGCGAATACGTTGGCTTTCACCACCCGATAAAGTCCCGCTTGACCGAGATAAAGTCAAATAATCCAATCCCACATTGACAAGGAATTGCAAGCGGCTGTTAATTTCTTTCAAAATTCGATAGGCAATATCCTGTTGCTTGGGCGTTAACTGCAACTGCATAAACCAATCAGCCGACTCTTGGATCGATAATTCCGTGACTTGACCAATGGATTTATCATTAATTTTAACGCAGAGAGCCTCTGGCTTTAGACGATATCCCTTGCATACCTTACAGGGTGCCGTAGTCTGATATTTTGATAGCTCTTCCCGCATCCAATCACTTTCCGTCTCTTTCCAGCGACGCTCAAGATTCGGAATAACACCTTCAAATGGCTTAGACGTCCTAAAGCGGCGCACACCATCATCAAAAATCATCGAAATATCTTCTTGGCCTGACCCATGCAACAAAGCATTTTGCAAAGGTGGCTGTAACTTTTCAAAGGGTGCATCAATATCACCCCCAAAATGATGAACAACGGATGAAAGAGTTTGCATATACCATTCATAAACATGCGCGGCCCGTTTGCTGGTATTGTCAGCCGTTGACCACGGCGCAATTGCTCCGTCACGAATGGATAAAGAAGGATCGGGAACAACCAGACGTTGATCAAAGTTGATCTGGATTCCCAACCCGTCACAGGTTGGGCAGGCGCCATGGGGTGAGTTAAATGAAAACAATCGTGGTTCAATTTCATCGATTGTAAAGCCTGAAACAGGACAAGCAAATTTAGAAGACAGCGTAAAACTCTCGTGAGTATCCGCATTTTCAATGTAAACTAATCCATCACTTAGGTCCAACGCGGTCTCTAAGGAATCGGCTAAGCGTGTCCCAATCTCTGGATTCACTACAATACGGTCGATAACGACGTCGATGTCATGTTTGACCTTTTTATTCAAGTCCGGCGTTTCGTCAATCTCATAAACGGTACCATCAATACGAATACGCTGAAATCCTTTCTTACGAAGCTCGAGGATTTCCTTTTTATACTCGCCTTTGCGGCCCCGCACAATCGGTGCCAATACAAGCAGCCGAGTCTTTTCTGGCAAAGCCAAAATCCGGTCCACCATTTGACTTACCGTTTGTGCCTCGATCGGCAAGCCCGTGGCCGGCGAGTAAGGAGTCCCAATACGGGCGAACAGCAGACGCAGATAATCATATAATTCAGTGACCGTTCCAACCGTCGACCGCGGATTCTTCGATGTTGTTTTCTGCTCAATAGAAATAGCAGGACTAAGACCTTCGATAGAGTCTACATCGGGCTTTTGCATTAACTGTAAAAATTGGCGTGCGTATGCCGACAAACTTTCCACATACCGTCGTTGCCCTTCAGCATACAAGGTATCAAAGGCTAAGGATGATTTACCGGAACCACTTAAGCCTGTAATAACAACAAGTTTATCGCGCGGAATATCAACATTGACGTTTTTAAGGTTGTGCTCTCTCGCCCCACGAATAGAAATTATAGATGTCATCTTACCCCTCTCGGGTTGCAGCTCTCGTCAACCGATCATTAATAGCCAATCCTAATCCATGCCGGGGAATAGGAGCAACAGCAATTGCCTTAATCCCAGGCTGATCCATTAAGCGCATCAGGCGGAATAGATTAGCTGCTGCTTCCTCTAAATTCCCTGATAGACTTAAATTATACTCACTTTCCATGTCGCCAAACCCAAGAAATAGTTCACCATTTTCCGGGGTCATAGCGTCCAAGCGCATTGGAACCGAGGGCGCATAGTGGCGCGCCATCATGCCGGGCGCCTTAATACCCCTGCCCGTCTCAACGTCAACAGAACCAATTATACTTTGAATTTGCTCCACTGAAATACCGCCAGGACGGAGAATTTTTGGCGTTTCTTCCGTTAAATCGATAATGGTTGACTCAACCCCTACCCGCGTTTGGCCCCCATCAATGATCAGAGGCACTCGGCTGCCCAAGGACGCTTGAACATCAATAGCGGAAGTTGGGGAAATTGTCTGCGATAAATTAGCACTGGGCGCAGCCAATGGCTTTGAATAAGCCTTAATCAGAGCCTGGGCAACAGGATGGGCTGGGATACGAATGGCCAAAGTATCTAAACCACTACTCGCTAATAGAGAAAGCGGCGAATCGGCACGCCTCTTTAAGACAAAGGTGATTGGTCCTGGCCATAAAATATCGGCTAGTTTTTCCGCCCGACTATCAAAAGCTACATACTGTTTTGCCTGTTGCGCACTGTGACAATGAATAATCAAAGGGTTAAATTCGGGGCGCTGTTTAACGGAATAAATCTTAGCAACTGCCTTATCATTGGTTGCATCCGCCGCCAATCCATAAACAGTTTCAGTGGGAATAGCGACCACATCCCCTGCCGTCAATAAGGCACAGGCCTGATATAACACCTCAGGTGAAAAGCATACAATCGCCACTATTTAGTATCCCGTAAGGATGCGAGCCACCAACTCTTTAACGGTTGGAATAAACCCGTCTGCATAAAATGGATCTGTTTTAAACCGATAGGCTTGATGACCTGAGAACAAAAGCTCATGCTCAGGATCGCCACCATGACTCACTGATTGCAGAGTCTTTTGAATACAGAAAGATCGGGGGTCTGCCTTACGGCCATTCGTTCCCGCTTCATTCTGAGCCCAGTTGCTAAAATTACAAGAAGACAAACAGCCCATACAATCAATTTGATCTTTAAGAATAGTTTGCTCAGATTCAGGTGTCACAAAAACCAAAGTTGAATCTGGGGTTCGCATCGCTTGAGTGAAGCCTTGTGCCATCCAGTTCAATGCATTTTCTTTATCATGGGATGTTACATAAACGAGCCGCCCTCTCGCACCAATTGCCAATTCTTCTGTATGATCCCCCACAGTCTCACTGCTAAATGGAATTTGGCGCTCCGACCGAGCCTTTAAGTCGCGCAAAAAGCTATTTTCAACAGCCGAAGAATAGAATCCAGTTGGGCTGAATTTATTCAAATAAATATCACCTTCCTTCAGTGCCATTAGCTTTTGCTTCCACTGAGGTGAAATTGTACTTTCTTGAGTCAAGAGGGGACGTGTCCCAAATTGGAAAGCAATGGGCCCAATTTCTGGATTATTTAACCAATCCTGCCATTCGCTCAGCCACCATACACCCCCCGCCATAATGATAGGTGTTGCAGCCAAACCAACCTCTGTCATGGCTTTACGCAAATCCTTCACCCGTTGGTAGGGAGGTTGTGGCACCTTAGGATCTTCGACATTCGATAAACCATTATGGCCACCAGCTAACCACGGATCTTCATAAACGATTCCACCCAGGTACTCTGTAAAGCGGCTATAAGCCCGCTTCCATAAAATAGAAAAGGCACGCGCTGATGATACAATTGGATAATAAAACACATTATAATGGCTGCAAATTTCCGCCAACTTATACGGCATACCAGCACCGCAAGTTACACCATGGACCAACCCTTTTACTTGGGACAAAATCCCATGCAGAATAGGCTCAACCGCCCCCATTTCCCACAGAACGTTCATGTGAATACGTCCATTGCCATTAGACATTTCATGAGCCACTTTGGCTTGGGAGATACCACCTTTAATTGCATAGGAAATTAATTCATGATGGCGTTCACGACGGGTGCGTCCATTATAAACAACAGGAATTAAATTCCCATTCGCATCATACGCATCAGCGTTAACCGCTGAAAATGTCCCTATCCCGCCAGCCGCGGCCCAGGCACCGGCACTTTGACCAGTGGAAACAGCAATTCCTTTTCCGCCTTCAACCAAGGGGAAAACTTCTTTACCGGACATGAATGTAGGGGTGAGAATAGTCATTATTATTCCTTATATTATGCAGTTTATGTTGAGAAACCTAAGGTTTCAAAATTGCTAAACAAAACCAGGCGTTCCGCATGTCTTTTAGATATTATTTTTATTTACACGATCTCTGCACTACTCAATTTAGAAATATAAGCTGAATTAAATTTAATTCAGCTCTAATCTAAGCGACGGAGCACACAACAAAAAGAAAGCACAATCTAAAATTTATTATCTTCTTCGTGAGACTCTGCTACAAAAATAGGTGTATCAGTCTTTGAAGCATCTGTAGATGCCGCTGCTATGGCTGCATCTAGTTCCACTTGACGGCACAATCCTAAATGCACAGGACTACGTGGTTTAATATTCTGACTATTCCAGTGGCTTTTTGACCGAACGGAATTAATCATATTCTTTGTCGTCCCCAACAATCTTGCAATCACCGCATCCGTCAACTCTGGATGGAATTTAACCAACCATGCAATTGCATCTGGACGATCTTGACGCTTAGAAACTGGCGTATACTTACGGGTTTTCTTCCCAAGCACACTGTCCGCAGTAACAATTGGATTCAACTTTAAGCGCGCCTCTTGATTATCTTCGCAGCGTTTAATTTCTTCTTCGGACAACTGACCACTGGTGATCGGATTCAACCCAATCATATTGGTCCCCGATTCACCATCAGCAATTGCTTGAATTTCCAGAATATGCAATTCACAGAGATCTGCAATTTGATCAAAGGTCAGTGCCGTATTTTCAACTAGCCAAATAGCCGTTGCTTTCGGCATGAGTGGGGCAGTCATACTTTCTCTCCACAATGTAAGTCGTTATTATTCCAAACTTATAATAAGTTCTACTGGGTTTTAGCCGAAATTACCACAGATTTTTTACCCCACGGCAATAACACCATCATCGCTCCGAGGGCCATCAGGCCAACAATTAGGCTTCCAAAGAAAATGGTCTGAATGCCAAAATGATGAGAGACAAAGCCGCCACCAGCGCCAGCAGCAAAAGAGCCTATCGCTGCAATCAAATAGTAGGTTCCAATCGCTGTTCCCCGCACATCCTCATGCACATAATCTGTAATTAAAGACACAAACATGTTATGGACGATACCCAATTGAATGCCCCAGATAAAGACACCGATAAAGAAAGTGACTAAATCTGATGCTGCATACATAAAAAGGTCAGAAAGGACTAAAGCAACTGTTCCAAAAATCATCACTGCCTTACGACCATATTTATCAGCTAACACACCACTTGGATAAGATGAAAAGCTATAAGTTAAATTATAAAGGCTCATAATTAAAGGGGCATAGGTCTTGTCTAAACCAAAGTTATTATGGGAATACAAAACCATCAATGTTTCACTAAACCGCGCCGACATAAAGATTAAAACGATCACCATTAATGTCCAATAGTTTCGCCCCAAAGACAGTAAATCTGCAATCCGGATCGGACGCCGTGTTTTCTTCAATTTAACAATTTTACCATCATTATCGACATGGGTTTTGGGCTCTTTAATATAAACAACCAACAGAATAAAAGCGATAAAGGCTGGAATTGATGCAATCCAAAAGACTTGTTGGAAATTATTAGCCGTATACCACATGGCCAAGAACCCCAGCACACCCCCCATAAAAGATCCAGCAGTCCCTAAGGAGCGCATCAACCCAAAACTGGCAGCTCGTTGTTGGACAGGAGCCACATCCCCGATCAAAGCATCCCGTGGAGAGGCCTGAATACCATTGCCAATACGTTCAAACAACCGAGCAGCAAAAACATTAAAAAAATTAGCTGAAATTGCCATCATAGGTTTACTGATAACCGTCATAAAATAGCCAATCAGCATAATCGGTCTGCGGCGTCGGAAATAGTCAGTAATGACCCCCGAAAATAGCTTCATAATGAAAGATAAAGCCTCAGCACTTCCTTCTAGAATTCCGATCAATCTTATATCTACCCCCAAGGAGGTATTCAAATACAATGCTGACAGGCTATAAATCACAATATAGGAAATGTTCATCAGACACATAATGAGTCCGATTAGCCAAACGGTTGGGGGAATTATTTTTTTTGCTACTGGTGTGTTTTTCATGGAATTAGATAAAAAAAAATCCTGGGGTGGACAGGAAGGGGTGGCGGACAATTCAAGAGATAATTTGGGGATCACCTTAGACATATCTGATTTTTGATGAGGTTGGGACATGGATCGCTCTCATAAAAAGTTAGGGCTTAATTACCAGATAGACAAGAATTTTATAAATTCAAGGTAATTTTTATCTCTGTGTGATAGTAGCGAATTTTAAAGTTCCAGATCAATAGATTTTATAAAAAAAATTATAATTCTTTTTATCTACCGTAAAACTTTAGTAATTGCTGGTTAAAAAGTCATACTCTCCTAAAAAATCAGCGGCTTTGAAGAGAAAAGCAGGATAGTAGAAATCCCATTCTTCCGGACAATCAAAGAGCGACATGGAAACTCGATATGGCATAAGGAATCACTGGTCATCTCAAGTTCCCGCCTCGGCGGCGGAGAACCAAACAATAAAAGCAAGGCAAAGAACCCCGTTTACGCTATCAATACTTCAATTATAGGGCAACCATGCCGATTGCCCGACGCACATCTTGCATATGTGATTGCGCCAATTCATTGGCCCTTCGTGCCCCTGCCGTTAAAACCTTTTGCAGCATCACTTTATCGGCTAAATACTGGCGCATTTTATCCCCGATTGGCACAATGGTGGCTACCATTAAATCGACCAACTGTTGCTTAAAGGGAGCAAAATTGGATCCTACAAACTGCTGACACACCGCGTCGGGGGCCATGTTAGCTAATGTTGCATATATATTGACAAGGTTTTGCGCCTCAGGACGGCCCTCTAAATCGCTGAATTTTTCAGGGAGTGGCTCCATATCGGTTCTGGCTTTGCGAATTTTTAAGGCCAACGCATCTGCATTGTCCATCAATTCTATTCGCGAATACTCAGAAATATCCGATTTACTCATTTTCGAAGATCCATCCCGTAAACTCATCACCCGGGTCGCCGATCCCAGGATCATGGGTTCTGGAATCGGGAAAAGATCATCGCCAAAGCGACGATTAAAGGCCCCTGCAATATCCCGAGCGAGCTCTAAATGCTGCTTTTGGTCATCACCAACCGGCACATGGGTTGCCTTATATAAAAGAATATCTGCCGCCATTAAAACCGGATAGGCATAAAGTCCAAGGCAAGCTAAATCCTTATGTTTACCAGCCTTTTCTTTGAACTGGGTCATTCGATTCAACCACCCCAGTGGCGTAATACAGCTAAAAATCCAAGAAAGTTCAGTATGAGCCGCCACATGGCTTTGGGCAAAAATAGATGCCTTATTGAGGTCAATCCCGGCCGCCAAGTAAGCAGCAGCAATGGCGTAAGTATTCTCAGCTAAGCTTTCCGTTTCACCAAGGGTGGTTAAGGCATGCATATCAACAATACAAAACAAGCTTTCTTGGGCTTGATGTTGCATACTGACCCAGTTACGAATAGCCCCTAGATAGTTTCCTAAATGTATCCCGCCTGTTGGCCGGACCCCTGATAAAATTCGCTGCATTATTTAAGTCGTCTCATTGAACAATTTCTCAAAAGTATAGCCAATTCCACGCCATTTGGAAATGCTGATTTACGTTATCAAAAGAAGCATGTTCTATCCCATCTTGCCTGTTTTCGTCAAAATTATTGAATGATCTGTCCGATTTATTGTTTTAATGCTTCCTCATTTATAAGAACGAGATCGCTATAAACTTTAATAACGTTTCTCCCTAATTCTTTATAAGTATCAAGGTCAATCCGAGGATGAAATTCTTCACCACGGCCGGTGTGAGGACAGCATCCGTTCCAAATTTCTTCTCCAACTGCACTGGCTTGGGAAATATGAGAGACACCCACTCCCTCTTCTTTCTTAGCCGCGAATTCTGCGCTCCCCTCCTTTAAGTTCTTAATAATTTTTTCCAGCACAAGAATTTTATCCTTACTGCTGATTAAAAATTCATCTTCTTACGTACTTTTCAAAAAGATGGATAACAGAAAATCGTTCTATCCTAGAGATTTAAGCAATCATATTAAATTATCTACAGACATTACCCTAAAATTAGGAGATGTTACCCTTGCTATAAGAACGGATTCTGTCGTAAATATAACTCAAAGTTCCATAGATAGTTATAGAGCGATGTCAGAATTAAATTTAGGTTTAGCCGAACCGGCAGCTCCAGCCTTCCAGCCAGAGCAACTCCAAAAACAAGAAATAAAACTATCGCCTGTGATGGCCCAATACTTAGAGATGAAGAAAGAATATGGCGATGCTTTATTATTCTTTCGTCTCGGTGATTTTTATGAACTATTTTTTGATGATGCTGTTACAGCGGCCAAAGCTCTTGATATCGTTCTAACCAGGCGCGGCAAAAATGAGGGCAACGATATTCCCATGTGCGGTGTGCCAGCACATGCTTATGAATCTTATTTAGCCAGATTGATTCAGAAGGGTTTTAAAGTTGCCGTTTGTGAACAATTGGAAGATCCCGCGGCCGCTAAAAAACGCGGCGCCAAAGGCCCCTTAAAACGGGATGTCGTCCGTGTCGTCACGCCAGGGACAATTACCGAAGAAAATATGCTCGAAGCGCGTCAGAGTAATTTTTTGATCGCCGTCTCGCCGGTGACCAATCAACAAATCGGAATCGCAATTATTGAACTGTCGACTGGCTCTTTTTTGGTTGAACAAACCGATCTCACGGGATTAGCAGGGGTTCTATCGCGCCTCAATCCGGCTGAAATTATTATTCCAGACCGCCTTATTACCGAGCCTTCCCTCTATGAACATTTAAATCAATGGAAACGCAAGCTTAGTCCCCTTCCCCTTGCCCGTTTTGACTATGAAAACGGCAAACTACGGCTAGAAACTGCTTATCAAGTTAAAACAATTGATGCATTTGGTAACTTTTCCCAAGCGGAGATTCGTGCCGCTGGAACCTTAATCGACTATATCCAAATAACTCAGAAGGCCGCTCTCCGCCTTATTGATCGTCCCCGTCAAATCAAGCCTCAGTCTATTATGACCATTGATGCGCCTACTCGACGCAGTTTAGAACTCCATCTTACCCAGTCAGGCCAACGCCAAGGATCCTTGATGGATACGATTGATAGGACCGTAACAGCAGCGGGCAGCCGTCTACTCAGCATGCAATTAGCAGCCCCTCTTTTACAGCTTGAGGCTATTCAAGAACGCCAAGACAATGTGACATACTTTGTGAACTCAGGCGATGATCGACATTTTATCCGCGACATGCTAAAACAAACTCCCGATATGGAACGAGCTTTATCGCGCCTGAATATGATGCGCGGCTCCCCTCGGGATCTAGCTTGTTTGCGGGATGGCCTTACCATGGCGATGCAGATCAGACAGACTTTTACAGAATTAGGTCTATCCGCAGGCTTAACAAAACATGTTCAACGCCTCGGTCATCACACCGATTTAACGGACAAGTTGACCCGCGCCTTGGCTGATGAACTTCCTTTTTATACCCGGGATGGGGGCTTTATTGCCGAAGGATATCATGGCGACCTAGATACTTATCGCTATTTACGCGACAACGCTAAGGACCATATCGCCCAACTGCAAGCCGACTATATAGCGCGCACTGGCATCAACAGCCTTAAGATTAAACATAACAATATCATTGGTTACCATATTGATATCACTCCCAGCCATGCCAATAAAGTTCCGGAAGACTTTATTCATCGCCAAACATTAGCGTCATCTTTGCGTTATTCCACGCCCGAGTTAGCCGAACTTGAGCGTAAAATTACAGTGGCCGCCCAACAGGTGATGGAATTAGAACTCCAAATCTTTGCAAACTTAGTCAGTGATATTCAACTCGTGACCGATGATATCTTAAGGTGTTGCCGCGCTTTAGCGGCGTTGGATGTCGCATCGGCCTTAGCAGAACTTGCCCAAACGCAAGGTTATTGCTGCCCTACGGTCGATCAGTCGTTAACATTCCAGATAGCGGGCGGGTTTCACCCGGTTGTCGCCTCCCTTTTAAAAGAACGGGGAGAGACAACGTTTGTAGCTAATGGTTGTCATATGGATGATGCAGCCAAACTTTTCCTGATTACCGGGCCCAACATGGCTGGTAAAAGTACCTATCTGCGTCAAAATGCTCTGATGGCGATACTCGCCCAACTTGGGTCGTATGTGCCGGCTCAAAAGGCTCATATTGGCATTGTCGATCGCATCTTCTCACGCGTGGGGGCGTCTGATGATCTAGCTTCTGGACGATCCACCTTTATGGTTGAAATGGTTGAGACAGCGGCAATCCTGCATCAAGCAACTGATCGATCCTTTGTGATTCTAGATGAAATTGGCCGCGGTACGGCAACCTTTGATGGTTTATCGATTGCTTGGGCCGTCACAGAACATATTGCCCAGCATAATAACTGTCGGACGCTCTTCGCGACCCACTATCATGAATTGACTCAATTGCAGGATAAGATTCCAACATTGAAATGCCTGACCATGCGCATTAAGGAATGGGAAGGAAAAGTCATTTTCATGCATGAAGTTATAGAGGGAGCCGCTGATAAATCCTATGGAATCCATGTGGCTGCGCTGGCAGGTCTGCCGGGTTCCGTTATCCAACGCGCAACAGGAATTCTAGCATCGCTTGAGGCGGAACGCAGTGAACTAACAATTCCCGCAACGCCTGTGGTAGCACCAACAACAGTTAGTCAACTTGAACGAGATTTGTTAGCCTTAGATATAGATAGCCTATCGCCACGCGAGGCGTTAGATCGCTTATATGAATTAAAAAGAAGAATTGCTTAATTTATAGGAGCCAAGGTGAGTTTTATTACATTGACTCTCAAATTTTCTGCTCAGAATAAAGCTTGTTTATCTCAAGGTAGTCCTTTTTATTGCTATTCCACCAAGGGTGGATGATGGTGGACACTAATTTTAAAGCATCCGGTAAAACTTAAAAAACAGCTTAAGGCAGAAGCCGCGCTGGCCGATTAAGTATAAAAAGCCCGACATTGTCGGGCTTTTTCATTAGCAAATTTTCAGAAAAACTTATTTCTTTTGAGCCGCCAAAGCAATTGCTTCTTCAATAACACGCTGGGCTGTCTCAACACCTTCCCAACCAATAACCTTTACCCACTTATTTTTTTCAAGATCCTTATAATGGGAGAAAAAGTGCGCAATTTGCTGCAATTTGATTTCCGGAATATCTTGATAGCTTTCTTTATTGGCATGAATGGGACTCACTTGCTTAACAGGCACAGCCAATAATTTTTCATCTTGTCCCGCTTCATCTTCCATGATTAAAACCCCAATAGGGCGAACTGAAATCACGCATCCGGAAATCAGACGCTCATCACAGTAGACCAGAACATCAAGAGGATCGCCATCGGCAGACAAGGTATGGGGAATAAAGCCATAATTGCAGGGATAATACATCGCTGTATGCAACATACGGTCGACAAAGATAGCGCCCGATGTTTTATCAATTTCATATTTAACAGGATCTCCCCCCATCGGAACTTCGATGATTACATTAAGCTCATGCGGTGGATTGGCCCCCAATGGCACTAAACTAATATCCATATTTACTTTTCCCCATAAGTTAGAAGCCGCGCAGCAATTAACAGCGCCCGCGGCCCAATTATATCTTCGTTATATATCACAGCCTTATTACTGTATGCAATTACTTCATTACTGATTCTGCGGGGTTAACAGCCATCTGTTTTTTAAGAGTAGCAATTTTCCACCGAGAATGAAGCCATATGCCAAAGCCATATAGATAGGCAAATGGGATAAAGACAATTCCCAAAAAAAGGGCAAAACCATCTGTCGGTTTTTTATGAATTAAATTATAGTCTAACCGAGCCTTTCTTTGCAGATCTTTGTAATAGAGATAATTAGACAGCATCCCCGAGGCCAACCAATCCACTATATACGATACAAGAAATAAAATGCCCAAAAAAGAGCCCCCTTGAAAATCATTTATCCATGTGCCAATACCTATAAAAACCCCCACCCTTAGCAATGAGATCAAAAATGCTAATAAGTACATTTTTCGATAGAGCATCCAACAAACCGTAAAAAAGAAGGCCGCCCAATTCCAAGTAAAAATTTTACCACCTACTATTTTATTAAATGCACATTCATAAAATCTATTATTTTCTTCTTTATCAACAGAGGGGGGATTTGGATAAGAGGCCAACTCTATAATTTTTTTAATTCTTCTTCGTTCATCATAATCGCCTTAAATAAATAACATCACTTAATATGTTGACCACTTATCATACTGTTTTATTGAAAATAGTCAAAAAATTACGGCTTGATTAGCAAAAGAATAATATAAGTTTTCCTCTCCTTGGCGCAAAGAGGTTCCAGGGATAACCCATTCGGGGGTCTCCCTGGTCGATAATTTATGCTATAACTAAAGCGCCATCCTTTTCCGTGACAATGACGGTTGAGCCATCCAACAGTTCTCCACTGAGAATTTTCAGTGCCAGCGGATCTTGCAGATGGCGCTGGATAACGCGCTTTAGAGGACGAGCGCCGTACACCGGGT
Organism: Candidatus Paracaedibacter acanthamoebae; assembly: GCF_000742835.1. Lineage (GTDB taxonomy): Bacteria > Pseudomonadota > Alphaproteobacteria > Paracaedibacterales > Paracaedibacteraceae > Paracaedibacter > Paracaedibacter acanthamoebae. Next base: position 135,923 of record NZ_CP008941.1, on the reverse strand, counting down.
CATAACCCGCATCAGCCAACCATTCCAAGGCTTTATCATCCACATTGAGCGTGATTTTTCGCTCTGCTAATCTCTTGGCCAATTGGGTGATTTGAATCTTAACAATATGAGTCATGTTGGCGCGACTGAGTCGGTGGAAGATTAAAATTTCATCCAGACGATTGAGGAATTCTGGTCTGAAAGAATCCCGCACCACCGCCATCACTTGGCTGCGCACTTCTGGCGTAATATCCTCACTGGCATGACTGGCCAAATAGTCTGCCCCTAAGTTAGAAGTCAGAATAATCACCGTGTTCCGAAAATCGACAGTTCGGCCATGGCTATCGGTCAAGCGCCCTTCATCGAGAACTTGCAACAACACATTAAAGACATCCGGGTGGGCTTTTTCGACCTCATCGAACAAAATCACTTGATAGGGACGGCGTCGCACAGCCTCTGTCAAAGCTCCCCCTTGTTCATACCCCACATAGCCGGGCGGGGCGCCAATCAATCGAGCCACCGCATGCTTTTCCATATATTCCGACATATCAATGCGCACCAGATTAGTCTCATCATCAAATAAAAACTCTGCCAGCGCTTTGGTCAATTCAGTCTTACCGACACCGGTGGGTCCTAAAAACAGGAAAGATCCGAGCGGCCGATTGGGATCTTGCAAACCGGCGCGTGAACGGCGTACTGATTGAGCGACCGCTTTGACAGCCTCCTCCTGACCAATAACACGGCGTCCCAGATTTTCCTCCATGTGGATAAGTTTGTCTTTTTCACCCGTCAGCATTTTATCGACCGGGATTCCTGTCCAACGTTCAACCACGCCAGCAATATCTTGCTCCGTTACTTCTTCGCGCAAAGACAGTTTATTTCCATCATCAGACATCGATGACAACTTAGCTTCCAAAGCGGGGATTAGGCTGTAGGTGATCTCCCCTGCCCTTGCTAAATCACCGCGCCGTTGCGCCACCTCAAGCTCTGACCGCAATGCATCCAGCTGTTCCTTTATTTTATGAATACTCGCAATGCTTTCTTTTTCAGCCTGCCACTCTGCTGTCATCACCGCAGATTTTTCTTCAAGATCAGCAAGTTCTTGTTCTAACTTTGCTAGACGCTCTTTAGAAGCTGGATCTTCTTCCTTCTTTAACGCCTCCCGTTCTATTTTCAATTGAATAATACGCCGATCCAATTCATCAATCTCTTCCGGCTTAGAATCCACGGCCATACGCACGCGGCTGGCTGCTTCGTCCATCAAATCAATGGCCTTATCGGGTAAAAAGCGGTCACTAATATAACGATTAGAGAGGGTACAGGCCGCCACAATGGCATTATCACTGATCCGCACACCATGGTGAATTTCATACTTTTCTTTTAACCCCCGCAAGATCGAAATTGTATCTTCAACGGTTGGCTCATTAACAAAGATTGGCTGGAACCGGCGCGCCAACGCTGCATCTTTTTCAATATGCTGGCGATATTCATCGAGGGTTGTGGCGCCCACACAATGCAACTCGCCGCGCGCCAAAGCTGGCTTTAACATATTGGAAGCATCCATGGCGCCTTCAGCCTTTCCAGCCCCCACGAGCGTGTGTAACTCATCTATAAATAAGACAATGTCTCCCGCCGCATTGGCAATCTCATTCAAGACAGCCTTCAAGCGTTCTTCAAACTCACCCCGGTATTTAGCACCGGCAATCAAAGCCCCCAAATCCAGAGACATCAAGCGTGTGTTTTTCAAGGCTTCGGGCACATCCCCATTCACAATACGTAAAGCCAACCCTTCGGCAATGGCTGTTTTACCCACGCCTGGCTCACCAATCAAGACCGGATTATTCTTTGTCCGCCGAGAGAGCACTTGAATCGTGCGACGAATTTCCTCGTCTCGACCGATGACGGGATCCAACTTTCCCTCTCTTGCCACGGCTGTCAGATCTTTGGCATACCGATTTAAGGCATCAAAGGTATCTTCAGCATTTTGGGAGTCAGCCGTTCGACCTTTACGAAAAGACGCAATAGCCTCGCTTAACTTAGAAGCAGTGACACCAGCCGCTTCAGCCAAGCGCTTGGCAGGATCAATCGAACATAATCCAAGGAATAAAACTTCGGCGGTAACAAACTGGTCACGCATTTTATCCGCAGCCTTTTCAGCTACATCGAATGCCTTAGCTGCTTCTTGAGCAAGGTAAACGCCAGCAGCACCAGCACCTGAAACCTTCGGGATTTTACCAAGTTCAGACTCAACGGATTGATGCAGTTGTTTGGCATTACCACCCGCCGACGTCACGATTTTTGCTGCCACTCCGTCTGCATCGTCGAGCAATACTTTTAAAAGATGAAAGGGGGTAAGTTGTTGATGCCCTTCACGCACAGCCATCATTTGGGCTGACTGGATCATACCTTGAGCGCGTTGTGTGTAACGGTCTTGATTCATGGTAACCTCCTGACTTTTTTGGCTATAGAATAGCATTATTTTAAAGCAGGAGGTATGAAATTTTAGTTATAAAATTTTCAGAATAATCACGTAAACTGCTGTGATCAAATTTGAGGCCAACGAATGGCTATATCTTCTTCCTCGCCCTCAAAATCTTGTAAATCTATAGAGAGTTCTGTCTGTTGAACAGGCGTTTATACTCTCTACCCCCATTTCAAACACATCTTCGGGACAACAGTAAGAATAAAGCCTTAGCTATTAAATAAAGAGGTAGCCTCGATGAGATCATCGAAAAAATTACTCTGCGGCAGACTTTTCTTGTACTATGCCATCCTCAGTCTTTGGTCGCGGACGACGCCCTGGACGACGCGGAGGGACTTTAGCAGTCTCAACTGGTGGTTGAGACTCAGGAAGAGGAGCATTACCCTCTACAAGCGCAAACTCAGGCACGCTATTGCCCTCTGCAACAGCTTCTTCTCCACCTTGAGAAGGCATCGAAGAGTGAGATTGATTAGCTTGCTGGTGTTCTCGGTGTTCGCGATACTCATTGAGAATTCGCAAGAAATGATCGGCATGCTGATAGTAGTATTCAGCCTGAACCCGATCGCCAAAACCTAAAGCTTCTTTTGCTTGACTCAAGTAACGTTCGTAATTCTGAGCAGCCACACCATAACGTGGGCGTGATTCGGGCCGTTCATAGACATTGCGATCTGACGTCGGACGTCCCCCATTATTATTTGATCGACGAACAGTAGAACCTCGCGAACGATTTCTTCTTAACATTAATAACTTACCTAATTTTTTGAAAATTTATAATGGTCTCTATGACCGACTACGCTCTCAACGCTAAGATTTCTCTCGAAACCGCGACACAGCTATTTCCAGTCTAACAACTCTTTTGTCTCTTTGCCAAGAATTTTATTTCCTCTTATTTTTAAAGAAAATCTAAGAAAAAACCACGCACCTGTCTAATTGATTGAAATCTTTCACCTTGACAAGCAGATTGAACTCATTTTCTTGGGCAATAAAATTTACTGAATCAGCCTGAGCATGACCAATTTCTAAAATAATTATGCCCTTATTTTTAAGATAGCCCCGTGCAGACTGTAAAATCGCCTTATAATCAGCCAAGCCCTTATCTTCCGCAAATAAGGCGCTTGCAGGATCATATAAAGTTTGTCGTGACAAAGTTTCAGATGGGTCAATATAGGGCGGATTAGCCAGTATAATATCAAAACTGCCTGCTATAGCCTCAAACCAATTGGATTGAACAAACTGACAGCGATCTTGTAGTCCCAAGGCCTTGGCGTTTTCCTGAGCTACCGCGAGCGCCGCTTCAGAAAAATCAATCCCCACACCTGTTGCCTTAGGCACTTCAGATAAAAGGCTTAAGAGCAAACAGCCAGAACCTGTCCCTAAATCTAAAACATGCACCGGACTTGGAAGGTTTGAAATATACTTCAAGGCTGTCTCAATTAGAATTTCACTATCCGGCCGCGGATCCAACGTATCAGCTGTCACCTTAAATTTTAACCCCCAAAATTCTTTATAACCCAGAATTTTGGCCAATGGTTCATGCTGGCAACGTCGATCCACATAGTTGGATAAAGTCTCGAATGTTGCAGGGCTAATCTCAAGGGGTACCTCAAATAATAGCTTTTCTTGAGAAAGCCCCAAAACATGACCTATCAACAACCTTAGTTCACGAACAGGGTTTTCTGCTGGGCTACCCTGCATTTTTTCTAGAAGTTTTTTAAATGCTGCTTGAAATTTCATGGGGTAAATTGTTCACGAATAATACGATCGTCCAGATTATGGTCTTCTGTGAAAAGGAGGCGAAAAAATGAATCCGTTACTTGCTCTATCTGCGCTTGTTCAATATTTTCCACCATTTGGTAGTCTGCAGAGGCACTCATAGCCCGCTCTCGAGGGTTTAAAACTGTCAGTTTAATCTTAACAGAACTTGGCAACAAGGCCCCTCGCCACCGTCGGGGTCGAAAGGGACTAATGGGTGTTAAGGCCAACAAATTTGCCCCAAGCGGAATAATTGGCCCATGGGCAGACAAATTATAAGCCGTACTGCCAGCTGGTGTGGCCACCAGTACCCCATCACTCACCAGTTCATTTAATCGAACAATACCATCAATCTCAATCTGAATTTTGCCAGCCTGGGAAGACTGGCGCATTAAAGAAACTTCATTAATGGCATGATGCACTTGCTCTTTACCCTCAACATCAATGGTGGTCAGGCGCAAAGGATACAGCGCTGTTTCATGGGCATGTTTAACCTTATCAAGCAAATCCTCGGGTGCCACAGAATTCATCAGGAACCCAACAGTGCCTGCATTAACACCGAAAAATGGAACATCTAAATGTCGTAAATTATGCAGAGCATGTAACATAAATCCATCTCCCCCAATAACAGCAATACAGTCGGCTTGATCAAGAGCCACCGGCTGCAAATGCTTTAGAGTCTTTTCTTGAAACTCTTGAGCCTTTGGGTTGCGAGAGGGAAATAAAGCAATTTTTTGAATATTCATGGTATCACGCTTAATAAATCTATAGTGACATTATAAGCTATTTTTATAAATATACTCAATTCAAACAAATTTTTCTCGTTTTTGTTTCTGTTATACCCCCTCCTTACCCCTATTCCTGGTTTGTTATTATTATAATTCATAAAATTCTGGAAAATTTTTTATTTTGTTAAGCGTTTCTTAAACGTTATCCCCCAATATGAGAGTTAAAGATACACTTATACCCAAAGTATGGGAGGGTTAATTAAATGGGAAGTATTCAACATAAATTAGACCGGGTCCGCTCGCCACGTGTCCAAATTACTTATGACGTGGAAATCGGCAATGCAATTGTCATGAAAGAATTGCCATTCGTTATGGGAATTATGGCAGACCTCGCTGGCCACCCTGCTGACACCCCTGCTGCGCTCAAATATCGTAAATTCGTGGAAATCGATCGCGATAACTTTAACGACATCATGGAAAAGATTCGTCCTCGTTTGGTTTTACGGACGGACAATAAATTTGCCAATGATGGCAGCCACCTTAGCGCTGAGTTGTTCTTCCATAATATGGATGATTTCCAACCCTTAAGCATTGTTAAGCAGATTGAACCATTGCGTAAACTTTATGAAGCGAGAACAAAATTAAAAGACATGCTGACAAAGCTAGATGGGAATGATGCGCTGGATGAATTACTGCATGAAGTAATTACCAGCACAGAACAACAAACCGCTTTAAAAACCGAACTTGGTATGACAGATGACGCAGCAGCTGCAAAAGCTGATACCCCTGCGAGCTAACGAAGGATAAGGGAGAAAAATTATGGCAGACACTATTACTCAGCCTCAGACCCCAGAGCAAGTCACCCTCGATGTCTTAATGACAAAGGGTAAGCTTGCAAAAGACGACACCCAAAAACCTTTCGCTCGCGATTTGGTTGAAGAATTTGTTCGGCAAGTTGTCGAACAAGGGAATGTCTTGAGCAATGATACAGTCACCTTTATTAATCAACGAATTCAACAAATTGATGACCTGATCGCTGTTCAACTGAATGAATTCATGCACAGTGAGGAATTTAGAACGCTCGAAGGATCCTGGCGTGGTCTCAATTATTTGGTCATGAATTCAGAAACAGGAACTCATTTAAAATTGCGATTGATGACAGCGTCTAAGCAAGAGCTTTTGGATGATTTAGAAAAAGCCGTTGAGTTTGACCAGAGTACCCTTTTTAAGAAAATCTATGAAGAAGAATATGGCACCTATGGTGGTCATCCTTATTCATGCTTACTCGGCGACTATGAGTTTACACGCCATCCGATGGATATGGAGTTGCTCTCTAAGCTATCTCAGGTAGCAGCAGCAGCCCATGCCCCCTTCATTTCGGCCGCTCACCCTCGCCTGTTTGACTTTGACTCTTTCGAAGAAATGGGTCGTCCACGTGACCTGGCTAAAATCTTTGAAAGCCTAGAGCTCATTAAGTGGAATTCTTTCCGGGATTCCGAAGATTCACGATATGTGGCTTTGGTTTTGCCCCACGTCATGATGCGCTTACCCTATGGCGCCAATACGCTTCCAGCAGAGGGCATTAACTTTGAAGAAGATGTCGCCGGTGCCGATTCTAAAAAATTCTGCTGGACCAATGCTGCCTATGCGCTGGGGACAAAACTGACAGATGCCTTTGCTAAGTATAAATGGCTTGCTGCGATTCGTGGTGTCGAAGGAGGTGGGTTAGTCGAAGGACTTCCAGCCTATACCTACAAGACTGCAGACGGTGATATTGCCCTCAAGTGCCCAACCGAAGTTGTCATTACGGATCGCCGTGAAAAAGAATTGAGCGATCTTGGATTTATCTCTTTGGTTCACTGTAAGGGAACAGACTATGCAGCATTCTTTGGCGGCCAAACAACGCAACGACCAAAAGTGTATAACTTGGACGATGCAACGGCGAATGCTTCGCTCTCGGCTCGCTTGCCCTATATGTTAAATGCCTCGCGCTTTGCCCACTATATCAAAGTGATTATGCGCGACAAAATTGGTAGTTTCCTCACAGCGGATAACGTGTCGCAGTATCTCAATACATGGATTGCTAACTATGTTCTGTTGAATGATGATGCGCCGCAATCCGTTAAAGCACGCTACCCATTACGCGAAGCTCGTGTCGATGTATATGATATCCCCGGCAAACCAGGGTCATACCGTTCTGTCGTTTATATTCGTCCACACTTGCAAATGGAAGAATTAACAGCGTCGATTCGCTTGGTTGCAACCTTACCTGCCCCAGCAGGTTGATAAAGATTTAACTTAAGCTCCGGGCAATTGCCCGGGAGGTTAGCGAAAGACAAAGCACGTAGCTTTTAGGAGGAAAGACAAGATGTCCCATAATTATACACAGTACGGTAGCATTCCTTTAGTCGGCGATCAGAATGTTAGTATTCCTGTCGTGGACCCTCGCATTAAACATCTCAACAGTGTCACCACCCCTGAATGGATGATTTCAATTGACAAACTGTTATCATCTAACATCGAGGGTTACGAAACCTTTACAGAGTTATATGGTTGGTTTGCGGAACAGGCTCGCTTAACCAAGGGCAGCACCGCATCCCAATTGTTCTCCACATCGGCCGTACAACACTCAAATATTTTGATTGTGATTCCTAATGGACTATATCTTCCCATGTTAGAGACAATTATGAACACAGGGTCAAATTTGTCCGCCATTAAAATCGTACGATTGGCCAATATCACGGATCTTAAAATTCCCATTCAAGAAGTTGATTATACAAATTGCAAGGTGGAATCCATTCAACAAAAACTCGATGAGATTATTTTATCCATTCGCCCTGAAACGCGGATGAATACTGTGATTCAATATGCTCAAGATGGCAGCAAACTGGGTCAAAACGTTAGCTTCTTTGATTATGTTACCGGTAAAGCAACCTAAGTTTATCGCCCACTCCCCTTTAAAATCCCCACCTAGCCTTGGGGATTTTTAATAAAAATTAATATAAATTTTTACTAAAAATTAACCAGCACAGCGTCATTATAGAGATAAGATAGATATAGTCAGGAGAAAAAGAATGAGTGAAGGTTTTGGATTCGCCCACAGCAATCTTCAATATGGACAAAGCCCGGTGATTGGTGCAGGAATGAATGTACCAATTCATGCCCCGACAATACAACATACCTCCCACGTCGCCACCCCTGAATGGATGGTTATGATTGATGACCTGTTAAGTTCAACCATTGAAGGCAGCCCGGATGGAACTGATGCCGATCTGACGCAATGCGCAGAATTACTAGGGTGGTACTCTGAACAAGCTCGCTTAACAAAAGGCAATACAGCAAATCAATTGTTCTCCACCTCTGCTGTCCAGCATTCGAGTGTTGTGATTGCAATCCCGATGGGGGATTACGTTGCAAGTCTTGAAAATAAAATGAATACAGGATCTAACATTGCCGCCATTAAACTGATTCGTTTAGCGAATATTACTGATCTTAAGGTCCCTCTACAATTTATTACCTATACAAATTGCCGCATTGAATCAACACAGCAACAACTAGATAAATTGATTCTTTCTTTCCGTCCCGAAACGCGTCAAAATACAGTTGTAAAATATGGACAAGATGGACAAAAAGTTGGAAACAACGTCAGCTTCTTTGACTATACGAAAGGGACAGCCGAGGCATAATGATAACAAGAGATATCATTAAAGAATCATTAGCGGAGCCTAAGCGGGAGCAAGGGGCTCCTCTTTCATTATTTGAAAAACTTATCGATACTGATCGCAGTGTTCAAGAAGAAGTCCCGGCTAAACGATTTTATAATCGGTTTGAGTTGATGCAATCGATTCAATTCGAACTGTCCCGAATTTTAAATACACGGGCCAATGCCAAAAAAACAGAGTATGATCAATTGGCGGCTGATGAACGAAACTTTGGTTTACCCCAACTCTATGGCTTAGCTGATTTTTCTCAATATGATGCCACAAACAAGGGACATTACCCTCGCATTGCTCGATTGTGCGAAAATGCCATCCGGCTTTTTGAACCGCGTTTAAAGAACGCTATTGTTACCATCACAGAATTTGACATTAAAAAAGCACGACTTTATGCCATCATCGATGCTGAGCTTAATATGAAAGATTTCCAGGAAGAAGTCACCTTTCCAATGGAAATTGAAGTTTAAGAGAAATAGGCCATTACCTCCCTTCTCCCTCATTCCGGGTCGCGCTTGCGCTTGCCCGGAAAAAGGGAAGTTTTGGGATGATTGAGATCATCCCCCTCCTGCCGGGCTTGACCTAGGGCCTTGATATTACACGAGTACTCGCCAAGCAGCTCAAGATCTCAGCTCTTCAGCCAGGAATAGGAAAGAGAAAAAACAGCGGGGAATTGGAAAAGAGAGGGATGGCCGGTAAAGGAACTCTTTTAATACTCTCTTCTAAATTCAACACACAGCCAAGCTAGATTTTTATTTTTTCCCCGATTCTAGCTTATTAATATCCATGATAACCCTATCCTAATGGACGTTAATATTTTTATCAGCGTTAAGAAAGAGCTCAAGCAGTTTGTTGCTTGAAAGTTTATGACCCTTATCTTCATGCTTCTTAGAAGGCTTTAGACTTTTATTCTTTTCTAGAATAAGATTATATTTATCCGCAATTTTCTGAAGCAGCATAAATACAGCAATTCTATTAATAGATTCTTCCTTTTTATAGATCTTGCGGCAGCTCTTTGCAAAGTCTTCCAGTTCAGGTTTTTGCATTCCTTTGATATCTTCATACAAGTCTTTAAACCTCTTAGTATCAAGATATTCTTCATACTTATTTTGTGAAGAAGGAGATTTATGCAAAAAGGTTAAACTCTCTTTAATTTGCTCTTCTTGCAAAGAAACTTTCGACCATATTTTAGACACATAGGCGTTAGCTTCAGACTCTAAAACTTTATTTGTGCACTCATAGGCTTTACTGGGCAAATGAGAAGCCATAATTAACAAACTTAATAATATTTTGCGCATTTTATTTACTCCCTTAAATTAATATTCTCTCAAAGAATAAAGCATTCCTAAATAAAATATTTCTTCTCTGTCTTTTTTACTTCCAAAATTACTTAAAAAGTTAAATAATTTAAGAGCATGTTCTTTGGATGTAGGACCCGGTATTCTAAGGAATGAACCCGTCACGCCTTCATCTAAGCCGCATTTTCTAAGAAACCAAGGGCCTATATATGGTATGGCACGAACTTCTATAATAGCTTCACCAAATTTCTTTTCTTCTGTTGACATCTCTTGATTATAGGCCCCCATAGAATTATCAGAATTTAGAAACCATGGAGGAGATAACGCATCATGATGACTCGGAATACTTTCAAATCTAGCATTATCTACATCTATTATAATCCTATTTTTTGGACTTTGTATACTATTTACTATACTTTGATAATAATTTTCAAGGAGTGCCTTAATAGGCATACCATCAACCATAACATCATCCTTAAAATTTCTAAGCATAGTGGTAGTAAGAACTCCTTGTTTCAATAGTTTATCGAGAACTTCTTGATGTTGTTCATAAAATTCTTCTTCAAACAATTTTCTAAAATGGATAAGAGATTTTACCTTACCTGTTTGTTTATCATAAAATTGTTCACCATAATTTGTACTATTAAATTGAGAGAGGAATTTTTTGAAATTTAATATTGTATCCCATCATCGTCTCAAAGTATTCGCTATATTCACCTTGTTGTACATTAATATCCTCAAACATAGAACTAAAAGGACGGCGCGACATTAATATTAATTGCATTTTAGGGTCTACTTGATGGGAACTTTCAAAATATTTGAGAGTTGTTTGCAGAGCATCACTTTCAATACGAAATTTTTCCGCTAGAACCTCTAGCCGTTCTTGCTCTTCATTTCCGCTTTCCTCTTTAGGCTCAGTTACTACTGGAATGTTGGCATATTTATTCTTTTTTTCTTTTATTTTAATAACTTCTCCTTAATTAGATCCGGGGAAGAACTTTTAACAGGGGCCATCCTAACAAGTGTTAAAGCGTGCAGAAAAGCTAAGCCGTTCATTTTTACGCTGGAATAAGCGTATACAAATTTAGAAAAATTATCAAAGTTCCCTTGCTTTTGGGCTTTTAGAAATTCATCACGCAATGGTAAGCTTGCTGATAAAATGAACATATAAGGTGAATCAAAACCTAAAAGTGCAAAATACAAAGGTATAGCGTACTCTAATGGATGTTGGATTGTCACTTGAGGAGTAAACTTAGATTTCCATTCTAGTGATGGTTTAATAATATATTGATCTTTCACCTGAGCAAATGCTTTATGGTTTTTTAGAGAAAAAGAGAACTTTTTAATCTGCTCTCTGATACAGGTCACCCATTTTTCAAATGTAATTTGGTTATCCTTGTTCAAAAGGTCTTCAAGAAGATTGGTAGTCCCCAGAAAAAGGTCCATACAAATGGAAAGATCCTGTTGCTCTTTATATGAAAAAGGTCGCGTAACAAATTCAATATCATTACCATCAATAACAACATGCAAAGGTTTATGTTGTTTGAAATCAACAATACTAAATAGACGTTTTTTCTGTATATTAGTATCAGTCAAGGCCCATGGACATAAACCATTTTCTTCCTGAAATTCAAAGCCAAGCTTAAATACCATGTTGCCGTGTGGCTGCTGGGAAGAGGCTGATCCTTCTATATCTTCTTCACTTAATTCGCTCTCATCGCTTATATCTTCTATTGGGATAGATTGTTTGGGGGTAGAAGTAGTTTTCTCTTCGCTGCCCCGGCTATAACTTCCCCAAGAACTTACTATAAATATTAGAATGAGTAATCGGAAAAAGGTACTGAAAGGTGCTTCAAATGGTCTAAACATGACTATTCTTTCTACTATAATAAAAATATCAATTATTCTAGATATAAGAATTAATTGTAAAAATTCAAGTTTCTACAAAAAAATACATAGAATTTTTAACTTAACCTCATCCTTTAGAAAGTTTATTTAAAGGTTAGAGCAGCAATCTATAGGATTAATCCTAAGTTTAATACGACTGTCTCAAATGTTAAGAAAGGGGAGACACCCACCTTTAGCATAAGGTAGAAAAATTGAGCCCCTCTTATTCCTCTCTTATAACTTGTCTTAATTCTTTTAATTGATGGAGAATGTCTTACGCATTTTACTCAAATAATTTAGGTTAATTAAATATCAGCCAAGCGCATTTCTTTAATCCCATCACCTTTTAGCAACCGTTCTGACAATTTTGGTAGAATTTGTGAGGATAAAACCTTATCAATCGCACGGGCCCCTTGCTGCAGACTTTGGGAAATTTCAATAATCCGCTGAATATCCGCATCTACAACAATAAGATCTGCCTGATGCTGCTGTTTCAGTCTCGCATCAATTTCGCTTAATTTGAGCCGTGTAATACGAGCCAGTTCACCGAATCCCAGCGGCGCATAAGGAATAACCGTCGTACGCGCTAAAAAGGCATGAGCAAATCGTTTATTAAGAGCCAACCATAGTTTTGGTTCAACCGTTGAAAAAAATTCTTGATCTACTTGACCACTATTTCGTTCCCAGAAATCAGAAATAACTTCCGCGCCAATATTAGAGGTCAAGATAATCAGGCAATTTTGGAAACTAACTTCCACTCCCTCCCCGTCTTCCATTTGCCCTTTATCAAAGATTTGGTAGAATAGGTTCATAACGTCAGGATGCGCTTTTTCCACCTCATCCAACAAAATAACACTATAAGGATTGCGGCGAACAGCTTCGGTTAAAACACCCCCCTTGCCATATCCCACGTAACCCGGAGGCGCACCTTTTAAGGTTGCCACTGTATGGGGTTCTTGAAATTCAGATAGATTGATACGGATCAAGTTATCGACAGAGCCGGTAAGCACATCCGCTAAGGCTTGTGCCGTTTCAGTTTTACCCACCCCACTCGGGCCCGCAAGCAAAAAAACACCCATCGGTTTATGAGGATCGGCCATACCCGCTGAATAGGCGAGGATATTCTGAGCAATTCGCTGCAATCCATAATCTTGGCCGATCACCCGGTCTTTCAATTTTTGAAAGACATCTTCTTTCTTTAATCCATCGTGATAACTGAGCATCGTTGACACAGGTACACCCGTCCATGAAGACAAAACCTGCGCCACAGCACGCCTATCAACTTTATAAGATGCCCCTAATGAGTCAAAAGCTTCGTTGAGTTGCTGATGCAAAGCTTGCAATTCACTTTCATGGGTTGGCTGCTCGCCTAAGGATGGCAAAGACGGCTGACTTTGCAGACTATCCACTTTATCTAAAACAAGCCTCGCATGGTGCCACTTTTCAGTCAGCGATTGGATTTCTGCTGTGATATGCTTTAACTCTTGTTCAAGCTGACCATAGCGTTGCTGATTGATTGTGCCCCCCTTTGTTTCACGGCGAAGCATCTCTAATTCCACTGTCACTAAGGCGTGACGATTCTCTAGAGTTTCCATCTCAGCAGGCTTACCCTTACGTACCACGGCCACTCTAGCGCTCGTCGTATCCAGCAGATTAATAGCTTTATCCGGAAGTCGACGATGCTGTAAGAATCTCTGGCTAAGGTGGACAGCGGCCTCAATGGCTTCATTTAAGATCTCAACCTTGTGATGCCGTTCAAGACTGGGAACAAGATAACGCAAGATCATACCAGAAGTTTCAAGCGACGGCTCAGTGACTTTGACTTGCTCAAATCGCCGTGTCAACGCTGCATCCCCTTCAATATGTCGCTTATATTCCGACCATGTGGTTGCCGCGATAACGCGCAATTCTCCACGCGCTAAGGCCGGTTTTAAAAGATTAGCCGCATCGCCTGTCCCTGCTGTCCCGCCAGCACCAATCAACGTATGCGCCTCATCAATAAATAAAATAATGGGTAAAGGTGACTGTTTGACATCATTAATCACTTGGTTGAGACGATCTTCAAACTCGCCCTTCATGCCGGCTCCTGCTTGCAACAATCCAAGATCTAAGCTATAAATTTGGGCACTTTCCAGGCTGGCTGGAACGCTTCCTCCCACGATACGCTGTGCTAATCCTTCAACAATTGCTGTCTTACCGACCCCAGCTTCGCCTACTAAGATAGGATTGTTTTGACGACGGCGGGACAAAATATCCACCAACTGAGAAACCTCTTTCTCCCGTCCACAGACTGGATCCATTTTTCCGGCGACCACCAACTCATTCAAATTGGTAGCAAAGCGCTGTAAAGCTTCTCCCTCTGCCTTAACTGACATTTCTAAACCAACAGAGTCAGCCTGGATTGTATTACTTATCACTGAACTGTATCGATTTTCAGGGCTTGCTTTTAACAATAAATCTAAATCTTGCCGTAATGTGTGCCGCGGGATCCTAAGAATCAGGGGGCAGGATTCCAAAATTATACCCCGAATTTGGTCTACATCAATCAGAGCCAACATCAAAGCTGCCGTGCGAATTGAAGATTGATTTATCCGAAGGGAAGCGATACTCCATGCATGTTCTAACACCATGAGAACATTGGGTGACAAGACAGGTGTGCCCGTACAGCCGGTTTTAAATTTATCGATTGCTCCTAGCAAATAACGCTTAACTGAATCAATATCCACATCATATTGCCGCAAAATCTGACGCACATCAGTTTCGGCTTGCTCTAACAACTTATAGATAAAGTGCTCTATTTCAACATTATAATTAGTCTTTGTAACGCATAAAGCCGCCGCCCCTTCCAAGGCACGCTTACTTGGGTGATTCAGTTTCGACACTAAATTCTTCATTTCTGTTGCCATCCAATCACCCCATTTAAAAGAAAGTTTAATATTATGGTATCTAACCCTCCCCCCTGTGTACAGCTAATCATCAGAAGTTAAGGTAAAATTTTATCTAATTGATTATCATTGAAAATTTTACCGGTCTTTCTTCGTTAAGATATGAAATCCGTAAAGATACAAGGCTCACATTTTTTATGCAATTTTCTGTTGAAAATGTTGCCAGAATACGGTAAAAATGGTTATCATCGTAGTTATACGTCTTTGCGGGCGTGGTGAAATTGGCAGACACACCAGATTTAGGTTCTGGCGGCGAGAGCCGTGGGGGTTCAAGTCCCTCCGCCCGCACCACTTAATTAATCATTACATTTCAGGCAGAGTAAATAATGAAGATCTCCCGCACATCGGCCCAAGGATTGAAGCAAGAATATAGCGTTATTGTTCCTTCAGCAGACATGAATAATCGGATTCACGACCGTCTAACTGTTCTTGGTAAGAAAGTAAAAATGGCTGGCTTCCGTCCAGGCATGATTCCAACAACAATCCTCAAGCAACGTTATGGCGCCGACGCAACTCAAGATGCTTTAGAGACCGTTGTTCGCTCAGCCATTACTCAAATCTCTAAAGAAAACGGGATTCGCCAAGCTGCTCAGCCGAAAATCTCAGTTGAATCTTTTGATGAAGATAAAGACTTAGAAGTTAAGATTGAATTTGAAGTTCTGCCCACAATCGATCTTAAAGGCTTTGATAAAATTAGTTTAGAAAAGCTAATTGTTGACTTACCTGAAGCAGAAATTGCTAAAAAAGTTGAAGAAATCGTTTCTAACCATCAGAAATTTCAACCTTTAGCCAAAGAACGCGCTTCTAAAGACGGTGATTTGGTTCATTTGGATGCAGTGGCCACTGTTGATGGTAAGGCATTCAAAGGCTTTGACAAGCACATGCATGTTGTCGTGGGTAGCGAAGAAAAACTCTTATCCGGCGCCTTAGAAGACGCTGTTAAAGGTGTCAAAAGCGGCGATACCCTTCAAGTTTCCGAAAAATTCCCTGAAGATTTCAGCAATAAAGCTGTTGCTGGTAAAGACCTAAAGCTTGAGCTTAAAGTTGGAAAGATTGAAGAGCCTGCAAAAGTTGAATTAAATGACGAACTTGCCAAAGAATTTGGTTGCGAAAATGTTGATGATTTCAAAAAACGCGTTCGTGAAACAATGGAACGGGAATATGTTAACCTTTCCCGCATGCGTTTAAAGCGCCATCTCTTGGATGCTCTCAACACTGAATATACATTTGACCTACCAGAAACCATGGTTGAGAATGAATTTAATGCCATCTGGACCCGCCTTCAGCAAGAACTGGAACAAGCTCGTCAAAATGGCACCCTCGAGGATGATGACAACCGCTCTGAAGATGATTTGAAAAAAGAATATCGCGATATTTCTGAGCGCCGCGTTCGGCTAGGGTTAGTTATCTCTGAAGTGGCTCGCGAAAAGAAAATTAAAGTAGAAGATGCCGAAGTTCGCCAAGCCATTTTCCAAGAAGCCATGCGCTATCCAAACCAAGTCAAAGAGGTTTTTGCGTTCTTCCAAAAAAATCCTCAAGCCGTTGAGCAAATTGCTGCTCCCATTTTAGAAGATAAGGTGGTAGACTTTATATTGACAGAGGTAAAATTAGCTGAAAAGAAGGTCTCTCCTGAAGGTCTTATCGAAGCCATCCGCGGCGTTGTCCCTGGATTTGAAGCAGATGATGAAGGACAAACCGACACAAAAGCTAAAAAAACCTCGAAAGGGAAAACGACTAAATCTAAAGGTGAGTAAATATGGCATTCGATCGGTCCTCGGTGGTTAGCAATTTGGTTCCAATTGTTGTTGAACAAACTAACCGGGGGGAGCGGTCTTATGACATTTACTCCCGCCTCTTAAAAGAGCGCATTATCTTTATCACCGGTCAAGTTTATGACGACATGGCAAGTCTGATATGCGCTCAAATTCTTTTCTTAGAATCTGAAAATCCACACAAAGATATCGCTCTTTATATTAATTCTCCTGGCGGGGTAGTGACAGCTGGATTATCCATTTATGACACCTTGCGCTATGTTAAATGTGACATTGCCACTCTGTGTATGGGACAAGCATGTTCGATGGGATCCTTACTCTTAACCGCGGGAACAAAGGGCAAACGATACAGCCTGCCCAATGCTCGCGTCATGATTCACCAACCGTCCGGAGGCGCGCAGGGTCAAGCCACTGACATTGAAATCCAAGCCCGTGAAATCTTAAAAATGCGCCAACGCCTTAATGAGATGTATGTGCATCATACCGGAAAATCTTTGGCGGATATTGAACGCGCCATGGAACGGGATAATTTTATGTCAGCCGAAGAAGCCAAAACTTTTGGATTGATTGATCATGTTGTAACCGATCGCCCAACAGCACTGGCTTTGGAAGCGAATAAAGATAAGCTATAGTCATAGTTGGGGCCTTTAAAGGGGTAGAAATAATGACTCTCCCCCCCCCTCAATGAAAAACAGCTGAGATGATTATCCGTCCCACAACAGTAAGCGATCTTGAAACCATTGTAGATATCTCAATTCAAGGCTGACAGCATACCTATGCAAACATACTACCACCCGCCACTATCCTTGACAATCTTGATCATGATCAACGATTAAACACGAGAAAATCATGGTTTAATACCCCTGGCAAATATTCCGTGGTAGCAGAAATCAATAATCAAATAGTGGACTTTTGTGATTTTGGCATTTCAGGGCAGGCAAAATTAGCTGAAGGTGAAATTTATGCCATCTATGTATTAAAGGACTTTCACCATAAAGGGATTGGCAAAAAACTGATCACAGCCGCTTTCAAATCTCTGTAACATAAAAATATAAAAGATTGTATGGTGACAGCTTTTGCTGAGAATACCCCAGCCTTAATCTTTTATGAACGGCTTGGGTTCCATTTTAAATAAATCACTGAAGCAAAGATTGAGAACAAAATTTATCTAGAAAAATTTTTTTACCATAATTTTACTCTCAGCTAAAAACTGGCTCTGAAATTAATCGGTATATCCTTCCACTTGAAAAAGAAAAAAATCCTGATAATATCATGACTTATACACCTCGACAAATAGGCAGAAACGTCCTAGGATGAAGCATCATCCACTTTTAAAGAGGGAAAAATGGTCAAGCACCTTATAGATGAACAGATAAATCTAAACTTACTGACGCCGGAGAAAACTCTTTTCACAGGCGAGGTGTCAATGGTTGTCATTCCCGCTGAAGAAGGGGAGTTAGGAGTATTGCCAAAGCATGCTCCGTTCGCAACGACTCTGAGAGCCGGTGAGGTAAAAATTTATCACAACGATAACGTCAGCGATGTTTTTACAATCAGCGGTGGATTCGCAGAAATCGTTAATAACAAGTGCGAAATTGTGGCAGATGGGATATTGCTTTAATTTATAAAGCATTTATATAAAACTGTGGAAATTGTATTTTCTTTAAGCAATGATATAAATTAACAGATAAGTTAATTTAGTGAGGGATCTTTATGGCGATGGATACGGAATTAAGACCACGCATTACGGTTGTGGGTGTTGGCGGTGCAGGTGGAAATGCAGTCAACAATATGATTAGGGCAAAACTTGAAGGTGTAGAGTTTGTGGTTGCGAATACCGACGCACAGGCGCTGGCTCAATCCTTGGTGCCGCCCGACCACCGTATCCAATTAGGGTTAGGTGTGACTCAAGGGTTGGGCGCTGGCTCTAAACCCGATGTAGGTCGCTCTGCCGCCGAAGAATCCCATGAGGAGATTATAGGGCTCATTAAGGGCAGCAACATGGTCTTTATCACCGCTGGCATGGGCGGAGGGACAGGAACAGGAGCTGCCCCGGTTATCGCGCGCGCTGCCCGTGAACTGGGTGTCCTGACCGTTGGCGTTATTACAAAGCCATTTCATTTCGAAGGATCTCACCGCACCCGTACAGCTGACAAAGGAATCGACGAACTCCAACAGTATGTTGACACTTTAATTATTATCCCCAACCAAAATCTGTTCCGCATTGCCAATGAACGTACAACCTTTGCTGATGCCTTTAAAATGGCAGATGATGTTTTATATTCAGGGGTACGTGGCGTTACTGATCTGATGATTATGCCGGGTCTTATTAACCTTGACTTTGCTGACATCCGCGCTGTTATGGCTGAAATGGGTAAAGCCATGATGGGAACCGGAGAAGCCCAAGGTGACCGTCGCGCCTTAGATGCAGCCGAAGCTGCCATTTCAAATCCATTGCTGGATGACGTCTCCATGAAGGGCGCCCGCGGCGTATTGATCAATATCACCGGTGGATTTGATATGACGTTATACGAAGTCGACGAAGCCGCCAATCGTATTCGTGACGAAGTTGACCCTGACGCCAATATTATTTTTGGTTCCACTTTTGATGAAAAACTGAATGGAACAATGCGGGTGTCTGTTGTAGCAACTGGTATTGGTGACTTTAAACCATCTCATGCAAATTTATCTGCAAGTCAGGCTGCGCCTAAGTCAGAACCTGAAAAAGCTCAGACACCCTCTTTCGGGGGGTCTAACTTTGCCAGCCGTGATTTCGGTTTTGGTGTTTCTAGCTTTACCCCACCGAAAACGACAGAAACAGAAATAGCTGCATCAGCAGAAACCATTCTATCAAGCCCAAGTCAATCAGTGCCATCTCAAGAATCTTTTCAGCAAACACTGAATTCTACCCCAGAGGCTGTCTCTCACGCCCAATCTCATGGATCAACAGTAGCCGAGGAATCTAAAACTGTTGATATGCTAAACGATATCGTGGCTGACCTTGGAAAAACTCTGGATAAAGTGGATGCTGTCAGTTCTGCTCCGTCTCAAGAACTTTCAGAAGCCCCTCAAGCGCCGAAGATTCACCCGTCTCCAATAGAGGTCCCACCGGCTAGTGAAAAGAAAAAACCAATATCTCTGTTTGAACGCTTTACCGGGGTCGCGCGTGGACGCGCTGCTGTGGAAGAAGAAGAAACATTAGCAAAAAAATCGACACCGATTATTTCGGCAGCAGATAAGCATGCGGATGAGGACAGTGATGTCCTTGAAATTCCAGCCTTCCTTCGCCGAGAAGGCTAAATCAGAATCATCAAGATTACAAAAAAAAAGACAGTTAGCTATCGCTACTGTCTTTTTTTATGACATTCCTGTCAAAACTAGATAAGGCTACTCTCTTGTACTATAAGGGAAAAGTAAATGTTATTTTATAAATTGAGCTAATTTAATAACGGAAAATCAAAAATTCTTTGGGAGCCCATAAATTTATTCTTGATATTTAAATTGGAAGATCAATATCAGAAAAGAATGAGTAACCCTTTAAAAAGAAATGATAAAATAGAGAAATCCTCCTTTGTTCCTTCTCCCTCTAACATTTTTATTCAGTGTTCCTTCTGATTTTAAAGAATGTTTCCCCTCCAAGGAAAGGAATAATCCCTCTGGGTGAGTAACTAGGAAAAAGATACATCTAACTTAGTGAGGAAGAAAAGATTTTTAAGGTATGCTCCATCATAGATTTCTTTTATACTTTAGGGTAGTGACTTCTTTCCAAAAGAACAACAAGTTAAAGAAGAGATTTTAAGCTATTTATTTTTTGCAGCACCTATTTAAAGGGTAGCTTAATAAAATTCTTCTAACAATATGTACGCAAAAATAGATCATAATTACGATTTATCCTTACCTTTAGCACTATGCCCCTTAGGTTTAGAAGGGCTTCGCGAATTAATGCTTGAGGCAACATGCTTTTTTGTTCGGGCAGGACCTTTACTCTTTTTGCCAATTATTACCATCGGTGTGGCCTTTTTAGTCTTACAAGTGCTTGAGCTGCCGGCGGTAGAAGCGACTTTTGCATATGTCAGAAGATTACGCTTTGGGTAATTGGGGGGAGTTACTCGCCTAACTCTAGACTTTCTTTTTGACTTTTTAAATTTTACAGCAGGAGTCAATTTTTCCTGTTGATTTAAAGCTTGGTCTGAAGAAATGAGGATCAATTTTTGGGTTTTAAAGGCTGGATTTGCTCCTTGAAAACTCATAGTTTTATAAAAGCGTTCTTTTTTTCTTTTTACTGATTTTACTTGATTAACTTTTTTAAGAACAATTCTCCATCCCCCTTGCTTACTTATGGAATAAATTTCATGCACATAAGGCTGGAACTTTTTACTCAATAAATATTCACGACATAAACTCCATAAAATTCCCATTTTACCTTCAGGATTATGGAGTCCTCTGCCCGTAATAATTTCTATAGCATAGACTTTATGGCGGCAAGATTTCTGAATAAAATTATCAATCCATTGATACTTAAGTAATAGAGGTGTTTTTCCATGAAGATCAAGCGTAGCACAGAGAGGCTTTTTATCCCACAATATACTGCTTTCATTTTGTAGAAAGATTATTAAAGCTTGATTCTTACAAATAGGTATTACTCTTTTGACTAAAGTTCTAAAAAGAGGCGCCTGTAAAAAATTTAAACATTCTTCAGCTTTATCAGTTTGAACCTCTACAAGAGAGGAAGAGGGTGGTTCCTTTAAGGAACGGAAATCGAGAATTATATATTCTTGCCCTTTTTTACTTAAGCTAGCTAATTTTTCCTGCAAATACTTATGAATAATTTGTAAGGAAAAAATTCTCTTTATAGGAATGGAAGGTATCTCTCCTGCCAGAAATACCTTTTTAATAGCATAAACCTTTTCTTCTTCCATTAATCTTTTCAAAAGCACACTTTTATTTTCAAACAAGGTCCCTTTTGCTGAACGTACAGAACCATATTTTAAATGAAGTACTCTGGCTTCCTTAAGCTTTGCTCCATTAAGATTTGCACCTGTGAAATTTGCTCCTTTTAGGTTTGCACGAAAAAAATTCGCTTTGGACATTTCCGCATCCTCACAGATCGCTCCTGCTAAATTCGCTCTTGAAAAATTTGCCCCTTTTAAATTCGTCCTTGAAAAATCTACTTCCTTTAAATTTGCTCCTGAAAAATTAATATTTTTAAGGTTTAAGTCTTTAAGATCTGCCCCGTGTAAATTAAAACCTGCGGCATAAACGTCTTGCCCTTGATGTATTTGATTATGCAAACTTATTAAATCATCCTCTTTAGCCTCTACCCTCTCCCATAAAGGAAATAAAATAATGGAGACAACTATAAGTTTTAAAGTAAAAAATTTATCACTCAAGTTTAGAAGCCGGTAGGAACAATCCATAAATAACTCTTCAATTTTTTCCTTCTTTTAATACAAAAAAAATATATTTCTTGTTTAAAATTAAATTATTATTAACCTAGAAGGCTTTTAAGACTATCAAAGATTATTTTAAGCTCGTTTTGTTGAACAGCAATTTCAGATTTATGCGCGTTAAGTTTTTCAAATTTATAGTTGACCTTTATTTTCTGTCATACCTCAACTCGAAAGAGTAAGCTCTGTGAGACTATTAAATTAAGGTTTAATCTCTCCTCACAAAAAATCTAATTTTTCAATGAATGCTGTATAACGCTTGAAACTTATTTTTTAAAGTTATCTAAAAGCATAAAAATTATTGTATAGGAAGCAGTTATATAATCATCTATCTATTAAGCCTGAATTACTCATTCTTCCTTAGAACTTTGGTTGGTAGTATGGCCATACAGATACTTCTCTTAAATCACGAAGAGGATACTGAAAGATTTTTCTAACTTTCGCCCAGCCTTACTCCTCTGCAACTATCGAGGTTTGCCGAAAGTGTCTCAGAAGATAAATAGAAGAAAAATAGCTCAAAAAATTATACTGGATTAACACCACTCTGGAATTGCCCGACCGTGGCTTTGGTCCAGGTTTTTATGGGTTGATGAATCCAATGATCCAAAAGATCATCGTTCTGCAACACTTTCAGCCGTTTTAATAGATCCGCCATAGCGACTTCAGCAGCCTTCAGATTACCATCATCAATACGCAATGCAATCCCCCACTTTTTGCCAGGAAGCCAGCCAGTGAACACACCATCAGCGCCCATTTTTACTAAAATCTTTCCTTCAGTTTTTTCAATAATATCGGTACAAAAACGCCCCGTACCTGCAATCAGTTGAGGATTGGCTTGAACAGATTGAGTCACGCGACCGCAAGCTTTCTGCAGATCGGATCGCAAATCACCCGGGTGGGCTAATCGCGCCATTCCTTTTGCTAAGGTAATTAAGGGCATTCCCATCATGGGGATAGAGCATCCATCTGTTCCCTTGGGAGAAGACTGCCATTCAATCCCCAATATCTCAGCGGCCGTCTGCATGACTTGATTCTGCAGGGGGCTTCCCACAGCACTGTATCCCTTCACCTCTTGATTAAGAAATTTGGCTAAGGTCAAAAAACCAGCATGCTTGCCCGAGCAGGCATTGTGCAAAGGATTCGGCTGTTGACCGGCGAGATGGAGCTGCTTATTAGCCTCTCGCCCCATGGGTGCATGAATTCCACATTCTAAATCATCGACTGTTAAACCAAGTCTTTCTAACCATAATCCCACTAAATTGACATGAATGGGCTCCCCACTGTGGGATGCACATGCTAAAACAACCTCAGCATCTGTCACCTTAAATTGGTCCGCCGCGCCGCTCACCAACATCGCCAGCACATTCAGGGGTTTGAGAGAAGATCTAGCAAAAATCAACTGCTGATAATTGCCAGCCGCTGCAATCAGATCGCCTTCACTATCAACCACTGCATAGCTACCGCGATGACGATTTTCAATCAGGTCGCCCCGCTTTACCTCGGCCAATACAGGATTGTTTACAGTTTGACTCATAATCCTAACTCCCGATGTTCAACCATTACATTTTCTCCAAGTTTCTGAAGGTATTTGGCTAACTGTTCAACCATAAAAACCGATCGATGCTGTCCGCCTGTACAGCCGCACGCAATTGTCAAATAACTCCGTCCAGAGTTTTTAAATCCCTTAAGAGTGGGCTCCAGAGTTTGCTTAATTGACGTAAAAACACTCGTCCACGATCGATCATGCTGCAAGAACTTGGCAACAGGCTCATCCCGCCCCGTTAAAGGCTGCAAGTGCTCTTCGTAATGAGGGTTTTCCAAAAACCGGGCATCCAAAACAATATCCGCATCAGCGGGCAACCCTTTGCGGTAAGAAAAAGAGATTAAACGAATTTGCAACTGCGGCGACGTCGCCCGCGTAAAAATATTTTTAAGGACACGACCTAAGGTAACAACTGACAGCAAGGAGGTATCAATCACATAGTCAGCAACAGCTTTGATGGGGGCTAAGCGCTCTCGTTCTTCTTGAATACCTTCTGCCAACGTTTTGTGACCATAGGGGTGACGGTGGCGCGAGACATTATAGCGCTTCATCAATACATCACTGTGACAGCCCAGGTATAAAAGTTTAACATTATAGGTTTGACGTAACTTATCTAATGTTTTCAAAAAACTACCAGCCTGAGCGCCAAGGGTGCGAACATCGACACCCACAACGAGGGGAAGTCCCAAATTTCCCTCTTGAATGCCTTCATGTAAATGGGCGAATAAATATTGCGGGAGGTTATCAATAATTGTATACCCCAGATCTTCAAAAACCTTAAGAGCTGTGGATCGGCCAGCTCCTGACATACCGGTAATAAAAATAAAATCCGGTAGCTTTTTATGATCCTGTTCCGCCATTATTCCTCCTGAGACAAACTGTCATCTATTTTTTATTATGATTCTTCAGTACATCTAAAACCATAACTTTCTGGAGATTAAAAATGAAGGCAAAATTCTTGCTTACGATTCTTTTCTTAACAACAACGGGGGCCATGGCTGATTGTTGCCCAGAATCGACATCACAAAATATTCACATCGAACAACCATTAGTGCGTCCTGCACTGGCTGGCAAAAACACCGGCGCTTATATGACAATTAAATTAAAGTGCATGAAAGCAACCGACACATTACTCAGTGCAGAGTGTAGCGCCTGTGAAACAGTTGAGCTTCATGATCATATTAATGATAATGGCATCATGCGCATGCGCCCTGTGGCCAACATTATTGTCAAAGACGGTGAAGTTAATTTTAAACCCGGTGGGTTACATGTTATGTTGATGGGATTAAAGCACGAGTTAAAAGAAGGTGAAATCTTGAAAATTCGCCTTAATTTTGAAAAAGCCGGCCCCATCGATATTGACTATACCGTCCAAAATCCGGTGGCCTAACTCACCTTCTCTCCCTCTCTCTTTTCCCGGCTCTTCGCGGTGCTCCGGCCGGGAACTCGAGCTGACAAGCGGTGGCCCCTATGATCTCGAGACCCCGGATCAAGTCCGGGGAATAAGTTCTTTTGTATGGCTACTATTTTACCATTTTCTCCCTTTTCCCGGCCAAAGAGCCGGGAACTCGAGCTGACAAGCGGTGACCCCTATGATCTCGAGACCCCGGATCAAGTCCGGGGAATAAGTTCTTTTGTATGGCTACTATTTTACCATTTTCTCCCTTTTCCCGGCCAAAGAGCCGGGACTCGAGCTGACAAGCGGTGGCCCCTATGATCTCGAGACCCCGGATCAAGTCCGGGGAATAAGTTCTTTTGTATGGCTACTATTTTACCATTTTCTCCCTTTTCCCGGCCAAAGAGCCGGGAACTCGAGCTGACAAGCGGTGACCCCTATGATCTCGAGACCCCGGATCAAGTCCGGGGAATAAGTTCTTTTGTATGGCTACTATTTTACCATTTTCTCCCTTTTCCCGGCCGAAGAGCCGGGAACTCGAGATAACAAGCGGTAACACCCTATGATCTCTTATTTTTCTATATAATCTTTACATCCGAAACCGTTCCATAAAGCTCACAAAGTTTAAGTTGGACTTTTTGTCCTTTTAAGTTTTCATAAACAAGCCAGTTCCCATGCTCGGTCAGGCAGATTGACACACCCTCTAGGCCGTCGAAAAAGAAGTTGGGTGTAACAGAGAGCACCTTACACAATTGATACAGGCGATAAGGCGGTAACTTATCCATCCCCCGTTCATATTTAGAAAGTTGTTGCTGTGTAATCTTAAGCAATTTGGCTAAGTCATGCTGTTTAAGATTTAAAGACACCCGTCTTTTTTTGATTTGTTGGCCAATATGGGCTTCTATGGAGGACAATTTTGAGTTCATAGTATAACAACTACCTTTTAAATTTTTTGTAAACAAAGGGTCTGCAGGCCCAGAAAACCTGGTTCCTTTAGCGATAAAATCTTTGTTAATTTAGGGGACTTTTAAATGGCTGTTTTATGCTGAGACGCTTTCGGAAAAGCAATCACATTTCCAACTTGGCGTACAGTGGTATCTTTCTTATGAAGGGAAAGAAAACTTAAGACGGGGGCATTTGTTCGATCGGCACTTTGTAAGTATTTTCTCACCACTAAATCTGACTTTTGATGACCCCACAATTTTTGGTGCAGTTGAACTGTCATGCTTTCCATAGTTTCAAAGAACTCGTCCCCTATTATTAGCGTCAATAGCTGGCGTTTTCCATGAATGGTGGTATGGGTAGAGATGGACTGGAATAGACTTTTTAAAGAAGTCAGATGATCGGCGTCATCCGAAGAAAGCATAAAATTAACCTCTTGCTTGTTAAAGCGTTGGGCACAGAAGGCAATTAAATCTAGCCCTTGAAGCACCATTTCAATCAAGGCGGCATCATACAAGGGCTGAGAGAGATCACCTAAATGGGACTCTTCTTCAAGCGTAAAACTGCTGATGCGTAAAGAAT
The DNA here is from genome assembly GCF_000742835.1 of Candidatus Paracaedibacter acanthamoebae. Lineage (GTDB taxonomy): Bacteria > Pseudomonadota > Alphaproteobacteria > Paracaedibacterales > Paracaedibacteraceae > Paracaedibacter > Paracaedibacter acanthamoebae. Next base: position 109,457 of record NZ_CP008941.1, on the reverse strand, counting down.
CAGGAGAAGGTTGGATTGTTATAGCTAAAGAGAACGCAGTCTGGGACTGATGTAATGTTAATACCAACCCGGCTGGCGTTACCGAACAGTCAAGCTCATAGGAGAAAGCCAGCTCTTCCTTCTGCCAAGATGTAACGTAATTTTTTAATTCTTTAAATGGTGTTAACCTATTACTCGAAATCATAATAAAACCTTTCTAAATATTTGGTGCTGGACCTCTTAATAAGCAATTTCTTAAGATTCTCCAAATGGGAAGAAAGATTCAGTCTTATGAAAAAAAGTTGTTGCTTTAAGGTTAAAGATAAGGAATTAAGCCATTTTTGGAAATTTAGAAGAAAGAGAATAAGATTATGACATAAAAATTAGGTTAATATAAAACATTGGATAATATTTTATATGGTATAATTTATTATTAAATAAAAGACTTTTAAATACATTAATCTAAAATTATTTCACATATATTTTTTGACTATTAGGGTGAGATAAAGAGAAAAAATCTCTTCTCTACCCAAGGGCAAATGACATTGACGGGAGCACACAAAAAAGGTATTAAGAAATGTATAGTTAAAAAAACGTAAAAATCAACTGATAGTTGTTAATAAGAACAAGGAAAAAATTATGCGTTATGTAAAATTAGAAGAGATAGAATGTACCCCAAATTTATGTATCTGCATTGCTAAATAGTATGCTTAAGGGTAAAGGAAGATAGGAAATCAATTGCTATCTTCACTTCCCTTTACTTTTTAAGTATTTTAGTAATAATCTAATTTTTTTAGAATTTTTTCTCCTCTTGGAGAACACATAATACATGGGAGTTTCTGGTCCAATTATATCAGGAAATATGTCTATAAACTCAGAACTTAATACAGCCGAGTAATCTGGTAACTCTGTAATTCCTATTCCATAAAGACAACTATTAAACATTCCATGCAAAGAGTCTATTTCAAAATATGATTCTCTAGGATAACCAAATTTTTCCCTTCCCACGTTTAAAACCCAATTGGTACTTCCATATGAACTATAATAATTACCCCTATAAGTAATAAGCCGATGGTTATCTAGATCTTCTGGTTTTTCAGGTTTACCAAACTTTTTAAGGTATAGGGGACTAGCAAAAAGACGAATATAAGTCGTAAAAAGATGTTCTTGTATTAATTCAGGTTGGTGAGGCCTAAAAAGGCATATAGCAACATCCCCTTCAGAAATATCAATATTATCACTTCTAAGTAAAACTTTTATTTTAATTTTAGGATATTTCTCTAAAAAACTGGGTAAAATAGGGGTTAGCCAGACAGCACCCACAAAAGGAGTGGTAATAATTTTTATCTCACCTTCCGCTTCATCTTCTTTTTCGTAAAAAACTCTCTCAAAGCTGCTGGCTTGTTGCAGAATGTTTTCAGCAAAAAGACATAATCTTTCCCCTTGAGGCGTAAGTCGCATGCCGGTCGAAATTCTGTCAAAGAGTTTTGTTCCAATTTGATCTTCTAAAGTAATGAGTGCTTTACTTAAAGCTGATTGCGTTAGATTAAGCTTATCAGCTGCACGAGTCATATTTTCTGCACGCGCTATTTCATAAATAAGTCTTAATTTAGACAGATCAATGGGTCTCATCAACAAAGTCCGATTTATTTCATCAATACATATCAATCCTTATATTAAAATGAATTTTTAAAATAAAGGTTAATTTTATGTAGGATTGTGATTAAATATTTTTTCATAATGCGCTTCCTTTCCCGGACTTGCTCCGGGACCTCGAGATGGCAGACGCTGGCCCTTGTGAGCTCGAGACCCCGGATCAAGTCCGGGGAATAAGTTCTTTTGTATGGCTACTATTTTACCATTTTCTCCCTTTTCCCGGCCGTAGAGCCGGGAACTCGAGATAACAAGCGGGTAACCCTTATGATTTCAAGACCCCGGATCAAGTCCGGGGAAATGTTTTTTGTAAAGCTTTGCTAGTCTAAAAAGAAATCCGGCATCAAGGGAACCCCCTCTTTCATTGCATAGGACGATAAGTCATCCACACCTGAGGCAAGCAGCACTTCTTCATCGGTAAAGAAGTTGCCTGTGCAGCTTTTGGCATTTCGATTCAAAATCGCATAGGCGGCATCAGCAACAATTTCTGGCTTGCGCATACAGTCAAACGGTATATCGGCCCCGATTGCTTTAAAAGCATCTGTTGCAATTGCTGTGACAGGCCATAAGGCATTAAAAGCGACTCCTTTGTCGCGGAATTCTTCTGCCATTCCGAGAACGCACATGCTCATTCCATACTTTGACATGGTATAGGCCACATGGTTTTTGAACCATTTAGGATCCTTATTGAGCGGCGGCGATAAAGTCAATACATGAGGATTAGCCGCTTTGAAAAGATGTGGCAAACAGGCTTGTATGGTGGCAAAGGTTGCCCGACCATTCACTGCCATCATCAAATCAAAACGGTTCATCGGCGTCTGCAACGTGCCGGTTAAACTAATGGCACTTGCATTATTCACAACGATATCAATTCCCCCAAACCGCTCAACAGTTTGCTGCACCGCCTCTTGAATCTGGCTTTCTTGACGCACATCCACCTTAAGAGGAAGACATTGGCCACCGGCTGCTTCAATTTCCTTAGCAACCGTATGAATCGTCCCAGGCAACCGAGGATGTGGCTCATCCGTTTTTGCCGCAATCACAATATTTGCCCCGTCTTGCGCACATTTTAAAGCAATAGCGCGGCCAATACCGCGGCTACCGCCTGTTATAAACAAAGTTTTACCGTTTAAGGACATAGCTTTTTCCTTATCCAAAGTGCTTATCATCAAAATTCATCAACGGTTTTGCCCCAGCCATAATCTGCGAGAACAAGGCTGATGATTGAGGTAAAACCTTTGTCATAAAGAATCTTGCCGTGTGAATTTTGGCTTCATAGAAATCATCTTCTCCTTGGCCGATTTTCGCTTGGGCCACTTCCACAGCACGACACCATAGGTAAGCAAGCGCCGTTAATCCAAACAACCGCAAATAGTCGGTTGCCGCGGCTCCCGCCTCATCCGCATTTCCCAGCGCCTTGGTGGCAATTGTGACCGTCGCGTGTTGCAAACGACCATAAACCTTAGCCAGCGGTTGAATAAAGTCAGCTAAGTCAATATTAGTCGCGTGTTGAGTTAAATAAGCATCCAGCGGATGGAAGAAGCGCCGCAAGAATCGCCCGGCATGAGCTGGTAATTTACGACCAATTAAGTCGAGCGCCTGCACCCCATTAGTTCCTTCATAAATTTGCGCAATCCGTGCATCCCGAGCAAATTGCTCCATGCCCCATTCGTGGATATAACCATGTCCGCCGAAAACTTGAAGCCCCAGATTAGCCCCTTCTGTCCCAACATCGGTCAAGAATGCCTTAATGATAGGGGTCATGAGCTGGACAAAATCTTCGGCTTCTTGCTTTTGAACAGGATCACTACTGTGTTCCATGACATCTAAAGTTTCGGCCACCCACGCTGCTAACAAACGACATCCTTCATTCATGGATTTCATCGTCAACAACATCCGCCGGATATCGGGATGAACCATCAATGGATCAGCTGGCTTATCGGGATATTTTGGCCCCGTTAAAGACCGCCCTTGCAAACGGTCCCGTGCATAAGCCAAGGCATTTTGATAAGCAACTTCAGCAATGCCCAGTCCCTGCATGCCAACGCCAATCCGTTCGGTGTTCATCATGGTAAACATGTTGTTAATCCCTTTGTAGAGATCCCCCACCAAATAACCGACCGCGCCATCAAAATTCATCACACAGGTTGAGGAGGCTTTGATTCCCATTTTGTGTTCAATGGAGGCACAAAAAACAGGATTACGTTCCCCTAAGCTATCATCCTCGTTCACCATAAATTTAGGCACGAGGAACAAACTGATCCCTTTAATGCCAGGAGCTGCTTCAGGCGTTCTGGCAATCACAAAGTGAATAATGTTGTCCGTTAAATCATGATCACCCGACGAAATGAAAATCTTCGTTCCAGAGATTCTATAGGTCCCATCGGACTGTAGTTCAGCTTTTGTTCGCAGTAAACCTAAGTCCGTTCCACAATGGGGTTCTGTCAAACACATGGTGCCGGCCCAGGTTCCTTGAATCAATTTTGGCAGGTATTTATCCTTAAGCTCTTTGCTTCCATGACGCTCTAACATGATGGATGAGCCTCGGGTAAGCCCAGGGTAAAGGCTGAAAGCAAGATTAGAGGAACAAATCATTTCTTCCGTCATCATGGAAATGACGTTAGGCAGTCCTTGTCCACCATATTCGGCATTGCCCGTTAAGGTCGGCCACCCACCGTCCACGAAAGCTTTATAGGCTTCTTTGAAGCCTTTGGGGGTTGTGACGGCATGGTCATGCCAATGGCAACCTTCCTTATCCCCTGATTGGTTGAGGGGGTGCAAAACTGTTTCAGTAAAGCGAGCCGATTCATTAAAAACAGCTTCAATTAAGTCTCTGTTAACCTCAGAAAATTGAGGGATTGATTGAACACGGCTTGTTCCGATCACTTCATCAAGAACAAACATCATATCTCGTAAAGGGGCTTTATAAGTTGGCATCGTTAGTTCCTCAATGGTTTTCCGGTTTCAAGAATACTCTCCACACGTGCGTGGGTCTTCGGATTGCGGACCAACGCCATGAAAGCTTCCCTTTCAAGGGCTAAAATCTCATCCTCGGTTGAAGCTTCATCGTCTCCTCCTGTCAGGATATAAGCAAGCTTTTTAGAAACCTCTTCATCATAGGCACTTGCTTTACCTAATTTGACCATCGCTTTGACAGCCATATTCATGGAAACACGTGCTCCCCCACCCGGCAAATTAAACACAATCGGTTCGGGCGCCTTATACCCCTCAACCATGGATAAAGCTTGGGCCTTGGCAGTCGCAAGAACACGATCACGGTTCATAACGATTGGATCTTCTTCATGGAGGAATAATAATTCTTTGGCTTCAAATGCGGACTTAGCCACACGGGCTGTGCCGATGGTTTCAAATAATTTACCCACAGCAACCATACCGCCGCCGGGTCGTTTTTTATTGTTCATCGAACGATGCAGCATTTCTTTACACCCACCCCAAGCTGGGACAATACCAACACCAACTTCGACCAACCCAATATAAGATTCGGCATGGGCCACCACAGCATCACTGTGTAACAAGATTTCACAGCCACCCCCCAGCGCCATCCCTGAAGGCGCTGAAATCACCGGAAATGGTGCATACTTCAGGGCTTTGTAAGCGTCTTGGCCACCCTTAACAATATCGGCAATAAGAGGCCATAATGCCACATTCATGGCAAATAAGGCTAAACCAAGATTGGCACCGGCAGAGAAGTTTGACCCTTCATTATAAACCACCAAAGCTTTGTAATCTTTTTGAACAATATCAATGGCTTTGAAGATCATCTTCATGGTTTCAGGGTCGAGAGAATTCATCTTACTGATAAACTCAAGGCAAACAACGCCATCGCCAATGTCCCACAAAGCAGCCGATGCATTCTTCGCAATGGGTTTGGAGCGCAATTTAATATCGCTAAGTAATAAAACACCCTCTGGACGCTTCAGTTTTTCATAACCCTTACCGTCAAAATAGTGAATCTGCCCATTCTCAACCTTGTAGAATGTCCCCTCCCCAACGGCTTCTAGAATTTTGGGAACGGCACGACCTTCCGTCTTTAAGCGATCAGCCAACCATTTTGCCCCGATTTTATCAATCAACTCAAAGGGACCAAATTTCCAGTTATATCCAAGACGCATGGCAGCATCGATGTCTGCAATATTATCAGCAATCTCATCAACAATATCAGCGGTATACCGTAAGACTTCGGATAAGACATTCCAAGCGAACTCGCTATAGCGATCCTTTGAGGAAAGCAAGAGCTGCAGATTGTTTTTTGCTGTCTCAAGAACAGTTACCTTTGCCTTTTTGGAGGGGGCAAACTCTCCCGTCCTCAAATTAACGGATTGTTTGACCTTAGTCCCATCAGCTTTCTTGTCTAAACGATAGAAACCACCCTTCCCTTTACGGCCTGTATATCCTTCTTCAATCAATTTATTGATAACAGGCATATCTTTATAAGAAGTATGGAACGGATCCGTTGTTGGTAAGGCTTGACGCATGCTTTGCATGACGAGCGGAATTAAATCTAACCCGACTAAGTCAACCAAACCAAAAACACCTGTCTTCGGAATCCCCATCGGACGACCAAAGATGGCATCGGCTTCTTCGACGGAGATATCATGCGTTAAGGCTTCAACCATGGCTTTTTGAATCCAGAAAGTGCCGATACGGTTGGCAATAAAGCCGGGCGAATCTTTGCAGTGAACCACGCCTTTGCCCAACCCTCTATCGCCAAAATCAGAAAGCGTCTTTAAAGATTCTTGATCAGATTCTTTAGAAGAAACTATTTCTAAAAGACGGGTATAACGGGGTGGATTGAAAAAGTGAGTAATAAAGAAATTCTTTTTAAAGTCAACTGTTCGTCCTTCAATAAGCTTTTCCATCGGAATTGTTGAGGTATTGGAAGAAACAATTGTACCTGGCCGCACAACCTTTTCAATCTTTTCATAAAGATCACGTTTATACTCAATCTTTTCGATGATTGCTTCCACCACCCAATCGCAGCCTGCCAGCTTATCAAGATCAGAATCCGTATTCCCCGCTGTGATGCGCTTGGCAGCATCCGCCGACATGAAGGGCGCGGGATCTGTCTTTTTCATTTTTTCGAGAGCGTCTTCAGCTAATCTATTTTTTTGACCAAACCCCGATTGAGGTAAATCTAATAATAAAACCTGAATGCCTGCATTGGCCATATGGGCGGCAATGCCACTGCCCATAACACCCGCGCCAATAACCGCGGCTTTTTTAATCTCTTTCACCATTAAATCGCCTCCAGAATTGTTGCAATTCCTTGCCCACCCCCAATACATTGGGCTGACAAAGCATACTTTTTCTTTTCCCGTTGCAATAACGCCGCAGCTTTACCTGTAATACGAGCTCCAGTGGCGCCGAGCGGATGACCTAGAGCAAGCGCCCCGCCATCGATATTCACTTTGTTCCAATCCAGGCCAAGCTCTTTGACACAGGCAATCGCTTGGGAGGCAAACGCTTCATTTAATTCAATAATGTCCATATCTTGGGCGGTTAAATCAGCGCGCTCTAGAGCCTTTTTTGCCGCCGCTACAGGGCCAATTCCCATAATGTCGGGATCACATCCAGCAACTGCAAAGCTTTTAATTCTTGCCAGCATGGGCAGACCATGTTTTTTCGCATAATCTTCAGAACAAACCAGAACAGCCGCCGCCCCATCAGTAATGGGCGATGATGTCCCTGCCGTTACAGTTCCGTTAACATCAAAAGCTGGCTTCAGGTTTGCCAAAGCTTCTAAATTAGTTCCAGGGCGAATACAGGAATCCTTATCAACCATACCCGCTTTAGTTTGGAGAGGGATAATTTCATCAGCTAGACGGCCTTCTGCTTGGGCTTTGGCGGCTTTCGCATGGGAGTCAACGGCGAGTTGCTCCTGTTCTTTGCGAGAAATCTTCCACCGTTCAGCCACATTTTCAGCTGTATCGCCCATCCCGATGTAGGCACCGGGCAACCGTTCATAAAGCTTTGGATTTGGCAAGGGATTAAACCCCCCCATGGGAACGCGGCTCATGGATTCAACACCGGCACAAATAAAGACCTCGCCCGCACCACAGGCGATGGCGCCAACGGCTTGATGAATAGCCTGCATTGACGAGCCGCAAAAACGGTTAACAGTGACGCCACCAATTGTAATCGGCAGGTCAGCATTTAAAACGACGAGTCGACCTAAATTCAACCCCTGTTCGCCTTCCGGAAAAGCGCAGCCTAAAATTAAATCTTCGATATCGTCCACATTAACTTTGATTCTCTCAATTAAGCCCTTAACGACTTCTGCTGCCATATCATCGGCCCTAACCTTGGTTAATTCTCCCTTCCCCCCGACTGAAAAGGGTGTGCGAACATATCCAGCAATAACGGCGTTTTTCATGGAACCTTCCTACAATTTTGTTCAACATTTATTAAAATGGTAACAAATAAATTAGAGAAGTTCACCGGCTATTTCTTCCTAATAAAGGATTAACAAAATATGCCCCTTTTCCTAGCCAGTCTCAAGGCCCCCTTTTTTCCGGGCAAGCGTAGTGCGACCAAGAGAGTATATAGTAGCGTTCTCCCTCATTCCGGCCTTGAGCCGGAATCCATGCCTCTCTTTTGGAGCAGTATGGCTTTTCACAGCTATACTTTCCTAAGCCTTGCTACCCTCCCGAGGCAGGTATGGTTTCCGGGTCGCCCTTCGGTTGCCCGGAAAGAGGGGATTTTTCTCGGCTGAGCTTGTTCTTCCCTTCTACTTTCCCGGCCGGAGCACCGCGAAGAGCCGGGATCTCGACCTGACAAGCGATTGCCCCTGTGATCTCGAGTTTCCGGGTCGCGCTGCACTTGCCCGGAAAGAGGGGATTTTTCCCGGCTGAGCTTGTTCTTCCCTTCTACTTTCCCGGCCGGAGCACCGCGAAGAGCCGGGATCTCGACCTGACAAGCGATTGCCCCTGTGATCTCGAGTTTCCGGGTCGCCCTTCGGTTGCCCGGAAAGAGGGGATTTTTCCCGGCTGAGGTTGTTCTTCCCTTCTACTTTCCCGGCCGGAGCACCGCGAAGAGCCGGGATCTCGACCTGACAAGCGATTGCCCCTGTGATCTCGAGTTTCCGGGTCGCGCTGCACTTGCCCGGAAAGAGGGTTCTTTTTCTCGGCCGAGCTTGTTCTTCCCTTCTACTTTCCCGGCCGGAGCACCGCGAAGAGCGGGATCTCGACCTGACAAGCGATTGCCCCTGTAATCTCGAGTTTCCGGGTCGCGCTGCACTTGCCCGGAAAAAAATATTTAATCACAATCCTACATAAAATTAACCTTTATTTTAAAAATTCATTTTAATATAAGAATTAATACATATTGATTAAATAAATCGGACCTTAACCATGAGACCGCTAGATCTGTCTAAATTAAGACCATTTTATATGGTTGCTCGAGAAGGTAGTATGACAAAAGCTGCAGCAAAGCTTAATGTAAGCCAACCCTCTCTCAGTGTTCTAATTGGCGATTTAGAATATAATCTTAAAACGCAATTGTTTGAGCGCCTTCCAGCGGGTGTAAGACTTACGGCTCACGGAGAGGAATTATATGCATTTGCAGAAACTATTATTCAGCAAACAGATAGTTTTGAAAAAAAATTTCATGAAAAAGAAGATGAGATCAGTGGTGATTTAAAAATTGTGACGACTCCCTTTACCGGTACCAATTGGTTGGTTCCTGCTTTAAAAGATTTTTTGAAAAAACACCCAGACATTAAGATTAAAATTTTACTAAGAAGTGAGGATTTTTCTCCCATTGATGGAGATGTAGTGATATCTGCTTTAATTCCCCACCAACCTCATCTTATCCAAAAACCTCTTTTTAGCGTAAATATACGATTGTTTGCTAGCTCCGAATACTTGAAAAGATTTGGAATTCCCCAAAGCATAGAAGATCTGAATCACCATCGTTTGATAACCTATAAAGGCAATTACTATACTGCTTATGGAAGTACGAATTGGGTACTTAATGTGGGCATCAAAGCAGGCCAAGCCCCTAGAACATCATATTTTGAAATAGATTCTTTACAAGGTATGTTTATAAGTGCTCAAATGGGATATGGTATTGCAGAATTGCCTGACTTATTTATTACGCCCGAATGCGGACTAATTGAAGTTATCCCTACTTTAGTAGGCCCCACTGTTGACCTCTATTATATTTTTCCCGAAAATAGAAGAAATTCAAAAAAAATAGATAAGCTTTTTCAATATTTATTGAAAAAGGGAAGACCTAAGTATTAGCCTTCCCTTCCAAATATGTTAATTTCCTCTTTTTATTATAGAAATAGAAAGACAAGGTTGAGATATAAAGTTTTCTAATTTTCTTTTGTTCATAATTTTTCTCCCTATTTGTCGATATCAACTATTAGTTGAATTTGTGGTCTTTTTCAATTAGACGCTTATTTAATATCGTTTTTAATACAAGAAGTCAATACTTGCGCCAAAATTTTGGAAAAATTTTTCTCTTCCACTATACATTTAACAAAAAAATTTATAATTTTTGTAACATCAATTTTTTTAAATATATTACTTCTTTATTAAAAAAATAATTTTTAAGTCTTAGGGGCAATAAGCAAAAATTATACTCCTTATTATCCATCATAATTTTTTTATAGATAATTTTTCTTTTGTTGTTCTTACTTCATTTTCTTCCGGCTTTGATCTCCAATCAAGTTGAGGACAAGACCGGCGGGGACCACATGAGTGATTAAACAATAAGTGTATCCCCCGGACTTGACCCGGGGTCTCGGAATCATAAGGGCCACAGCTTGCCATCTCGAGATCACGGCTGGGTGTATCGATCTTTTTAACTGACCAAGAAAACTGACTTGTTTATGAAAACTTAAAAGGACAAAAAGTCCAACTTAAACTTTGTGAGCTTTATGGAACGGTTTCGGATATAGAAATTGTCCAGAAAGACTAGAGAAGCCACCTCATGACCATTTTATCTTATTGCTTCTGTCCCCCAACAGCCCTTTGAATATGAAAAATATGTCTTTCTTCCTTTATTTTCATGATTTAACGATCTTTTAACTTGGCGCGCTCTAGTATGATCGTATAGCTCAGTATGCGTCAAAAGGAAGATTATGAATTATACATGTAAAACTGTTGGGGATGCCGTTATTATTGACATTAAGGGTCGTCTTACCTTTGCTGATTACAGCCAATTCCGCGAGCTAACAGAATTATTCACTGAAAATAAATCGCGTGAGTGTCAACTAAACCTCAATGACCTTGAATTTATCGATTCAGCGGGTCTGGGCATGCTCTTAATTGCCCGCGACAAAATGCGAATGCAAGATGGTGAAGTTACGCTGCGCGGCGCACATGGTCAAGTCAAGAAAATGCTTGATCTGGGACACTTTAGCAGTCTATTCCGCGTCGAATAATTATACGTTCTCATCAGCAGGAGCATAATATGGGCAAGCGTCAGCCAGTATTGCCTCGCCAAATCATAGATAATCCTAAAAAGGTACCGTTGAAGAGCGACCATAAGATAAGTATCTTACGCTCTCCGGTTAGTTCTGATCGCATCCTGACTTCCATTGATGAGGGTAAAAGCATTTTTACAGATTCTCGCCACAGCTTATCCCAGAAAATCTTCCAAGCCATCTTTCATCAAGATATTCCAGTACAGCTTGCCCTATATTTTAAGAATAAAGACATTTATGCCTTAGAATTTGTGCAGATCTTATCGCATTTCTTAAAAAATCAAAATTATCATCCTGTGCTGCATGACCAAATTTTAACGGCTTCGCAAGAAGCCTATGCCAATGCTTTTCTGTGGAGCAGCCTTGAACTGGACTCATCGAAAGAGATTCGCCCCATTGATTTTTTTAAAGAAATTGAAGACCGACTGCAGGAGAAAAAATATGCAGATCGTTATATGGGAATTTATTTGGCCAAATATCCAAATATTCTAGAAGTTGTCATTCACGCCGAGGGTAAACCCATTGTATGGCCGCACGCGCCCACTGAAGAGCGGTTTCGGGGGATTAATTTGATTCGGACTCTAACTGACAAAGTTGATTTTGATGCGAATGGAAAAACGATCAGACTTTATTTTTTAAACTAAATAAAGGAATGTGATGTTTTATAACCATGAAAACCCAACACAAAAATCAATCTACGATAACAAGATCCTGGTTGTTGATGATGCCATGTTAAACCGGGAGCTCATTACAAGCTTTCTAAAGGGTACAGGCTATCAAAACGTCGCAACGGCTGTCGATGGGGAGGATGCCCTCCATCAACTCAAACAGTATGATATTGACCTTGTGATTCTTGATCTACTTATGCCAAATGTGGACGGGACCGAAGTCATAAAAAAAGTTCGGACTGACGCCCGATTAAAGCAACTTCCTATTTTAGTTCAAACAGCCATTAGCGATCCCGAAGAAAGGGCTGAAGCGTGGAAATATGGGGCGACAGACATTATTACAAAGCCGATTCACAAGCTTGAACTGTTAGCCCGAGTCAAAGTCCACCTTGAAAATAGCTTTTTGATCGGTACCTTAGAAAACTACCAAAAGATTGCCGATCATGAAGTGGCCAAAGCTTTGGAGTTGCAAAAATCTCTGCTCCCATCCGAAGATTTTCTTAAACAACTTGGGGAAAAACATCATATTTCAATTGACTCTATTTTTATCCCGTCTCGTTTTTTAAGTGGTGATATTTGGGGATTGTACGAACTTGACCCTGGGCGAATTCTGGTATGGATATGTGATTTTTCCGGCAAAGGTATTAGCGCTTCTCTGTATACGTTACGATTACACACCCTGATCGCCGAACATCGGCATAAATTAAAAGATCCCTCGACCCTCATTCACTTAGTCAACACAAAATTATTTGAAATGGTTAATGAGGGCCATTTTTGTACATTCTTGGCGGGTGTTGTGGATCTCAATCGGATGAAGTTTGATTATTTATCCGCTAGCGCCACCCATCCCATTGTTTATCATCCTTTTGAAAAAAGCTATAGCTTGGGCGATGGGGCAGGACTGCCTTTAGGCATTACAAAGGAAGTCACCTATCCCCTTAAGACCTTAGATCTCAAGCCTGGCGATAACCTAATCCTTTATAGCGACTTGATGTGGGAAGATCAGGGAACTATCCCTGATATGTCCTTTTTACCCGAGGAACTTCCCGGGCTTATTCATCGCCTTAATGGTCAAAGCTTGATTGAAATGGCCAAAGACAAAATCCGAGAATCTGCTGAACCCGCCTTTTCAGACGACCTAACACTTATTGAAATCGCCATTAAACCAGGCAGGAGTTGAAAGATGTCAAGATTCATGAAGACCAATCTTGTCTTTAAAGATATTTTTTCTTACTTTCTTGGTGGTTTTAGTTTGTGCTTTATTGCTCTCTTCTTTACTGCCTATTATAGCTATCAGACTATTTATCAGCAAGCCATTGATGAATCATCAGCCGCCATCAAGGGGGCCATCACCACTGAACAACGTAAAATGTCGAGCCTTGTAGAATCTTATGGTTATTGGGGGCAAACCTATAATCATGTCGTCAAAAATTTTGACTCAGCTTGGATTGAGGAGAATGTTACCACCGATATAAAAACTAACTTCTCTATTCCCTATGTTGCAATTTTTGATGCAGATTTAAATTTCACCACCCTTTATAGCAATAATATCAAATTTGGCACTCCTCAAAAACTCGCTCCCAGTGTTCTGAGTCAACCCCTCATTCAATTTAAAGATGGTACTGGAAAGGCAAAATCAACTACGACTTTCATCAAAGAAGGCGATAAAATTTATATGGTTAGCATTAGCAAAATCACAGATAGTACAAGAGTCAGTAAATATGCATTTTTAGTGATGATCAAACCTGTCACTGAAGCTTATATGGATCAAATATCCGAAGACTATGCTCTGGCGAATGTGGATTTAGTGGCAACACCAAACCAATTTCAATTGGGGTCTAAACCAAGTTTAGCCCTCAAAGAAGATGATAAAATAATTGGGTATATGACGTGGTCACCGCGTGATAGTGCGACAAATATCTTAAAAATTCTAATTCCCGTCGGTTTTATTGTCGCCCTACTTTTGACCTTTATTGGTTTTATGATTACGCGTCAAATTATCAGAGCCAACTCGGGTTATACCGAGATCCTCAGTGAGCTGGCGCAAGCTGCGAATGAATTAATGGTTGCCAAAGAGAAATCAGATCTTTCCAGTGAAGCTAAAACGCGATTCCTATCGATGATGAGTCACGAAATTAAAACACCGATGAACGGCTTAATGGGGATGATTACTCTCCTAAAGGACACAGAACTAAATGATACCCAAATTCAATATGTTAATACGATGGAAAATTCAACCGATTCATTGCTTAAGCTTGTTGATAATATCTTAGAGTTCAGCAAATTAGAAAGCGGCGAAGTTAGTGTCATGTTTAGTGATATTAATATCCGTCAAATGGTATCCGAAATCCATGGACTCTTATTCCCCATTAGCATTCAGAAAAAGCTAAAATTTGAAACCTATTTCGACGATACTGTGCCCATGATTATTCGTTCAGACGCAATTCGCCTGCGCCAAATTATCCTTCACCTTGTGACCAATGCTCTAAAGTTTACCAAAGTTGGCTCAGTTCGAATTAATGTCACGGCCGCTGATATGGGCAATAATCATTGCGAGCTTAGCATTCAGATTATTGATACGGGCATTGGCATTCCCGATGGCATTAAAGAAACATTGTTCCAAGACTTTTTCCAAGTTGATGGTGATATCAACCGGACCCATGATGGTGCCGGACTTGGGTTAAGTATCGTTAAAAATATAGTGACTTTATTAGGCGCTAAAGTTGGTGTTGAAAGCAAACTGGGGCAAGGCAGTGTCTTTTGGTTCCAACTGAATGTGGAAACGGTGACGAAATTAAATATCTCAGAGTTCAAAGATACCGCCTCTTCCTCCATTCATCATCTTAATTTATTGTTGGTTGAAGAAGAAGTAAATGACGGCTCTTATACCCGCCATCTTCTGGAAAAAGTGGGCAATCAGGTTGCAACCGCAAGCAATGTTGCCATAGCCGCTGATATGCTCAATCACACTCATTATGATGCGATTCTTGTCAATATCCCGGAAAATGAAAGTTTACACGGCGATTTCTCACCGACAATGATTAAAGCTGCTATGACTGGTAAAATTCCAGCGCCCATTGTGGGAATAGCCCAAAATGGGGCTACGTCTTATGATTCAAATCAATACGATCATATTATTAATCCCCCCTTAACATCCTCTAAACTGACCACCGCCTTGACGGAAGCAATTGGCTCAAAACAAGTTCACTAATTCCGTTGACCTGGTGACCTTGCAATTAAATATAGATTCATGTATTTTTCAGGTAGATAATATTAATTTGAACTTGAGAATTACCTATGGACCAAACAACATTGCAGGCTGTTAGCAGCCAAACCCTTGCCCCAACTGCGGAAACTGTTGAGCATGGATTTTCAATGTTAGACATGTTTTGGGGCGCTGATCCAATCATCAAGATCATCATGCTTATGTTGGTGGCGGCCTCCTTCTGGTCATGGACAATTATTTTCCAAAAAACCATACGTCTTAAGAAACTTACGGATGCAGCCGATCAATTCGAAGAAGCTTTTTGGTCTGGCGGCGCCTTAGATGATTTGTATGATCGCATCCACAATCGTCCCCAAGATCCCCTTAGTGCCACCTTCTGTGCCGCTATGAAAGAATGGCGCCGTTCAGTTTCAAAAGGAATTGCAAAAGCATCTGACGCACGCGGTACCATGCAACAACGGATTGAACGGGTTATGCATCTTACCATTAATCGTGAAATGGAAGACCTTGAACGGTACTTAGGGTTTCTTGCCTCAACGGGTTCTACGGCCCCCTTCATTGGATTGTTTGGGACTGTTTTGGGAATTATGAACAGCTTCCAATCCATTGCTATTCAACAAAACACCAATTTGGCTGTTGTTGCCCCCGGTATTGCAGAAGCGCTATTTGCAACAGCGATTGGCTTGGTGGCAGCGATTCCTGCGGTTATTGCTTATAATAAATTATCCAGCGACATGAATCGCTATGCAAATCGCCTTGAAGCTTTTGCTGGCGAATTTACTGGCATTATTTCCCGTCAGTTGGAAGAAGGAGCAGCATAACCATGGCAATGGGTTCCGTCAACAAATCATCTCGCAACGGCCGACGCCGTCATGGGGCCGGCTTTTCTGAAATTAATGTCACGCCGATGGTTGATGTGATGTTGGTACTTTTAATCATTTTTATGGTAGCAGCCCCCATGTTAACAGTCGGCGTTCCCGTTGATCTGCCTAAAACAAAAGCTGCTAAAATGAATGATCAGGTGGAACCAATTGTTGTTTCGGTCGATGCCACTGGAAAAACGTTTTTGCAAGAAACAGCAATCGAGGCGGAAGGATTAGTCGCTCATTTATTGGCAATTACCTCCAACAATCCTGATGCCCGAATTTATGTTCGCGGTGATCAAAGTCTTGCTTATGGTAAAGTTATGGAAGTTATGGGTGAAATTGCAGCAGCGGGATTTACGAAAGTATCGCTCATTGCTGAAATGCCAACAGGCGCCTCAGCAGCTGCCCCTTCTTCTTTGGCGAGCCCCCCTGCTAAAGTAGCACGGCCACAGCCCCCAGCCAGAGGACACAATAACCCACAAAGCTTGCCAACACTGCAACAACTTGTGCCGCCAACTCAACCACATGTTTTGCCTCCTCGGCCTGTTGCTCGTCCAAACACCCGGCAAGCCGCACCGCGGCCTCAGATTCAACCACAACAACGTCAACCGCAACGTCAATCGAGTCGGGGTTAGTGAACCATGAAGCGCGCAGCGATCTTTTCTGGTATTTTGCATGGCGTGATTTTGATCATCATGCTGATAGGACTCATCAATCCTTTTTCACGCAAACTTGAAGATCAGCGCCCTTTGATGATTGAATTTGTCGATATCTCAGAGATCACAAAAGCTCCTATCCTCGCCCCCATGGACGTTATGGAACCAGAGCCTATCCTAGAAGCGCCTCAACAAGAGCCAGAGCCTCAGCCATCACCGCCCCCGGTACAACCGCCCCTTCCTGCGCCGATGCCGGAACCAACACCACCACCGCCGGTTGAACAACCAAAGCCAGAGCCAATGCCGGAACCGGTAAAGGCGCCTGAGCCAGAACCGTTGCCACTTCCAGAACCAAAGAAGGAAGAACCGAAAAAGGAAGAGCCTAAAAAAGAAGAAAAGAAACCGGAAAAACAACCTGAGGAAAAAAGAAACCAGAGCCCCCTCAAAAAGAAAAGGCTGAGGTTAATTTAACGAAAGAACAACCGACACCAAAGGTTAATGAGGCAAAAGAGAAAAAGAAAATTGATGATGACTTTAATGACATCTTCGCGGATGTAACGAAGGAAACAAAAAAGAAAGATACATCGAAGACCAGCGGTAAAACAAAAGGGGCACCAGCTGAACAAGTTGGTGAAGTGGTAACCGCTTCTGAGATTGATTTAATTAATAAGACAGTGCGGGCTTGCTGGCTTGTCCCCAATGGTGTGAGAGGTGCACGCAATCTTGTCGTTAAAATAAGAATAAAAATTGCAAAAGATGGCACTATCCAATCTGCCCAAATTGCTAACCCCGAAAATATGGGTGATCCAGTTTTTCGGGCAGCAGCAGAAAGCGCCCAGCGTGCCCCTATGGACCCGAAATGTAACAAAATACCATTAAACCCGGCAAAATATAAACAATGGGAAACTATAGTGATAAATTTTGACCCAGCGGACATGCAATGAACAAGAGGGACCATGAGGGGTAACATATGATGGAAAGTAAAGTATTGATGATGAAGAATATTAATCAAACTCTGAAGCATGTAGCGGCAGCATCCTTCGCTATCGTCTTTTCTTATTTAGGAATCTCTTCTGCTCAAGCAGAGCTTGAGGTGACCATTAATCAGGGTCAAATTAAACCAACTCCCATTGCCATCACCCCCTTTGTGGATAAAAGTGGCCAAACCTTTGGCCAAGATCTCGCTGCAATTATTACTTATGACCTGCAATCATCAGGCTTATTCTTGCCCATCGATCCTCAAGCTTTTGTCCAAAACATTGACTCACTTAACATCCAAGGCCCCCGCTTTGCCGATTGGCGCATCATTAATGCTCAATGTTTGCTAGCAGGTGAGGTTGAGGTTAGCGGTGGCCAAGTCACGGTCAGATTTCGACTCTTTGATAGCTTTCGCGGCACCCAAATGTTAGGGTTGGAACTTTCTGTTGATGAGAAAAAATGGCGTCGGCTGGGTCATATGGTTGCCGATGAAGTTTATAAACGCATCACCGGAGAAGAAGGTTATTTCAACACCATGATTTCTTTTATTGAAGAATCAGGTCCCCATGGCCGCAAGCGCATGCGACGCCTCGGTATTATGGATTATGATGGAGCAAATGTACGCTATTTGACAGATGGCAAGCACATGGCCATGACCCCCCGCTTCTCTCCAAACAACCGCGATATTGCCTTTTTATCATTTGAAAAAAGTGGCTTAGCTCAGGTCTATCTATACAACCTTGCCAATGGATCAAAAAAGCTTTTAGGGCAATTTGAGGGAATGAGCTTTGCGCCTCGGTTTTCACCCGATGCCACAAAATTGGTCATGAGCCTCGAAAAGGCAGGAAATTCTGCCGTCTATCTTAAAGATTTAAATAGTGGATCGCTAACGGCTCTCACTCAACATACTTGTATTGATACTTCCCCCTGTTTTTCACCCGATGGTAACAATATTGTTTTTACCTCTGATCGCGGCGGTAACGAGCAGATTTATGTCATGGATAACCACGGGGGCGATGTCAGACGGATCAGCTTTGGCGGGGGTAAATACTCCCAGCCAGTTTGGTCACCGCGCGGCGACTTAATTACCTTTACAAAGATCCAACAAGGCCAATTTTATATCGGCGTCATGAATCCCGACGGATCTAATGAGCGATTAATTTGTACAGACTACTTGGTTGAAGCCCCCATTTGGTCACCTAATGGTCGAGTTATCTTATACACCCGTGAACGCCGTGCCAAGGGAACGCGTTTTAGTAAGATTTGCGCGATTGATGTAACGGGCCGTACAAAATGTGAGCTAAAAACACCAAGAGAAGCAACCGATGCGGCATGGTCTCAATTACTCGACAAAAGTGTCACGCCCTCTCGAGATAATTTAAACTTATTGTCAAAACTATGAAAAAGCCAGGTATACAACAAGAAAAATGTATTGCTTCATGCCTCTTATACCACGATCAGCCTGTAGCAATATCAAGAAAATAGCAATAATTTGAAACAGTATCAGAAGGTAAGTGATTGCTACAATAAAAATAGTGCTTAGATGCGCTTACTGCATCCAACTTATATTAATTGAGGATTTTGTTTTTATATAGAAAATTGAACAGCGAGAATAAACAAGGCAAAAAGCAAAAGATAACTGTTTAAAATAAATCTCTGAGAGAGTGCAACAGTTTCGGCTTAAAATTTGCCAGGAGAAGTAAATATGAAATTAAGAAAAGCTACCAAAATTATTATTGTGCTGGTACTTCTTATTGTTAGCGTCTATTTATCAACCGAGCCGAAGTATGCCCCGCCATCGGCTGTTACTCCACCGTTTATAACACACTTTCCCACATTTATTGCGCACAAATCTATAATTTCTAACAAAAGTCACCCCAACACAATTGACGCTATCGAAGAAGTTCTGATGAGTGAAGTCCCCGGCATTGAGGTTGATGTTCGCCTCTCTAAAGACGGGATTCCTTTCATCTATCACGGTAACACTCTTGAAGAAGAAACCAACGGTGTGGGCATACCTGAAGATCAGGTGTGGACAGATTTAGAAAAACTAACCTATAAAAATACAACAAATTCTAAAATCATGACACTTGAGAGCCTCTTAACCACGGTTGGCTCTAAAAAGTTTATTTTTCTTGATATAAAAACTTATAAAATCTTTAACCAAAAATTAGCGCTGGCTATTACAGCTTTAATCAATAAATACCAGCTTCAAGAAACAATTTTTGTGGAATCATTCAACCCATTTCTTCTGCTGTCTGTAAGATTAACCGCTCCTGACATTTTAATAATGTATGACTTTACAACGAGTAGTGAAGCGCCCAGTAAAGATATTGAACCACAATTTAAAAAAATCCCATGGCTATTAAAACAGCCCTTTATTCAAAAACAGATCCGTCGAATTATTCGTCCCGATTTGTTAAGCCCTCGCTTTAACATTAATGAAGACATGTTAAAATCTATCATTAGCAATGGATATCCAGTTGTTGCCTCTAACATTGATACACCACAAGCCGCGCAAGGCCTGTTGGATATAGGCGTCAAAGGAATCCAAACTAATAAATCTATGAGCATTATTCAACGCGTCAAAGCCACCTCTCAAGCAACCTATGATGCGGGTGGCTCAGGCGTCATTCCAAGCAAAATTATCCATGTCCAAACAGTAGAAGATATAGTAGAAGCCGTTCAACTTGCCCGCAGCACGCAAAAAAAGATTACAATAGCGGGACTTCGACATTCCATGGGGGGACATACTCTTCTTGACAATTCGATACAACTCGACACCTTAGGCTTTAAAAAGGTTACTTATAATCCTGAAACAATGACCGTTAATATTGAACCTGGGGCGACATGGAAAAGGGTACAAAAAGTTCTTGATCGTTATGGACGATCTGTGAAAGTGATGCAGGGCGATAACATTTTTACAGTTGGTGGCACCATTAGCATCAATATCCACGGCTGGCAAACAAATTCTGCGCCTCTTGCCTCAACAGTCGTCTCACTTAAGGTTCTGACAGCTGATGGGAAAATACATCACCTCCATCGAGATGATCATTCCCTACTTTTTAGAGCGGTTTTAGGAGGATATGGTTTATTTGGCTTGATCATTAATGTGGAATTAGAAACTGCCCCGAACACAGCTCTCAAATTCAAAGCCGAATTTATTGATCCCAATGACTTTACCCAAGCCTATGAGAAATATGTAACTCAAAATCCCAAGGCCGAACTTGCTTATGGTCGCCTGTGCGTTGATAAGCATCATTTATTTAAGCATGCAGGATTATACTGGTATGAGCAAACTCATGCTGACAAATTAGAGGACCTTAAATTTAAACCACCTATTACAGATAATCGCGGTATTTTACGCGCTTCAGAAACTTATAATTGGGGCAAAAAATTACGGTGGTCGGCAGAAAAAACTTATGTACAACGCATGTTACACTCTAACGCTATCAGCCGAAATAATGCGATGAACACGGATATTCAGATCTTGTGGCCCATCTATAGAACGCATAAGGATGTCTTACAAGAATTCTTAGTCCCCAAACAAAATCTAAATGCTTTTGTAGCAAGCCTTAAAAAACATATTTTGGATTTCAAAATAAACATTTTGCATGTAACGATCCGAGAAGTAAAGCAAGACCATATCTCGTTGCTCCCTTATGCAAAAACGGATATGTTTGGGCTTCTTTGCGCCTTTTCTCAAGGTCGTACGCCAGATGAAGAAAAGCAAATGCGGCAATTCACTCAAAAGGTGATTGATGATCTCCTTCAACTAAATGGCGTATTCTTTTTGCCCTATCGTCTTCATTATACAAAAGAACAATTGTTGACAGCTTACCCTGAAATTAAAGAATGGGTCAGATTGAAGAAAACTTTAGATTCAGAAAATATGTTTGACAGCGAATTCTTCCAATATGTTTCAAAAGATGAGGATTAAGTAGCTTTATTGATGCGAAGGATCTACCTACAGTATTGACATGATAAGTCATCTTCCTTTGAAAATGAGTCAAAATTTTGCAGTAGTAACCCATTCTCCAAGAAATTTTGGCTATTTTTCAGAAGACGCCCTTAGCCTAAAAGTACTTTTTTCTAAGGATTTTAAGCATTTACTGCTATTACCATAGTGTCGCTATATTTTTCATTGACTTAAAAAACTTAACAATGTTAGGTTTTAGACTCTGTGTCCTTAATAATTAAGTTAAGGAAGCACAGTCTAAATGTTAAGGAATTTATTATTTTGCTAGCTAAGGACCCATTCTTTTACATTTCCTTCTATTTTGCGCCAAAGCGCGCATAATATTCTATACCCAAAATTTACAGTCAAAATTATAGTTAACGCAGTCCAGACCAAAAGGTCACAAAGGTATACATTATGGGAAAAGTTTTTGGATCGAGTTGTTTAATTGCTGGCACAGCCATTGGGGCAGGCATGTTAGCCTTACCCATGATTCTTGCAAAAGTTGGCTTGATCCAATCCATTGGTTTAATGGTCAGCGTATGGTTACTCGCCTATTATTCCGCGCTTTTAGGATCAGAATTGAATCTTCGGGCACAAGTTCCCTTATCCTTAGGCTCCCTCTCTCAACACTTTAGTGGTCCAAAAGCAAAACTGGTGGGCCAAGTGTCATTTATGCTTTTGTGTTATGCATTGTTGGCCGCTTACTTGGATGGCAGTAGTTCTGTTATAGCCTCCCTCCTAAAGACAATTCCGGATGCCTCACCTCTTGATGCTAATACATTGATTCATGGTATAGTGATAGGGCTTGGGATCGTCTTGCTATTATCGACAAAATTGATTGATTACACCAATCGAATTTTGTTCCTAACCATGGTCACCATTCTCGTCCTCTTGGTGGGGGTTCTGTCCTTTTGGATTAAACCAATGGTTAATCTACAGTTATTGCAACCCGCAGGATCAGCGTTGCCTTTGCTGCAAGCCCTGCCAGTGGTTTTTACTTCTTTTGGGTTTCAAATCATTTTCCACACCATATGTGGCTATCTTGAGTTAGATCCTTCAAAGATTCGACGGGCGTTTTTTTGGGGCAGCTTGGTTCCTGCAATTTCCTATTTCAGCTGGACAGTAGTTAGTTTGATGTTCATGGCATCCCATCAACCAGAAATTTTTGCTACCCTCCTAGGGGGATCTCTTGACGTTGGTGATTTTATCTATAGCCTTAGCCAAGCCTCAGACTTTCCTTTGCTCAAGCTTTTAGCATGGATGCTATCTGTTCTTGCCATTATAACATCCGCCATCGGTGTCGGCTTAGGATTAACTCATACTTGGCGGGCAATGGTAAACAATCGATTTTGGGGGGTCATATTGACTATCATTCCCCCTTACTTCATTGCCTATAAAATTCCCGAGGCCTTTATTCATGCTTTGGGTTTTGCTGGTATGGTTCTGGTCATCATAGCCTTACTTCTACCCCTCTATTTACTGTATCGCTCAGACTATTTAGCAGTGACACATTATAAGATCTTAGATAATAAACCCCTTCGACTGATTGTAATAGGGATTAGCTCCATGATTATAACAATTGAAATCTTACATTTACTAAAGTGGTTATAAAAAATGAATAAAACAGTTGGATCCACCTGCATGGTTGCAGGGACAGCCATCGGAGCAGGCATGATTGCCCTTCCCATGACACTTGCTAAGCTTGGCTTTTTAGCAACCGGCGGCTTAATGGCTATAACTTGGCTGATTGTCTATTATTCCGCTTTATTGGGAACTGAACTAACTCTCAGGCTAGGTGATAATCTGACCTTAAGTGAAATCTCCAGACGCCTTAGTGGCCGGGGAGCAGAAGTACTAGCCATGGTCTGCGTCATGATTTTATCCTATGCTCTTTTAGCAGCCTATCTTTATGGTGGTAGCTCTATTTCGAATTCCCTCCTCATCGCAGCATTGGACCAAACAATTCCCATGGCTTCTCTTATCAAAGCAGCAGCGTTGTTCCTCTTGATTGTTCTCACCTTGGGAATTCGGTGGATTGATTACATTAATCGCCTTATGTTTTTTGCTCTTATTGGCCTATTAATTGTCACAATCTTTGGTCTAAGCCAAGGAATTAGCCTTGCAACAATTCCTCCGGTCACGTCTCAAACATTTAATCTTGCGACGTGGACAATCGCCTTTCCCATCATTTTTACATCCTTTGGCTTTCAAATAATGATTCCAGCTATTTCTGGATATTTAAACCGTGATATTGTCAGGATCAAACGCGCCTTTTTGTGGGGTAGCTTAATTCCTGTTGCTGTTTACTTAGCCTGGACGTTATCAACTTTAGGCACCTTGACAACCAACCATTCCAGCCTATTCGAGAAGGTCGTATCAGAATCCGTTGACGTTGGCGAATTTGTTCAGATGCTATCGACCACAACAACATGGGACCATCTGCAACTGTTTGTCTGGGGTGTATCATTTTTTGCAATTATTACCTCAGCCTTTGGGGTTGCCTTAGGACTGATTGACGTGTGGCAGAAATTACTACCGTCAGCCCTCAAAGGATGGCCCCGCAAAATGATTGCAGCTCTCATAACTGTCATTCCTCCCTTTAGCAGTGCCCTCCTAACGCCGGGTACCTTCATTAAAGCACTCGGTTTTGCAGGCATGATTTTAGTCATAATTGCGATCATTTTGCCAACCTATTTGATTTATAAAAGTGATCGAGAGGAAAAAACATCTTTTTACGCCGTCACCAGCAATCATCTGGTTCGACTCCTTTGTTTGGCCTTTGCGGTTGGTTTAGTGGGATGTGAGCTATTTAATATGATAGGGTAAAAAAGGGTAATTTAAAATTTCTTAAAAATACTCTTTTCCTATCAATATTTTTCCCTTGAAAAAGGGGAAGCATTTGGGCCATTAAGGGCCAACTCTCCCGCCTCCCCCCGAGAGAAATGGGGTGTGCTTCTGATTTAAGCCTTTATTTCGATGGATGCTCCCACTTTGGTGAGCTGATAAATTTCATCCATTTCTTGATTGCTGACAGCAATACAGCCCAATGTCCAATCATAAACGCTATGCATTTTACCAATCATGGCAAATTCTTTACCTAAACCATGAATCATAATATCACCACCGGGCTTTACATACTTCTGATGAGCCCTAAGAATATCTTGCTGATTTGGGTAAGAAATTCTTAATGATTTATGAAATTGGCTAGCAGGATTCTTGCCACTGATTTTGTAGGCCCCCTCCGGCGTTCTGGAGTCCCCTTCTTTTTCTTTATGGCCAATTGGATTTTTACCTAAGGCAACCTTATAGGTTTTTACCACATTATCACCACAATAAAGATGGAGGCGACGTTTAGATTTTTCAACCACAATCCGGTCCACAGAACCTGGTTTAAGGGTAGTCTCTTCTGAGTAAACAGGGAAGCCTAAAAGGCTAAACAGAATTACCAACCTCTTTAATAAAAGCTTATTCATTATTCTATCTAACCTTTTTGACTCATTCTTACTAGATAGGCACCTTCCTATGAAGACTTAGTAACCTACCTGCCTCTGTCAGCCACGACACGGGCCCGACTGGTATTGCTCCGGCTACCAAAACTAACTGTTGTTTGCCCAGCCGGCTTAATCGGCATAATCACCAGGACGCGTTGGCCCATCGATAATTCTGGATCTCGACCTTGAGCAAGGGTCATCAAGCGTCCATTATCTAATTCAATTTGGTATTCAAAACCTTCTTGTTCCGTTAAGGCTTGCTCGGCAAAGTGTCCACCAATTGCCCCTGCAACAGCGCCAAGTGCAGTTCCTGCTACAGCGCCACGACCTTTACCAACTTGAGATCCTAGAGCACCGCCGCCTAATAAGCCGAGCATAGAACCAGCTCCTGGATCATTTTGATGTTCGGGATCTTTCATATTAATCCGAACAACACGCTTTCCCACAATAATACCCCGCAGAGTGTCATTGATCTCCCCACTGGCAGCAACAGAATAATCACTCCCGCCAATACGAGGGGCACAACCGGTCATAGTGACGGCGGCACAAACTGCAATGGAAAGCATAAGAATCTTTTTCATTTATTCACCTAAAGATTTGTATTTCAATACACCTCAGATATAGGATGGCTATTATCTTTTTTCAAGAAAAAAACTTTTCAACCCCCTGTACGCTTTACGCTTTCGCGAAGAGAACTGGCCTCGTTATGATCGTCTTAAACGGTATAGCGAAATCAATATAAATTAGCTGTATTTCTCTTGGGAAGAAAAAAACGCTTTAATAGCTCCCCCGATTCAGTTTCGCTGACCCCCGAAATCACCTCAGGGCGATGCAAACACGTGGCGGATTGAAAGAAACGTCCCCCATGATCAACAGCACCACCTTTTGGATCATAAGCCCCATAGATCAAGCGTCGGACTCGGGCATGACTTATAGCCCCCGCACACATAGTACAGGGCTCGAGGGTTACATACAAATCACAATCAACCAACCGGCCCTGCTCTAATTTTTGGCAAGCCTCCCGGATAGCTAGAATCTCAGCATGAGCCGTTGGGTCTCGACGCGATTCTGTAAGATTATGCGCCATTGCAATAATCCGATCTTGATAGACCAATACCGCCCCCACCGGAACTTCGCCATTTTCTGCAGCCCGCCGAGCCTGCTCTAAAGCCATTTGCATGTATTGATTTTTCATAATTGTTAACGATTGATTAATTTTTCAGCAACTATTTTAACTATCTGATATTTACATAGAAAAACAAGATATAAAACACCCACTCACAACTTTATCCACAGTTTTTGTGTAAAAAGATTCAGTAGCCTTTAAAGGACTAAAGTAGGTTTGAACACCTGTCCGTCTAATGCCCTTAAGCATGTCCACTATTTTCGTAGATGAATTTTATATTATAGGTTTGTTGAACAAGAGAAAAATATTGATACATTTACTCTTTATAAATCTTAACTTTTTAACAAATAATGTTTTTAATTTTTTCTAAGGAGAGATGCAAACAAGAGTTACCTATCTCTTAAAATAGAATGAAAAATAGTATATATCCGTATGAAGAAATTTCATCAATTCATCAAATTGCCTCTCACAGACTTTTGCTATACCACAAAAGCATTTCCATCTGGTCTGCAAGCTCCATCAATTCTAAATCTTCGGGAAGATAATAAAACATCAGCGGCAAGATTAATAAAGCTAAGATTGCTAATAACATAATGAATAGATCTATATTATTAAAAAATAAATCACTCTTGTTCCCTATTGCTTTGGCTTTGCTGGCCTCAGAAGCCTTCTTATGTTTATGATATAAAGTCATGGTACATACTCCTCTATTATTCTAGACAGACTTTTCATTTTTCATTCAAGACTCTCTTCCCGGAACTGCTCTGCTCTTTATTAAAAAGACTAAAAAGTTTACAGTAGACACAGCAGAAAAAATTCTATTATGATAAACGTACAATAATCATAGATGATGGAGATGAAATGTCAAGAGGTGGATTTAGAGCCGGTGCTGGTCGCAAAAAAAACTCGGGATTGTTTGGGGAGAAAACTGTAGCTAGAAGAATTCCTCAATCTTTGGCCCCAGCTTTGGATCAGTATTTGAGTAACTTGGCTACCTCAACCAAACTTGGCGAGAATATTAAATTTATTTTCACCCCTCAAGAGCATTCTTTACAGCTTCCCTTTTTTTCAAGCAAAGTTGCGGCGGGGTTGCCTGATATTGCTGATGAGCATCAAGACTATTTAAATTTAAATGAGCATTTAATCCCGTCTCCCGATTCTTCTTTTATGGTGCGCGTGACCGGAGACTCTATGATTGAAGCCGGAATTCACAATGAAGATATTTTAGTTGTGAATCGAGATATAAATCCAAAAGACGGGCATATTATCATTGCAGCTGTTAATGGAGAAATTACCGTTAAGCAATTAATCTTGAAAAATGATCATGTTATTTTAATGCCCGCCAATCCCCAGTATTCTCCCTTAACAATTACTCAATCCATGGATTTTCGTATCTGGGGTGTCGTAACATCTGTCGTGCATCATTTAGGAAAGTGATATATTTGACTCCAATTTATTGGATTATCTTTCCCGCCAACTTGCAACAAATTCCCCCCAATAATCCACGGCTAAATGATCTGCTTGATAAATTTTAGAATTGAGCCGCAAACGGCCTATTCCTTTCTTATGAAGCATCGTCTCAAACTTAAGCCAGTCAGTCTGATTATCCAACTCACACTCTACAGTAAAATCAGTCGTCACAGGGCGACTATACTTTACCTCACTTTTAGAGATTACAATTTCAGTCAAATAAGAATTTTCTTTTAGATTAAGGTAGATTAAAGACCAACACGCTAACGTGGCCACAGCATGGAGGCTACCCCCAAAAGCGGTCTGCTTGTGATTAATATTTGGTTCTAAGGGAGCGGTTAACACAACTTTATGACAAGAAGCTTGGGTGACCTTTACACCCAGCGCAACGGAGAGAGGAATATGGTCATATAAATAACTCTGCAACTGATTTAAGGTATTGGACATTCAAAATACCACCTCATATCACATATATAGTCAATCCCCTATAAGCAAATCAACTATATATTTTAGTATATTGTTTTTTTGCTCCAAGTGAGGGACTATTTATATAGCTATTTTTAAAGGAGGGGGAAGAAAATGCGCCAAGAAACAGATTCCATGGGTGAAGTTAATATTCCAGAAGGTAAATATTGGGGGGCCCAAACGGAACGATCCCGTCAAAATTTTCGCATTGGCAACCAACGCATGCCTTTAGGCATTATCAGGTCGTTAGGCATACAAAAACGCTGTGCTGCCTTAACAAATAAAAAGCTGGGCATGCTTGAGGCGCCGTTGGCGGATGCCATCATTAAAGCGGCAGAGGAAGTTATTACTGGCACCTGGGATGATCACTTTCCTTTGGTTGTTTGGCAAACAGGATCAGGAACCCAATCCAACATGAATGCCAATGAAGTGATCGGCAATCGCGCTTGTGAAATTCTAGGCCACCCAATTGGTCAAAAAAAACCCGTTCATCCCAACGATCATGTTAACTATGGTCAGTCATCGAATGATACGTTTCCCACCGTGATGCATATCGCTGTTGCCACTGAAACCCATAAAAAGTTATTGCCGGCTTTGCGTAAATTTCATCAAGCCCTCCTTGCAAAATCTCAAGAATTCGCAAATTTTATCAAGGTTGGGCGAACTCACTTACAAGATGCGACACCGGTGACACTGGGGCAAGAATTTTCAGGCTACGCAACCCAGATTGAATTGGGTCTTGGCCGTTTGGAACGAGCCCTCGATGGGGTTTATGCTTTGGCTCAAGGCGGAACAGCGGTTGGAACAGGCATCAATTGTCCTACAGGCTTTGCCGAATCCTTTGCCGAGAGTGTAGCCCACTTCACTCAATTACCTTTTCGGACCGCTAAAAACAAATTTGAGGCTTTGGCAAGCCATGATGCTCTCGTGGATTTTTCAGGGGTACTCAATGTGTTAGCAGCCAGCTGTATGAAAATTGCCAACGATATTCGCTGGTTGGGATCAGGGCCGCGATGTGGTTTGGGGGAAATAGAACTGCCAGAAAATGAACCTGGCTCATCTATCATGCCTGGTAAAGTTAATCCGACCCAAGCTGAAGCCATGACCATGGTTTGCTGCCAAGTGATGGGCAATCATGTGGCGGTGACCATTGCCGGCAGTCAGGGGCATTTCGAATTGAATGTTTTTAAGCCTGTCATTGCAACCAATGTCTTGCACTCCCTTGATCTTCTAGCGGATTGCTGCGATAGCTTTGTTGAGAAGTGCCTGAATGGCATTCAAGCGAATACCATAAAATTACAACAAAATCTGGATAAGTCACTGATGCTCGTCACGGCGCTTAACCCGGTGATCGGTTACGACAATGCCGCCAAAGTTGCTAAAAAAGCCTTGCACGAGGATATCACGCTGGCGGAGGCTGCTGAATCATTAGGATTGTTGAGCAAAGCCGATTTTACTAAGCATGTCAGTCCGGAAAAAATGCTAGGTACTCGGTAGTAAAAAAACCAACACCCCCAATTTTCTCGATGATTTCTATCCATCTTCTCTAACAAGCATCCCGCTGTTTTTTAAGTAAATCAAATTATAGTTCCCCTAAAAGTTTTATTTATACTTGAATTTTTTTTGCTTAATCCTTTATTTTAGCAAAATTAAGAACTCGGAAACCTTAATAAACGGAAAGAAATTAATGAAGTTATTTTATCAATACCTAGGACTATATTTACTGGGGATGTCAGCCCTTTATGCTCAAGATACTCATGAGAGCCCGATAAACAAGAGACGCTCTCTCTCTAACTTATCACCTTTTTCAGCTAATTTTAACTATTCGGATGCTTTTCAGCAGCCCCTTTCAACAACCAACAAGTATTTTTTCCCCTATGTTGTAAAAAGGACATCTAAAGAAGATATTCTTAAAAAGAAAATAGCTTCTTACTTTGAAGAACCGAAGCTTGCTATTTTAGAAGAGGAAAAATGGGAAAGCATACTTCCCAGCCTCTTACCAGAAAAAACCTCCCCATCAACTATGACCTCATTAACTTTGGAAAATTTTTACCAAGCAGAAAAGCAAAAGAAAGAAGAATATTTAACAAACGCTTCCTTAAGATTAATTAAAGCCGCACAACAGCTTAAGCATCCTTCCTATCAATGGAAAAAGCCTATTAAAGCAGATGATTTACCACCCTTGTTTTTGAATAGAATCTTAAAGATTTTTCCACAATTCTTTATTACGAAGCATTCAGCTTATTCTGTAGAGGAGGTCACTCGGTTAGAAGAATTGATGATCAATATTGGATGTCAGTATGGCTTTTCCCCAACTGTTAGTCAATTTGTCTTAAACTGCATTTGGAAAGCCCATGACCAACATCTTTCACTTAACTAACACCTCCCTATTCAAGATTAATTTAAAATTGGTAGGATCTATTTTTTCTTTTATATCAAAGCCTTAATAAATTGATCAACCATAAGGAAAAACTATAGGAGGGCCCCTATCTAAAATTTCCCTTCATAACAAAAAATGGCTACTCTTCTCAGAGCAGCCATTTTTAATGATCACATTTTAAACCATTATGATTCTGCGCCAGCCTCTGCTTGGTCTGCACCTGCTGCTGTTGGCTCAGTTGCCTTTTCTTTAGCAGACAGCAAAGCCTTCATGCTGAGCTTAACTTTTCCACGGTCGTCAAATCCAACAACCTTAACAGTCACCTCGTCACCGACTTGAACAATATCGCTTACTTTAGCAACACGCTCGCTTGCCAACTCACTAATGTGAACAAGCCCATCACGGTTGCCCATAAAGTTAACGAACGCCCCGAATTCCATAATTTTAACGACTTTACCGGTGTAAACTTCGCCCACAACTGGATCACAGGCAATATTCCGGATCATGGCTTTGGCTGTTTCAATGGACTTGCTATCGAAACCAGAAATGTTGACGATTCCTTCGTCATTGATATCGATACGAGCTCCAGAAACCTCACAGATTTCACGAATCGTTTTACCACCTGGACCAATGATATCACGAATTTTATCGCGGTTGATAGGCATGGAAATCATCTGAGGCGCATGCTCGCTGACAGATTCGCGGGAACTGGATAAAGCTTTACCCATTTCACCCAAAATATGCAAACGACCGTCTTTAGCTTGGTCCAGCGCCACCTTCATAATTTCAGGAGTAATGCTGGTGATTTTAATGTCCATTTGTAAAGCTGTGATACCGTTTTCAGTTCCCGCAACCTTAAAGTCCATATCTCCAAGATGATCTTCATCCCCCAAAATATCTGTCAAAACAGCAAATTTTTTGCCCTCTTTGACGAGGCCCATTGCAATACCCGCAACGGGACGTGCCAACGGAACGCCTGCATCCATCAAGGACAAAGATGTGCCACAAACTGTTGCCATAGAGGAAGATCCATTAGATTCTGTGATTTCAGCAACTGTACGAAGAGTATAAGGGAATTGATCCTTTGTGGGTAACAAGGGACGAATCGCACGCCAGGCTAGCTTACCATGACCAATTTCACGACGTCCCGGACCGGACATGCGTCCTGTTTCATTGACCGAGTATGGCGGGAAATTATAGTGCAACATAAAGCGTTCGCGGTATTCGCCCTCAAGCGCATCAATCATTTGCTCATCCTGAGCTGTTCCAAGCGTTGATACCACAACAGCTTGCGTTTCACCGCGTGTGAAAAGAGTGCTACCGTGAGTCCGTGGCAGAACGCCAACTTGAACATCAATAGGTCGAACAGTCTTCAAATCACGGCCATCAACTCGCTTGCCTTCATTCAAAATGTCACTGCGGACAACTTCTGACTTAAGGGCGTCAAAGGCCATATCAAAATTACGCTCTTGACCGTCAGCAATACCAACTTTTTCGATGGCCTTTTCTAAAGCAGCATCCACAGCAGCATACCGTTCAGCTTTGGTGGTGATGCTGTAAGCCTTCTTCAAATCTTTTTCGACAGCTTTCTTAATTTTCTTGTATAGATCTTGGTAATCATCGCCAAGTCCCACATTTTCCCAATCTTTCTTACCCGCTTTCTTCTTCAAATTCTTAATGGCTTTAATGACCGGTTGGAAAGCCGCGTGACCAAAATCAACAGCGCCCAACATAACATCTTCTGGCAGTTCTTTAGCTTCGGATTCAACCATTAGCACCCCTTCGGTTGTACCAGCCACATACAAATCAAGTTGGGAGGCCGCCGCTTGTTCGGGGGTTGGGTTCAAAATATATTCACCATCCACATATCCCACGATGGCACCCGCAATCGGCCCAGCAAATGGAACACCAGACAACGCCACGGCAGCTGATGCTCCAATCATTGCTGGGATTGAAGGATCATTGATGAGATCATGACTTAATACTGTACAAATGATTTGAACTTCGTTAAAAAATCCTTCTGGGAACAATGGGCGAATAGGCCGGTCAATCAAACGAGAGTTTAAAACTTCCCTTTCTGACGGCTTCCCTTCGCGCTTGTTATATCCGCCTGGGATACGACCAACCGCAAAAGTTTTTTCTTGATAGTGAACCGATAAGGGGAAAAAGCTTTGACCGGGAGATGCTTTGCGGGAAGCGACAACTGTACACAAGACAGATGTGTCACCATAGCTAACTAAGACTGCACCCTCAGCTTGACGGGCAATACGCCCAGTTTCAAGAACAAGCTTACGGCCGCCAAAGTCAACTTCTTCGCGGGTAATCTTAAAAAATTCTGACATATATAATATTTCCTTAATAACAAATTACAAGAGATTTTTCCATGGAAACGTAGGGATAGAGAGACCTATTGAATTGCTTCCTATCGCTGCGTTCCCGCTTTTAAAATCCCTCTTATACAATAAAGGGGAGATCTACACTCATAGAACTCCCCGATATATTATTGTCCTCTTTTGTTCCAACCCAATGGTTGAGACAATTTGGAATAATTTTGATTGAGACGGTTGGCCTGACCCATTAGCGGCGTAGACCTAAACGCTTAATCAAATCTTGATAACGTGACTCATTGGTCTTCTTAACATAATCAAGAAGGCGCCGACGTTGACCAACCATAATCAACAATCCACGTCGTGAGTGAAAGTCTTTTTTATGATCAGACATGTGACCTGTTAGATTGCGAATGCGTTCTGTTAAAATAGCAACCTGTACTTCAGGGGAGCCAGTATCACCAGGCTTTGTTGCAAACTCTTTAACAACTTCTAATTTGCGTTCTGCTGTAATCGACATCGCCTTTTCCTTATTTTATAAATTAAACACTCTTTTTGGGTGCAATTGCTGACCATCACCCTTACATAAAGCAAGCTCTTGATCGTCTGAGAGAATAAGAACTATTCCCTCATACCCCGGACAATCTATTGATCGCCCATGGCGCAAATTCACCGCCTGTTGCGCCGATACAGGAATCGCCGGGATGTCGTCCAGTACGACCCTAATGGGCAACAACCAATCACGCCCAGTCAATGAAAGCGCATTGTCTCTTAAAGTATCTATATTTACAGCATCTTGCAATGAAAATTTTCCAACCCGTGTCCGACATAGCTTGGACAAATACCCCATTGAACCAACAGCTCTTGCCAAATCCTGTCCTAAGGATCGCACATACGTTCCCGTTCCACAAACAACACGCAGGCTGGCCGTCTTTCCAGTAAAGGCCAATAATTCCAATTCTTGGATCAGCACTTGACGGGATTTCATCTCTACCGCCTCACCGCGCCGTGCTAAATCATATGCCCGCTGCCCATTAATCCACAGCGCGGAGTAGATCGGCGGAACTTGCGTAATTATGCCGATAAAATTAGGAATGACAGACCAAAGGTGTTCTTCTGTCGGCCGCTGCTCTGTTGTTCCTGTAACTGTCCCCTCTAAATCGCCAGAATCCCGCTCTTCCCCAAAGGTCAGTTCAAATTCATATTCCTTTATATCGCTTACCACATACGGCATGACTTTAGTGGCTTCGCCCAACGCCAAGGGCAAGACACCTGAGGCGAATGGATCTAAGGTACCCGCATGTCCTAATTTCTTTTGTTTAAAAAGGCGCTTCACAATGCTGCCCGCCTTGGTCGAGGTCACCCCGTCGGGCTTGTCTAAAATAATCCATCCACTTGTCATCAGAATCGCCCTGTCCGTGCTTCATTATAAAGACTAGCGGAAAAAATTAACCCCTGCCCCATCAACAAGGTCAAGAGAGCGGTTCCACCATAAGAAACCAAAGGCAAGGGGACACCCACTACGGGCAGCATTCCCATTACCATCGACATATTAATAAAGGCATATAAAAAGAAGGTTGAATTGATGCCAATGGCCACAAGCCGCGCATAATGCATACGACTACTTAAGGCTATGCGAAACCCATAACTGAGCAGCATGA
Source organism: Candidatus Paracaedibacter acanthamoebae (assembly GCF_000742835.1). GTDB lineage: Bacteria > Pseudomonadota > Alphaproteobacteria > Paracaedibacterales > Paracaedibacteraceae > Paracaedibacter > Paracaedibacter acanthamoebae. The sequence continues at coordinate 75,096 of NZ_CP008941.1, read as the reverse complement.
CAAAAAGCACAACCAGCATGCATCCCCCAACAAACCCAAACTCTTCACTGAACATGGTGAAAATAAAATCGGTTTGCTTTTCTGGCAAAAAGCTTAAATGGCTCTGAGTTCCTTGCATGAATCCTTGGCCAAACCATCCACCGGATCCTAAGGCAATTTTTGACTGTGTGACATGATACCCAGATTTCATCGGATCGCTTTCTGGATCCAAAAAAATAAGCACTCGTTTGCGTTGATAGTCATGCAGCATACTCCAAAATATGGGAATAGCGGCAACCACACTTCCGCCCGCCACAAGAAATTTCCAAAGCCTAACACCGGTTGTAAAAAACAGAACCGCCCCTGACATCATAAGGATCATGGCTGTCCCCAAATCCGGCTGACGCATCACTAAAACCGTTGGCACCAAAATCAAAACTAACGGAATTAGCAAATTTCTAAACTTAAAAATATCCTCAAGCGAGGTTAAATGGAAATAGCGTGCCAAGGCTAAGATCAGAGCAATTTTCATTATTTCTGACGGTTGCAATTGAATCACATACAGATCAATCCACCGCTGCGCCCCCATGCCGACAAACCCCATGACCTCCACGCCAATCAGCAAAATCAGCGATAGCCCATAAATGGGATAAGAGAGTGACATCCATACTCGGATATCGGTACAAGCCACCGCCAACATAATAATAAATCCCACACCAAACCGGATCATTTGTTTATAAGCCCAGGGCGCCAAACTACCATCGGCAGCGGAGTACAGCATAGCAAATCCGATGGATGAGATCAGAGTAATAAGCACAAGCGGCATCTTACTGAGCGCGCTAATGCGATCAAAAACGGAATAGACAGAAATCATGGCCTAACTTTAGCATGGAGAGATCCCCCATGGGAATAAACATTTTATACGCGGCATTATTCAACAATCTTGCTCCCGCTGGCTTGCCCCCTAATCGAGTTGAGGACAGGCCAGTGGCCTCAATATTTCATGGGCCCTCGCTTGCCGCTGCAAGTTTCCGACTCCAACACGATGCTTCAGCCGGGGAAAAAGCCCTCTTTCCGGGCAACCGTAAGAGCACCCCCCTAGAGGGCCTATCCTTGACGTAACTCAAGCGCCGTCTCTCTTATTTTTTGAGGCACGGCGTCCTCTATTCCATGGCCAATAAAAACAGACGTTACGGGAAAATGGCGCCATCCATCTAGACCAAACTTTTCAGCCACAAATTCATCCCGCATGGATCCTGACAACCAGGTCTTAAGTCCTAAAGCTGTTGCGTTTAATAACGTTGTCTGCGAAATATGGCCGGCCTCAAGAAAGACATAAGCATAGGCACGGGCCAAATCGCTTTTATACCAGACGCGGTTCATATCAACGGTTATAAAAATGCCGCAGGCTGCCCCTTTTACCCAAAATTGGTCACAAACGCTATGAGAAATAGCAGCCGCATCACATTCTGGCGTTAACAATGCCAATTCATGGCCGTCGGCACGATAGTGATAATAACCTGGTACGAGGCCCTCGATGCTCACCACAGCTAAATAAGCATCACAGGCTTGAACGCCGCTGCCGGAAGGAGAAGATTTTCTTTCAGACACTGTATTCAAATCCTCTGCCGCAATTTCTTCCCATTCTTTACCATGAATATAGCCAAAACTCATGAATAATAAATCTGAGAGATGCGAGAGAGCGACAGGATCGCCATTAAAACTCCGCGATGTTTTACGATTTTTGCATACTTCAAACAAGCTGGTGTCATGAATGACCTTGAGATGAGGCTCAGGCAATTTAATAATGTCGATGGCGGGAGGAATAAAACGCTCTAGCTTTTTTTGTTTTAACTGAGACATTTCAACAAATTGTCTTGCAGCTTCCTCTTCAGATAGGGACGGTACCATAATCGCTGGATTACGAGTTGCCGTATGAAATAACTCAGATAAACGATCGCCTTCCCATTGAGATCGATCCGCTAAAGATTCAAGAACCAGGTCACCCGCCAATAGATCAACATCAATGGCATTCATTTTATCGCTCCGCTGACCATTCCAAAACTTCAATCGAGAAAAATAAGTATCCATGAGATCATATTCTTCTTTAGTGAGTGTATTAACGGCAACGATTCCTTCATCAGCAAGATAAAAAATAACATCAGGATTGGGGTAGAGTTTTTTTTCATTATTATTTCTTAACATTAGTTTTGGTTTAAGAAGCTATCTCTCGCCTCGATCAGCCTGCCGAATCAAATGGTTTAAGCGACGATTCTCCATTCGCCTTTAGAACAATTTGATCAACCTTTAATTTTGCTGCCTGTAGTTTAGCATGACAATGGGATCGTAAAGCAACCCCTCGTTCATAAGCACTAATGGCTTCTTCCAATGGCAATCTTCCTTCTTCGAGGCGACGCACTAAGGCTTCAAGTTCCTGCAAAGCTTGCTCAAACGATAAATTTGCTAAGTTTTCTGACATGACACTGACCCACCATATTGATAAAAACCACGGCCCGCTTTACGGCCCAACCAACCCGCATTGACATAGTTACGCAACAATGGACAAGGGCGATATTTACTATCACTGAATCCTTCATGTAGCACACTCATAATCGCAAGGCAAGTATCCAACCCAATTAAGTCTGCTAACGCTAACGGCCCCATCGGTTGATTCGTTCCCAACTTCATCGCTCTATCAATATCCTCTGCCGTGGCAATCCCTTCGTAGAGCGAATAAATGGCCTCATTGATCATGGGCATTAAGATGCGATTGACGATAAAGCCCGGCATGTCCTGAGACACCACCATTGTCTTACCGATTTTTTCAATAACCTCAGCTACGGCTTGAAATGTTGCCTCACTGGTGGTCAACGAACGGATAACCTCAACCAATTGCATAAGGGGCACGGGATTCATAAAATGCATTCCAATAACTTGTTCAGGTCGATCCGTTGCCACTGCCAATTGAGTCAATGAAATAGAGGAAGTGTTGCTGGCAATGATAGCCTCTTTCTTAAGACGATGCGACGCATCGGCCAACAGTTTAGTTTTAAGAACAACATTTTCCGTGACTGCTTCAATCAACAGATCAAAATCCCTATGAGGAATAGCATCACAAAAGGATAGACGCGCCAGGGTTTCTTTCTTTGCAGCTTCACTCAAGTTTCCTTTGCTAACTGAACGATCCAGATTCTTTGTAATCGTTGCTTGCGCCAGTTCACGCTGTTTTTCAGAAATATCAACCACAGTCACGGCATAGCCAGCTTGAGCACAGACATGGGCAATTCCATTACCCATCTGTCCCCCACCTAACACAACAATCTGTTGGATCATGACATTGCTATCCCTTAAGTGCACTAGTTAATTGGGGCACGATCTCAAACAAATCGCCAACCAACCCATAATCTGCGATTTGGAAGATGGGAGCATCTCCATCCTTATTGATAGCGATGATGGTTTTACTGTCCTTCATTCCTGCCAAATGCTGAATTGCTCCCGAGATACCCACTGCAATATAAAGCTCTGGAGCGACCACTTTCCCCGTTTGCCCGACCTGATAATCATTCGGAACATACCCTGCATCAACGGCAGCTCGAGAGGCTCCAATAGCCGCTTTAAGGGTATCGGCCAATTCTTCAATAATCTTGAAGTTTTCTTTGCTCGCCAAGGCCCGTCCACCGGAGACAACAATCCGTGCTGAGCTCAACTCAGGACGGTCAGACTTAGAGGCCTCCAAAGAGACAAATTTAGATTGATCTTGACTCTCAGTGACATCAACCACCTCTACAGCAGCCAACCCATCTGTTACTGCTTTATCAAACGCCGTTGGACGCACCGTAATAACTTTAATCGGATCCTTACTTTTCACCGTCACAATAGCGTTACCAGCGTAAATAGGTCGATCAAAAGTATCGGTAGAATGCACCTTAATGACATCAGAAATTTGCATCACATCCAGTAAGGCCGCTACACGGGGTAAAATATTTTTACCATAAGTGGATGCCGGTGCCAAAATATGGCTGTAAGACTTGGCAAGTGTCATAAGAGCTTTACTAGCCGGTTCTGCCAGTGGATACTCCAAAGCTTTTCCTTTAAGATGGATCACTTTTGTAACGCCCCTAAGGGATGCCGCTTCTTTAACGACAGAATCGGCGCCGTTACTCAAAATAGCCACGTGAATTTCCCCACTTATTTGACTCGCTGCCATCACTGTATTGTATGTTGCTGCCTTTAACGCGCTTCCATCATGTTCTGCAAGAATAAGAATCGTCATTTAAATCACCTTTTTAATTTGATCAATTAGGTCTTCCACAGTGGCAACTTTGGTGCCTCCTTGACGAATCGGTGGTTCCATGGTTTTTAAAACTTCTAAACGGCGATCGGTATCAATTCCCAATGAGCCCGCCTCAACCACCGCCAATGGTTTCGTTTTCGCCTTCATAATGTTAGGTAAGGCCGCAAAACGGGGCACATTAAGACGAAGATCCGTGGTGATAATAGCAGGTAAGTTGATTTGAATTTTTTCTAAGCCCCCATCCACTTCACGTGTAATGTTGGCTTTGTCCCCCTCAATAGACAATTCAGAAATAAAGGTTCCTTGCGGCCAATCTAAGAGCGCCGATAGCATTTGCCCCACCTGATTACAATCATCATCAATGGCTTGCTTACCCAGAATGACTAAATTAGGTGACTCCTCTTCACAAATTTTCTTCAGAATTTTAGCCACGACTAAGGGTTCAGGCGAGTCTTCCGCATCAATATGAATAGCACGTTCAACCCCTAAGGCCAAGGCAAAGCGCAAGGTCTCTTGGCAAGACTTGCTTCCGATGGAGCACACAACAACTTCGCTGGCGACCCCTTTTTCTTTTAGCTTCACCGCTTCTTCAACAGCGATTTCATCAAATGGATTAATCGACATTTTGACGTTATTAAGTTCAACGCCAGAACCGTCAGATTTGACGCGAATCTTTATATTATAATCCACCACGCGCTTAACTGCGACCAGAACTTTCATACATCCCCCTCCTTAATCAACTGCTTAGCGGTTTGCCCCTGGAACCCACAACACATCCTGCAATCCCTTATTATTTGTATACCTTGATAAAACAAATAATAAGTCTGACAATCGATTGATATATCTTACTACTTCTAAATTTATCTGACTTTGCAGGGATAAGGCAACAATAACTCTTTCTGCTCGGCGCACAATTGTCCGTGCTAAATGCAGATAAGCCGCCAATTGCGTACCACCGGGCAGGACAAAAGAATTTAAAGGACTTAACGATTCATTAAAATGATCAATTTGATGCTCTAACCAGGTTACCTGAGAGGCAACAATCCGCAAACCCGGTTGAGTAGTATCCGACATGCACAGATCAGCCCCTACATCAAATAAATCATTTTGAATGCGAAAGAGAATCTTGGCAATATCGCTTTCGGCATGCAGCATCACCAAACCTAGGGAAGCATTGGCTTCATCAACACTCCCAATTGCCTCCATCCGTAAATCTGATTTATAAATTCGAGTCCCATCGCCAAGCGATGCTTTACCTTTATCTCCCCCTCGAGTGTAAATGCGTGTTAGTTGAACCATTTGATTTCCTCCTAAATTTCCCAATTAAAGCAAGTAACCTCTTCTTCTCAACCTACCCTAGAGTCTATGGTTTGCATTTTTACACCCCGTTTGCCACTTTTTTATCTTAGTTGAGCCTGCAAAAACTCTCTCACTTGGGCTTCAGCTTTAATATTTCCCAAGAATACATCACAGTGATCGCCATCAGAAATTTTAACAAATAAATTTTGATCTATCTCTGCAGTCTTGCCATAACGCGCCTTATACAATTCTTGGGCACGCTTCTCCCTTCCCATTAACCAATCTTTTTCACCAAACAAAATCATGACAGGGCTGTTGGTATTTTTAAGGTTTTCTATGTTATTGTAAGAATTAAGAGGCACGCTTCCCCGCGCGGCAAAGATACCCAAACTCTCAAGTTCTGGCATTGGGGGTTGATAATCAAGATTTGAGCGAGCTATGGCTCGCCCTACAATCGATGGAAAATAATTACTAATAATATTCTGCGGCATATCACCAATGGTGGTGAGAGTATTCTGTAAAATAACTGGCACTCCTAAATATCGACCCGCATAAGTTGCATAAGCACCACCGAGAGATAACCCATATACAGCAATTTTCTCTAAGGGAATATTTTTCTCGTGCATAGCAAATCGAAAAGCTGCCTCCACGAGCAAAGCCGAGGCCATGGGTAAATTTTCAGAAGTTCCCTCACTACCTGGATACCCCTGGATTGTTAACGCCAACGCATTAAACCCTTGCCAATTAAACCAGGTTGCCCAGGGTTCATAATCATCAGCGTTCATCCCATTACCATGGAACATAATAACAGTTTCGAGATTCCCGCTTGCTAACCAATTTCCTGTTATCCGTATGCCATCCAGGGTATGAGTTGCAACTTTTTCACTATAAGCATCCCATCCAATTGGCTTATAATGCGGATTTTGTCCATTTAAAGGAATAGCAACTTTTTCCACAACTTTACCACCACCAGTCCAATAGAAAGATTTCACTATTGTATTTTCTGGCAAATTCCTAAGGGATTCTATATAAGAAGAGCCTAACATTGTCAGGAAAGAAGAAGAACTCGCTGGCTCTCCTTCTTCTCCCCCCAAGGCAAAAGATGCCCACAGCATCGCACTTAAAAAAATAGATTTATTAAACATGAATACCCTTTCACAACTTTATAGATATCTATAAAACCTTAGCATTCAAGAAAAATTGGTTCAAATATTATTAAAATTAAAAGACCAGCCTAATAAGCTGATAGGAGGGTTAGCGACCAAGCCAAAGAATGATCGCAAAAACTAAAAGAGCAATGCCTTGCAATAAAACCCGCCACCGCATGGCTGTATTCGAATGTTTACGGCTAATTTCTCCCCCTCGCAAGAGGGTATAAAGCCCAAAACCAAGGACGCCGATGACGCCCATCAAAGCAATTACCAGTAAAATTGTCAGGATCGTATTCATGCTTTTACTCTATCAGTTTTTAGTATTTTAACAGCACGTCATTTTGTCGCGGCCCACCTTATATAGCTAAATCATAGCGTGTATTACGGCCACCCCCCTCTAATTGGTAAAGGCAGCCCAGTTCCACTAAGAGAGCAAGATCCCGAGTTGCTGTAGCCTTGGAACAATCAGCAATGATCATATACTTCTTGGCACTGATGCCACCGACAAATCCCTCCTTGCCCGCCTCAAATAATCGCTTGATAACTTTAGTCTGGCGCGGTGACAATAGATCAGAATATTGAGTCCAAAACCGAGCTTTTTTTAGCGTAAACTGAACCAGATCTTTGGTATCCAGTTGAACCGAAAGGATTAAATGGCAGAAAAATATAATCCAATTTGTAATATTTAATGAATACTGACTTGCCTCCGCCAAATGCTGATAATACGCTTTTTTATTTTTTATAATCTGGTTTGACGGCACCGATAGCTTCACTCACCATCAGGTCTAGCAAAGCTTCTAGTCTGTAATTTTCTGGAAACTGATCCAATGCAGCCATAATTCCATTGGATTCACGCGCATAATCATACAATACCGACTGAATACCGGACAAATCATACTCAAAATTTGGCCAATTCGGATGCTGCCAATTATAGTGCATACACCACCCCTGAGCCAATTATGACATATATTCGGCTCAACTCTTCTTAAAGGATAAGGGGGGCGCCATTGCGTAAAATATTGTCCGCCGCCTCGGTATAGCGTCCATCGGGATGATGCAAGGTGAGTCCTTGGGACAAAACAGTCGGACCGTGGGAAGATTTCCGCCCTCTTATCAAGACCCGTTTAGCGGGTTTGCCAGGACCTGGCCAGAGTGGAAAAATTGTAATATCGCCTAATTTGCCATGGAAATAAGATAAAATCTCATGCAAGCGATCGGCTCGATAAATAAAGGTAATTGTTCCTTTGGGGCGTGCCATCAGCAAGGCAAACTTGGCCCATTGCATAAGACTTACATGCCCTTCGGTATGGGAAATTTGTTTATGATCTGTCGCACTAACACTGGCGCGGTGATCCTCTAAATACGGAGGATTGGCCATGACATGGGCAAAAGTTCCTCCCGCTAAACGCGGGGGTGGCTGTAACAGATCCCCTACCAAAACTTCAACGCGTCCCCGCATATTGTTTAGAGCAATATTTTCCATCGCTAACCGAACATTGGGCCGCTGGATTTCCAAGCCAACAATTTTACAGCTAGGGACACGGTAAGCAAGGCATAAGGACGCTGCGCCAACGCCAGCCCCCACATCCAAAACACTTTCGTTTTCTTGTACATCTAAGCTTGCCGCCAAGAAGATTGGGTCAATTGCAACACGATAACCGTGAGCAGGTTGACGAACAAGAATCCGACCGCCAAGAAGGTAGTCTTCGGTGATTTCTGGGTTTTTTATGGGATGTGATTGCATTTTCTGCTTTGTATTCAGGGCTAGAGGCGTTACAACTATAATTAATAAATATTTACATGCGATTCCATCGAACATCAATGGCTTTAGCAGCAGTTCATGAAAATTCTTTAACAGCCTTTGAGAATTTATCGTCATTAGTGGCTGATTCTATGCGCCTTGTGGATGCCCTTATTGACGATCATTTAAAAAGTGATATTCCCTTAATTGAACAAATTGCCAAGCATATTATTTATTCGGGTGGCAAGCGTCTGCGCCCTGCCCTTGTGATTTTAGCCTCTCACATTCATGGCCATATTTCTCCCTCAACGATTGCTTTGGCCGCAGCCGTTGAATTTATTCACACGGCAACCTTGCTCCATGATGATGTGATTGATGAATCCGACCTCCGCCGTGGTACTCCCACCGCGCACACGGTTTGGGGCAATACGGCCGCCATCCTTGTCGGTGACTTTCTTTTTGCCAAGGCCTTTGAATTGATGGTGACCACCGGCGATCTTCGGGTTTTACAAATTTTATCAAAAACTTCAGCAGTCATTACGGCCGGCGAAGTACGCCAGCTCGTGGAAAGTCACAGCTTTGACCTTTCCATCGAAGCGTCCTTACAAATTATGGGGGCAAAAACCGCAGAGTTATTTGGGGCGGCCTGCCAAACCGGCGCGCTGGTTGCCGGTGCCAGCGACCAAGATGCTTTAGATTTCTACCATTACGGTTACAACCTTGGTCTTATTTTCCAAATAACTGATGATGTTTTGGATTATCAGGTAACCAATGATGCCCGCGGCAAAGTACCGGGGGATGATTTTAGGGAAGGCAAGATAACATTGCCCGTAATTTACGCCTATCAAATGGCCACGGTTGAAGAGCGAAAGTTTTTAAATCAAACCATGATAGAGCTTAACCAAACAGCAGAAGATTTAAATCGAATGCGCCATCTTATTGAAAGCCATAAGGGGTTTGAGAAAAGCTTGGCGCTTGCAGCTGACATTATGCGCCAATCCCAACCCCTCACCCATAAGCAGGGCGACTTCAAAGTCTTGCTTAATGGCCTCTTAAGAGAGTGCCTCACCAGAAACAAATAACGCTTCATAAAAATCAAGGGATGAACTTTAAGCCCCTTTTTGCACTTAGGGGAACCTTCTTACGCCGCCTTGATTCTTAAAGAATAACAAAACCGATGCTAAAGCTGTAAAAATTAAGCCCCCCATAAAGCATCCTGTGGATCCGATTAAATCAGATAAATATCCAGCCAGCATATTGCCGATCAACACAGCAATACCCGAAGAAAAATAGTAAATTGCAAAAGCCGTGCCGCGTAATTCTGCAGGGGTGGATTCAGCAACCAAGGTTGACAGCAATCCTTGCGTCATTCCCATGTGCAAGCCCGCCAACATAGCTGCAATACCTGCCCCGATAATCGAGTGCGTTGTAATAAACACAATGTTGGTAATAACTAACACTACAATCCCTTTGAACAACAGGGAATTTAAATTATTGCGAGTGGCCATCCGTCCAATGGGATAGGCAACACCTGCATGAACGAGTTCCATACCCACACTTAATAATGGCAAGTAGTGAATTGACCATCCCACATCCTTAGCCCGAATATTGATAAAGGCTTCACTAAAGCGTGCTAGCATTAAAACAAATGCAACACCCAGCAATGACCAGAAGGAAGCAGGCAAATACTTTATGTCACCGAATTGCCATCCCGCATGATCCTTTTTAATATCATCTTTAATCACCGGTTGTTTAACAAGAGACAGCAAGATTACAAGCGCTATAAAAGCTGGAATTGCTGCTAGCGTAAAAATAAGCCGATAGTTATTATCACTTAGATAAACCAGAAGTGTGGCAAGAAGGGAGCCCACCACGGCGCCAGATGTATAAAGGGCCTGCCGCAATCCATAGCTTTGACCACGGTGCAAGTTCTGTGAAATGTCTGCGATCAAAGCATCCGTTGGTGCTGAGCGGATTCCTTTTGAGAGACGGTCGATAGAGCGAGCCGCAAAAATCCAACCAATACTTGTGGCCGCGGCAAAAACGAACTTCAGCAAAATTGTCATTACCGATCCGATAGCAATCAACGGCTTCCTTAAGCGAAAAATATCACTGATGACACCGGAAAAAACCTTGGAAAAAAAGCCGAGTGAGATAGCAACGCCTTCAATAATCCCCAATTTAGCGCGGGAAGCCCCTAACACATCCGTAATAAAGATGGGTAGCAATGAAAATACCATTAAGGAAGATGTGCTCCAGAAAAAGCTCATCCAAGAAACACCCCATAAACTGAGGCGGGCTTGTTTTTTATCCAAATTTTGGATTTCGAACAGAGAAAAGAAACTCATGAAGTGTTATACTCGAAATAGTTTTATGAGTGTATCCAACTGTAACAAAGAATTATACAACTACAAACTGAAATAAACTCTATTCACCTTTATCGCACGGATGGAAAAGCCAAAAGGCAAAGAGCAACCTCTTCCCCCAATGTAACACTTCGTAATAAACCACTGCTTCCTATTCAAGAAAGTTTTGCCGTATTGTTATAAATGAGGATCTTTAAAAGAGATATACATTATGCTTGGAACTGCTCTTATAACATCGACACCTGTCTGGTCAAATGTACCCTTGCCCACAGATCGCATAGCATCTTGTCAGCAAACATTAGCGAAAACCATTCGTTGCATCGGTGTGGGCGTTCATTCGGGTGAATCTGTCAGCATGGCTATCAAACCTGCCGCCATCAATACAGGATATGTGTTTGTGCGCACAGACGTTGCTCACCATAATCGGATTGAGGCGATCTGGAGCAATGTGACGGATACCAGCATGTGTACTAAGATTACGAATGCCCATGGGGTGAGTATTTCTACAATTGAACACATTATTGCAGCCCTTGCCGGCATGCACATTCATAATGCCGCCATTGAAGTCGGTGGACCAGAAGTGCCAATCATGGATGGAAGTTCAGCAGACTTTGTAACGCTGATCCAAGCCGTCGGTATTAAGCGTCAAAATGCGCCTCTCAAGATTATTCGCGTCTTAAAACCCATCCAAGTTTCCCATGGCACAGGCACAGCCTTCCTGTTACCAGCAGATGAGCGTCGCTTCAGTATGGAATTCAATTTTGCGGGTCGTATGGCGGAAACGAGCTTTTTATCCTATTATCCAGATAGCGATGACTTTGTAGAATGCCTCGCAGATTCTCGCACATTTGGCTTTTTCGAAGACGCCCAAAAATTACAAGCTGCTGGCTTGGCCAAAGGCGCCTCTTTACAGAACACAATCGTTATCGGCGAAGCCGGTGTCATGAATGAAGGTGGCCTACGTCACAATGATGAATTTGTCCGCCACAAAGTTTTAGATGCCGTTGGCGATTTAGCCTTAGCGGGCGGCGTTCTGCTCGCCCACTTTGATGGGATTAACTCTGGCCATGGCCTCAACAATCAATTGCTACGTGCTTTATTTGCCGACCCATCTGCCTGGGAATTAGTTGATCCGAAGGATCAACTTCATTCAAACTGGGGAATTGCCTAATACGGTATCATGCCAGACAGTTAAGAGGGCTCTGATTGCCCTCCGTTCCCCCTTCTTCACCTTACTCGTTTGCTTCAGTTTTTTGTTTTTCAGCTTGTTGTTGTCTTAAAAATTCAATGTAATCTAACAAAAATTGTGGTTTTTTTAGGCCATCTGTCGATTGCGGTATTTCATTAGGAAATAAAACTTTAAATAGGTCTTTTAATCGAGCAACATAATCAAGCTTATCCGGCCCAATCTGCGTTTCTAAGCCCGCCCGTATTAATTTCACGGTGGGGTCATACACAGCATTACATTCTCTAACCAGAGTTGCCTCTAAACTTCCGTCATCCAAAGAAAAAGGATTTAGGATATCCGACCGTTTTGGAACAGATACGGTGCCTAGCAAAGTAGCTTTTATACCCCAATCGTTTCCACGTTTATGATGTCTTACATAACTTCTAGCGCCACGATCTAACCATCCTCCTTCACATTTATAGAAATATTTCTCATGTAAGGCCGCAAGGAGATTCATTTTCCAACTATGTATTATTTTCTGAGCTTTTATTGTAGTTTCCTGCTGGGACATACTAAATTGCTCAGCATGAGTTTCTCCCAGAAACCGAGGATCATAGGTTTCGGTGAGATCCTTGCCTGCCTCCTTCCACTTAGCATCTAACAGCGTTTTACTATGATCAATAAAGTCTAACATGATGAGGACTAATTCATATTTTTGCAGATGGGTTAAAGCACCCTGCCCTAAATTAGCAAATACAGCTATATTATAATTAACTGGCCCCTTTCCGCCTTTTATTTTCTTGCATCGTTCTACCTGCTTGTCAAACTCACTAAGGGAGGTGGTTATAATTTGCCGCAATTTACCTCGGTCAATCCCACAAACTGCTTCATTAAATTCGTTCTCAAATGTTTTAGGATATGTTTCTACCCATGCCTGAACCGCCTCTAAAGCTTGGTTCACATAGGGCTTCATCGTTGCTCCGATCACAGGGGCTACGACATACTCCATTGATTGCGCCGATGATAATAAAAATAGTATGTTTGTTAAAAGGGCGATCATTCCACTGCTAATTTTTCTTGTGGAAGCGATGGTTTTATTCTTATACGGCTGTAACATTCAATCCCTCCTTTATAATAAGGAGGGGAAAGCCCCTCCTTTCTTGTTTTTTATTTTCCCATAGAGACCGCAATACCGAAAGCAAGAAAAACAGCACCAGCACTTGCGGCGGTTAATGTTTTATCCAAAAGATTACGCTCTTTTAGCTTTTGAGGACTTTGCTCGGTCATGGATGGCACTTCCTCCCTGCTTCTCTGCGGCTCAAGTACAGCTTCAGAAACATTATCCTTCAAAATTTTGTGCTCTTTTATATTTCCGCCTTTTGCGGTGGTTCCGTGATTTATTTTTTTTTTCTCCTTAGCGGATTCTAGATTGGACCCCAGGTTGCTATCCACATGCGGTATGCCTATAGAAAAGGTCGCCCCCCCTGCAGATAATTGAGGCCACGATACTTCCTTTGACGGACTAAGGGAGTAGGAGAACCCTGTCGGGGGAATAAGGTTGTGGCCGTTATCGCTGTGGCGGATATAGATATTGTCTGCGGACAGTGGACCTCTCCCACTGACGCCATCAGAAAGAGAGCGAAAGTGAGGGAGTGTTCCAGAGGTAGTGATTGTTCCAGGAAAATTAGCCTGAGGGAAATAATTTCCATTATGCGGAGGGAATACCCCTACATCGTAATCGCTGCTTATAACGATAGGAAACGATGACGCCCCTATATTTAAGGGGTCTAGCGATAGGGAGATATTCGCCTCTCCATCACTAGATTCTTTGCTGGCAGAAGAGGACGAAGGCATATTCACTTCACTTAAGGGTGAAACTGATGCATCCGTCTCTTCATTATTTTCGTCCTCTAGTTCATACTCTTTTTTTTTAAAGGGTCAAACCCCGAGACAACCTCCATTGCAATTTTAGATTGTTCTGCCGTTGGGGTTTTCTCCTCCTCCCCGCCAGGATGGGATGGCGTTGGCGAAACAACCTCGTTGATAGCAATGGTTAGGGTTTCAGCAAAAGTGGCTTCTTTCGTCACTAACTCTTTTCTGTTTTGCTTTTCTTGGTCAATTAAACTTTGCAAAACACTATCATAAGTTGAGTCATCTAAACCAAGCAGAGCCTTGAGGGTTAAACATCTTAGCTCAACAGCCGAGGTATCTTCATACTGTACTAAAGAGAATATGGATTTCAACATATCGGCCCTTGCTTTAGAATAGAAATCCGTATACTGCGTTGAAAGTAATTCATCAAAATAAAAAATTTCTTTGATGTTTTCACGTGCTCCCCTTGTCCATGATCCTCCCCATTTAAAGCCAAAGTCGCTAAACAATGAGTCATATCCAGTTTGAAGTTTTTTTAAATCCGCTTCTTTTGCACTCTTTAGCTTATCAATATCTGCCTTAAACTTTTTATCTAATATTTCTAACGCAGCCTTCGTATCTAACTCTAACTTATTTTCCTTTAATACAACCTGCTTTAATTCTTTCTCTTTCTTATCAATGACTCTTTGGTGGGATTGTTTTAAGTCCTCCCCTTTTGCTTCTTCTTTATCCTTTAGACTAAGTTGCCTCTCTTCTTCCAGCCCTACTTTCTCTTTTGCAAAGGTTTCTTTTGCGAGATCCCGAGCATCCTCTACAACTTTTTTTTCATTAGTTAAAGAATCTGTCAAAACCACAGTCTTATTTAAAATTATAGCATCATGGTCTGCAGCCTTAGCGGAAGAGAGGAATACATACGCCTGTGATACCATCCCATAATCAATGAGCGCCTTTAATAGCCATGTTTCTTCCGCACATATTAAACTATCTAGCGATATATTTCCTTTCTGTGCAAAAGAAAAAATATGATTAAAAGAAATATAGGCAAGGTCAGCTATGAGAGGGAGAAAATCTTTAGACAGCGTCCGTGCTGCTGCTTGAGCAACATTTATCTGAGAAAACCTCTCTCCTCTTTTTTTTAAGGATGCTTTGATCAAATTTTGTTGGTGCCCTATGTTATGCTTAGATCTTTCATTAATGATCCACTCATCTGCATCATCCTTTTTAAAAGTTGTTATTTGAATTTTCTTGTATTCTAAATCACTAGTAGTTAAGGCTTGCTGTCTTAGATTCTCATGAAGTGCTTCTGCAATTGTTATAGTCGGTTTCTGAATGGCAGTGTGTTCAGCCGCACTAAGCGCACCAGAAAACCCGAAACATGACAAAGAGGCGGCAATTAATACTGCTTTCGATAAGTGAGATGCAGAAATCTTGATCTGTGATTTTTTCATATTTAAACTCCTTCAATTTCAAGCACATACGTATAGAATACGAAAATAAACCTTAATTATTTGCAAAGGCTTAAATCAATCTTAAAATAAATTCTAAACAGTTTTAAAATAAATTGTAAGCAACTTTTTTGGCATAAAATTAATTTTTTAGTTATCTAACTGAAGTTTTTATGATTTTTTTGTAATATTATTACTTATAAAGAACAAAATCTCTTGCCGCATGTTGGAACACTGCCCGGACTTTACCTTTAGAAAACTCTTATTATTTTTAGCAAGTAAATAAACATCGGAATAAAATAATCCTGGACTTTATAAGTTTAAAGTTTATTTTATGCTATAAGATAGGAGAATCACCATGTTCATTCCAACTCTGGTCATGGCAATTACCGCTAATGTATGCCCGGTTGAAAAAGATATAAGCTGTTGTATGGATTGTGAAGCTCGCTTTATAATTTGCAAAAAGAATAGCGACAGTCTGTCTGAAGAAATGGATTGTCTGCGTTACAAAAGGGATTGCCAAGACAAATGCAATAAAAGCAAAAAGGACTAGTTACTTTCCTTTTTAAAATTCTGCCTGATCATAAAACTTTCTTAGATTGAGACTCAAATGTTGCTTTAGAGCCTCTAAGCCCGCATGGGTCTTTGATTCACACCGACCCACAAGGGCAGGCTGTGTATTGGATGCTCGAATTAACCACCACCCATGATCATCCTCATAACGTAGCCCATCTATGTCGGAGAAAACTAAACCTTGGGCCTTAAAATCAGCTTTCATCTTATCGATGACCTTAAATTTGAGCTCATCCGGGCACTCAATGCGCAATTCTGGGGTTGAATAATAGTGGGGCAGGCTATCATAAATGTCAGCACAGGTTTGATCAGATGCTTGTAAAATATTGATAAAGCGAATAGCCGCGTAAATAGCATCATCATAGCCATAATATTTATCAGCAAAAAACAGATGACCACTGACTTCCCCCGCTAGCGCTGCCTTTTCTTCATGTGCCATAACTTTAATAAACGAATGGCCAGTGCGGCACATAAGAGCTTGTCCTCCCAAAGCAGGGACCATCTCATAGAAGGCCTGGCTTGTCTTCACATCGCCAATAATTTTGGCACCCGGCATCTTCTTCAAAACATCAGCCGCAAAAACCATCAAGAGATGGTCCCCCATAAAAGCACGCCCGTGTTGATCCAAAATCCCTAAGCGATCTGCATCACCATCAAAAGCGATACCTGCATCACAGTTATGCTCGGCGATAACCGCCCGAAGCTGCTCAAGGTTTTTGTCAACCGAGGGATCCGGATGGTGATTGGGAAACGCCCCATCAATTGTCGCATTAATGACAATATGATCCGCCTCAATGTGCTGTGTTAGAAACTCAATAATTTCACCAGCCGCTCCATTACCAGGATCCCAGGCAAGTTTTAACCGCTTGTTAGGAGCCTCGTAATCCATTAAAACTCGATCAATGTAACTCGACCGTACATCAATATGCTCTACCTCACCGGGCTGATCCGACTTAATAAAAGGCTGAGTCGCTAATCCCCGAATCTTCTCACCGAAAAAAGGTATTTCCTTTAAGGTGATTTTAAAGCCATTATCATCTTTCGGATTGTGAGATCCCGTAATCATAATGCCCGCAAAAGCTGGGGTTATCTTGGTTGAAAAATAGAGCATCGGAGTTGGTCCCACCCCAATATCTAAGATCGTAATGCCCGCCTCGATTAATCCTTGGGTTAAGTGCGCGTGCAGATCCGGCGAAGAAAGACGCCCATCCCGTCCTAAACAGACAAATTTTTCCCCTTGCTGTTTGACCCACGTGCCAAAGCGTCGCCCAAGCTCTAGAGCATCAGCGGAACTTAAGTTTTTGTTAATGGTTCCCCGAATATCATATTCACGCAGAATATGCGTATTAAATTGATGCTGAGTCACGGCCTTCGCCCCCCGTCGGTCGCAGATTTATTAATCTTTAATTCTTAATGTTTTAAGCGTCTTGAGTAAGTGTTCCTGCATATCATCACTATGGTAAGCATTGACAACATTGGCTTCGAGCCATCCTTCTTTTGTACCACAATCATACCGTTGTCCCGCGAATCGTACCCCATAAAAAGGAACCCCTTCATCAATCATCGGTCGAAATGCATCTGTTAGCTGAATTTCTTTACTAACCCCAAATTTATGAATATTAATTTTATCAAAGGTCATCGGATCAAGGATATAGCGACCAACAATCGCTGTCCGAGACGGACTTTCACTCGGTTTTGGTTTTTCGACCACATGCCTAGCCTTCACAAGAAAGCCATCATCCTCAGCAATATCTAAAATACCATAACGGGAAACATGGTCCGGTTCTACATCCATGACAGCTGTATAGTTACCCCGGCCATACTTGGTATAGGCATCAATCATTTGAGCTGTACAGGGAGCAGCCCCCATGATTATATCATCGGCTAAGAGAAGAGCAAACGGCTCATTCCCGACAAGGTTACGCACACACCAGACGGCATGACCAAGGCCAAGGGGCTGTTGCTGGCGAATAAAAATAGCATCACCGGGGGCTAACTGCAAAGACTGAACCTTTTCGAGTTCCTTTTTCTTATCGCGTTCTGCCAACGTTCTTTCCAACAGCTGATTGGTATCAAAGTGATCCTCAATCGCCGTCTTCCCTTGAGATGTTACAAAAATGAAACGTTCAATACCAGCAGCCTTTGCTTCTTCAACGGCATGCTGAATGAGGGGTCTATCCCCCACAATCAGCATTTCTTTTGGGATTGCCTTGGTTGCAGGCAAAAACCGGGTCCCCAGCCCTGCCACCGGGAACACAGCCGTTTTGATTTTCATAGCAATCTCTTTCTAAACAACATTTCGTAAGCTTAGGATAAGATAAAGCTATTTAGACCACCAGTCAAATTTTACTCAAGATCCTTTGAATCCCATTCCAGCGTCTTTTCATTAAAGGTATAGAGTTTTGGAGAATCAAACTTTCCAGCATAGGTGATGATCGCCATCCGCTCTTGCCGATCCATACTTGCGAAATTGCCAAGACCCATAGAGCCACTATAGTCAATATACCTTACCGAAAATGTTTTCTTTTTAGCCAATTCTGGAATAACCTTTTCTAAATCCTCAAGAGATTTAATGGGTTTATCATTCAATTCCCGAATGGCAAAAAGCCGAGCCCCCATAAAGAATGGAAATTGCTCACCTTTAGTTAGCACTTTAAACGGTGATGTTTGACCCATTCCTAGAATAAAAACGCCAGACTCTTTTTCACCAAACAAGAATTTAACGAATTCATTATTGCCAAACCAAGTTACATCACTAAAGGAAATAAAGCGCTCATAAGGGCTAGAGCTAAGAGCATAAGGCGTTAATTTCGCTTCCATCAATTTGCCATTGCGGTAAACCTCAACTTTAACTTCTTTGCCGTTTGCATCATTAATATTTTTTTCAAACTGATAAAGATTAGGACCGACAAGCTCACCGTTAAGAGACCAAATTAAATCTCCTGCTTCTAACATATTACTAGCAGCACTTCCTTTAACAGTCCCTTGGATGATAGCCACTTTATTGTGGGATTCAGGGAATTTTTCTTTGTATTTGTCAGTCGCTTCTTTGGGAAGAATACCTGCTTTTTCATAATCAGAAATAATGCCATAGCCAGGAATAACACCTGTACTCCATATTTGGGGTTTTTTGTCCTCTTTAATGGCCTGAAGAGCATCAATTAAATAGCTAGCCGGCAAACCTGAGCCAGAGGTAAATTTACCACCATACACAATACCCACAACCTTACCGTTGTCATCAAAAATGGGCGAACCACTCGCCCCCCCGACGGTTAGGCCCGAAAAGCTAAAGGACTGTTCCCCATAAGGACCTAAATTTTCATAAATACTATAAACCGTTCCCTTAAATGTAGAAAATTCATCCCGCGCCGAGTTCCCCATAGAATAGATCGTTTGGTTGACCATGATGGGGTCTTTGGCAAATTCTAAAGCAATCGCTGTTTTTGGCAATTGGGCAGGATCAACCTTTAAAAAGGCGTAATCGCCAAGGGTGGCCATCGGTAAATGATGGGCCTCAACAGAGGTTCCATCAGCAAATTTAACAGTGTAGGTACTGACAGTCATATCGCCGGCAACATGTTTGTTGGTGGCAATAATCCCTTTTTCTTTATCAACAATAAAACCACTTCCCGCCCAAGATACTCTTTCATTCGCCTCAACATTGGCATAAGTTTTTACATCAATAATCACAACCCCTTTGCGCACCAAATCCAGGATCTTTTTTTTACCTTTTCCCTGATCCAAATTAGAATCTTCTACAGGCACCATCCCCATGTCCGGCGTTTGAGACAGAGGCGCTGGCATCGTTGGATGTTGGATAGCCAAAGCAGAACCTATTAATAAACTTAAAGCTAAGGTGTGAAGGGGTAGTTTAGACATCAAATTACGTCTCCATGGATTTGCTTGTTCTGTAGCACAACATAGATCATTATACTTAAGGAAGGGTAAAAATGGAAAATATTCACTTTAAGAAATTAATTTATAATGCCAACCATCGCGGCATGAAAGAAACAGATGTTCTGCTGGGAAAGTTTGCCTCAGCACATCTTTCAACCATGGACGACCAATCTCTTTTGTTATTTCAACAGCTTTTAGAAGAACAAGATGCAGACATTCTAGCATGGTGTGTGGGGCAGACAACAATTCCAACACATTATCATGCCTTAATTGTTGAAATACTTGCGTTTCATGATCAAGAGAGCTAGGGTTAACCCCAAGTTTAGAAAGCATGTTTGTTTAAAGTATGGTAGGAAAAATCTATTCAGGTATCGCCGTTGGTTTTGAGCCCCTCGTCCTTCGAGAGATTGTTCGGGCCAAGACTCCATATCCAATCTTATATATTGTTCCGACGGAAGACCGCGCCGTACAATTAGCCGAACAAATTAAAGTTGTCCTGCCTCAAGACACTGTTTATTATTTACCCGCATGGGATTGCCTGCCTTATGATCGTATCGGTCCCAGCCAAGATGTTTTGACGCAACGCATGCAAGTCCTATCAGCGCTGGCAGCCCGACAAGCCGCTATTGTCGTCCTATCAGCCCAAAGTTTGCTTCAACGCGTACCACCCATCTCTGCCTTAACAAACCGTAGTCTTGTTTTAAGGATTGAACAAGATGTCTCAATGCTTAAGCTGATTGAAAGCTTAAGCCAGGGGGGGTATTTACGCGTAGAGACAGTACGCGAATCTGGAGAGTTTGCTGTCCGAGGCGACATCCTTGATATTTTTCCTGTTGGTCTAGAAGAACCGGTACGGTTGGATTTTTTTGGGGATCACATTGAAAAAATTCGGCGGTTTGATGCATTAAATCAAACAACAATTGCTCCCGTGAATCAGGTCGATTTAACTCCCAGTCACGATCTTGCTTTAACGGATGAGCAGATTACGCGATTCCGACAAAACTACCGTGAACGCTTTGGCCATATTATCACGCCTCTCTATGAAGCAATTTCGGAAGGTCGACGTTACGCCGGCATGGAACATTGGTTGCCTTTATTTTTTGACCAGATGCTGGGACTTTTAGAGTTTGTTCCCACAGCCCAAATTTTCTATGATCATCAAACAGATGATGCAATTCGGACTCGGCTTGAGCTGATTCATGATTATTATCACAATCGGTTGGCTAAACTGCCGGGAGATTCTTCCCCACCTTACAATCCCCTTAAGCCAGAAGAGGGCTATCTCACTTTGGCCGAGTGGAGAGATATTCAAAATAAGGGCAACCTTGTTACTCCCTTTAGTCAGGAACATCAACTCGATTTCCACTGTCGACGCGGCTTAAGCTTAGCAGCGGGAACCCCAACGCATCAAGCTCTCCAGTCCTTAAAAGAAACCGTGCATCAAGAAAAAGATAAGCAGATCATTCTGGCCTGCAGTAGTGAAGGATCGCGGGATCGTTTGATGCATATGCTTGAAGATGCCGGTATCAGAGCCTTTCAACCTGTCAACCACTGGCCTGATCATACCTCTCCTTACACAACTTTGGTCTATCCGCTCGACCATGGTTTTACCACCCCCCACTTATTAGTCATTACCGAAGCTGATTTGTTAGGTGAGCGGATTATTCGCCAACCCAGCAAACAGCGTAAAACTGAAAAATTATTACTGGAAACGTCGCAGCTTTCTACGGGCGATTTAATTGTGCACCGTGATCACGGCGTGGGACGTTATGAGGGGTTATTGCCGGTTGAGGTGGATGGCGCTCTCCACGACTGTTTAGCTTTAGTCTATCACGGTGGCGATAAATTATTCTTACCTGTTGAAAATATTGATGCCGTTAGCAAATATGGTGATGCCGATAGTTTAGTGCAGCTAGACAAATTAGGGTCATCCGCTTGGCAAAACCGTAAAGCACGGGTGAAAAAGCGCATTCGCGAGGTCGCTGATTATCTGATCAAGCTTGCTGCCGAACGATCCCTCCATGAGGCCCCTATCTTACAAAGCAACCCCCAAGATTTTGAACAATTTTGCGCAGGCTTTCCTTATGTGGAAACGGATGATCAATTGCGCGCCATCGCAGAAACTTTAGACGATATGGCCTCAGGTCATCCCATGGATCGTTTAATTTGCGGCGATGTGGGCTTTGGTAAAACTGAGGTTGCCTTACGATCTGCTTTTGTCGCCGTAGCCAGCGGCAAGCAAGTCGCGATTATTGCACCGACCACTTTGCTATGTCGTCAACATTTTCAAACGTTCTCTAATCGCTTTAAGGATTCAGGGTACAGGGTAGAACAATTATCTCGGTTCGTTTCTGTTAAGGCTGCCGAAAGGATACGCCGCGATTTAGCCGATGGCCAGATTGATATTATTGTGGCCACCCACGCCCTCTTTTCTGAGAAAACAAAGTTTACCGACTTGGGATTGGTGATCATTGATGAAGAACAACACTTTGGTGTTAAGCAAAAGGAAAAACTAAAGAGTCTGCAAAAAGATGTCCATGTCTTAACCTTGACAGCCACCCCCATCCCCCGAACGCTCCAACTGGCTTTGACCGGTGTGCGTCAAATGAGTTTAATTGCCACACCTCCCATTGATCGGTTAGCCGTCCGGACATTTGTAACTCCCTATGACGGCCTCGTCATTCGCGAGGCAATTTTGCGCGAATATTATCGGGGAGGTCAAATTTTCTATGTCTCCCCCCGGTTAGAAGATCTTAGTGCCTTGCAAGAACAATTAACCAAACTGATCCCGGAAATAAAGATTATAGTGGCCCATGGACAGTTGTCAGCAGGACAGCTAGAAGACGTGATGACTGCCTTTTACGATCGCCAATATGATTTGCTCTTATCAACCAACATCGTAGAATCTGGCATTGATATTCCTAATGCAAATACCCTTGTGATTCACCGTGCCGACTTATTTGGGTTGGCGCAACTTTATCAACTTCGGGGTCGTGTTGGGCGGTCAAAAGCCCAGGGCTATGCCTATTTGACAATGCCGGGTGATAAACCCATTTCCGATACGTCGCTCAAACGCCTAGAAATCATGCAAACTCTTGATAAACTAGGAGCTGGCTTTACATTGGCAAGCCATGACTTAGACATCCGAGGGACCGGGAACCTGGTAGGTGAAGAACAATCAGGTCATATTCGAGAAGTGGGAGTAGAGCTGTATCAACATTTACTTCAAGAAGCCATCATGCAAGTTCGGATTGAACAAGAAATGGGCACCCCGACGGAAGAAGAATGGTCCCCACAGATCAATCTAGGAACTTCGGTGATGATTCCTGAAACCTATGTGAGTGATCTTAATTTGCGCTTAAATCTCTATCGCCGGGTGGCTAATTTGAAATCACGGGAAGAAATTGATACCTTTGCTGCCGAAATGGTTGATCGCTTTGGTCGCCTGCCTTCCGAAGTTCAAAACCTGTTGGAAATTATTGAAGTTAAAAGCTATTGCCGCCAGGCACATATTGAAAAAGTTGATGTGGGTCCCAAAGGAATTGTTATTTCGTTAAAAGATAATAAATTTCCTAATCCCGCCAATCTGATGACATATATCCAAGATCCAAAGGTCAAAGCAAAATTACGTCCCGATCAAAAAATTGTCTTTATACGAGAATGGGATTCCCCAGCCAAGCGTGCAAGATCGGTCCGCATTATATGCGCTAATCTTGCCAAGCTGGCTGGATAAAAGCCGTATTTTTCTCTGTCACTTGCTGCCCGAAGACTCATTGTATTAATAACCATTTTTCTTAATTCTCTTAAGAGATTTATACTCTAAAGATAAAATAATCGGCGACAAGACAGCTTTAGCTATAATAATTTTAAAATTAACTCTTGCGCTTTCGCTTAAGAATGTCCATCTTTTGGTTATCAGAAGATATCTAAGATTTTAAAAAATGAAAAACTGGATTAACCTCACTTCTATTGATGACTTACCCCGCCAAATCCCATTGTTTATGGTGCGAGGGGCTATTCTATTACCAAAAGCCAACTTACCGTTGCCTGTTTTTGATGCGGCTCATTTGGCCATGATTAGCGATTGCATGACCAGCAACAAGCTTTTAGGGCTGATTCAACCCAGCGCCAGCATGCGAGGCCCCACAGACCTTGACCGCTTTGGATTGTTTGAAACAGGGTGTTTAGCGAAAATTGTTGATGTTGTTGAGCATGAAGAAAACAAGCTGGTGGCTGAATTAGAAGGGGTCATGCGTTTTCGCCTTGTCGATCAAGCAGAAAGTAAGGAAGGCTATCCGATAGCCACAGTTGATTATACGGCTTATAGTAGTGATTTGATCGATGAAGTAGATTTTCACATGGATCGACCGCGGTTGCTTCGGGCTTTAAAACCTTATTTTGACCGCCTGGATATTGCTCCTAATTGGGAAGAAATCAATCAAACATCCAATCATAAGCTGCTGACAGCGTTGTCCATGGCCTGTCCTTTGCCACCCTCCGAAAAGCAAGCTTTATTAGAAACAGAATCTATCCAAGAGCAATCCCAAATGATCACTCTCTTGATCGAAATGGCTGCCTTGGGAGGCAATACAGAAAACACAACTTACCACTAAGGAGTAAGCGATGGACATTGCCGTTGATCCAAAACTTTTAGAAATATTAGTCTGTCCTCTGACCAAGACTACCCTCCTCTATGATCGCCAAAACAATCGATTAATCAGTGAAGCTGCCGGTCTTGCCTATCCCATTCTTAAAGGCGTCCCGATTATGCTGATTGATGAAGCCGAAATCATCGATGAAACTAAAGCGAGCGAACTCAGAGATCTCTTTACCACGAAGGGGGACACATGAGCCGTTCTGATTTTGCCAACAAGCCTTGGCCCACCAATATTCGTCTCTTGCAAAAAGAAAATGCCCTGGAGGTCGAGTTTGATGATGGCAACCATTTTAGCTTTAGCGCAGAATATCTAAGGGTTGAAAGTCCCTCTGCCGAAGTGCAGGGGCATGGAGCCAGCCAAAAAAGAACCTTGGGAGGATGCAAAACCGTTGGCATTCGAACCGTTGAGTCCGTTGGTAATTACGCCATTCGCATCCATTTTAGTGATAACCATTCCACCGGCATTTATAGCTGGTCCTATCTGCATGAACTTGGATGCAAAAAAAATGAAAATTGGAGCCGTTATTTAGAGATGGTTAAGACCCTTGGCCTTTCGCGCTAGTCTTCTCTCGTTAAATCAGGACAAAATAGATACATTTTATGGCTTCTGGTTGGGGGGCCTATGTTCAAGCTTTAAAAACAGCGGCTCGCTGGCTGCCATCAAAGTTTTTAAAGGGACGAAAATGACCCAAAAATCAGCCACGAAAATTGATGAACTTATGCGGGTTGGGCTATACACACGCGTGCCAAATCTTCCGGCGTATCCACACTTTGAGGCATGCCGTCGACCAACACGACACCAATACGCATTCCCGCTTCGAGAGCGCGCAACTGCTCAAGCTTCTCAGTTGTTTCTAAATAGGACGGTGGTAAAGAGACGAAACGTTCAAGGGCAGCACGCCGATAAGTATAAATTCCAATATGATGATAGTGCGTTTGAGCATTCGCCGGAATCGCTAATCGGCTGAAATAAACCCCCCGACTGATAACAATCCCTCCGTGCTCAACCCACGCTGAGGTTGCGATTTTAACCACATTAGGGTTTCCTACTTCATTAGTATCGCGGATCTTACAACATAAGGTCGCAATATCAATAGTGGGATCTGCTAAAGGAGCTAGAGACGCTTGGATAAGATGAGGATCAACGGTTGGCAAATCCCCTTGCAAATTGATAACCGTCTCATAAACCCCTTCTGGGTCATAATGTCGCAAGGCTTCTACAATCCGATCGCTCCCCGAAGGTAAATCAGGATCTGTTTCTATAGCAATACCACCGGCTTGCCGAACGACAGCAGCAATTTCTGAACCACAGCAAGCCACGATGACAGGGCCTAAGTTAGCTTTTTGAGCTTGCTCCATCACCCTTACAATCATAGGTTTGCCTTGAATATCGGCCAAGGGTTTGTTTGGCAAACGGCTGGAGGCCATGCGAGCAGGAATAATAATAATAGATCGCGACATATGGGACACTTTAAAGAGGTAGTTATCTTATCGGTTATATATACCCAATATATATACCCATCGTCCTTCAAACACCAGTTTTTTAGATAATCCCAGGTGCCTTCATCGTGGCTTTGGTATTTTCCTCTCCCAACACAAAGCTACCTGCGAAAATCTTGCCGTCAAAAAGGCGCTCAAATTTTATGGATCGCCTTCACATCCCCATTGGCAAACAGAATTAATTGCGATTATAATTGTAACAATGATAGCTAAAATTTCTGGAAAATTATGAATAGCTTTGAGTTTAATAAAGTTGCGGGCGCTATACTATTTGCTCTCATTGTATCAATGCTTGGCAGTCTCATCGGTGAGGGATTGCTGCACCGAGATAAATTAGAAAAAAACATTATCGATATTGATGTAGCTCCTGCGGGCAATGGTGTTGCAGCGCAAGTCCAAGAGCTAGCGCCCATCATGCCTTTGTTGGCCAAAGCGAACATTGAAAATGGTGCTGCTATTGCCAAAAAAGTTTGCGCCCAGTGCCATGTCTTCACAAAAGGGGCAGCTGCCTTGCCGACCGGCCCAGATCTGTGGGGTATCGTCGGGCGCGCGCGCGGCAGCACAGAATTTGCTTACTCCAAAGCAATGAAAGAATTGGGTGGCAATTGGGATGAGGAAACCATCAATAAATTCATTCACAAACCAAAAGATTTCCTCAACGGCACCAAGATGTCGTTTCCTGGTCTGAAAAAAGATGAAGACCGCGCCGATCTCATTGCCTATCTTCAAACACTTAAGGGTTAAGCTTGGTGATCGTGAAAAACTCTCTAAAGCATAAACAGCTAAATCTCTTAAGGGGTTTAGCTATTGCGGCTATTTTAGCAGTCGCTCCCACTTCCTTATCTGCGCAAAAAAAAGCGTCCTCCTCTCCTTCCCCTTCTGCTGAGTTAACCAAAGCTCAGGGTTTTTCTGTTTTTGGAGAGCTTAAATATCCAGATGGGTTCAAACACTATGATTATGTAAACCCAGAGGCGCCAAAAGGCGGACGATTGACCCTGAGTGCCTTAGGGACATTTAACAGCTTGAATCCCTTTATTGTTCGAGGGGATTATCCAGCAGGGGTTGGTTTAACTTTATCCAATTTGATGAGCGAAACTCAAGATCGGGCCGGCGAGTGTTATGCCTTTGGGGCACAGAGTATTGAAATTGCCGCGGATCGCAATTATGTGATTTTTAATATCAATCCTAAAGCCCAATTTGATGATGGGGTGAAAATTACGGCAGAGACAGTCATCTGGTCTTTCAACATATTAAAAGACAAGGGCAGCCCTCTATTCCGCACCTATTACAAAAATGTTAAAAAAGCGGAAAAACTTGGGACTTACCAAGTTAAATTTTATTTAGACGACACTAAAAACGCTGAATTGCCCCTTATTTTAGGGCAGATTTATATTTTACCCAAACATTTCTATGAAAAAGTAGATTTTGGGTCGACCTCCTTAGAAATTCCACCGTCCAGTGGTCCTTATAAAATTAAATCCATGGAACCAGGACGAAGTATTACGTATGAACGGGTAAAAAACTGGTGGGGCGCAGATTTACCCAGTCAGCTCGGCGCAAATAATTTTGATGAAATCCATTATGAGTTTTTCTTGGATTCAAACTCTCAATTGGAAGCTTTTAAAAGCGGCAGAATTGATATTCGCGCTGAAAACAGCATTAAAAATTGGAATACAGCCTATAACTTTCCCGCCGCTAATAAGGGATGCGTCATTCGCGAAGAACTCTTTCATGACCGGACAGAACCAACCTACGGTTTTTTCTTTAATATCCGCCATCCCAAGTTTCACGATATGAGAGTTCGCGAAGCATTAACAATCATTTATGATTTTGGCTGGCTTAATAAGCGGCTGTTCTACAGTGCCTATAACCGCAACCTCAGTTATTTCCCTAACTCTTGTTTTGCGGCGCACGACTTACCTTCTGAGATGGAGCTTGAAATTTTAACGCCGTTGAAAGGCCAAATTCCTGAGCGCGTATTCACCGAAAAATTTGGTTTGCCAGATCCTAAAATTCATACCGAATTACGAACCACGATGAGCCGCGCCATTCAACTGTTTGATCAAGCGGGCTGGCATATCAACGAGGGGCGAATGGTTCATAAGGAAACTAATACTCCCTTTACCTTTGAGATTTTGATTGATGATCAATCAAACGAAAAGATCTGTATGCATTATGTATCAACGCTTGAGCGAATTGGCATCACGGCCGTCGTGCGGTCAATCGATAAAGCAGCTTATACCCAACGTGTTGAGAATAAAAGCTTTGATATGATTGTGGACCTTATTCCTCAAAGTAACTCTCTAGGCAACGAACAACGGGATTTCTTTGGCTCGAGCAAGGCGGATGTGCCGGGCTCTCGCAATTTTGCCGGTATTAACAACCCAGCCATTGATGAGGTTATTGAAAAATTAGTCCAATCAGACTCTTACCTCCAACTTTGCCATCGCGCCCGCGCGCTGGATCGACTCCTTCTTTGGGGATTTTATATGATTCCAGCGTGGCATAAAGGCTCTCTGCTGGTGGCTTATTGGGATAAATTTGGCCACCCTAAAGTGTCTTCGAAATTTAACCCTTTCAATATTCAGACCTGGTGGTATGATGCGACTAAAGCGCAAGCGCTGTTAGACAAAAGTGAGACACCTTCAAACCGGAACTTCCTAAGCACAGTTTGGGAGCGTCTCCAAAAAATGTTAAGTTAATAGGAGTCCTATGGCCTCGTATATTCTCAAAAGACTCTTACTGATTATCCCGACCTTACTGGGGATCATGTTGATCAATTTTGTTATTGTGCAATCAGCACCAGGCGGTCCGATCGAACAGATTATTTCCAAAGTTCGCGGCCAAGCTGGCGATGCAGAGTCTCGTCTTGGCGGCAGCTCTGATATGGGTAAACAATTTGATCAAATGGCTGGCAATGACTCTATCTACCGCGGGGCTCAAGGCATTGATCCAGAATTTATCAAGGAACTGGAAATACAATTTGGATTTGACAAGCCTGCCCACGAACGCTTTTTCAAAATGATTAAGGATTATAGCCGGCTAGACTTTGGCAAAAGCTATTTCCGAGATACACCTGTTATTACTTTAATTCAGCAGAAACTCCCCGTATCAATTTCCCTCGGACTGTGGACAACCTTACTGATCTATCTGATTTCTATTCCGCTTGGCATTCGCAAAGCCGTTCGGGATGGCAGCCGCTTTGACATGTGGACGAGTGCCGTCATTGTTATAGGGTATGCAATTCCCAGTTTTCTATTTGCTCTTTTCCTCATCCTATTTTTTGCTGGCGGCAGCTATTTTACATGGTTCCCTCTTAAAGGGTTGATATCAGAAGGATGGGCAGAATTTGGATGGTTTCACAAAATTACGGATTATCTGTGGCATATGGTTCTACCGATCACAGCAATGGTTATTGGGGGATTTGCTAAACTGACCCTCCTGACTAAAAATTCGTTTATTGAAGAGATCAATAAACACTATGTTTTAACAGCGCGCGCTAAGGGAGTATCAGAAAAATCTGTGCTTTACGGCCATGTTTTCCGCAATGCGATGTTAATTGTGATTGCAGGTTTTCCGGCTGCCTTCATTCATATCTTCTTTACCTCCTCTCTTTTAATTGAATTTTTATTCTCGCTCGATGGGCTGGGGTATATGGGGTTCGAAGCAGCTTTAAGTCGTGATTACCCTTTGATGTTCGGTACCTTATTTATTTACACACTGATTGGAATGGTTCTACAGTTGATTGGCGACTTAACTTATATGCTCGTTGATCGACGCATTGATTTAACAGCGAGTCGGGGGTAAAGGATGGCTTTAACACCACTGACACAACGTCGTTTAGCTCAATTCAAAAAAAATCGCCGCGGCTTTTATTCGCTAATTATCTTTGCCTTTATCTTCTTAGTCACAACATGTGCAGAATTTATCGCCAATGATAAGCCTTTGTTAGTTTATTTTGACGGACACCTTTATAGCCCTGTTTTGAAAAATTATCCCGAGACTCACTGGGGAGGCGTGTTTGAAACAGAAACCAATTATAGGGATCCGGTCGTCAAAGACCTCATTTCCGCCAAGGGATGGTATCTATTTCCCTTAATTCCCTATAGTTTTGACACCGTTAATTATGATCTTACCGTTCCAGCCCCAGCACCGCCTTCCTCGGACAACTGGCTGGGGACTGATGATCAAGGGCGCGATTTGTTGGCACGATTAATTTATGGCACGCGTATTTCCATTTGGTTTGGATTAATTTTAACCTTTTTTGCCATGGTCATCGGTATCACAGTTGGCGGGCTCCAAGGATATTTTGGTGGCAAAATTGATCTCTATGTGCAACGATTTATTGAAATTTGGTCGGGCCTGCCGATTCTTTATCTTCTGATGATTTTATCAAGCATGGTGCAACCTAATTTTTGGTGGTTGCTGGGTATCATGCTCTTGTTCGGTTGGATGAATCTCGTTGCCGTGGTGCGTGCCGAATTTTTCCGCACGCGCTCCCTCGATTATGTCCGCGCCGCCGAAGCCCTCGGTGTCTCAAATATCAGCATTATGCATCGCCACATTTTACCCAATGCGATGGTTGCAACCATTACTTATTTACCCTTTATTATTAACGCGTCTATTACGACCCTGACCTCTCTTGACTTTTTAGGATTTGGGCTGCCACCGGGCTCTCCGTCCTTAGGAGAATTGATTACTCAGGGTAAAAATAATGTGAATGCGACATGGTTGGTGATGGCTGGGTTTACCTCCCTCGCTTTGATCTTAAGTCTCTTGGTATTTATTGGAGAGGCAATTCGCGATGCCTTTGATGCCCGAAAGGTAGTGGCCTCATGACTTTATTAGCTGTTAAAGATTTAAGTGTTCGTTTCAGTCCGCATGGGGCTGCAGCCGTCGATGCTGTCCGCCATGTGTCCTTTTCCTTAGAACAAGGAAAAACTTTAGCGCTGGTGGGGGAAAGCGGATCCGGAAAATCTGTTAGTGCTCTCTCCATTATGGGGCTCTTACCTTATCCTATGGCTAATCACCCATCGGGATCCATTCAATTTGAAGGTCAAGAATTACTCAATGGTGGCGAAGATTTCTTACGCCAGTATCGCGGCAATCAAATTGGCATGATTTTCCAAGAGCCTATGACGGCCCTCAATCCGCTACACACGATTGAGCAGCAAATTGCAGAATCCTTAATCATCCATAAAAAATTAACAGTCAAACAAGCGCACAGTCGCGTTATTGAACTTTTAAATCTGGTTGGATTTGCCGATGGTAAGGATCGCCTCGAGGCTTATCCTCACCAACTCTCAGGCGGACAACGGCAACGAGTTATGATTGCTATGGCGTTGGCTTGCGAGCCTAAACTCTTGATTGCTGACGAGCCCACCACAGCGTTAGATGTTACTATTCAAGCAGGCATTATCCATTTAATTCAATCCCTGCAGAGTCAATTCAACATGGGATTGCTGTTAATTAGCCACGACTTAAATATGGTTGCCAAAATTGCCAACTCTATTGCTGTCATGAAGCATGGTGAGATTGTTGAAAGCGACACAACCCACAAGATCCTTCACGCCCCACAGCATCCCTATACTCAAGCCTTGATTGCAGCTGAACCATCTGGGTCTCCCTTGACGACGCCGCATGAAGAAATCGTGATGCAGGCACAGAATATTGAGGTGGGATTCAAACGGTCCGCGCCCTGGTTCTGGCAAAACCGACTCTTTTTAAAGCTGTCAACGATGTCTCATTAACGCTTAAACGGGGAGAGACGGTCGGTATTGTGGGAGAAAGTGGCAGCGGCAAAAGTACACTTGTTTATTCTTTGCTGCGATTGCTCCCCAGCACAGGTAAAATTGTTTTCTGTGGCCAAGCGATCGAATCGCTAACCATGAAGCAAATGCGTCCCTTAAGAAATCAATTGCAAATCATTTTTCAAGACCCGTTTAGTTCTTTAAACCCGCGCTTATCGATCAGCCAAATTATTGCCGAAGGCTTAGAGGTTCATTCTCAATTATCTCCCCAAGAGATTGAACAAGAAGTTATCTCTATCCTCAAAGAAGTTGGCCTTTCTGAAGACGTTCGCCATCGCTATCCCCATGAATTTTCTGGCGGACAACGGCAGCGCATTGCGATAGCCCGCGCCTTAATCCTTAAGCCTGAAGTATTAGTGTTGGATGAGCCCACCTCAGCGCTGGATCGATCGATTCAAGCTGACGTTATCGATTTATTACGCACCCTACAGAAAAAATATACTCTGTCCTATTTGTTTATTAGCCATGATCTTAAAGTCATCAAAGCCATGAGCCATCGTATTATGGTGATGAAGAATGGCAAAGTCGTTGAACAAGGACCAACGGATCAAATTGTCGCCAACCCCCAATCGGATTATGCAAAAAAACTAATGAACGCGGCCTTTGGCCGATAAAAATATAAACAGTAATAATTTAATAAAAAACAATTTATTATATTAAGACTGTAATAAAAATTTTTGTTGCAAATTAAAACAACCTCTTCCATATCATGAGGGGGTAATATAGTAAAAACAAATCTAAGGTTAATCCAATGTTTAAAAAATTAATGATTTTATCGCTCTTATCGTCAAGTGTCATGGCTATGGAAAAATATGATTCAACAGCCGATATAAATAAGCTGTTAAGCATGCCTGCTCCTGAAGCCCAACAACAATATTTTCTAGCTCTTTCAGATGAACAAAAAGAGCAAGTATATTTGGATATCTCGGAAAAGGTAACGCCGGTTGCATCCGTTAAGATAAGAGATGGCCAGGTGCTTAAGACCACACCAATTCAGGGAAAGCAAGCAGAAATACAAGCCCATAAAGTACAATTAAGCATATTAACTGCCTCTGCCAAAGAGGCCCAAAATAGCCTCACAAAATTTCTTACCGCCCAAACCCAACTCTTCATTACTGATCTTCAACGGATAAAAAATAATTTAACATCCCCTCAACAGAAGGACGTAGAAAAATTTTTCTTTGAAGAACTACAAAAATTTTCTTTAATCAGTAATAGCAACCTTTCTCAATCAAATGAATCTTTCCAAAATTTTGTAAAACGATTGGCCAGTAAATGCGAAGTTAAAGAAGCTGATATTATATCCAATAAGGGAATGCGGCAGGCTGAAGCAGGAAAAACATATTTTCTACCATTTAATCGCAGTCAGGAAAAACTGAAAACAGCACAAGCTACAATGCTGCGCTTAAACGAGGAACTTACTGTTCTACAAAATGCAAGCAAATCCCCCGATTCTACTCTGTCCATAAAAATGAAAACTTTACTGGATGCATTAAATCAACTTTAAAAATAATTGCTTAACAATTTAATTAATTCGGCAAAGCATGTGTATGAGCTTGAACAGACTTAGCCGAATTAATTAAAAAATAATTTTGAAGAAACTTTCCCCTTTGCTAAGAAAATTTTGATATATATTGTATTTATTAAAGGGTATTTTAACGACTACTTATACTAATTTTTACACCCTCTTATTAAAGAAAATAGAACACCCCCTTCAAGAGGAGATTGTTAAGTTATGCTTCTCCAGCCATTACTTTACGACAAAGAATTTGTTAAATCCTCCCCCCTTAAGGTTGTTTCAGAGTTTCAGCCCGCCGGTGATCAGCCTCAGGCCATAAAAGACCTAACAGAAGGGGTGCTCAAAGGGGAAAAAGATCAAGTTTTGCTGGGCGTCACGGGATCTGGTAAAACATTTACAATGGCTCATGTCATCGCTAACACACAAAAACCGACCTTGGTGCTGGCGCCCAATAAAACGTTAGCAGCCCAGCTTTATGCGGAAATGAAAGAATTCTTCCCCCATAATGCGGTGGAATACTTTGTATCCTATTATGATTACTATCAGCCAGAAGCCTATGTGCCGCGCACCGATACCTATGTTGAAAAAGAAGCATCGATCAATGAACAAATTGATCGCATGCGGCACTCAGCAACCCGAGCTTTATTGGAACGCCGGGATGTGATCATTGTTGCCAGTGTCTCTTGCATTTATGGTATTGGCGGTCTCGAAACCTATAGTGGTATGATTATCCCCTTAAAAGTGGGGCAATATATTGAACGCAATGATCTCATCCGCAAACTGATCCAGATTCAATATAAGCGGAACGATTTATCCTTTGTCCGCGGGACTTTCCGAGTCCGCGGGGATGTGTTGGAAGTATTTCCTTCTCACTATGAAGACCGGGCCTGGCGCATTAGCTTTTTTGGGGATGAAATCGAAGCTATCACCGAAATGGATGCTTTGACCGGTGAAAAATTTGCTCAACTGGAACAAATTCGGGTCTTTGCCAACAGCCACTACGTTACACCCGGTCCGACCATAGAGCAGGCTATTAGAAAAATAGACATTGAGTTGAAACAACGACTCAAAGAATTTCAAGATCAAAATAAATTGCTCGAAGCTCAACGCCTTGAACAACGTATCAAATTTGATATTGAGATGATGGCGGCCACCGGTACATGTCCTGGTATTGAAAACTATTCTCGCTATCTAACGGGTCGGGCTCCCGGCGAAGCTCCCCCCACCTTGTTTGAATATCTACCCAAGGATGCGCTTCTCATCCTCGATGAAAGCCACGTCACCGTGCCGCAATTGAATGGAATGTACAAGGGTGACCGAGCCCGCAAGCAAACCCTCAGTGAGTATGGATTTCGCCTCCCCTCTTGCGCCGATAACCGTCCACTAAAATTTGAAGAATGGGAAGCCTTACGTCCCCAAACCGTCTTCGTGTCAGCCACTCCAAGCACCTGGGAATTGGAAAAAACACACGGCGTCTTTGCCGAGCAAATCATCCGTCCCACGGGCTTGATTGACCCTGTTTGCATTGTTCGTCCCACAGAGCATCAAATTGATGACTTAATTGCTGAGTGTAAAGCTGTCGTTAACCAAGGCATGCGTGTGTTGGTGACAACTCTCACAAAAAAAATGGCAGAAGCTCTCAGTGATTACTTGAATGACGCGGATCTTAAAGTCCGTTATATGCATTCTGATATTGAAGTTTTGGAGCGGGTGGAAATCATTCGCGATTTAAGATTAGGGGCCTTTGATGTCCTGATTGGAATTAACTTGCTGCGTGAAGGTCTCGATATCCCTGAATGTGGCTTGGTCGTTATCCTGGATGCGGATAAGGAAGGATATTTACGCTCTAGAACCTCCTTAATTCAAACCATTGGTCGTGCAGCGCGTAATGTGAACGGTCGCGTCATTCTCTATGCAGATCGGATCACAAAATCCATGCAAGAAGCCTTTTCCGAAACCAATCGCCGTCGCGAAAAGCAACAAGCCTACAATACGGCTCATGGGATCACCCCTGAATCGGTTAAGAAAAGCATTAAAGACGTTCTGCAAAGCGTCTATGCTGCCGATTCGATGACTGTTGAAATTGATACAGAGTCAAAAGAAATGGCTGGGCGGAATCTGCAGTCTTATATAAAAGAGATTGACAAACGGATGCGAGACGCTGCCTCTAACCTTGAATTTGAAGAAGCGGCCCGTCTACGCGATGAATTGAAACGGCTTGAGGCCCAACAACTTGGCATTACGTCCCCCCATGCCCCTAAACCCCAACCACGCGGAAAGAGACGTCGCTAAACCCACTTGGCACACTTATTGCTACCTTTGCGGTGACAGCAATAAGGAGTCAAAAGCATGGTTCTCAGTGTTCCAGTTCAACGGTCAGCAACAGTTGCCCTTTCTCTTCAGGAGACCTTATGGCCACAATTAGAAGCAACCGCTTCAAATTTAGCCAACAGCGTCACGAGTGGGTTCAAGCGCGTTTTCGCAGAATCCATCGAAGCGAAATATCAAAATTCCGCTAATGGCGACGTGTCGTATGTGACGCTGATGAATCTTAACCATGACTTTTCACCAGGCGCCTTAAAGCCAACTGGCAATACCTATGATATCGCAGTTTCCGGGGATGGGTTCTTCCAAGTGGAAGGGGGGAGATTAACCCAAAATGGTCAATTCCGCCTCAGTGCTGAGGGAACAATAGTAGGGCCGTCCGGCGAAGCTCTCTTGTCTAACGGTGGCGGACCTATCACAATTCCGGTTGACTCAAAATTTGTTAATATCAGCCCCAAAGGTGCCGTCAGTAACCAAAACGGCGTGATTGCTCATATTGGAGTTTTCACCGTTGCGGATAAAAAAACGCTTCGGTATACGAAAGATGGATATTACCTACCCACCGACGCTTTGCTTCTGAGTGAAAATGCGACGATCCACCAAGGATACCTTATGGAATCAAATGTAAATCCGATCGAAGAAACTGTTAAATTAATGGAAATCCAGCGCCGTTACGAACAAGCCGAAAAGCTATTAAAAGAAAGTTATGCATTCATAAGTAGCGTTATTAACATTTCATCCAGATCTGGAATGTGAAAA
Source organism: Candidatus Paracaedibacter acanthamoebae (assembly GCF_000742835.1). GTDB lineage: Bacteria > Pseudomonadota > Alphaproteobacteria > Paracaedibacterales > Paracaedibacteraceae > Paracaedibacter > Paracaedibacter acanthamoebae. The sequence goes on along the minus strand of NZ_CP008941.1, from coordinate 38,741 downwards.
TTTAATTAAATTGGAGTTTGCTCTATGTCTTTAAATAATGCTCTCAATATCGCAAAAACCGGTTTGCATCTACAAGAAACCAATATCGCCGTAAAATCGCAAAACTTAGCCTCTCAAGGTGTCGATAGCTTTAAACGTCAATATCTGGTGGCTCAGGATCTAGGTTATCAGGATAAAGTTCTAGCCGGCGCCCAAACATCCAATAACACAATTGCCGCTTTAGGTTTACCGATTGGTTTGGGGGTTAAGGCAGCGGGTATTTATCGATCCTTTGAAGGGGGGGATCCTATTTCAACAGGGGAAGCTCTCGATATTGCCATTATGGGCGAAGGTTTCTACCAAGTCCTCTTGCCGGATGGGACGAATGGATATACTCGAACAGCAACATTTCAAAGGGACCCTCAAACTGGCCAACTTGTCACCATTGACGGCTATCCTTTAATTCCTAATATTACAATTCCGATTGATGCCACAGATGTCCAAATTTCCCCTGATGGCATTATATCGATAAAATTAGCAGGACAAACTAACTTCCAAAATGCAGGCCAACTTCAAATTGTTCGTTTTATCAATCAGAATGGTCTCCGTGCTATGGGAAAGAATATTTTTCTCGAAAGTGATGGGTCAGGGACACCCCAAATAGCCAATCCTGGCCTTCAAGGTAATGGCACAATTTTGCAGGGATATCGAGAAGGGTCAAACGTTAACTCAGTCGAAGAAATTACCGATTTGATCAAAATCCAACATGCTTATGAACAACTAACAAAGGTTATTACCACCAGCGATGCTATGTTTGATGCCAGCATCCGGATGATCAACTAATCAGGAGAACTAACATGAAAACTCTAATCATCAGTACCTTTTTAATTGCTCAAGTCTGGGCTGCCCCTACACCTTTTTCGACATTAGACGTAACAAATGCTCTTAAAACCCATTTGCAAGATAAAGTGAATTTTTCAGGGGACTTTAATGTCAATCTTATCCCAAATAAGATCTCTATCCCCCACGAGGCGGATGAGGATACGCTAACCTTAGAGGAAGTTCACTTTGCTGCTGATCAAAAAAACTTTCAAGCAATTTTGACGATCGCCAATGGTGATAAGCGGACGCCTCTCAAGATGATTGCAGGTAAAATTGAACCCTTGAGCAAGGTACCGACCCTCGCACGCGTCATTACACCGGGCGATATTATTGAAGCATCCGATATTACGTGGAATAAATTGCCCAGTAGCCGCCTATCTCAGAATTTTATTCTTAAAGCAGAAGATTTAATCGGACAAACTGCAAAAAATCGCGTCCTGCAACCCGGCCAACCGTTGAATCGCCAGGATGTCCGCGCGCCGATTGTCGTGAAACGAGGTGACGCTGTCACCATTGCTTATAGGTCTGACAGTATGATATTAAAAACAACGGCCATTGCGGAAAAAGATGCCGCCATCGGAGAAATGACCCGCTTTAAAACGATGAATGGCAATAAAACGATCCAAGCGCGTGTTGTTGGTTTCCAAAAAGCAGAAATTAAGCCGGTGGAATTTTAAGAATGAGTAAAATACCCAATACCCTTTTCCTCACCACAATTATGGCGAGTTTGTCAGGCTGTAATTTAGCGGAACGGTTATCGCAAGTCGGGGATCCACCGGATATGAGTCAGATCCAAAACCCAACGCTGGTTTTCGATTATAAACCTGTGACGATGCCAATGCCGGCACCTGAGGCTCCCTCACAAAATAATAGCTCCCTTTGGCAAACAGGCTCACGTGCCTTTTTTAAGGATCAACGGGCCTCTCGCGTGGGGGATATATTAACGGTAAAAGCTCTTATTGAGCACAAATCAAAATTAGACGCTAAAGTTGAAACCCAGCGGGAGGTTAAACAAACCGTTGGAAGCTTGAACAATGTGTTTGGGTATGAAGATAAGATTAAGAAAGTATTTCCGGCCCAAGTGGATAAAACCTCTTTAATAGACTATAACTTTAAACCAGAAATGAAAACGAAGGGCACAACCCAATACGACAGTGTGCTGAATTTTAAAATGGCAGCCTCAATTATCGAAGTCTTACCCAATGGCAATCTTGTTATCCAAGGCAGGCAAGAAGTGCGGGATCGTGGAGAACTTGCCGTGATCGATTTAAAAGGAATTGTGCGACGGGAAGATATTTCCTCAAGCAACACCATTGACTATACAAAAATTGCCGAGGCCCGAATTTCCCGCACCACAACAGGCCAAGTGAGCGACGCAAACTCAACCCCATGGGGTATGGAAGTGCTGAATAAGGTGTCACCGTTCTAACAACCCAAGAATGGTGATACCAATCAACATAGTATTGCTGGCACCCCCAAAGTTCTGAAGCAATTTAAAAAGACTGAGTATGAGTTGCCGCCTTAACTTTTAAAGCCTCCTCTGCTATCTCTTTTTCTTCCTTTTTATCGCTCTCAGCAAACTTATTAATTTTATCGCTTGCCCATTTATCATTATTTGCAAAAGTTTCCCTAAAGCTGCTGCGGCTGTCTGCCTTGCATGAGAGCGGGTCTCTTTAGCAAGTATAGTAATGATTAATTTGGCCCAGGAGTTATCGCTTTGAGCACTAAGACTTAATACACCAGCTGCTATCTCTCTTTTTTCCATGTCATAATTTTTAGCCAATTTTTTAACCTCCTCTCTTGCCCATTTATCATCCCCCTCCACAAGCTTTTCAAAAATTGCTCCTGCTGTGGCTCGTGCTTCCTTAAGAGGGCTATTATAAAGATCCATAATCATTTCTTTCCCCTTACTCATGTACTGGTCGCCGCCCCCTATTTTGCTCTTAGCTCCAATTCGTCTAACAACTCCTAAAGCATCTACTGCTATCTCTCGAATTTCGCTTGAAGAGCTTTCAGAGAAACCAATAACCATATTTTCTGCTAATTCCGAAAAAGAAATGATCAAAAGACCTAAAATTTCCCTGACCATAGAACGTATAGGCTCCTGGGGCGTTTCAAGCAGACTCATAAGCATATATGTTCCCCAGGAATTTTTACACTGAACAAGAACTCTTAAAATCTTGGCAGCTATCGTCCTCACATGGTCGTGCGGACTTGATAAAATAGCCATAAGTTTATCTTTTGCCCACTGATTGTTATGCATTAGGATAAGATATTCTAAATAGCAGCCAGCGTTGGAACGAATATTATTATTACTACTTTCCAACAAAAGAGAAAAGGTGTCTTTTGCCCACTGATTATTTATAAGGATAAGATTTGTTAAACTCTCAAATGCTACGCCTGGCGCTTGCCGGACTTGGTCCGGTAGTTGCAGCAATAAGACTGTTAATGATGCGGATTGGTGGCGATAATAGTGCCGGTGACAGCCGTGACGTTAACAACGTCGGCTTTAAGAGTCACCCCAAAGGATGTCTGGGTTTGTTCCGTGAACTGGCATTTCTTTTTCTTACCGAACGAGCCCTTACCAGTGATAGTCCCTTGAATTGTGACGCTATCATGAGCATCTCGAAACTCAACATTGTTGCCGGCGACCATATCAATTTGACGCGCCTCAACCGCGGTCTTTTGTGCAATGAGATTATGGCCGGCTTCCTCAACAAATCGCCCGCGTGTGGTATGGTGAGACGCCACAGCCGTTGACGTATTGGTTTGAATGTGACCTTTTTTCTTACGACTAAAGTAGTGATCTACCCGTCAGGGCAATTGCATGAAAAAAACAGTATTAAAAAGGTAATAATTTTGTAGAAAAAGACAAAAGCCCCAAGAAAAAGTTTAAAGTTTTGGATATCATAAGATTTATAGAGGAAGTTGAAGACCCTCGTGATTCCTGGAAAATCCAGCATAATTTAAGCAGTATCCTTTTTACAACCTTATGCGCTGTCTTATCGGGGGCGCAGACATGGGATGATGTAGCGCTGTTCGGGCAAACAAAACAAGCATGGCTGTCAAAGTACATTTCTTTCGATAATGGAATCCCTTCTGCTTGGACTTTTAGAAGAATCTTTACACTGCTTCGCCCAGAATGCCTGGAGATCCTCTTAAGGACTCACGCAGATCAAATAATGGGAGCTCATAATGCTAACCATATAGCGATCGACGGGAAAACCTTGCGGTCGAGTAAGCGTAAGGATTTAAACTGTCTTCATTCCTTAAGCGCCTGGTGTCATGAGAAAGGTCTTGTATTGGCAGAAAAAGATGTAGACAAGAAATCCAACGAAATAACAGCAATTCCTTTATTATTGAACACGCTAGACTTAAAAGGGGCAACCGTCAGTATTGACGCTGCTGGTTGCCAAAAAACGATAGCAAGCCAAATCCAAGAGCAAAAAGGTGATTATGTTTTAGCTTTAAAAAAGAATCATCCTAAATTATATCAAACCATTGAACAATATATAGCAGATCAAGGACCTTCTTGCGATACTAAACTCCATGATGGTTTTGATGAAGGCCATGGACGATTGGTCCGACGACGCTACTTCGGTTATGATATTAGTCATCTTGAACAAGCAAAAGAGTGGTCAGGTTTAAAGAGCGTTATTGCTGTTGAAACAATCTTCTCGCACCCTAACAGTTCTACTCATGTTACGGCTCAATGGCGCTATTATCTTTCAAGTCATCCAGCCAACCATCAACAACTTCCTGACTATATCCGCAATCATTGGAGTGTTGAAAATAAGCTTCACTGGGTTTTGGATGTGCATTTGAAAGAAGACGAGGATCGTAAAGCTGAACGCCAAAGTGCCAAGGCTTTTGCTATTCTTAAACGTATGAGCTTAAATATTATTCGGTCCAAGGATGGTCATACCAAGGGTAGTTTACGGGGAAAACTGAAAAAAGCTAGTTGGGATACTGCCTATTTGTTGAGTTTACTCGTGTAAAAACAAGGCCTTCTATTAAGTAAAGCGGGTGTAAGCTTTTTAGGCGGCGCTTATGGTACGTTAAGAGAGCCTAAAATACAAATTATAGACCTCCAATATTAATATTTAGAAATCATCATAGAATTTTTAGTAATAACAGAGATTATTTTTATCCTAACCAGAAAACTGCCTAAGTTCCTAAACCTTTCATGCAATTGCCCTGATCTACCCGTTGAGCAAGAAGCTCAACCGGCACATCAATAATATCCGCTAGCGCCTTAATATGCGTCATCACGCCGGAATCGGTTTGCGCGCCGATCATGATCACACTCTGACCACTGTAAATTTTGAGAATATTTTGCACTGCAACACGGGTGGGAACGGGAATGGATAAAGGAGGAAAGTTAAATTTGAGGAGAGAGGAAACCTAAAATTAAAATACCCCGTTTTTCACAGGGTATTTTATGGTTAAAGAAACTAATTCTATTAGAAGAAAACAGTTTGGATAAGGATCATACTATAATTAGGGAGACGCTTAAATTAGCATCGCGATATAGTAATAATTTAACTAATCTCTCCATTTGAAACGGCAAGCATTAATTCATTAAGTTTAGCTACGATCTCATCCTTATTGCGCGAAGAAAATTTTACGAGGGGGTGTTCCCAATGCTTATCGTCAGCTCGGATTATTGTTATATAGAAAGCGCCCTCAGGTTCACCATCAGGTCCCCATCCTAGATCTACTAGAAGCTGATAATATTCATGGAGCACTTGAAACAGCATAGACCTATAGAGTTCATAGGGAAAAGGGTAATCAGGATCATCCTCAAAATATATAGGTCGACCTTGATCTAAAACTTCAAAGAAGAAATTATATATTACATTAAATCCTCTTGGGATAGCTAATGGTTGCAATTTTAAATCTTTTGAGTGAATAGTTACCATATCTCTAACTCTCCGACTTCTTTAAATATTGTTTCGCTGTAGCTTCTAAAATGGGATGACCATGATATTCTGGTTTACCCGTTTTAGTTAATTCAACCCTTATCCATTGGGTAGGCTGACCATTATTGTAGCCTATTACATCATTAAATTTATAGATATAAAAATCAGCGCCTTTACTTCCATCTCGCTTCACTAAAGTTCCCTTTTTTAATCCTGCTACCTCCAATTCTATCCGATTAAAATCTGGCAAATATTGTGCATGTCCTTCGCCACTCGCACTCATCCGTTTAGCTTCTTCAGATGTTCTAGCTTTAGTATGCTTGGTATAATCAGCAGGTTGGGCATTCTTAATCTGCTTCTGCCAATCTAACTGCTGGGTCCTTTCACCCTTTCGTGTATAATAATTATCATGGGCAATACGATCATGATCGCGGGTAATTTTTGGTGCTGAGCTATTCTTAGCAGCTTTAGGCTGATCCGAGGACCTTACGACTGCTTTCCCCTTCCCTTTTGGTTCCAGCTCACCGGTGATGAGATTACGACCCAGCGAGGTGTCTCCTCGCATACTGCCCCCGTTCGCTCCCTGTCTCATGCTGGAGGCAGAACCTTGACTACTGGAGCTGAAAGTAGAACTTGCCCCAACCCTGGTAGAAGGATTACCGCCGCTGCTACTACCACTGGACATCCGAGGCGCATGAGAGAGGCTTGGCGTCGACTGATGGACTGTGCTGCCATTCGCCACGGCTCGCATCTCGTCATAAAAACGATTCGCATTAGCCGACCTCTGAGCTGTAAAAGGAGCTCGGTTTTCATTTGCTATCCGAGTCAATGTCTTCTTGATAGGCTGGCTCTTGCCATACTGTTGATAAATAAACTTGGAGGTGGGAGCCTGGCTGATCCCTGCTAAATCCAGCGCGTCAGCCATTCGGATACGCCTGACTAACTTCGCCGTGGCGCTAGCTATTTTACCCATCGTAAGAAGTTGAGTCGCTTTAGCGGCTGCTGCCGGCCCCGGAACGAAAAAGGAGCCTAAGAATGTCGCATAGTCGCCTGCCTCTTGAGCCCAATATTGATTCCCCGTCAGTTCTCGTACATTCCGACGGATTTTAGTATTCGCTCCTTCAGAAATATCTCCCATCAATTTTCCAGCCTGAGAAACTGCTCCACCAGTCAGAAAATCTGCACCTTTTACTGCATACCCAAAGGTATCAAGCCAATCAGCACCGTGAGCCTTTAAGAAGGTTTCCATAGTCCGCTCACCGTTCCTGAAACGCTTTTGGCCGTCATATAGAGCGTCGCGGCTTCCAGATACCATGCGGTTAAACTTTTCAAAGCTAGCATCGGCCCGTCGCGGAGGACTTTGGCTTTTACTCTGATGAGACCGAGGATCACGCTCTCGGCTGCGACCCCGCTCTTCTGTCTCTGGCCCTTTATCGTCTTTGCCCCGTTTTTCCTCTTCCTCAAGATTTCTCTCAAACATCTCGGCAAATGCATCATCCGACCTGCCATATAAGACGCTGGTGGTCAGGAAATTATTCTCAACCGCATTGGTGGCTGCGCGGACGGCAACATCAACATTGGTACGGGTTGCCAACGCTGTCACAGCTGTACCAAGCTTGGCCCAGTTTGCTGCCTTTTGCCGGCGGACCTGAGAAGCCTTGTCGATATTCTCTTGGGTTAAAGGCCTGCCTTCCTGTTGAACATCCTGTCTTGCTTGCTCGGTTAGAGACTCATGATCGCCTACAATGCCTTCGGCCATTGTCTCGGATAGAACCGCCGCACCCCCCGCTGTTAAAGCTTCATCCACTCGGCCATGCGCTGCTAAGCCCATACTGAATCCAACTCCAAAATGCAGGGCTTTCTGCTCGAGAGGATTAACTTCCCCCTTAGCATACCATTGCCCGATCTTGTTGGCGGCAAACGCCGCTGCCGTATCCACCGCAACAGATTTAGCCCCTTCAGCCAGCGCCCCCTTAAAGCTTTCCTTGCCAAGCGTTGTGCGAACGGCTGTGTTCACCGTTTGGTTCAATAAATTGTACTGGAAGTGGGCCGCCAACAATTGAGGATTGCTTGCGATTTTGATAAAGTTAGCGTCTGGCTTTTGAATGCCATACGCACCGCCAATTTTAGCAGTAATCCCTGCCGTGACAAGAGAGACCCCCAAGGAGCGAATATAGTCTTTATTCACAAGGGTCTTGGCACCTTTAAGGAAATTACCGCCATTCTGCAGGGTGCCGACGGTAAACTGGGTTGCCACCGAACTGACAGCCACATCCAGCATCGCAATGGCCGTCGCATTGCCAGCCAAGAATGTGCTGCCGGTTGCAAGCGCCGCCCCCGCCCCACAGGTCACAATGGACACAGCAACAGCGATCACGGCCATCAGCGCTTGGCCCGGACCCTGGACCTTTTTATACTCACTCTTGTGCAGTTCCGCTAAGAATTTCTTCTCCAGCACGCCACCCTGTTGCTTGATATGGTCAAAGAACGCATTGGCTTGACCGTCGACCAATTGCACTAAGCTTTCGCGGGATTCAATATTGACAGTGCCGATGAACTTCGGTCGCGCATAGGTTGTATGCTCTTCCGTGCGTTGGCCCATGCGGTTCCACACAGAACTGTTACTGCTTTTCATTGAGCTAAAGCAATGATTGTTCACACCCAACAGAATGGAGACCAGTCCTTCGAGGGCTTTGAGGTTCGTTTCAATCGCTTCAAAGGTCGGATTGGTGGCGGTAATAGTACCAGTGACAGCCGTGACGTTAACAACGTCGGCGTTTGTTCAACTTTAGATTTTTGAGAGGAGATTTAAAGGAGAAAGGAGGCTTCAACAGCCTCCTATAGTAAGTCAAGAATCTTCAAGAAAGAAATAAGTTAGACCAAGATTACTCAGTCCTTTCTAACTTTATAAAGGGAAAAGTTTGCTTAAATCGCTCAAGAATATGAGGATTTTTCTCAAGATTCTTTAAGGCTGTTTTTTCTGTGCATAATTCGCAGGGATTTTCTTTTGAATAAAAGCCGCGTTTATAAGCTATACCGTACAAAGCTCTATGTTCAGTTTGAGTAAACTCTCCTTGACAATGATTTAAAATAAGGCGAGTTAACTCAGTTGGAATATCATAAAATTTTTCTGCTTCAAGAATCTCAAACATAAAAGTTGGTAATTCATAATCATTTATTTTTAACTTAAAATATATCCATTCCTTTAAATCTTCAAAAGTAATTGCACCTGCATATTTTGCGCTCATTACAAAATCAAACTCTTTAAAAATATCCTTATCTTTCATTTTATATACTCTATTTAGATAATGAGGTACTACCAATATGCGGTACCTCTTTATGAATTTTTGTTGGTATTAGCTGCATACGTCTAGCCTGTTGATCATGGTGCCAAGTCATACCTGGAATTTTTGCCTTTCCGGCATTGATAGCCGCTAATTGCTCTAGCGTAAAAGTTGTAGCATTTATTGTGCCTGATTGTATGTCTGCACGCAAGTTTCGAGTCGATGCCCGCATTTGTGCACGAGCACTTTTTCCATAAAACTGTTCTACAGCTAGATAAGTCTCATATTTCATGAGTGGAGTAAAATTTGGATTTCCTCGCTGATCATAAATAATTTGAGATTCTTGGTATCTTTGGCCCGACATTTTACTTCCTCGGGAGCCCTGCTTCGGTAATGTCGATGACGATACATTTTCAGCACCATATTGACTTTCTAAATGGTGGCGCCATTGATGAGGATTATAAATTCCTTGATTACTAGAACCAGAACCTGAAGTTGTGCGCTCAATAAACTCTTCAATAGACATACGAGTTGTAGAAACTCCTGAATTTGAAGACGGTCTCTCATTGGCAGCCTTTGGTATACTCTCAGACACATGGTGGTTATTTCTTACCACTCCCTTCCCTTTTGGTTCCAGCTCACCGGTGATGAGATTACGACCCATCGAGGTGTCTCCTCGAGTGGTGCCCCCATTTGCTCCCTGTCTCGTGCTGGATGAAGTCCCCTGACTGCTTGAGCTCGAACTTGGCCCAACCCTGGTAGAAGGATTACCACCGCTGCTACTACCACTTGACATCCGAGGAGCATTAGAAAGGCTTGGCGTCGAATTATGTACTGCTCCGCCATTCGCCACCACTCTCATATCTTCATGGATGCGATTCGCATTAGCTGATCGCTGAGCTGTGAAAGGAGCTCGGTTCTCATTGGCTATTTTTGACAAGGTGTTATGGACATGAGAGCTTCTACCATATTGTTGATGGATAAACTGGGATCCTTGAGGCCGACTGGCGCTCGCTAAATCTAATCCCTCAACAAGGCGGCTTCTCGTCACTAATTTAGAAGTTTTCTGTAAGCCTTTCGCAACAGTTTTACCAATACCTTTGGCGCTTCTCCCTGCAAATTCTGGAGCACGCTGATCATAGGTTTAACAATAACATTCCCTGAATGCACCCTTAGAAGTCTGTGTTAATTTTGAACATCGCTTTGGAGTTAAATCGCTCTCTTTCCCTTTATTCTTCCTCCTACCACAAAAGAAGTAAAAATTTATTGTTCAGAGAAAGCTTTATAGTAGAGTAGACCAATCCACTTTAAATAGTAAGATTCTTATAGATTATTTTGAATTTAGAGGAGTCATAGATTAACTCCTATCCATCCTCCCAATCGCTTTCTCTAATATCAAACTCCCATTCCGCTTGAGACATGGCATCTTGGATATTTTCATGAAAGGAATCGGTAATTTCATGCCCTTCCTTATCGCAATAGAAGAGATATACATTCTTCTCTCCAGGATACTGTATAATCTGCAATTGATAGGGTTTCGTCATCACTTTTCCATAAACCATATGTTTGGTTTTAATTGCGCCTTGAGTGTCGTTCAAAAAAACACGTTTAATTATTTTAAAATCCATTTTCTTTAATCCGGTAAAATTTCAACAACTGTATTTTCAATAATGTTACCGCCAGGTTTATTATATGCTTCAAAGTGCCCATGATGTCTAGAACTTGTAACTTCATGCCTACCATATCTTACTTGCCTTAAGCCATCTTGCGATATGTAACGTCCGTTAGGTAAGCTTGAATAGCCACTACCTAGATATTGCTCTGCAAAGTTTAAAAATTCTGATTCAGTCACACTTCCGCCTGGAAACTCTGGAGCACGCCGCACCATAGGCTTAGCAGTCGCATTATTTGAAGAATTCGTCGCATTTAATGAGTTTGACTTAGGCTGCTTTGCTACATATGGAATAGTAGGCTGAGTATCAACTTTCCCCTTCCCTTTTGGTTCCAGCTCACCGGTGATGAGATTACGACCCAGCGAGGTGTCTCCTCGAGTACTGCCCCCGTTTGTTCCCTGTCTCATGCTGGATGAAGCGCCCTGACCACTGGCGCTAGAACTTGCCCCAACCCTGGTAGAAGGATTACCGCCGCTACTACTACCACTGGACATCCGAGGCGCATGAGAGAGGCTTGGCGTCGACTGATGGACTGTGCTGCCATTCGCCACGGCTCGCATCTCGTCATAAAAACGATTCGCATTAGCCGACCTCTGAGCTGTAAAAGGAGCTCGGTTTTCATTTGCTATCCGAGTCAATGTCTTCTTGATAGGCTGGCTCTTGCCATACTGTTGATAAATAAACTTGGAGGTGGGAGCCTGGCTGATCCCTGCTAAATCCAGCGCGTCAGCCATTCGGATACGCCTGACTAACTTCGCCGTGGCGCTAGCTATTTTACCCATCGTAAGAAGTTGAGTCGCTTTAGCGGCTGCTGCCGGCCCCGGAACGAAAAAGGAGCCTAAGAATGTCGCATAGTCGCCTGCCTCTTGAGCCCAATATTGATTCCCCGTCAGTTCTCGTACATTCCGACGGATTTTAGTATTCGCTCCTTCAGAAATATCTCCCATCAATTTTCCAGCCTGAGAAACTGCTCCACCAGTCAGAAAATCTGCACCTTTTACTGCATACCCAAAGGTATCAAGCCAATCAGCACCGTGAGCCTTTAAGAAGGTTTCCATAGTCCGCTCACCGTTCCTGAAACGCTTTTGGCCGTCATATAGAGCGTCGCGGCTTCCAGATACCATGCGGTTAAACTTTTCAAAGCTAGCATCGGCCCGTCGCGGAGGACTTTGGCTTTTACTCTGATGAGACCGAGGATCACGCTCTCGGCTGCGACCCCGCTCTTCTGTCTCTGGCCCTTTATCGTCTTTGCCCCGTTTTTCCTCTTCCTCAAGATTTCTCTCAAACATCTCGGCAAATGCATCATCCGACCTGCCATATAAGACGCTGGTGGTCAGGAAATTATTCTCAACCGCATTGGTGGCTGCGCGGACGGCAACATCAACATTGGTACGGGTTGCCAACGCTGTCACAGCTGTACCAAGCTTGGCCCAGTTTGCTGCCTTTTGCCGGCGGACCTGAGAAGCCTTGTCGATATTCTCTTGGGTTAAAGGCCTGCCTTCCTGTTGAACATCCTGTCTTGCTTGCTCGGTTAGAGACTCATGATCGCCTACAATGCCTTCGGCCATTGTCTCGGATAGAACCGCCGCACCCCCCGCTGTTAAAGCTTCATCCACTCGGCCATGCGCTGCTAAGCCCATACTGAATCCAACTCCAAAATGCAGGGCTTTCTGCTCGAGAGGATTAACTTCCCCCTTAGCATACCATTGCCCGATCTTGTTGGCGGCAAACGCCGCTGCCGTATCCACCGCAACAGATTTAGCCCCTTCAGCCAGCGCCCCCTTAAAGCTTTCCTTGCCAAGCGTTGTGCGAACGGCTGTGTTCACCGTTTGGTTCAATAAATTGTACTGGAAGTGGGCCGCCAACAATTGAGGATTGCTTGCGATTTTGATAAAGTTAGCGTCTGGCTTTTGAATGCCATACGCACCGCCAATTTTAGCAGTAATCCCTGCCGTGACAAGAGAGACCCCCAAGGAGCGAATATAGTCTTTATTCACAAGGGTCTTGGCACCTTTAAGGAAATTACCGCCATTCTGCAGGGTGCCGACGGTAAACTGGGTTGCCACCGAACTGACAGCCACATCCAGCATCGCAATGGCCGTCGCATTGCCAGCCAAGAATGTGCTGCCGGTTGCAAGCGCCGCCCCCGCCCCACAGGTCACAATGGACACAGCAACAGCGATCACGGCCATCAGCGCTTGGCCCGGGCCCTGGACCTTTTTATACTCACTCTTGTGCAGCTCTGCTAAGAATTTCTTCTCCAGCACGCCACCCTGTTGCTTGATATGGTCAAAGAACGCATTGGCTTGACCATCCACCAATTGCACTAAGCTTTCTCGGGATTCAATATTGACGGTGCCGGTGAACTTCGGTCGCGCATAGGTTGTATGCTCTTCCGTGCGTTGGCCCATGCGGTTCCACACAGAACTGTTACTGCTTTTCATTGAGCTAAAGCAATGATTGTTCACACCCAACAGAATGGAGACCAGTCCTTCGAGGGCTTTGAGGTTCGTTTCAATCGCTTCAAAGGTCGGATTGGTGGCGGTAATAGTACCAGTGACAGCCGTGACGTTAACAACGTCGGCTTTAAGAGTCACCCCAAAGGATGTCTGGGTTTGTTCAGTAAACTGGCATTTCTTTTTCTTACCGAACGAGCCCTTACCAGTGATAGTCCCTTGAATTGTGATGCTATCATGAGCATCTCGAAACTCAACATTGTTGCCGGCGACCATATCAATTTGACGTGCCTCAACCGCGGTCTTTTGTGCAATGAGATTATGGCCGGCTTCCCCAACAAATCGCCCCCTAGTCGTATGCCGAGAGGCCACCGCCGTTGACGTATTGGTTTGAATGCGACCTTTTTTCTTACGACTCGTAAAATACTCTATATGTTGTGTTAGAAGCTCAACTGGCACATCAATAATATCCGCTAGCGCCTTAATATGCGTCATCACGCTAGAATCGGTTTGCGCCCCGATCATGATCACACTCTGACCACTGTAAATTTTGAGAATATTTTGCACTGCAACACGGGCGGGGACAGGGATATGTTCAATAAAGTTTTCCGCATCCCGATAAAGGCGCTCTTTCCTCGATTCTAAGATCACATTGTCGTACAAAGAGGCCAGGAAGGCATTTTCAGCTTCTATAGTGGCATAGATGTTGACGGGTCCTTCATTGATGATCCCGACTTGGTCGGAACGGAAGGTTCCATACAAAGTCACAGACCCCAAGCCGGAACTGGATGAGGCGGTCGATTGCATCGACGAGGATACCGCGCTAGACGACGAAGACGGTATTAACGATAAATCACTTTCGGTTGGCGACCACTCCGGATTGTAAGTTAACAGGCGTTGTTGATGGCGTTGAGCTTGGTGTTCTAACTGAGTGACGGTCTCAGGGTGACCTTCAAAATGGTTAAGCAAAGCCCTTTGCAGGAGCGGGTCGTCTTTGTAAGATTCGATCATCTGCTGCGGTGTCATGGACGCTGGTAAAATGGCCAGCACATTAATCCGACTCAAGCCACCGCGCTCAGCCCGGGCATTCTGCATCATGGACAATGGGAATACTATTTTCGGAGAAAGTTCTTCTACCCCTTGGCTACTTCCTGCCTCATAAAAGATAACCGGTTTATCTGGCCACCGCTGAGAGAGAGAGGATGCTAGGGTTACCAAAGTTTGAGGGGCGTCAGCCGTGTCTCCTTTTAATTGACTTACATACTCCGTCGCATTTCGGTGCAATTGTTTAACGCACTCTTCATCAATGGCTTGATTGTCATAGATATAACCGCGCATTAAAGTCTCTTGGCAAGACTTGCGGACCCGATCAATTAAGAAGCCGGGACTAATGGAAAAAATAGTCGGACCGTTTAGCTTTTTTAGACCAGACGCACTAACAATATGGACATGATCGTAAATATCACGATAGAACTGCTCTGCTTTCTCACTATCAAACCAGAAACGCTCATGCATTTTAAAGAAGATTTGTGATGAGTGAGCTTGACCAATCAGTTCTTTGAGGTTGGGTGCAATATAAGTTGTTTGAAGGTTGAATCCCTTCGCCATCAAATCCTGAATCGGGTTTTTTGGCGCGATGTAATAAGGATTTGGGCTGCCTAAAGCTAAATTACCACTGCCCATGGTAACCAACATGAAGGGGGTGCTGATGGAGGCATCCACCGTTTGGCTTGATGACTCCTCGGCTGTAGATGCAATAATTCCTGTGGAAGCACTCTTATAACTGGGGAAAACTGCCTGGGCGCCTTCAAAGTTGTTAGTTTTCCTCAAGAAACCGACGGCATAACTGTGCGGACTGTTTGGCGCAGCGTATCCCGTATTGTCCATAGGGTTAGGGAAGTGGTAATTCTGTGCAATTGTCACTCCACTATGTCGGAGTCTACCGCTATATTGGGCGGTCAGAAAACCTTCTCTTTCGCACGCGGCCCGATCATAGAATTTTTGAAAATAACTACAAGTAAGAGGAGAGTCTGTGTGCTTTATATGAGGAGTCATAACTTTTGCATACCACGTCGAGCCGATCAGAGTTAGAGGCGTCGACCTATCTGCATCAATCGTTCCTTGGACTTCTAAACTGGCAGCATCGCTATGACAGTGGGTATAAGTTCTTACCCACCAGGACAAATAATTATGCCCCGCTTGTATACTATAATAATGATGATGCGCTTTACTTTCCACTCGATTGAGTTGAAGCCCCCCTCCATTTTTAAAAAATAAATTATTAGCAATATCTAACGAACAGGCTGTGCCTTTTGACAGAGTTGAAGAATCAAGGATTAAATCATGACTTTTAAGGGTTCCCTGTAAAATCATATGGCCTGTGAAGGAAGTTTGCTGTTTTATGTCGAATGCAGTTCCGTTGGTGGTATAAACGGGCAAAACCTGAAGATGCCGACCATCATAAAAAGTAGGAACAGATTTGCCAAATATTTCACAGCTCTTGGCTGAATTATAAGATCCTATGTTAGAGGAGGATGCACCCGATTGGCGATTACTATAAAATGTTGCTAATCCGATGCGCGTCGGATCTTCGACTAACCGCCCAATAAAGTGACCATGAGCTGCCCAACTGTCGACATTTAAGGCACTCATTACCCCCCGTTCCATATCAAATTTACTGATCAGAGCATCAACGTTACCGTCCTTAAATAATAATTCTGTCGCTCTGTCTTGCTGATTATCCGGTATCTCCAAAGTAGCTTCAGGGGCATACACTCTCATCCCTTTATCGGCTTGGATACTAGCGTTAAGGCGAATGGTGTGCTTCGGCTCCGCAAGGGGCTGGCTTTTATCCCCATACAACCTTGTCCATTCCTGGACAACCTCCTGCCGATTTTTAAAAGTATTCAGCCAGATTTCAAAAGTGCCGCGGGTGCGATAAGGGTGATTAAATTCTAGATCTTTTTGGGGGCTACATTCCCAAAGTGTTCGCTCGCAATTAATTTGATCATTTAATGTCCAAGACGAGAGATATAAATATAAGCTCGGCGTTTGAAAATCAAGATTCGTGCCGGTAAGATGGGTGCCATAGATAACACTATAGGTGTCAGCCGCGACAGTTCCATTCTGTAAAGTTAAATTCTGAGACGGTGAACGATCACGCAGCCCAATCTTATTTCCTTTGATGGTGCCCAACTCTTCAATATTAGATACGTTATCAAATACAAGGTTGGTTATGCCCTTAGCGCCAATTTCGCCGCCTTTATTAGTAAATTTAGGAGAATTCATATAGACATTTGTATTCTTTAGGCCGCTGATGCTTCCTCTCTTATTATCAAGGTCAGCCGTTTGCAAAATCACATCATCGGCTGCATGAATTTTTCCTTGGGTATTTTTAAGACGAGCGCTCAAAATGCTCACTTTTTGTGCCGCATGAATATCACCCTTAGTATTATCCAGGTCAGGGGAGCGAACCTCGACAATGTCCCCATTCATCAGTCCATCATTTTGAACCGTGGGAACCTCAAGCTTTAAGGTCGGCGCTTCGATGGTTTTGTGATTCTCAAGCTTTCCCCGGCCCGTTACGGTCAAAGGACTGGTACTGGAAATCGTTCCATGATTGGTGAGGCCAGGATTGGCCCCCACAAGATTAAGGATGGCTGATGCATTATCTGTCTGTCCGTTGAGAACAATATGGCCAAAGTTCTCGCCTGCCCCGGCTAACTGCAATTCTCCGCTTCCTACCATTGTTCCATACAGTTTAAACGGTGACTTAACCGAAAGATATTGTTTAGAAGAAAATCGGATGCAGCTTGATGAATAGGTTTTTAAGCGACCTAACGTTAAATTGATTGAACAATCAAAGGTTCCTTTATTCACCAAATAGGGAATAGACCCAGTGGAGAGCTGATCGTTACTTCCTAAAACAAAGTGGCCTCCATTTTTAATTTTTTTAATTAGAAACCACGGTGAATCAGTAATTTTAAAAGAAGCCCTCTTATGGTTAACAATCTCTGAGCAAAAAAAACTGCCCTTTTTTGCATGAAACTGCTTTGTGTTTACAACACCGCCAAGGATAGGGTAAACGCCTTTTAAATCCTCCGGAACAGAGCTGTCAACAAGACCACTTTCCTCTAAAGCAGTAGCTAAGGTTTGACTATATGCTTGTAGAGCCATTAATTTTTGTAATACAGCACTGCCATCGTCAGCCTTTTGAGGCAACCCTTTTTGATAAGGGGAGGTCACGCTAATATCATCCCCCTTAATCTTATTTAAATTGATGATTGTGAGAGCCTTCACAATTTGCAAAGAAGCCCCAGACTCAAGACATAGTTGATTGTAATTAACGAAGGCATTGCTACCCAAATCCCAACGGTTTTGTCCTTTAAGATGAAGGATACCGGCATTATGCAAATGGCCACTTACTAAGGATAAGTTGGCTAAGGTATCGGGACTGCTGCCGCGCACAATTATACCCGCGTTGGCATCATGGGATGCCGTCACTTTCTTCAGCGTACTTCCCCCCATCAATATAGAGCCATAACTTTCTAAGATGAGAGTATGAATAGAGCAGTTTTGCAACAAGACCATGCCTGGCGTTTGGATTTCGAAGGTGTCGGTTGGGATCTCAATGCCAGCCAAAGTAATTTGGCCATCATAGCCAACAACAATTTTTCCAAAAGTAGACGTATTCCATTCAATGGCCTCAATTCCATCATAACGTGGCAAGGTATTTGGTGAAAACTCATGCTGGATAAAATTCACAAAGTCATGGTCGATGGTTTCGTAGCTATCTTCGTTTTGCTTTTTCTGGCTAAGGCTAAGATTAAGAATCTCTAGCTGATTCTGCTTATCCAATTGTCGATCAATTTGAATTCTGAATTGGTGGGGCTGTTCCATCGCAAAGGATGTTACCACCAACATCTTGATATAAGAAACAAGCACCAGAGAAGAAATAATTTTACGAAAAACAGCCATATTTTTACCCCATAATAAAGCCCCCGAAATTACATGAATAACGAGGGCTTTGGTCGAAAGAACAACAATCTGAAAGAGGTTTTAATACTTTATTAAGACTTTTTCAAGCCCCTAAAATGCTGTTTTTTTGTTTTTTTCACCATTTCTGAAAAATAATTCAATGAACTTTATAATTAATTATTTTCGAGTATGTTTTTAATTACATTTATTTTATTAAATTTTAGATTTATTTAACTAATATTTTAATTTTTTAGCTAAAAAATTACAATTACGAAAAAGGATTATTGACTTGGGTTTGTCTAATATCCATATCTGTGTCATGATTAATTCAATAAAACTGATTGGTTTACCGAGTAGTCCAATGATCGCCCGTATTTTTCTTGCCTTAAGTTTACTTTTTCCGCTAATTGCGAACGCTATTATTGAATTTAAACAAAACTCAGTTATTGTGGATGATGAAGTAGAGGAATTACTGACCGGCTGGATAAATCAACTTTTTAAAGTTGCCGGCTTAAAGGACCATACCCCCAAAATTTATTTGATTGTTAACTCAGAAATTAACGCAGCTGCCACCGTGGGCGGTGTCATCATGATTCAGACTGGTTTGATTGCCCGTTGTGAAAATGCGTCTCAACTCTTGGGCGTGCTGGCTCACGAAGTTGGCCACATTGCCGGCGGCCACGTATCGCGGATGGATCAAGCCATGACCGAAGCAATGATTCCGGCAGGAACAGCTTTAATTTTAGGGGGAGCCTTAGCCCTGGCAACCGGGAATCCATCTTTGCTGGCGGCTGGCCTTTACGGCAGTGGTCACGCTTTTGAACGGAGCATGCTAAAATATAGCCGTACTCAAGAATCGTCAGCTGACCAAGCGGCAATGAAATATCTCGACACTCTGGGATGGGGGGTCACCGGTATGCGTGACTTTTTCAAAATCATTGATAGCAAAACAGCTTTATATGCCCAACAAGTTAGCCCTTATGCGATGTCTCACCCGATGACCAGCGAGCGTATTCAAGCCGTTCAGGATCATGCATCAGCAACCGAAAATCAAGGGCCGTCGGCCGCTATCGAAGCCAATTTCCAACGCTTACGCGGTAAAGTTCTTGGGTTCTTTGATCCTCCTGAAACTCTATTAAAGCAATTATCCCAGAAGAAGTTATCAGCTGAAGGACAACAATATGCTAAAGCAATTGCCTTCTATCGTCTAGGACGGTATCAAGAAGCCATGGCTGAACTTGATTCTCTCATCCGAACAACGGATAGCGGTTGGTATTATGAAATGAAAGGACAGATCTTATTTGATACTGGCAAAATTAATGAAGCCATTGATATGCTCGAAAAAGCATCAAAAAAACGCCCCCAAGCCAAGTACCTAAAAGTCATGTTAGCCCATGCAATTCTTGAATCGAAGCAACCGAATAAAGAAGCCCGCGCCAAGACGTTATTGCAGCCCATCACTCAAAAAGATCCGGATAATTCTTTTGCGTGGCGCCTGTTAGCAATTGCCGAGGGAAAGAGTAATAACATGGGAGAGGCCTCCCTTGCGATGGCAGAAGAAGCTTTTACAAAAGGTGATAATGACCTTGCAAAGTCCAAAGTAGCTCTCGCCATCAAGACGCTACCCAAAGGATCGCCAAGCCATCAACGGGCCCTGGATCTCCAACGCGATATTAACGGTGGTAAAGATGGCTAAGGTTTAGTCTGACCGACTGCGCGGATGAGCCTTCGTAAAGGCCTGCAGAAGTTGGCGCTGATCTATTTGAGTATAGATTTGCGTGGAAGATAGGCTTGCGTGACCTAATAATTCTTGAATCCCCCGTAAATCAGAACTTTCTTGCATTAAATGAGTTGCACACGTATGCCGCAAAGCGTGGGGTGTTACGGAAGCAGGTAAACCAACACTTTGCCGGTAGCGGCGTAAGGATAATTGTGCAACCGTAGCACTTAGAACTTTTCCTTTGACACCTAAAAATAAAAAGGTCGATGCAGTTATGGGATAAGGGCACGATTGGACGTATTTAGAAATCGCCTCATGCACGACAGGCATTAAAGGAACCATTCTGGTTTTTCCACCTTTTCCCCGAATGGCGATATGATCACCTGCTGTCACCACATCCCCTTTAAGGCTTAAGGCTTCACTAATACGCATGCCCGTTGCATACAAAAGCGTAAATAGGGCACGATCTCTTAAACCGACCCAGGTTTCACTGGCATACCCATCAATTTCTAACAATAATGATTCTGCTTGCTCGAGAGACAAGGGACGCGGCAAGTTTTGCTTAATCCGGGGCGATTCCAGCAAAGAAATTACGGATAACTCACATTGATAGTTCCGCGATAAAAATTTAAAAAAACTGCGACAAGTCGAAAGAGCTCTTGCTGTCGAGCGGGGAGAAAATCCTGTTGAGAGGCGAGCAGATAACCAAGCTCTTAACTCTTTAAGAGTTAATTCTTTGATCATTTGTAAAGTAACAGGCGCCCCTTTATAGTCCTGTAAAAAACTAAGAAACTGCCGCAAATCTTGGCTATAGGCGGTTATAGTATGTGGAGAATATCGCTTCACAGTAGTAAGATAATTCACCCACTTTAAAACTATATCATCCATTCAACACTCCAATTTTCATTATTCTAATCTACACCTATTGCCCTTTAAAGACGAGGAATTTTAGCCCCAATATGCCCCCCCTAGAAGCACATTACCGTCTATAACCTAAAAAGTTTTAAAGAGGAGAATTGTGAATATTTAACATCTTGCAACAACCCAATCAATCAATAAAAGAAGCTTTCTAAAATAAAGACTTAGAGATAAGAAGGTTTTTCTGCTTTACGCATTTTATCGATCATATTCTTATCTCCAAGCCCATAGCCAATACTCTATTCGAATTGACTAATATTTTATAGTGGTGAGAGGAGTAAAGTTAAAGCCTTTAGCTTTAAGTAAATTTAATAATCCTTTTTCTCCTAATAAATGCGCCGCTCCAACCATAATCAAAATTGAACTCTGACTATTCTGACATATAATGTCTTCTATTTTTGGCAACCACAATTGATTGCGTTTAAAAGTCGTTTCATCGACACCTTTCATCAATTCTTCTGTGTTTCCAGTAAGATAGGCCTCACTTAAAGTTTTACCCAGTAAAGCTTTTTCATTTTTTTTGGTTTGCTCATGAAAAATTTCTATAATTTTATTTTTACCATGGCTATAAAGCTCAATTAAATCTTCCAAATTTTTTTCAACTTTTTTTACACTAACTTCTACTTTTTCTGTCGCTAAGTCAGGTAGATTGTATAAGGTTTCAAGCCTAATAAGACCGTCTTCCAGATCATACATTTTCTCATACTTCTGGCACTTAATATAAGAATCTATGGTCGGAATTTCCGTTTTTACTTCACTTGCATTTGTTACATTTGGATTGTTGGTTAAAGATGGAACTTGTTCTAAAATTTCTCTGATCCTAATTTCAAAATGGCTTTTTAAACAGTGATGAATGATGGACGGTGGAACTTCTTCTAATTTTAATCCCCACGCTTGTTGTAAATCGGTGTTGAATTTTTCCTCCAGCATTCCCTTGTATTCAGGAGATAAATATTTAGAAGGCCATTGAGGAGGAACAGCAGTAAGGAATCCTTTTTCCTTAAGGTGATCAAGGCTAACATCTCCAAACTCATATAACTCTGGAAACTTTTCATAATTGCTAAAACCGATCTCTTTAGCTAAGATTTGGGCCTTTGTAAGAAGAAATTTTACATCCTCTTGAATCAGGGTATGGGGCATAGTATGGACCGTACCGAACAAATAAACCGGCGGTCGAACAGACTGATCAGCACTCCCTTCCAGCTGATATAAAAATGATCCCAAAGAGGATTTATCTTTTGTCTCAGATAAGTCTTCCGTGGCCTTTACTGAGTTGATTAGTTTAAAGGCAAGCATAAAGAATATTATGATTTTTCTTGTTATCATTAATTCAATCCTTTTCTTAAATTAAAGGTGAATACTACAATAATATTTTATTTAAAAGAGGAGATTTTTTAAGTAAATCTAACGTTTAAGAGCATTAAGTCTTCTATTGAAAACAAAAAACCGCAAAAACCATTAATTTTAAAAATGATGCTTAGGCAGCAAATATTTTCATGATTAAGATGCGTTGCCACTTTCCTTGCCTGCTACTATGGCCCCAAGCTATTTCTACCAGAATTGCCTGATAGATCTACAACTTTCCATTCTAAATTACTCTCAAAAAAAACTTTTGTTTAGCAATTTTTTTACTTATTCTTATTATTATTGGATATAAAGATAACGATGAGAACGGTATGTTTAAAATATTATTGCATATCTATCTGGGATTGATAGCCCTAACGATTGCCTCTTCCAGTGCTGAATCGCATTCATTCAACCAAAATAATCAAGGGACAAAAATCCTCGATCAATTGATGAGTGATTTTGCCGCTATGAATCGTCAAGATTTTAGGGAGCCTTCTCTTTCCTCTTCAACCGCAGCTCTCTTAGACCAACAAGAGGAAGGGGATAATTATCGCGTCGCTCTGGAAGTTATCAATCAAAAGGGGCCTCTCCCGGAAAAAACGAATCCTAACTTTAATAAGAAAGATCTTATTTCTTTTATTGTGGAACAAAAAGGAATTGATAAACGTCAATTTGATGGTCGTCGACTAATATCTTCAGAGCATCTTAAAACAATTGAGACTTTAGTTAATTTACACCTTGAGAGCTTACAGCGCGACTTACAGGACGCTTTCATCAAGAATAACACGCACGGTTATGTCAATTTAAGCAAGATGGAGATCCTAACAGCACGTCACAAAAACAACATACAAACAATAGCAGACTCAGTGACAAACAGCCCCAATGATAATGGAATTAGAGACCTGATTTTTTGCTATTATTCCTCATCCATATCAGACTTGCTCTATAGCTATTGCAAGCCCCGCGCAGAAGATGCGAAAGAGATGTGGGAAAAAAAATCTACTATTTTTACAGTGAACATTAAAATGCATCTCAATCAATATACAACACTATTTTCAACTGATACGCGCTCCTCTATTTTAGTCCAAGCCATTCAGAAAATCTTGGAGCCTAATCTGTTAAGTTTTTATGAGGACAGTTGTGAGTATATTAAGCATTTATATGAACACAATCGATCAATCCTAACAAAAGGTCTTAAATGGATCGGAGCTAGAGACTCTGACACTGAAAAAAAATTTATTCACTTTGTTCAGCAATATCGTTTACATTTTCCCTTTTTAGAAAAAATATCAACTGACACTCAGGAAAATGTTCGGGAACATTTTTCACGGGTGGATCGTACTTTTGTCGAGGGAGTATCGACGCTTGGCAGTTTATTGAGTTGGCAAAGCCCACCTTCATCTGATAAAAAATCGTCTGCTTCGCCGTCATGGAGTGGATGGTGGTAAGCTTGATTTTTCCCACAGTGTCTTGTACCTTTTAGCCATCAAAAACTTAAGAGATCAAGCTTGATGCAATATTTCATAACAGGAACGGACACAAATATTGGCAAAACAGTGGTTTCTGCTTGGCTTGTACAACACCTCAATGCCCTTTACTGGAAACCAATCCAAACAGGGTTATCAGATGGCCGAGATTTTGAAACGGTCAAAACCCTATCCCGCTGTACTGAGAATGACATCATTCCCAGTTGTTATGAATTTCAGGCGCCCCTGTCACCCCATCAAGCAGCCTCATCAGAAAACAAGACCGTTCACCTGGACTTTATTCTAGAGACCTATAAAAAAATTAATCAACGTCGTCCTTTGATTATAGAAGGAGCCGGCGGATTAATGGTCCCGCTTAATCAAACCGATTTAATGATTGATCTTATTCAAAGACTGACAATTCCGGTGATTCTCGTCACTCGGACCAGCCTGGGCACACTCAACCACACCCTTATCAGTTTAGAAGCTTTACGAAACAGATCAATTCCCGTTGCGGGCGTGATTGCGGTGGGCGAGGCCAATGACCGAAACCTTACCGATATTGAATTCTTTGGGCAAACACAGCTTCTCGCCCGCCTTCCGATTCTCTCGCCTTTATGTTATAATAATTTATTAGGGCTCCAATTGCAGAATGCTTTATGCTATCCTCTCGAGACAAAAAATCCATCTGGCATCCCTTTACACAACACTATACGGCCGATGACCCCATCGTCATTACCCATGCCCGAGGGGCAAGCCTGTTCGATGAAAACGCCAAAGAATACTTAGATCTCGTTTCATCCTGGTGGGTTAACATTCATGGCCATGCCCATCCCTATATTGCCCAAGCAATTGCTAAACAAGCAAACCAACTAGAGCACGTTATGTTTGCAGGGTTTACTCATGAACCGGCTATTAAGCTTGCTGAAGCATTGCTAGCCATTGCCCCCGCTTATGACAAGGTTTTTTTTACCGACAATGGCTCTACAGCCATTGAGGTTGCTTTAAAAATAGCCTATCAATATTGGCACAATCAGGGACAGAATAGGCCTCGTTTTGTTGCCTTTGAGGGCGCCTATCACGGCGATACCTTTGGGGCGATGGCGGTTGGAAAAACATCGGGCTATTATGATCCATTTTTTGATCTGCTGCAGGAGGTCACATTCTTACCCTTCCCGGCGACGTGGCTTGAAGACACCACCGTTGAGGAAAAAGAAGCAGCAGCCCTGATAGCGCTCGATCTCTATCTCGAGGAGCATGCCAATGAAACAGCTGCTCTGATCTTAGAGCCCATGATTCAAGGCGCCAGTGGCATGGCTATGTGTCGTCCTTCGTTTGTGGAAGCTGTCTTTAAACGATGTAAAACAGCCGGCGTCTTAACAATAGCCGATGAGATCATGACCGGCTTTGGTCGGACGGGTAAAATGATCGCCTGTGATTACTTGAATGGTGTTTATCCCGACTTTTTATGCTTATCAAAAGGTATTACCGGCGGTTTTCTTCCGCTGGCTGTCACCCTATGCCGCGATCGAATTTATAATGCCTTCCTCGATGAAACTTACGCCAAGGCCTTGACCCATGGCCATTCTTATACAGCGAATCCCTTAGCCTGTGCTGCCGCACTTGCAAGCCTTGATGTTTTTGAGCAAGAGCAAACCCACCAAAAAATTGCTGCTTTATGCCAGATGCACCAGGAGTGGGCTCCAAGACTTCTCGCCAACCCTGATATTGAAAGAGTTCGCCACCAAGGAACCATCTTGGCCTTTAATCTTAAAAATTTTAATCCTGGTCAAACTAAAAAATTTAAAAGCCTTGTCATCGAAGCGGGCCTCAATATCCGACCTCTTGGAGCGACAGTTTATATTTTGCCACCTTATTGTCTGACGGCAGAACAGTTGCACTCCGCGTATGTTAGGATTATAGATTGTATATCTCAATCAAAATGAAAATTCAGCATGTCCCGCTTTGCCTATGTTAATGGTCAGTATGTCCCTCAGCCAGAAGCGTCAACTCATATTGAGGATCGAGGGTATCAATTTGCCGATGGAATTTATGAAGTTATTGCCCTCGTTAAGGGTAATTTTATTGATTTTCAGGAGCATTTAGATCGGCTTGATTATTCTCTGGCCGAACTGAGGATTCTCTCTCCGCTATCCCGTCCTGCTTTAGTCCATATTTGCCAAGAAATCATCCGCCTCAATCGGCTTCAAGATGCAATGATTTATATTCAAGTTAGCCGTGGCATTGCCCCTCGCTATCACAGTTTTCCAAAAGATCCTCGCCCTATTCTTGTCGTGACCGCCCGCCATGTAAACCAACGGCAGCTTATGGCAAACAAGGCAAAGGGGGTTGCCGCCATCACGCTTTTGGATAACCGATGGGCCCGACCAGATATTAAATCTATTTCACTGTTGCCAAATATACTCAGCAAACAACAAGCCGAAGAGCAAGGGTGCTATGAAGCCATTTTGTATAAGCCTGATGGCACTGTGACTGAAGCCAGTGCCACCAATGTTTGGATTGTCCGCAAAGATGGTGTTTTGCAAACCCATCCCCTTTCTCAATCTATTTTGGGCGGCATTACCCGTCAGCGCCTTATTGGGTTGGTCCAACAAAACGGCATTACGGTGGAAGAAAAAGCATTTTCCCTAACCGAGTTAAAATCGGCCCAAGAAGTTATTCTCTCAGCCTCAGTGTCGGGTATCACTCCCGTCACAAAAGTCGATCAGACGGTTATTGGGGATGGCCAGCCAGGCGCCATTACTCAAAAACTTATGAAGCTTTATCTTGACTATACAGGAGGCTAGATGCCGTATTCCCAGCACCAAAAACCGACAGCCGTTCTCTTTGATTGGGATAATACCCTTGTGGATACCATGCCGTTAATCTGCGCAGCGATTAATCAGACGTTAGAGCATTTTGGAATGAAAACATGGTCAGAGCAAGACATTAAACAGAAGACCCAATTATCAGCTAAAGATGGTCTGCCCCATCATTTTGGGGATCGCTGGCCAGAAGCTCTTGCCATCTATCTCGACTTTTATCATCAAAACCATTTAAAGTTTTTAAATCCCCTGCCGGGGGCACTAGCCCTTTTAAATAAGTTGACTGATAAGAATATTCCCATGGGATTGGTGAGCAATAAGGGGGGGGCAACTCTTAGAAGAGAAGTATCTCATCTAAAATGGGATAGATTCTTTTCTGCGCTGATTGGGGCGGGAGACGCTGTAAAAGATAAACCTGATCCTGCCCCTGCTCTCCTCGCCTTAAAAACTATGGGAATGGAGGCATCGCCAGCCATCTGGTTCGTCGGCGATGCCCCTGTGGATTGGCGCTGTGCCGAAGCAATCGGGTGCTTGCCCATTCCCATCGGTTTTTGCCATGCAGAAGCGGATTCTTACGCTCAAGCTGTAAAAAACTGCGAGGACATCGAAAAAATTTTGTCAAAATTGTGAAATCCCCCTTGGAACTTTGCAAAAATAATCGTAACGTGGATTATGAATAAAATTTAAATAAATTACGGAGTTCGCAAGTGGCAACTGATAAACCCGTTAACGTCCAAGACGTTTTCCTAAATCACGTTCGCAAAAACAAAACCCCTTTGACCGTTTTCTTGATTAATGGTGTTAAGCTTCAAGGCGTTGTTACCTGGTTTGATAGCTTTTCTATGCTATTACGTCGGGACGGACACTCTCAACTGGTCTACAAGCATGCAATATCAACAGTTATGCCACAAGGACCTATTCAATTGTTTGAAGGGACAGCAAGCCCACAACCCGAAGAAATTGTGGACTAAGTTTTGTTATCTATGGACTCCCGGCCTAAAAACCGGGATGTCATGCCTGTACGCGATTACTCCTGCTTTTTTCTTCTCCATTTTTTTCCGGACAATCTGCTAGTCGACTGGATTTGATCTCAGTCTGAGTAGCACCTCAGTCCATGAGCCCTTTCCATAAACCTATATTTATATATCCTACCTGCCTTATAGCTTGAGGGAAAATCTCGATTCACGTTAGATGTTAAAAGAAAGAACTTTTCTAAAAAACCCGATAAAGTTGCTTATGATAGGCAGAAACCCTTCTTCAACTTTGACATCCCCCCTGTCCTCTGATATGTTGTTCTAGTTTTTGAACTCAATTTTTTGCCGATAGCGTCGCTTTAACGAAAATAAATTTTAAATAACAAAGAGGCTAAGAGTCATCGACTAAAAAATAATCTTGGAAGATATATAACCAATTCCTCCTATTTTTTTAAAAACCTCTAAATTTTAAGTAGTTATTAACCTATTTGCCTTAATTATATATATGTTAGATCTTAAATTTTTCCTGAGGAGGATATCATGAACAAATTACTTTTAGCCCTTAGCACCGTTGCTCTTTTAACTTCCGCCCCAATGGCTGTTGCGACAGAAGCTGATCCCGAAAAAGGCCATCATAAAACGATGAAGCACGAAAACCATCCGGGCATAAAAAAAATGAATAAAGATCACAAAGCTGAAATGAAAGCCATGGATAAAGATCATAAAGCTGCAATGAAAACTATGGATACTGAGCACAAGGCTGCAATGAAAAATGAAAAGGATCCCGCGAAGAAAGCAGAAATGCATAAGGCGCACCTTGACAAGAAAGCTGAAATGCATAAAGCCCATATCGATAAAAAAGCAGCCATGGAAAAAGGACACGTTGATAAAAAAACAGCTATGAAAAAAGAACGCGCTGATAAGAGAGCAGCTCACCATGCTGGAAAAGGAAAAGAAGCAGCTGCACCGGTTGCTAAATAAGAAATTGCTTGCCTAATTGTTGCAGGGGCTCAACAGTGGATTTCCATTTTGGGCCCCTTTTCAATATAAACTATATAGATCACTTACACACAGCCTTTCCTTCTATCTATATCAGAATTGATATTTCACTTTCTGAAGATACCTAAACGTTCCCCGATTCCTAAAACGACCATTAAAAATACCTTTCCTTTATATTTCACTTTAGTCTCCCAGCTATACAAGAACTCACTTCTCATTGACGGCCTTTTCATTCTAATAAGGGTCGGTACTTTTTATATTTTTTTAAGCCTTGAAATTAAATCATTCTTCATCTTTTTCCTCTATCCTTTTCTTCACAGATAGAGTGAATGAAAGATAAGGTCATGAAATTTTTAAGCATTTTTAGTTCTTTAATGGCTTTCACCGTATGCCAAGCGCAAGTTCAAAAACCATCCATAGCCTTTGATCCCGTTTTGGCATGGCACCCTAAAGTTGATCTCAAGCAAAGTTTTGAGGCGGATCTTATGGTTATGCTTGCAACCATGTTTCCTGATTCCGAAGCTTCAAGAAATCCGCAAAGCCCAGGATGGCAGCAATCCAAAGACAAGCAAGATTTTGTCAAAAGGCTTTATTTATTAATGTTATTCAATCCTCCAGTTTTTATCCCGGAAAAACAACCTGTCAATGCTGGCAATTATGATGTCGCCACTCAAAGTGTGAGTTACTTAATGCGCGGTCGCCGCTGGAACATCGATATCACCGGCATTACAGCCGAGGATGTTGTGAAGTCCTTGTCCGGCGGAACACCGATTATAACCTATCGGACCGCGGCTACCCATGGGGCGAGTCTTAAAAAAGATGGGCAAATTGTTGAAGATAAACTATCAGGGGTAAAATCTATTAAAGCCCTTACTCACGGATTGCAACATCGACACCTGGGCATTGATATTCCCTTGGGAGGGTATGGTAATCCCGCCATCAACAATCAATACCTTATTAATGAGAATGGCGGCGCTTTAAATAACAAAGCTCTTCAGAAGATTCAGCATGGTCACGTTTACATGTATGCTCAAACCTTTGGGAATGGCCCAACCCCCCCCTACGTTCTCAGGTACCTTACCCAGGGCAATTGCATGAAAGGTTTAGGAACTTAGGCAGTTTTCTGGTTAGGATAAAAATAATCTCTGTTATTACTAAAAATTCTATGATGATTTCTAAATATTAATATTGGAGGTCTATAATTTGTATTTTAGGCTCTCTTAACGTACCATAAGCGCCGCCTAAAAAGCTTACACCCGCTTTACTTAATAGAAGGCCTTGTTTTTACACGAGTAAACTCAACAAATAGGCAGTATCCCAACTAGCTTTTTTCAGTTTTCCCCGTAAACTACCCTTGGTATGACCATCCTTGGACCGAATAATATTTAAGCTCATACGTTTAAGAATAGCAAAAGCCTTGGCACTTTGGCGTTCAGCTTTACGATCCTCGTCTTCTTTCAAATGCACATCCAAAACCCAGTGAAGCTTATTTTCAACACTCCAATGATTGCGGATATAGTCAGGAAGTTGTTGATGGTTGGCTGGATGACTTGAAAGATAATAGCGCCATTGAGCCGTAACATGAGTAGAACTGTTAGGGTGCGAGAAGATTGTTTCAACAGCAATAACGCTCTTTAAACCTGACCACTCTTTTGCTTGTTCAAGATGACTAATATCATAACCGAAGTAGCGTCGTCGGACCAATCGTCCATGGCCTTCATCAAAACCATCATGGAGTTTAGTATCGCAAGAAGGTCCTTGATCTGCTATATATTGTTCAATGGTTTGATATAATTTAGGATGATTCTTTTTTAAAGCTAAAACATAATCACCTTTTTGCTCTTGGATTTGGCTTGCTATCGTTTTTTGGCAACCAGCAGCGTCAATACTGACGGTTGCCCCTTTTAAGTCTAGCGTGTTCAATAATAAAGGAATTGCTGTTATTTCGTTGGATTTCTTGTCTACATCTTTTTCTGCCAATACAAGACCTTTCTCATGACACCAGGCGCTTAAGGAATGAAGACAGTTTAAATCCTTACGCTTACTCGACCGCAAGGTTTTCCCGTCGATCGCTATATGGTTAGCATTATGAGCTCCCATTATTTGATCTGCGTGAGTCCTTAAGAGGATCTCCAGGCATTCTGGGCGAAGCAGTGTAAAGATTCTTCTAAAAGTCCAAGCAGAAGGGATTCCATTATCGAAAGAAATGTACTTTGACAGCCATGCTTGTTTTGTTTGCCCGAACAGCGCTACATCATCCCATGTCTGCGCCCCCGATAAGACAGCGCATAAGGTTGTAAAAAGGATACTGCTTAAATTATGCTGGATTTTCCAGGAATCACGAGGGTCTTCAACTTCCTCTATAAATCTTATGATATCCAAAACTTTAAACTTTTTTCTTGGGGCTTTTGTCTTTTTTCTACAAAATTATTACCTTTTTTAATACTGTTTTTTTCATGCAATTGCCCTGGGTACCTTACCCCCCAACAATCCCCTAAAAACATTCGATCCGTTCTTCTCGTGGGGATAGAGCAATCGGCGCCGGGTAAAAAATCAATGTTTGGCGTGGGACATAGTGCAGCCAGTGGTTTCAAAGATTCAACCTTGGATCCATCCATCACCAATTCTAAAAAATGGAAGCATTCAGGCATTCCCTATCAACCCGCTGACTATGGAGGAATGGTCACTTATGTGGATGCCGATAAGATTCATAACTGGCAACAAGCCTGTAAAATCTTCCTAAGCTGGCCTGAGGCCCACCAAAAAGCCTTTATGGCTAAATGGTTGAGATTACCAGCACGTCAACTGTTCCACTCTCGTAACCAAATGATGGCCGAAATTTTTAAAAACCCCGCTCAACAACAGCAACAAGCCGCCACCGCCCATAAAGGACCAAGCTTGCCATCCCAAACTCGATCAGTACAACCCCATGGACAACAACATTTACAAAAAGGAAAGATGTCACCGATAAGGCCATAAGCTCAATAAGAGCCTTGTTACAGAATAAACTATTTTTTGATCGGGGCAGGAAAAAATCTGACGGCTCCAGGGTATATAAGGACACATGAGGATCCCAAAGATTTTTTTGGCATACTCAGAGTACAAAAGAGGGCGGTTACGAAAAAACCCGGCTTTTAGACCGGGTTTTTATAAGCTCAACTATCTTAAGTATCTAGGAAGCTGCGCAATTTGCGGGATCGACTTGGATGCTTTAACTTACGCAATGCTTTGGCCTCAATCTGACGAATACGCTCGCGTGTTACCGCAAACTGTTGACCGACCTCTTCGAGAGTGTGGTCCGTATTCATCCCAATTCCAAAACGCATCCGCAGAACGCGCTCTTCTCTTGGCGTTAAGGTTGCCAAAATACGGGTTGTGGTTTCGCGCAGGTTGCTTTGAACAGCGGACTCCACTGGCAGAATAGCATTCTTATCTTCAATAAAATCACCAAGATGGCTATCTTCCTCGTCACCAATTGGTGTCTCAAGGCTGATGGGTTCCTTAGCAATTTTCATGACCTTGCGAACCTTCTCCAATGGCATAGCTAGCTTTTCTGACAACTCCTCTGGGGTCGGTTCTCGACCAATTTCATGCATCATTTGACGAGACGTCCGTACCATTTTGTTAATGGTTTCAATCATATGCACCGGAATACGAATCGTACGCGCCTGATCCGCGATAGACCGCGTAATAGCTTGACGAATCCACCATGTTGCATAAGTTGAAAACTTATACCCACGACGATATTCAAACTTATCGACCGCCTTCATCAAACCGATATTCCCTTCTTGAATTAGATCCAAGAATTGTAATCCCCGGTTGGTATACTTTTTGGCAATCGAAATAACTAAACGCAGGTTTGCTTCAATCATTTCTTTTTTCGCCCGCGAGGATTCCCGCTCACCGCGTTGAACCACTGTAACAACACGGCGGAATTCAGAAAAGCTTAAGCTTGTATCTTCTTGAATTTCTTGAACAGTTGCCACCAAATGATCGATATCCTGAGCATGCTTTTCAATAAATTTATCCCAGCCTTTACCGCTTTGAGATTTAAGGTTGTCAGCCCACTCTTGATCAAAATTAGCATCGGTTAAAAACTTAAAGAATTTTTCACGCTTAATACCACAGGTATCGGCAGCTGCCATCAAATTACGTTCTAAATTAGCTACCCGCCGGTTCATTTGATTATGGATATCGAGGAGACGCTCAACGCTATTGGGATTAAGCTTTAATTCATCCATAATTCCAATCAAAGAAATCTTTAGGTTTTTATAGGTTTCATTGCCGGCAATATTTTCACCGCTTTGTCCTTTGGAAATCAAAGCTTGGTGATGGTCCCAGAACTGTGAATAGGTTTCCGTATAGCTTTCAAGGAGTGTAATAACCTTTGGCAACATCGCTTGTTCAAACGCCGACAAGGGTTGAGCTTGAGGGGCCGCTTCACTGGATTCACCAGCCTCCCCGCTGCTAGCGCTCACCTCGATGTCGCTCTCATCTTCCTCAAGATCAGCTAAGCCTTCTTCTTCATCAAAGCCCCCACTGGTATCAATTGAAATAATTTCCCGCAGCAACATTTTACCGGCTTGGAGGTCTTCGCGCCATTGGTCCAGGGTCCGAGCAGTCAAGGGACTTTCACACATGCCCCCCAATAGCATTTCTTTCCCTGATTCAATTCTTTTGGCAATAGCAATTTCACCTTCACGGGACAAAAGTTCAACGTTCCCCATTTCCCGCAAGTACATCCGAACGGGATCGTCAGTGCGCCCCGACAGCGTGTCTTCTTCTTCGGATTCTTCTTCAAAATCTTCGTAATCACTGCGCTTAAATTGTGAGTCGAGTGCCCCTTCTTCCACATCATCGCCATCCACAATACTGATTCCCATTTCAGAAATCATGCTCATGGATTCATCAATTTGATCAGATGACAGCTGGTCTTGGGGCAAAGCGTCGTTTAACTCGTCATATGTAATATAGCCGCGCGTCTTGCCCCGACTGAGAAGACGTTTCAATGCCGGGTTAGATTTGCTTAACTCAATTAAAGGGATTTCATCAAGCGTATCGGAAATTTCATTATGTTGAGTGGTTTTGCTTGCCATTCGTGTTACCCCGTTGTAATAAACTATAACTGAGATTGCTGCCGTTTAACGGACAGCAAGCTCTGCCAAGAACGTTGATTTAAATCAGTTTTCAATTCAAGTGATACTTGATCTGCTGTGTCTTTTAGCTGGCTATTTCTTTCCAGAAAATGCCACACTTCCAACCATCCTGAACGTGCTTGATCCAATTCTGAACTAGTGTGCGCAAATCTAGCCTTTATGTAAAGATCTTGCGTCATTGCTTGATCAATAAAACTGCCAAAACCTTTTTCACGCACGACCGATAATAAGTTGTCATTATATGTATGGTGATCCGCAGAGAAAAAGTCTAACAAAAAATTTCGCAAAGAATCAATAAATTCATTATCAATCTTGAGAGACATTAGTTGTTCGGCCATTTCTGATACTAATGTGGGATGATTTATCAAAGTTGCCAATAAAATTTTATGCCCATCGAGATTTTTTTTTGCTTCACCTGGTCTAACCCCTTGATGAATAAGGTTTTTTTGATCTTTTGCTGTTTCTTTTGGTTTTTGCATTAATAGCTTCTGTAGTTTTTGATTCAAATCTTGTTGATAAAAGTGCCGCACCTCTGGATCTTGAATTCGGTAAGACAACTGTAATAAGTCCTGACGGGCCTTAGCTTTATCTTCAGGCCGATTTATTGTCCGACCTTCCATAAAAACTTGCCACAATACATCCGTTAATCCAATTGGATAGTTCAAAATTTCACGCAAAGCCGCCACCGTATGCTTTTTGACAAAAGAATCCGGATCTTCCCCTTCTGGCAAAAAACAAAACTCAACCGTATATCCGGGTTTTAAAATCTCCAAGACGAGCTGGGCTGCGCGGTGTGCCGCGCGCCGACCGGCGTTATCCCCATCAAAACAAAGAACGGGCTTAGGACAACTGCGCCACATTAAGGCTATTTGCTCTGCTGTCAAAGCTGTGCCCAACGGCGCTACGGCAACTGTTAAGCCCACTTGATGCAAAGCAATCACATCCATGTACCCTTCAACCACGATAAAGGCTTGGCCTGCACGAACGGTTGAGATGGACTGATTATGGGCGTAAAGTTGACGCCCCTTATGGAATAAAGGTGTTTCGGGAGAATTAAGATACTTAGGTTCTCCCGCATCCGTAATTCGTCCCCCAAAGGCGATCACGCGCCCCCGACTATCTTGAATAGGGAACATAACCCGATCCCGGAATCTCTCATAAGGTTGACGTTGCCCCTCTGGATCAATCAACAATCCAGAAGCAATACAATCGACCATCTTAAAGCCTCGTTGATGCAGCACAGCCGCTAGGCCTCGGGCCGGCGCAAAACCCACCCGGAATTGCTTAGCAAGCGCGCCCGACATCCCCCGTTTTTTCAAATAGTCACGAATTTGTTGATGCTCTGGCGCCCGCAGCTGTGCTTCAAAATATTGGCAAGCAATTTCATTAATGTCATAAAGGACCGATTTACTATCGGTTGATTGGGAACTGGAATTTTCTTCTCCCTGCTTGTCGAATTTGGGCATCGTTAACCCAGCTTGCTTACTCAGATGCTCAACTGCATCCATAAATGGCATATGAAGCTTTTCAACAATAAACGAAAAATGATCGCCATGGGCTCCGCATCCAAAACAATGGTAAAACCCCTTGTCATCGGCAACACTAAAGGAAGCCCCCTTTTCATTATGAAAAGGACATAGACCTGTGAGCGAACGACCTCGCTTTTTCAAGGCTACATAGGGCGCGATCACCACCGATAAAGGCAGCCTGTCACGAATAGCATCTAAGTGATCTTTAAGTTTCGTCATTAATGTCCGGTAGTTTCATCCAATGGGGCCGTCCTAACGTGACGGCCTGGCCGTCGCATTCTAATTCCTTGTGTACACCAGAAAGTCGAATCATCGCAAGTCCTACCTCTTCTTCTTTGGCAATCCAATGCCCGACATCTTTACCTTCACAGAGGATAGGCTGTGATAGAACCATTGCTTCTGTATAGACGGGGAAAATCCGCTTACGCACAAGCCCCCGATAACGGGTACGTGCTGTTAGTTCCTGCCCCATATAACAGCCCTTGGCCCAATCAATCGCATTTAGTTCATCCATCCCCCATTCCAAGGGAATCGCTCGGTCAAATTCAAGCTCAGTTGCCCCTTCAGGGACCCCTAACGCATACCGATGTCTCTTATACGAAGCCATATCGACCAAGCTCAGGCCTAAATAATGCCGAACTGTTTCAAGGGCACCGTTCTCAATAACAAGGCGAGCCCCTAGTTCTATAAGGCGAGGATCAAGAATAGCCGTCCACTGAGATGTTGTGCGGGTAGCACCTGGCTCTGCTGCCAATTCCAAGGCGCTAGCAACCTGCGGACCCCAAATTGACAAAATAGATCGGTCTTGAACCAACTCAAGAGCCACATCAGAGCGTAACTTAAAAAGTGTCAGTCGTTTAATCAACGCTGCAGCCTGATCGGCATCAACCTCTAAAAACCAATTATCACTCACCTGATGCACGATTAAATCAAACTGAACCCGCCCTTGGGGAGACAACAGTAAAGTAAAAAGGGAAGACTCAGTGTTGAGCTTTCCCATATCATTCGAGACTAATCCTTGTAGAAAGGCTAGTTTATCCGCGCCGCCTACCCGGATCAGTGCCCGATGAGTCAGGATGCAACCAGATATAGCCATAGGCTCTCTCCTAGACACGCATTGGCATTAAAACAAATAATGCCTCTTTATCATTGATTCCTTTAATAATTGCAGGTGCTGAGCCATCAGACAGCAAGATCTCAGCCGCCTCGTCCCCAATCTGAGAGGTAATATCTACCAAATAATTGGCATTGAAGCCAATCTCAATGGATTGATCAAAAGGAAAATCAACTTCCATTTCTTCAGTAGCATCTCCCAACTCACTGCTTGCTGCCACCAAGGTCAACTTATTCTTCGCTACAGAAATTTTAATTACCGGTAATTTATCCGTCGTCACCGTGGCCACACGGTCAACAGCCTTGGCAAAGTCTTTGGCATCAACAATAATCGGCTTATCATTCCCGACAGGAATGGCTTGCTCATAATCCGGATAAGTCCCATCAACCAAACGAGAACTTAAAATTGCTTGAGGCAACTTGAATTCCACCCGTTGCGGGGACAAACTGATCGTAATTTCTGTCTCAGCATTTTCATCATTGATCAACTTACGAATTTCCGTAATGGTTTTACGACCGATGATAATTCCAGGAATTGCCTCGGCTCCATCTGGAATATCAACTTCAATACACGCTAAACGATGCGCATCTGTGGCTACCGACCGCAATACTTTTTGTCCATTGACTTCATGCGCATGGAAATAAATTCCATTTAAGAAATAGCGGGTTTCTTCGGTCGACATCGCAAAGCGAGATCGATCAATCAAATAACGCAACTTTTCTGCCGTGAGTTTAAAGCTAAACGGAAGATCATTCTGAGTCAGTTTTGGGAATTGCTCGGCAGGCAAAGTGGAAATATTAAAACGTGATTTCCCAGCCTTTAGGGCTATCTGGTCATTTTCTGGGTTAAGAGTTGCCTCAATTTGCACCCCTTCTGGAAGCTTACGGACAATTTCTAATACCATATGGGCTGAGACTGTAATTGCTCCTGGCTTTTCCACAACTGCTGGAATGGTTTCAACCAAGGCCAAATCCATGTCCGTCGTTGTCAAATTGAGCTGTCCATCCTCAGCGTGAATCAAGACATGGCTCAAAATCGGCACAGTTGTCCGCTTTTCTACAACGCTGCCACCGTGAGTTAATGCTTTTAGGAATTCTCCCCGTTCTACTGCAAACTTCATAACTATCAGACCTCCAATGTTCGTCTTAAAATCGATAAATCTTCTGAAAACTCTCGATCACTTGCTATTAACTCTTCAACTTTACGCACGGCATGTAGCACAGTTGTATGATCCCGCCCACCAAATTTACGACCAATATCAGGCAAGGAACGGGAGGTAAGAATTTTTGATAAATACATCGCCACCTGTCGCGGACGGGCCACATTTTGGGATCGTCTTGAGGACTGCATATCGGAAATTTTAATACTGTAATACTCAGCCACGCGTTTTTGAATATCCTCGATAGTAACGCGGCGATCATTAGCTTTCAGCAAATCGCGCAATACATCTTGGGTCATTTCCAAATTAATCTCACGTCCCACTAAGGTCGAATGCGCAATGATACGGTTCAAAGCCCCTTCAAGCTCACGAACATTAGACGCAATCTTAAAGGCCAAAAACTCTAACACATTTTTAGGAACTTGTGTATTAAGGGTTTCAGCCTTCGATTGCAAAATCCCCAGACGTAACTCATAGGTGGTGGGATGAATATCAGCAACTAGTCCCCAGCCTAATCGAGACTTTAGACGCTCTTCCATTCCTTGAAGGTCAGAGGGCGACTTATCCGCTGAAACGATAACCTGATGATTACGGTCAACTAGGGCATTAAAGGTGTGAAAAAATTCTTCTTGGGTGGTATCTTTACCACTGATGAATTGCACATCATCGATCATTAGAACATCAACGGACCGGAACTGTTCTTTAAAAGCCACGGTATCTTTGTAGCGCAAAGCTCGGATAAACTGATACATAAATTTTTCTGCTGAAAGATAAATAACGCGGCGTTCAGGATGGCATCGCTTAATATGCCAAGCAATGGCATGCATCAAGTGAGTTTTACCAAGGCCAACGCCCCCATACAGAAACAAGGGATTAAACTGAACTGTGGTCGACTCCGCCACCCGCAGGGCTGCCGCATAAGCAAGCTCATTTGGCTTTCCGACCACAAAATTATCAAACGTGAAGCGAGGATCCAAGGTAGAACTGATAAAGCTTCCTTCAATTTCAGTCTCAGTTTCTTCACTCACCGCTGCAACAGATGCCTGTGGCACATCAAAACTAACCACAGCCGAGGCTTGACGCACAATCAAGTCAATTGTATCAATGGTTGGGTTCAAGTCTTGCCAATAATTACGAATACGCTCAAGGAAGTTACTCGCCACCCAATCGCGTATAAAGCGCGTCGGAGCCGCAATCTGCACTAAACCACCACCAAAATTAGTAATGACAAGAGGAACGATCCAACTGCGAAAGGTAGCCTCACCCAGATCAGCCTGCAACCGTTGACAAACTGAAGTCCATTCATGGACAAAATTGCCATGATCTGCATGTTGCGACAGAGATTGCTGCGCGACTCCCAC